>CAVRBN010000074.1:0-41750 GCA_963719255.1 uncultured Actinomycetota bacterium | reverse complement strand
GACGCCCCGACGACACCGACCGCGAGCGCGACCAGAGCGACGTCGCGCGTCAGTCCCGGGCCGAGGTGCTCGCGCACCGTTCGCCAGGGACCCATGGCGTCATTCTGGGTGATGCACCCTCAATCCCAGCACTGGTTTTGCGTCGTCGGGCAAGGTCACGATCGGCGGCCCGACGGATCGGTTTGAGCGCGCCGCGTTCGTTCACGCCGAGCTTGTTGCAGATGCGATAGAGGTGCCCCTCGACCGTGCGAACCGAGACGACGAGCCGATCGGCGATCTCCCGGTTGGCAAGGCCTCGGGCTGCCAGCGTGGCAATCTCGCGCTCGCGCTCGGTCAAGGGAAGTGGACGCGCCGCGGCGGTCAGTGCTGGCGTGTGTGCGCCTTCGCAGGCGTCTCGCAGCCGCTGTGCCCGTGCCACGGCCGTCGAATCCGAACCCCGCCGACCCTGCCGTCGGAACACCAGAGCGGCGCTCGCGGCCGCATCGGCGGCCGCGAGTCGATCACCAAGCTCCTCCCAACGGTCGGCCGCCGCGAGCAGCCCGTCACCGTCCCCGGTCGCCAGTGCCTCGGCCTGCAACGCGGCGGTAGGGGCCCGCTCCCCCTCCACCGTCCCCGCAAGCTCGAAGAGCCGGCCGGCGACCGTGTGGTCACCGAGCTCCAGGGCGGTATGCAGCGCCAGCACCTCGTACGCCGGTGACGAGCCACGGCGGGCCACGTCGGCCGCCCTGTGCGCGGCAGCCACCGCCTCGGTGGTTGAGCCCTCCGACGCGGCAACCCAAGCCCGCGCGAGCAGGATCTCGGGCTCCATCAGCGTGTACGCCGGATGGCGCTGCGACTCCAGATCCGTGAGCAAACCTCGGGCCTCGTCCGTGTCGCCGAGGAGAGCAAGCACCTGGGTGAGGTGCATCCTGCAGCGGTACCGGAACTCGTGCCCGGAATCACGCAGGCCTGCCCAGGCCTCGCGCAGCAGCCGCTCAGCTGTCCGGACCCGTCCCCTCGCCAGCTCTCCGTGGCCGAGCAGCACCAGGCCCATCAGGTGGGCCGGACCGAGGACGTCTACGGTCTCCCCGCCCACGCGCCGGGCAACCTCTTCGGCACCCTTCGCATCTCCGGAGAGCCTCAGCGCGAGGATGTGCCAGTCAGCCAGGCCGAACCTCGGGATGCCGCCCTCCGCGGACTTCACCGCGGCGTCGTAGCCCCGGAGGGCAGCTTGCTTGACGAACTCCACTTGGCCCAGGACGGCACCGCTGGCGGCCACTCCCAACGCGGCCATGAGCACCGCGATCGCCGGCAGATCGGGGTCGTCCAGGAGCGCGAGCCCGTCGTCGTACGCCCGCCGAACGCGTCCGAGGGAGGCGTCGAAGGCGACCCGCATCGCGGTGAAGAAGGCGTGCAGCGGTCCCTCGACGCCGGCGAGGGTCGCAGCAAGGAGCCGCTCGGCCTCGTCGGTCCGGCGCAGCGTCCAGAACAGATTGCCCACCCGCCCTGCGGTCACCAGGGGCAGAACGGGCGCGGCGTTCCTCTCCTCCGCCAGGCCGGCCAGGATCTCGTCGGCCTCCTCGCCCCGGCTGAGCCATGAAAGCGCCATCGCCTGCGCCAGACGGGCGTCCACCCCACCACCGGACTCCGCAGCCGCGCGAGCCAGCCGCTCCCCTAGCGTCAGGTCGAACAACCCCACCGCCTGGTGTGCGGCAGCGAGTAGGCGTCCGGGATCGGGCCGCAGGTCGGAGTCCACGGTGAGCACTGCGCACCGCAGCGCCTCGGCGGGTGACTCCTCCGCGGACAGTGCGGTCGCCACCAGACCCCGCAGCCGGCGGGCACGAACCTGCCCGATCTCGGACCGCCGCACCTCGCCGTACAGCGGATGGGCCAGGCGCAAGGTGAGCCGAGGAACGGTGTCGGTGCGCACCAGCCCGCGCAGCTCCGCCTGCTCCAGCGCAGCTGGTGCGGTCAGCGCGCTGATGGCATCGAGCGGAACCGGCTCACCCACGGCCAGGAGGTCGATGACATCGAGCACCTCCTCCGGGAGTTGACCCATCTGGCTGCGCACGATCTCGGCCAGACGGGCGCTGAGCGCCGGGGCCTCGGGCCACAGCCAGACCCCCGCCACCTTGAGGAGCCGTCCGGATCGCAGCTCGCCGTCCACCAGGTGGCGCAGGTAGAGCAGGTTGCCCTGACTCAGCGACCAGAGTCGATCTGCCCCCGCCGAGTCGAGCGGAGCGTCCAGCACGCGTCTGAGAAGCATCCCGGTCTCCGCGACGGAGAGAGCCTGGAGTTCGAGACGCGGCAGGTGCTCGTCCTTCCACAGCGCCGTGACCGCGTCCGGCGCCTGTTCCCCTGAGCGGAGTGTGACGAGGACTGTCGCCGCCCGCCTGACGACCAGGCTGTGCACCACGATCGCGGAGAGCTCATCGAGCTCGTGGGCGTCGTCGACCACCACCAGCGGCGGAGCCCCGGACGACGCGCCGAGCGCGGTCACCGCGCGGCGCACGCGCTGAGCCGGGTCGGAGCCCAGGTCCCCGAGCAACCCCTCGAACGCCCCGAGGGGGGTCGACCGGGCGGAGGCCGTCGCGTAGGCCCAGCGGACGGTGGTGCCCTGTGGTGCCGCGCGCTGCACCGCTTCGCGGGCCAACCGGGTCTTCCCGACTCCGGCCGCGCCGGCGAGCACGACCCCGCCGGGCGACCGTTGCGCACGCAGCGCCCCCGCCACGAACCGGAGCTCCTCGTCCCGGCCGACGAGCGGCCACGCCAGAACCACGGCACGAGGCTACAGCGAACCCTCGCGGCCGAGGATCTCCGCGAGCTTCGCGGCGGCCACCTCCAGGAGCGGCCCCACAGCCTCCGGCTCCATCCCCAATACTCGGGCGATCCGCTCGCGGGGCTCGCCCTCGTCGCTGAGGCGAAGTGCAAGTGCGTGGACCGCGGGCAGCTCGGCCAGCGCGACAGCCCGGCAGGAAGCATGCTCGGTCACCGCCACATCGTGACCGAAGCGAGCACCCGCAGATCGAGTAGCCGACTACGCAACCCGACAGACCAGTCCGGCACGAGGCTGGGAACATGAGTACGAACCAACCTTGTAGGTCCGTCCTGGCGTCCACCGGCTCGAAGGGTGGAGCGTCGTGAACGGGGTGGCCCAGGTCGCGGCTCTGGTCGGTGCCGTGGCCTACATCGGTGCGGCGCCGGTCGAAATGTTCTTCTTCCACCGACCTGCAGCGCGGAAGTTTCTCCACGTCGAGGCCGACAACATCGCGGACGTGCAGATGTGGGCCTTTGTCGTCGGCTTCCGGAACATGTTGGCCGGGATCGGCACGATCGTCGGTCTGATCATCCTGCACACGGGCGACGAGGGCATCGGCAGAGCGGTCGTCGTGACGGCGTGCTTCTACATGCTGCTGGCCAGCCTCGCCATGGGCATTGCCGACGCGTTGGGCTACTGGCGCCCCCGGGGCGGCAGTGTGCTCGGCACGGTCGGCTCGAGCCTGCCACCACTCGTTGCCCTGGTCGCTGCGGCCGCCTGACGATCCGACTAGAAGGCGAGAACCCTCATGGACCGGTCGTGGCCGCGACCAACGGCGCCCGGCGCGAGGAAGTGACAGTGTGAACAACGCAATGACCCGCCACCGAGGTGGCGGGTCGACCCTGCTGCGGGGTTCAGGCGGCGTGTGGCTGCGGCTTGTGCGCGGGCGTGGCTGAAGCGGCCCAGCGGGCCTCCATCCGGACCCGGCCGTTGGCGTCACGAACTGGCACCCAGGTCATCGTGAGACGGGTCTTGGTTTCCTTGAGGTCGCGCATGGGACACCTCCTGTTCACTTTCCGTTCATGTTCAGTCTGCCATGACTTTGCCGCAGACGCGAACACATCCCCACTTTGACGCGAAAATTTCGGCCGACACGCCCGAAGTCGCCCCACTCCTTCGGCGATTCCGCGGCCGCTGGCCGGGATCCGGCCCCACTCCGGGCCACTCGGGCCGCCGCGAGGCGCGGTCGCTAGGACGCCAGGCCGGCTTCGTCGGCACGCGCGCCGGCGACAACCTCGGCGACGAAGGATCCGATCCGGTCGAGCGCGGCGCGGCTCTCGGGCAACAGATGTGCCAGGACCGGGAAGGCGTGCACCTGGCCCTCCCAGATGTGCAGTTCCACCGGGACCCCGGCCTTGTCGAGTCGCTCGGTCATCAGCTCCGCGTCGTACCGCAGGACCTCCCCCGCGGCACAGATGATCAGCGAGGGCGGGAGCCGGCGCAGGTCTGCGTTCACCGGCGACATCGACGGGTCGATCTGACGCAGCCCGGTTGACCCGCTGGGCGGCCCTCTGGAGGCGGTACGTCGGGATGCAGTCATCACGCAGGGCGTTGCGGTGCCGCCGGCGTACGGAGTTGTCGAAGTCGAGCCAGGGAGACAGGGCAACCACCCCCGCCACCCGGATGTCCTGTTCGGCCGCGGCCAGCGCGACTGCGAACGACAGGTGCCCACCTGCAGAGTCGCCCGCCAGCACCAGCTGGGCGGGGTCGTAACCGCGATCGATCAGCCAGTTCACGGCTTCGACGCAGTCGCTGATGCTGGTGGCGACGTAGCCCTTCGCGCGCTGTCGGTAGGCGACCGACAGCACGGGCAACCCGGTGCGCTGGGCCAGCCGTTCGGCGATCCGCCGGTGAGTGGCCAGCCCGCACATCACGAACGCGCCGCCGTGGAAGTAGACGATGGCCGCCTGGCCGGGGACCGAGTCCTTGGCGCTGACCAGCTCAGCCGACCAGTCGCCGCCGCTCACCTTCTCGACCTGGGTGGAGGGCAGCCGAGGGACCGCGCGCATGCCGAGATCGACCAGATCGACGAAGGGGGCGGCAGGACCGATGGACGGAAAGAATGCGAGCACAGGTCGCACGAAGGTCCGGGAGCCGATCCGCACCAGCTGGGATCGGTAGCTGCTGCGCGCGATGGACCTCGATCACCGGTTGCCTCCTGCGAAGAGCGGTCGCGTGACTGTAACTGACAATGTGCCCCACGTCACGTCCCTGAAACGCGAATGAGACAGCGATTCGCCAGACAGGGTTGGGGATTCCTGGCGGCGTGGAGGCTCAACCTGCCACTCCCAGCTCTCCCGTCCTGCCCCTGAGGTTCAATGGACTTCGTGCTGGAGCTGGCGGCGGACTGTTCGCGATGCGCCGGCCTGTGCTGCGTCGCCCTGCCGTTCGGGCGGTCCGCGGACTTCCCGGTCGACAAGGCCGCAGGCGATCCCTGCGGACACCTTCGCCGCGACTTCCGGTGCGGCATCCACGACCGGTTGCGCGAAGAGGGCTACCGGGGTTGCACCGTGTTCGACTGCTTCGGCGCCGGCCAGCAGGTCACCCAGGTCACCTTCGGCGGGAAGGACTGGCGGTCCGGTGAAGGCATCGGCGCGCAGATGTTCGCCGTGTTCGCGGTGATGCGCCAGCTCCACGAGCTGCTCTGGCACCTCGACCTGGCGTTGAGCCTGCCGACGTCGGCCGGTCTCTCCTCAGACCTCGAGTCGGCCGTCCGCGACACCGTCGCGGTGACCGGCCAGGACGCGGCAACGCTGGCGTCGTACGACGTCGAATCCCACCGGATGACGGTCAACCCGCTGCTTCGTCAGGCGAGTCGGCTTGCCCGACAGGCTGCTCCCGGGCCGGACCTCGACGGCGCGGACCTGATCGGACGCGACCTCCGCGACACGCCGCTCGTCGGCGCCAGCCTGCGAGGAGCGCTGCTGACCGGAGCCGACCTGCGTGGGGCCGACCTGACCCTCGCCGATGTCACCGGCGCCGACCTCCGAGGCGCCGACGTCTCCGGCGCCGACCTGACCCGCACCCTGTTCCTGACCCAGCCCCAGGTCGACGCCGCCCGCGGCAGCTCCACCACCGAGCTTCCAGCCCGGCTCTCCCGTGCCAGCAGTCTGGTGGCGCCACTGCCGAGTCGTCGTAACTTACGACGACTCACCCGGTGACCACATCGAGTCGGGCAGGACCAACGGCAGGCCGAACGCCTCGAACAGCTGCGGACCGAACGTGGTGATCTCCACGATCGACTCCCCCGAGATCCGCAGCACGTCGAACTTGAATGCCCGGAACTCGGTGTCACCCGGGACGCGCAGGTAGGAGGCGGCCGTGGGCTGGCGATTGGCCATGGTCGGCACCAGTCGCCAGTCACCGGCGCGGTCCGGGCCGAAGGCCCGCTCCATGAGTGGCGCGATCTGGGCGAGGCCGTCGAAGCACATCGGGATCGGCGGCATCGTGATCCGGAGATCCTCGGCGGCTGCGGACATCGCCGCCTCGGCGTCCATCCGTTCGTGGGCGTCGATGAACCTCGCCAGCAGGGCCCGCTCGGACGCCGACGGCTCGTGTGCGCGCCAGTCGCTGCGGTGGGACGGCAGATGCTGCTTCATCGTCTCCCTGGCCCGTTGCAGGGCAGAGTTGGCCGCCGCCACCGACGTGCCGAGCATCGATGCGGTCTCGGCCGCCGGCAGCCCGAGCACCTCGCGGGCCAGCAGCGCCGCCCGCTGTCGCGGCGGCAACACCTGGAGTGCGGCGAGGAAGGCCAGCTCGATCGTCTCCCGGGCCACGGCCACGTCGTCCGGCGCGTCGGAGCCGGAGGGGATCTCGTCGAGGAGGTTGTCGGGGTACGGCGACAGCCACGGCACCTCGGCGTACGACGTCATCCGCGGCACCTGCCGCTTCCTGTGCGCGGATCGCGTCCATGCAGACGTTCGTGGCGATCCGGTACAGCCACGCCCGGACATGCTTGCCCTCGAACGTCTCGCGGCTCCGCCAGGCCCGGAGATAGGTCTCCTGGACGGCGTCCTCGGCCTCGTCGTACGACGCGAGCATGCGATAGCAGTGCACGTGCAGCTCGCGCCGATGCTGGTCGAACGCCGACTCGATGACGGTCGTCATGTCAGCGCACGTGTTCCTTGATCTCCTGCACGGCCCAGGACTGACCGGGAAGTCGGGGCCTCCCTGGTGGTCAGTGTCGAGCCGGAACCCGAGCTGGTCGACGTAGAACGCGCGGCTGCGCTCCACATCGCTCACGGGGACCACAACGGCTTCGAGCTTCCAGTCCATGATGACTTCTCCTGAGGAATCGCTGGTTGATCCTGACATCAACTGGAACGACGACGTGGCCCGGAACTCATCGGTGAACCGATGAACAGTTCCTAGACTCCCCGCATGAGCGAGCCGCAGCACCACCACCGAAGCCAGATGCTGGGCCGGGATCCGCACGAAGCCCACCGGGCGGTGACGCCACTTGAGCTTCTCTTCGACCTGACGTTCGTGATCGCGTTCGGGACCGCGGCCGACGAGCTGGCGCACTTCCTCGCCGCCGACCACATCGGTCCGGGGATCGGCGGCTTTGCGTTCGCCACGTTCGCGATCTCATGGGCGTGGATCAACTTCTCGTGGTTCGCGTCGGCCTTCGACACCGACGACTGGATCTTCCGAATCACCACGATGGTGCAGATGGTCGGCGTACTGATCCTCGCGCTCGGCCTGCCGGACATGTTCGAGTCGCTCGAGCACGGCGAGCACGTGGACAACAAGGTGATGGTTGCCGGGTACGTCGTGATGCGGGTGCCGATGGTCGCCCAGTGGGCCCGGGCAGCCCGACAGGACCCGACGCGTCGGCGTACCTGCCAAGCATTCATCGTCACCATCCTGACCGCCCAGGCCGGCTGGGTCGCGCTCCTGCTCGCCAACACGGGGATTGCCGTGATGTTCCTGTGCGGCGCCGTGCTGATCCTCATCGAACTGGCCGGTCCGGTTTTCGCGGAGACCCGCCTCGAGGGCACGCCGTGGCACCCCCACCACATCACCGAGCGCTACGGGCTGCTGGTCATCATCGCGCTGGGCGAGGGGATGATCGGGACGATGGCGTCACTGACGGCGATCGTCGGGCCAGACGGTCCGGGCTGGTCCGCGGACGTCGCGGTCCTCGGGCTCGCCGGCACCGCCCTGACCTTCGGGATGTGGTGGATCTACTTCGTCGTGCCGGCCGGGGACATCCTCGCGGCCCGCCGGGAGCGGTCGTTCGGCTACGGCTACGGACACATCCCGCTGTTCGGCGCCACCGTCGCGGTCGGCGCCGGCCTGCACGTGGCGGCGTACTACATCGAGCACCACAGCGAGCTCGCCACCACCGGCACGGTGCTCTGTGTCGCGGTTCCGGTGGCGGTCTACGTCGCCGGGATCTTCTTGCTCTACAGCGTGCTCACCCGATCGCTCGACCCGTTCCACATCATGCTGCTGATCGGGTCGGCGATCCTGGTCACGGCACCCGTCGTGCTCGCGCAGGCGGGGCTGTCCATGGAATGGTGCATCGCCGTCCTTGCGCTGACGCCGTGGGTGACGGTCGTCGGGTACGAGGTCGTCGGGCACCGACACAACGCCGAAGTCCTGGCCGGGCTCTGACGGGCGCGCGGCGCGCGCCAATTGGTCGATAAGTGGGGGTCCCGGGTGCCTCTGACATGCCGTTGTCGACCAATTGGCGCACTGCCTCGCACGATGTGCTGCGCGGTGGCGCGACGTTGTCGACCAATTGGCGCGCAATGACCAGCCAGCACGGACCGGGAGTCGCAGTTGTCGACCAATTGGCGCGAAAACGACCGCGCACCAGTCAGTCGGCGTGCTTCTTGGCGCGAGGCTTCTTCTTGAACTCGCTCTTGGCCTTGTGCGCGCCGGGGCGGTTCGGCGGGGTGCCGGCATCGGTCCGGAGCTCGATCAGCTTGCCGGAGATCCGGGTGCCGCGCAGCTTGTCCCAGGCGCCGGCCGGGAGGTTGGCGGGAAGCTCGACGAGCGAGTGGTCCATCCGGATGTCGATGTGGCCGAAGTCGTTGCGGCCCAGGCCGCCCTCGTTGGCGATCGCGCCGACGATCTGGCGGGGCTCGACCTTGTGCCGCCTGCCGACGGCGATCCGGTAGGTCGCCATGTCGATGTCGGTGCGCCCGCGCGGGGGACGCTTGTCCCGCTTGGCCTGTTCGCGGCCACGGGTCGGCGCACCTGAGCGCTCGTCGTAGGCAGGGCGCTTCGGCTCCAGCGCAGGGTCGAGGAGCAGCGGCTCGTCGCCCTGGAGTACGACGGCGAGCGCGGCCGCGACATCGCCCTCCGGTACGTCGCGCTCACGGACGTAGTGGGCAACCACCTCGCGGAAGAACTCCACGCGGTCCGAGCCGAGCGCCTCGGTGATCGCGTCGTCGAACCGAGCCAGGCGGGTGGTGTTGATGTCCTCGACGGTCGGCAGCTGCATCTGGGTCAACGGCTGCCGGGTGGCCTTCTCGATCAGCTTGAGCAGGTAGCGCTCGCGCGGCGTCACGAACGAGATCGCGTCGCCGCTGCGACCGGCCCGGCCGGTCCGGCCGATCCGGTGGACGTAGGACTCGGTGTCGGTCGGGATGTCGTAGTTGACCACGTGGCTGATCCGCTCCACGTCGAGGCCACGGGCGGCCACGTCGGTGGCGACGAGGATGTCGAGCTTGCCGGCCTTGAGCTGGTTGACGGTGCGTTCGCGCTGGACCTGGGCGATGTCGCCGTTGATCGCCGCGGCCGAGAACCCGCGGGCCCGCAGCTTCTCGGCCAGCGTCTCGGTCTCGTTCTTCGTCCGGACGAAGACGATCATCCCCTCGAAGTTCTCCACCTCGAGGATCCGGGTCAGCGCGTCGACCTTCTGCGGGTAGGACACCATCAGGTAGCGCTGCGCGGTGTTGGCCGCCGTCACCGTCTTGTTCTTGACGGTGATCTCGGCGGCATCGGTGAGGTACTTCTTCGCGATCCGGCGGATCGCCGACGGCATCGTCGCCGAGAACAGGGCGACGTGCTTGTCGTCGGGGGTGTCGGCCAGGATCGTCTCGACGTCCTCGGCGAAGCCCATCTTGAGCATCTCGTCGGCCTCGTCGAGCACGAGGAAGCGCAGCTGACCCAGGTCCAGGGTGCCCCGGTCGAGGTGGTCCATGATCCGGCCGGGCGTCCCGACGATGATGTGTACGCCGCGTCGCAGGGCGCTGAGCTGGACGCCGTACCCCTGGCCGCCGTAGACCGGCAGCACGTGGACGCCCTTCAGGTGCGCGCCGTACCTCTCGAACGCCTCGCAGACCTGGAGCGCCAGCTCACGGGTGGGACACAGGACGAGCGCCTGCGGCGTCTTCTGGGACAGGTCGAGCCGGGACAGGATCGGCAGCGCGAACGCCGCGGTCTTGCCGGTCCCGGTCTGCGCCAGGCCGACGACGTGCCGGCCCTCGAGCAGCGGCGGGATCGTGGCGGCCTGGATCGGCGACGGCGACTCGTAGCCGAGGTCCTTGACGGCCTTCAGCACCCGCTCGTCGAGGCCGAGCTCGGCAAAGGTCGGGACGTCATTCTCCGCCGGAGCGGCCTCGGTGTCAGTCACACATCTAACGGTAAGGGCACAGGGGCCTAGCCGACGAAAGCCGAGATCGCCGCCTCGTTGAAAGCCGGGAGGTCGTCGGGCTTTCGGCTGGTGATCAGGTTGCCGTCGACCACGACCTCGTCGTCCTCCCACTGGGCGCCCGCGTTGCGCAGGTCGGTCTGCAGGCTCGGCCAGGACGTGACCCGACGGCCACGCACCACGTCGGCCTCCACCAGGGTCCAGGGTGCGTGGCAGATGGCCGCGACCGGCTTGTCCTGCTCGAAGAAGCCCTTGATGAAGGCGATGGCGTCGGAGTCGAGCCGCAGGGCATCGGGATTCGCGACCCCGCCGGGCAGCACCAGGCCTGCGTAGTCCTCGACCGCGGCCTCCGCGAAGGTCGTGTCGACCGGGAACGTGTCGCCCTTGTCGAGATGGTGGAAGGCCTGCACCTTCCCCTGCTCGACGGACACCAGCACCGGTTGGCCACCGGCCTTCTCCACGGCCTGCCAGGGGTCGGTCAGCTCGACCTGTTCGATGCCCTCACCTGCAACGGCGAAGGCGATCCTCTTGCCGGTCAGGTCTGCCATCTCTTCCTCCTGTTCCTCGTGACTGCTGGTCACGTGTCACTGCGGATGTTCCTGCCATTCGGGCCGTACCCCACCGCCCCGATCCAAAACGAGGGTGCACGCGAGTGCCCGGCGCACTTCAATGTCTCCATGGACATTCCCGAAGGACTCACCCAGCGGCCGTTGCGGTTCGATGAGGCCGGCGCGGTGACGGCCGTGATGATGGCGCGAGGAACTGGAGGACGTCGGCGAGGTCGTGGTCGAGGAGGCCGACATCGTCGGGGAATGGCAACGGCCCTCGTTCGATGTGGGCGCGAGCACCGTCGGCGTCTTCGACGGCGAGACCCTCGTGGCCTATGCCGAGGTGTCGGAGGCCGATCGCGGGGACGCCGCGGTGCACCCCAGCTACCGGGGCCGCGGGATCGGTACGGCGCTCGCCCGGTGGATGCAGGAGCGCGCCCGCGCCAACGGCGCATCGGTGATCGGGATGCCGGTCGCCCAGCGGTTCGCCGGGCGAGCGGCTGCTGACCGCGCTCGGCTACCGGGTGCGGTGGCACTCGTGGGTGCTCAGGCTCCCCGAGGGAAAGGCGATCGAGGCCCAGCCGCTCCCGGACGGCTACACCATCCGGGTGGCCGAGACCGAGGACGACCGCCGCGCGGCGTGGACGGTGACCGAGGACGCCTTCCTCGAGTGGTCGGTCCGGGACCGGCAGACCTACGAGGACTTCGGCGCCGAGGTCTGGCACCGACCCGGTTTCGAGCCGTGGAACCTGCGCACGGTCGCCGACCCCGACGGTGTGATCGTCGGTGTCTCGCACATCGTGATCGGGATGGGCTGCGGCTTTGTTGCCAGGCTCGCCGTACGCAAGGACCAGCGTGGACAGGGCCTGGCCCGGGCGTTGCTCGCGGACTCTTTCCGCGAAGCCCGCCAGCACGGGGCCACGCGTTCGGAACTCAGCACTGACTCCCGTACCGGAGCACTCGGCCTCTATGAGAAGGTCGGCATGGAGGTCACCTCCAACTGGGTGAACCTGGCCATCGATCTCTGAGGCCTCGTCCCGGCGTTGGGTCGAGTCCAGCACGCACCAGGTGCGTGCTGGGCTCGAGTGAAGGGCTGGCCGGCCAACGGCTCTTGGGCCCGGCGCACAGACCTTCGACGAAGAGTGATCAGTGCCGGGCCAGCGGCGACGTACTACCCGGTAACCTAGCGGCCATGGACAGACGACTCAGCGACGACGACCGCGCCTTCCAGGCCCGGATGCGGGAGATCTTCACCACCGCCGTCCCCCAGGAGATCCGCGACAAGGTCGCCGACGGCCGCGAGCTCTCCAGGGACGAGGTCGTCACCGCACACCAGGCGTTGAACGCCGCGGGCATTGCGGTCCCCGGCTGGCCGGTGGAGTACGGCGGCCAGGACTGGACCCCTCTCCAGCACCACATCTGGCTGTCCGAGATGCAGGCCGCGGCCGTGCCGCCACCGGTCGCCTTCAACGCCTTCATGGTCGGCCCCGTCATCGCGGCCTTCGGGTCCGAGGAGCTCAGGCAGCGGTTCCTGGCGCCCACCGCGAACCTCGACATCTGGTGGTGCCAGGGCTTCTCCGAGCCCGACGCGGGATCCGACCTCGCCAGCCTGCGCACGACCGCCGTCCGCGACGGCGACGAGTGGGTCGTCAACGGGCAGAAGACCTGGACCACCCTGGCCCAGTACGCCGACTGGATCTTCGCCCTGGTCCGCACCAACCCCGAGGCGAAGAAGCAGGCAGGCATCTCGTTCATGCTGATCGACCTGCAGACCCCGGGCGTCACCGTGCGGCCGATCCAGATGATCGACGGCCGCTACGAGGTCAACGAGGTGTTCTTCGACAACGTCCGGGTGCCGCTGGACCAGCTGGTCGGCGAGGAGAACCACGGCTGGGACTACGCCAAGTTCCTGCTCGGCAACGAGCGGGTCGGGGTGGCGCCGGTCGGCTCGATCAAGCGCAAGCTGGCCACCGTGAAGACGTACGCCAAGTCCGTGGTGGGCGAGGGGGACCGCACCCTCCTCGACGACCCGGTCGTCGCGGCACGTTTTGCGGAGCTCGAATCCGACCTGATGGCGCTCGAGCTGACCGCGATCCGGGTCGCCGGCGGTTCCCACGACGGCAAGCCGAACCCGGCCTCGTCGATCCTGAAGCTGCGCGGCTCGGAGCTCCAACAGGAGGTCCTCGAGCTCGCCGTCGACTTGGCCGGGCCGATGTCGCTCTGCTGGGACGTCGACGGGTCGCTGCCGGACTGGACGGCGCTCACGACGCCGACGTACCTCAACTTCCGCAAGGCCACCATCTACGGCGGTTCCAGCGAAGTGCAACGACAGGTCATTGCCGGCGGCATCCTGGGACTGAGGGGCTGATCATGGACTTCACACCTGACAACGAGCAGAAGGCGCTGCGGGACGCGGTGCACGACCTGCTCAAGCGCACGACCCCGTCCGACGCGATCGGGGCGGCCGCGCACGACACGGCCCAGTGGCAGCAGTTCGTCGAGATGGGCCTGGTCGCGCTCCCGTTCGAGGAGGGTGCCGGTCCCGTCGAGGTGATGCTGGTGGCCGAGGAGCTCGGCCGGGCCCGGGTGCGCTCGCCGTACGTCGACGTCCTGCTGGCCGGACACGTCCTGGCCCAGACCGGTCAGCACGACCTCCTGGCACAGGTCGGAGACGGCTCGGCCCTCGTCGTACCAGCTCTCTACGAGTCGGGCCGGGCCTGGGGCGCGCCGCCCCTGACGACCGTGTCGTCCGAGGGACGTGCTCACCGGGCACAAGGACCCGGTGCCCTATGCCGAGGTCGCCACGCACGTCGTGGTGAACACCGACGCGGGACTGTTCCTCGTCGAGAAGCCGACCCGTCGACCGGCAGCCGGATCGACCTGGACACCAGACGAAGCCACGATGCTGACCGAGGACCCATCAGTCCTGGCGACGGCCGTCAACCACGCCACGGTGGCGCTCTGCGCCGAGGCGCTGGGCGCGATGTCGACAGCCCTCGACCTCACCGTCGACTACCTCAAGACGCGCAAGCAGTTCGGCGTACCCCTGATGAGCTTCCAGGCACTCAGCCACCGGGCAGCCGACCTCTACGTGCAGCTCGAGCTGGCCCGCAGCACCGTGCAGTACGCCGCCATGTCGCTGGCCGCCTCGTCAGGCCAGTCAGCAGCCGGGGCGGACAGCGCTCTGGTGTCCCGCACCAAGGTCGTGGTCGGCAAGGCCGGCCGGCTGATCGGCCAGGAGGCGATCCAGATGCACGGCGGGATCGGCATGACCGCGGAGTACTCCGTCGGCCATCTCACCGCCCGGCTGACCGCCATCGAGCACACCTACGGCGACACCCGCCAACACCTCGCCGCACTGGCGCGTTCGATCGACGACCACACCACCATCGAGGTCCTCTCGACCTGCGGACGCTCGGCCGCGACCGCGACTGAGGCCCCTCAGACGGCAAACGCATCCCCGCGAGCCGGGATCGGCCCGATCTCGACCGGTTTGCCGTCCGAGCGGCCGCGGGGCTCGCGGGGCGGCGACGACGTCCGTGAGCGCGGGCATGGTACTCACGCCGCCACTCGTCGAAGTCCCAGCGGTCGAGGAACCTGTGCGCGGCGTTCGCCCCGGTGTCGAACAGGCACTGCTTGACGTCGGGCTCGAGCCGGAAGTCGGTGGCGCGGACGCCGCCGGACTCCACGAAGATCGTCCGGGAGGTCACCGACGGCTGGTCGACGTAGATCTGGTCGTGGGCGTTGGTCATCGTCGCGACCAGGGCGCGGGCGAGCGAGAGCGGGTCGTCCGCGTCGTGCCACTTCTGGGCGCAGAGCTGGAGCCGCCCGGACAGCTTGACGCCGATCGTGGGGTGTCCCGACCGGTCGTCGAAGATGTCGATCGGATAGTTGGACAGCATCGCGCCGTCGGTGAGCACGAGCTCGCTGCGTCCGTCGGTGAGGGCCGGGTCGACGGGCAGCCGCCACGGACGGAAGAAGAACGGGATCGACGCTGAGGCCCGGACCGCGTCCGCCACCGGCATCGCATCCGGCGCGAAGCCGAGCAGGCTCTCGTAGTCCCACGGCAGCCGGAGCATCCGGCCCCGGGACACGTCGGAGACGATCACGACGAGGCGGTAGCGGTGCTCGATCGGGGTCCGGCTGGTCGTGCCGGGAATCCGAAGGTCGCCCCAGGTCTCCACGCCTGCCGCAGACAGGGTGTCCCGGAGCCAGCGATGCAGGACCCGGCCACGGTAGATGCCCTCCCGCAGCATGACGTCGAGGCCGTTGCCGAGCGGGCCGAGCAGGCGCCCGGCCGCGCCCTCGTCGAGGAACTCCGCGAAGTCGGTGTCGATCATCATCCGCTCGAGTCGGTCCTCGAGGCCGGCCGCGACGAACGCAGCGACGATCGCGCCGGCGGACGTGCCGGCCACTCGATGGAAGTCGTAGGACTCGCCGAGAACGCTGACGGCGCCGGCAAGCCCGGCCCCTTTCACTCCCCCGCCTTCAAGTACCAGATCAGTCGTGGACATCGTCGGCTCCTCGTCGCCGCCCTCGGTACCCGGCCATCGAGCCGGTCCCTGAATATGAGGAGGCGAGTCCGGAGGCGATGATACCCGGCAAACCGGGACAAACGATCCAGCGGAAACCGAAACTACCGAGGCGGTCTGGACCGCTGGGAGCTGCTCAGCCTGTCGAACCGGCTCGGAGCAGGGCGCGCGCTGATACGGTTTCGGAGCCCGTTCTTGGGTGGGACTCATCGAAGCCTGGTTCGTGATGGGGCGGGGGAGCTTGCCGTGACGATCGCGATCACCACACCGACTGGCCATGTCGGGTCGCACGTCGTACGGATGCTGGTTCAGGCTGGCGTGCGGCCTCGCCTGCTGCTGCGCAACCCTGACCGTCTCGACGCCGAGCTGCGTGATCGCGTCGAGCTGGCCGTCGGCGACCAGCGCGACGCCGACTACGTGGCCGAGGCGACTCGCGGCGTCGAGGCGATCTTCTGGGTGCACCCCGACGACTGGTCGCTGCCCGACCCGAATGCCGACGCCGAACGCACCGGGGAGGGCCTCGCCGCGGCGATGCGGCAGAACCGGATCGCCCGCGTGGTGTTCCAGAGCAGTATCGGGGCCGAGATGCGCCACGGTGCGGGCTTCATCGACGGTCTGGCCCGCATCGAGCTCCGACTTGACGCCGCCCGCGACGAGACCGGCGCCGCGCTGCTCCACCTGCGCTGCGGCTTCTTCATGACCAATCTGCTCCACGACCTCGACGGCCTGCGCGCCGGGCGGCTGACCACGACCCGGCCGCTGGATGCGCCGATGCCCTGGGTCGACCCGAGCGACATCGCCGCGGTCGCGACGCTGCGCCTGCTCGCCGACGACTGGACGGGCCGCCAGGTGCAGGCGGTACACGGACCGACCGACCTCACCTGGCACGAGGCCGCCGAGGCGTTGTCGGCCGCGACCGGCGTGATCGATCCAGGCGCAGCAGATCACTGAAGACGAGGAGCGCTCGGCCCTGCGCGGCGCGGGCATGAGTGACGTCGCCGTCGAGGGGATCATCGGCATGGCCGCGGGCGAGCGCGAAGGGTTCATCCCCGAACAGCCGCGCTCGGTGCTGACGACGACGCCGAGCAGCCTCGCCGGCTGGGCGATCACCCACCTGCGGCCGGCGCTCTAGTTGCCTGCGGAGCTCATCTTGTCGAGTCGGGCCCGGAGCAGGGCCTCCCGGTGGGCGTTGCCGTGCAGCCGCAGGTAGCGCTCGCCGTACGCCTCGAGCAGGGCGTCGTCGAGCCGGCGTACGGCGCCCGGGGGGTAGCGGTAGCCCATCCGCTCGGCGATCTCGTCCGCGTCGACCGTGCGCAGGGTGTCGGCGAGCTCGTCGAGCGAGGTGATGCCGAGCTCGAGCAGCAGGCCCGAGATCCAGGCGTAGTGGTCGGTGCGCGACCAGCCGGCGTCGGAGTACTGGCCGGCCAGGAAGGCGGCGAGCTCCCGGGGACTGATCCGCGGGTCGTCGTCGGCCGGTTCTGGTCGCTGGTCGGGCTGCTCCGGCCGCAACCGGTCCCAGATCGTGGAGAACTCGCGGTCGGCCAGCTCGAGCAGGCCGGCGGCGAGGGTGAACCGCCGGTCGAAGTCGCGGACGTGCTCGTCGGGGATCGTGCCCTTGTAGCGGATGTCGTGCTCGAACTCCGCCCACGCGTGCTGGAGGACGGTCCGGATCTGCACCGACGCGGAGACCCCGTGCATGGGTTGGTACGCCGGCGCCGCGGACCGGCCGGGGTCGAGCGCGATCACCAGGTGTCGGCTCGCGTAGCCGAACCGGCCCTCGCTGGCCGTCTCCTGGCCCATGTCGCGGTCGTCGATGACGGCGACCTGGTCGGCCAGCAGGTCGGCGACGGCGGTGACGTCGCTCTGGACGTAGGTGATGACCCGGATCCCGATCTGGTCGGTGATCTCGGTCAGCGGATCCGGGTAGAGCAGCACCCCGTCGACCGTCCGGGTGGCCTTCTCGGCGAACGAGGCGATGCTCTTGGTCCGGCCCGTGACGCTGAGGTAGTTGATGCCGGCGTCGTCGAGAATCGTGGTGACGAGTCCGACGTACTGCTCGCCGGCCTCCTGCAGGGCCGGATGCCGGGCGGCGTACTCCTGCACGGCGAGCCGCGGGGGACCCACCGGTGCCTCGACTGGCCCCTCGGCTGGTGCGTCCACGGGCGCCGGCAGCCGAGGCGACGGTTTCTGGCCCTCGGGGAGGGTGGGCGTGACGATGTAGCCGGTGGCGAAGTCGCCGTAGGTCGTGGTGTCCGCGGGCCGGCGCTGGGCGAACAACCCGACGTACGCACACACGACCGCGTCCACCTGGTCCTCTGCCCACCGCAGGTCGCTCTTGCGTTCGGCGGACTCGACCTCCGCGACCAGCGCCTTCCACCCGTCGTGGTGCGAGACCTGCATGGGGGTGCGCGATCCGGCGAGGCCTTCGAGCAGCTCCATGAGTCGGAGCAGCTCGGAGCGGAGCTCGGCCGCCGAGCGGCCGGACTTGTCCTTGTACTTCAGCGACCGGCCCAGCCCGAACAGCGACACCGTCGCCGGATGCGGATAGACCTCGATGGCCCGCCGGCGCCGGCGCGACGCCGGGTTCATGTCCAGCCCGAGGGCCGTGGCCAGGACGGCACCGCGAGGCGTCGTGCTGAACTCGGGCTTGCCCATGTTGGACGGGTGCGCACCGGCCTGGAACCGGGCGAAGTCGCGGTTGAGCGCCGCCTCGGCCGGCCGGTTGCCGGCGGCGTTCCTCACGATCAGGGGCGCGTCGATCGCGACCAGGCAGGCGCCGTCGACGTACGGCGCCAGCGCGGACCGGATCTCGTCGTCGGTCTTCACCGTCGAGACGTGCACGAGCCGGCCGTCGTCCTCGAGAGCGGCGAGGCCGGTCGGCTTGCGCTGCCCCCACGCGAGATCGACGCCGACGAAGTGCATGGGAGCACCCTGTCACCTCCCGGGCGGCCGTGTGAGTCAGACCCTCCCGCCCGGCTCAGGTCGAGCGCGCCAGCCGGTAGCGCACGAACGTCGGCACCGCGAGAGCGGCGGCGACCGTGAGGACCACGACGAGGACGCCGCCGCCCGCTGCGGCCGCGGCGGTGCCGACCATCGCGGCCGAGGCGCCGTGCGCGACGTCCGCGATCCGCGGGCCGCCGGCGACCACCACGATGAAGATGCCCTGGAGTCGCCCGCGCACGGAGTCTTCGGCAGCGGTCATCAGCATGCTGTTGCGGAAGGCAGAGGAGACCATGTCGGCCGCGCCGCCGACGACCAGCAGGGCGACGGCGGCGCCGAGCAGGGCACCACCGGCCCCGTCAGCCAGGCCGGTGACCAGGCCGAAGCCGGCCATCGCCAGACCCCAGACGACGATCGCGACGATGACCGCCAGCCCTTGCCGTTCCACTCGGGACACCCATCCGGAGAAGATCCCACCGAGGACCGCGCCGGCCGGGATCGCCGCGAACAGGAGGGCGAAGGCGAGACCGCCCCCGTCGGGTCCACCGAAGCTCTCGTGGGCCATCTGCGGGAACAGTGCCCGCGGCATCCCGAAGACCATCGCGATGATGTCCACGAGGAACGACGTCAGCAGCACCGGGTGGCCACGGAGATAGGCCAGGCCGTCGATGACCGATCGGAGGCCCGGCGTGCCGGCGATGCCCTCGACCGGCAGCCGGGGCAGGGCGACGACGGCGCCCAGCGTCGCCAGCAGGGTGATCGAGTCGGCCAGGTAGAGCCAGGAGAAGCCGAGGAGCGGGATCAGGGCGCCGCCGACGAGCGGCCCGGCGATCGCGCCCGCCTGCATGACCGTGATGTTCAGCGAGACGGCGGCCGGCAGCAGCTCGTCGGGCAGCAGCTCTGGGCAGGATGGCGCTGCGGGTGGGCTGGTTGACCGCGAAGAACGCCTGCTGCACTGCGAACAGCCCGAGCAGCAGCCACACGTTGTCCGCACCCGTTGCTGCCTGAGCCCAGAAGGCAACACTGGTCACGATCAGGCCGACCGTCGTACCGACGAGGACGGTGCGGCGGTCCATCGCGTCGGCCAGCGCACCGCCCCACAGCCCGAAGATCACCAGCGGCACCAGCCCGAAGACGCCCGTCAGGCCGACGTACGCCGAGGAACCGGTCATCGAGTAGATCTGTGCGGGAACGGCGACGACGGTCAGCTGGGCTCCGATCACCGTGACGATGTTGGCCAGCCACAACCTGCGGAAGTGGGTGTTCTGCAGCGGCCGCGTATCGGCGAACAGGCTGCGTGCGAAGGCCACGGGGGGACGCTACCCGCGCCGTGACCACCCGCCATGATCGGCCCGTTGTCCCGGACTGGACCAGCGTGCCATCGTGGAGGGCGCCAATGTAGCCTCGACGAGCGATGACGACATCGACATCCGAACGTCGGATCAAGAGGCCTGATTGGACGCAGGAAGCAGCCATGGCCTCCGCGTCGGCTCCTCGGCCAGGAGCAGAGTCCGATGGCGATCGTCGCCGGGGGACCGAGCCGAGCAGTCAAGCCGCGGCTCGGCGATCCGGCCGATGCCGGACGGCCGAGCTCCGGAGCCGAGTGGCTGGCCGGACCGTGCTCGCGGCAGACGCCTCGCGCCAAGCGGGAGTTCGGCGAGGCAACCTTCCGCAACGACGGCGGAGGTTCGCAGCGGCAGCAGGTCGTCGTGGACCCGCGGGCTACGCGCCGAGCTGATCCGAGGGCCCGCGCGGCCTACAGTGAGGCCATGACCGTCCGGGTCGTCTTCGCCGACGACAACTACCTCGTGCGTGAAGGTATAGCCGGCCTGCTCACGGAGACCGCCGAGATCGACCTGGTCGAGACGGTGGCCGACCCGGAGGCGCTGCACAGAGCAGTGGCGGAGCACCGGCCGGACGCCGTACTCACCGACATCCGGATGCCCCCCACGTTCACGACCGAGGGCATCGACGCGGCCAAGCGGATCCGGGTCGAGTTCCCCGAGACGGGGGTGGTCGTGCTGTCCCAGTATGTCGAGGAGGACTACGCCTTCGAGCTGCTCTCCGACGGCGTGGCCGGGCTCGGCTACCTGCTCAAGGAACGGGTGGCCCAGGTCGACGACCTGGTCCGGGCGTTGTACGACGTGTCGCGCGGCGGGTCCGCGCTGGACCCGAAGGTCGTCGAGGGCCTCCTCGCGCGCAAGACGCGGGAGTCCAGCTCGGCCCTGCTCGGACTCACCGAACGCGAGCACGAGGTGCTGCAGGAGCTGGCGACCGGGCGCAGCAACTCGGCGACGGCGAAGGCGCTGTTCATGAGCGAGCGCGCGGTCGAGAAGCATGTCGGCTCGGTGTTCCAGAAGCTCGGCCTCGCCCACGAGTCCGACGTGAACCGCCGGGTGATGGCGGTGCTGGCGTTCCTCGAGGCCACCGGTGGCGCATCGACGAAATGAGCGGATAACCCCATCCACGTCGGCGGGTAGCCCCCTCCCCTCGGTGCGCCTCGGACCGGGAGACGATGTCGGTGAGGAGGTTTGTCCGATGTCTGTCCCGGGTGGTGAGGTCCGCGTCCTGATCGTCGACGACCAGGAGCTGTTCCGGCGCGCCATGGGGACCGTCGTCGAGGAGACCGACGGCTTCGTCGTGGTCGGCGCCGCCGCGTCCGGCGAGGAGTCGCTGGCCAGGTCCGCGGAGCTGTCTCCCGACCTCGTGCTGATGGACGTCAACCTGCCCGGCATCGACGGCATCGAGGCGTCCCGCCGGCTGACGGAACCGCCGGGCGGGCCAGTCGTGGTGCTGCTCTCGACGTACGACGAGGACGAGTTCGACATCGACGGCTGCGGTGCCGCGGCGTACGTCGCGAAGGCGGCGTTCGGGCCGGACCGGCTGTCAGAGGCCTGGACTGCCGCTACCGAGTGACGCGTACGCCGACTCGTCCGCACCGACCGGGATGCGCAGCTCCAGCACGTCGTCCGCAGCCGAGAGCGAGCCCCCTGCAGCCTCGACCCGGTCGACGATGGCCTCCAGGTCGATGGCGGCCTGCGTGCCGCCGCTGATTCTCAGGACCAGTTCCTCCGCGACGACCGACAGGCCGATCGAGGACAGGCCGGGCACCGACCTCGCCACCTCGGCGGCGCCGAAGTAGACGGCCGCCTCCGCGCGGGCCGAGAACCGGCGCTCGGCGGCCGACGGGTCGACCTGCAGGGTCGACGCGAGGCCACTGCGGGCCAGGAACGACCGGAGGGCCGGCTCGATGCCGGCCCGGGCCAGCTGGGTCGGGAACACGCCTCGGGTCAGCTCGCGCAACGCCTCCAACGCGGTGTTGGTGCTGGCCACCAGCCGCTCGATCTCGTCGGCGCCCTCCCCTGCGGCGACCGCGACGCGGGCCCGGCCGAGCCCTTCGGGCAGCCGCACCAGGTGGGGCAGGACCTCTCGTGAGATCGCGGCCTCGAGGGTTCGACGTACGGCATCGTCCGCCTCGATGATCCGAGACCGCGAGCCGGCAAGCTCGCGGGTCGTCCGGTCCAGCTCGGCCACGTGCGCCGCGAGCTGGGTCTCCAGCGCGGCGTTGCGAAACGCCACCGCCGTCTGGTCGGCGAGCGCCGCCAGGAGCCTGAGGTCGGCCGGGTGCAGCGGCCGGCCCTTCGGCAGGGTCACCTCGATGCTGCCCAGGGTGACACCGCCGTTCTGTACGGGTACGACGTGCGTGTCTCCCGCATCGGCGCCGTCCTGGCCCCAATCGGCTGTCGCGGCAGCTGCGCCGGGCACCTCCAGGATCGCGGTTGCGCGGCGAGCGGACACCGCCCGGCCGGCCGCGTCGGCCACCGCGGGCAGCAACGTCTCGGGCGACGGCGTCTGCGCGATGCGGCGGCTGAAGTCCGACAACGCCTCGTACGGCTGAGCCCGTGAACCGTAGGCCAGCCGGTTCGCGAAGCGAACGACCCAACGGCGGATGGGCTGGAACGCCAGTGCGACCAGCGCGGTGGCAAGCAGCGACAACCAGAAGCCACTCGTCCGCCGGCCGACGAGGTCGCCGACGAGGACGACGAGGACCGTGTAGCCGAGCCCCGCGAACGCGGCGGCGGCCGCCAGGACGACGGTCCGGTTGATGATCACCTCGATGTCGTAGAGCCGGTAGCGCAGGACGGCCACCGCGAACAGGATCGGCAGCAGGAGGTAGGAGGCGAACAAGGGAACGGATGCGGCCCACGTCTGCTCACCGCCGTTGAAGACCTGCACGACGAACAGGGCTGCGACTCCGCAGCAGATCAGGGCCGCCGACATCGCGATCAGGCGTAGCTGTTGTCGTTGTTCACCCTGGCTCCTGCGCAACCGCGTCAGCATGGACGCGAGCGAGACCAGCAGACCGGCGCAGATCAGCAGGAAGCCCACCGCGAACAGCAGATCGCCGAGACCCGGGTCGCCCGACGTTCTGGTGATGTCGAACGTGGTGGGGTTCATGCATGGCGAGCCCGGCCGTGCACAGGAACACCCCGAGCGCGGGCACGAGAGCGGCGTAGCGCCAGCGCCGCGACAGGAAACGACCGTCCGGCGCCAGGATGAACATGAGCGAGAGCCCGCCGATCGCGAACTGGCCGGCGACGAGCGACGAGAGCCATCCCGAGACTCCGGCGACCTCCCGCGATCCGGGCCCGCCTTCGTCGATCACCCAGATGCTGTAGGCCTCGGTCAGCAGGGAGAACGCGCCAGTCGCTCCGACGATGCTGAGCAACCAGCCGATGGCGTGCCGCTCGTAGCGGCTGATGATGGCCGCACCCAGCACCGCGGACCCGAGGACGGCACCGTTGACGAACGGGAAGCCGTGCTCCGCCACCGCCGCCTCGGAGAGCAGCGGCCGGTACTGCGCGGTCACGACGACGTCGGCGACGCAGAGCAGAAAGGTCAGGCCGGCCAGGATCCAGGCCACCGTGGCGCGCATCTCAGACCTCCCGTCCGGTCGGCAGCCCCGTCGGCAGCCCGGTCGGCAGCCGGTCGGCAG
The DNA here is from genome assembly GCA_963719255.1 of uncultured Actinomycetota bacterium. Lineage (GTDB taxonomy): Bacteria > Actinomycetota > Actinomycetes > Propionibacteriales > Nocardioidaceae > Nocardioides. Next base: position 18,331 of record CAVRBN010000074.1, on the reverse strand, counting down.
CCAGGCCTGGACCCGGGTGCCGCCGGCAGTGCCCGGACCCAACGTCAGCGAGCCGTCGGCCGACTCGATGCGGTCGCGCATGTTCGACAGACCGGTGCCGACCGCTGGTTTCGAGTCGAGGCCCACGCCGTCGTCCTCGACGGCGAAGGACAGCCGCCCGGGCTCGCCGCGAAGCTCGATCCTGATCGCGGTCGCGCCCGAGTGCTTTGCCGCGTTCTGCACGGCCTCCAGGCAACAGAAGTACGCCGCGGCCTCCACGGTCGACGAATAGCGCCCGACGTCGTACGACGTGATCTCCACCGGGACACTGCTGGTGTCGACGGCTGCCCGCAGGGCGGCAGCGAGTCCGAGGTCCGCGAGCAGGCTCGGATAGATGCCACGGGACAGCTGGACGAGGGTGTCGACGGCCGTGGCTGCGGCCTGCTCCTGACCGGCGAGGAGCGTGTCGGCGCGCTCGGGTGAACGCTGCGACAGCGTCTGGGCGAGGCGAAGGTTCACGGCCAGCGCCACGAGGTGCTGTTGCGCTCCGTCGTGGATGTCGCGTTCCAGGAGCCGGCGCTCGGCGTCCTGGACGTCGACCATCCGCTGCCGCGACGCCCGCAGCTCGTCGACCCGTGCGCTCAGCTCGGCGTGCCTGCGTTCGAGCTCGGCCCGGAGCCGGGCACCGCGCAGGACCGGTCCCGCCTGGGTCGCGAGCCCGGCGAACAGTCGTTCCTCGACCGAGGTGAGCCCGACCTGCTCGTGCTCCTGCACGACGAGGACGCCGAGCAGCTCTCCGCTGTGCCGCACCGCCAGCATCCGACGGCCGGGCACGTCGCCCTCTCCCTCGCTCGGCTCCTCGGGGGTGGGCTCCCGGGTGGCGTCCGGCGGCCAGGTGGCCGCCAGGGTCGGCCGGTCGCCCACCACGAGCCACACCTGTGACCACGCGGCCCCGGTGCCCTCGGCCAGGACCCGGGCCATCCGGACCGGGAGCTCCTCGGCTGGGTAGCTTCCGCTCACGGTCTCGGAGAACCGGCTGAGCACGTCGTACGGCGAGGCGCGGCCTCCGTGCACCGCCTGGGACGCCAGCTTCTCCAGCCGGGACTGGACCCGTTCGAACGCCAGCGCAACCGTCGCCGTCGCCAGCACCGACAGGGTCACATCGGGCGACGACGTCCGGCCGATGAGGACGCCGCCCCCGAGCACGATGGCGACGTACACCAGAAGCACGAACGCGGTGAGCCCGCAGAGCACGATGCCCGCGGCCAGCCATTCGCGGCGCGAACGTCGGCGCACCAGTGCCAGCGAGGTCATTCCTGCAGTTTGCGCCCTTCTGTCTCCGCGTGGGGGGACGCTTCCCGCACCCCTGGGGTGGGGTTGGCCGCACGATCTGCCCCCGGCCTGCACCCGGGGCACCCCACGAACACTGCGCGGACAGCGCCCGGAGCCCTGCGCCCAGCCCGATGGGCTGGAGTCGGCGGATCGAGTGTGCTGGTCCTACGCCGCCCGAACGGGATGGCGACCAACCTCAGGAGACCAAATGTCTGTCATCACCAGCACCCCCGAGGTCCTGACCGCAGCCGCGGCCAGCGCCCAGGGCGTCAGCAAGCTCTACGGCAGCGGAGACGCCGCCGTTGCCGCTCTCGACAACGTCAGCGTCGGGCTCGGCGAAGGCCAGTTCACCGCCATCATGGGCCCGTCCGGCTCGGGCAAGTCGACCCTGCTCCACATGCTCGCGGGTCTCGACCGGCCCACGTCGGGCGAGGTCTACCTCGGCGACACCGAGATCACCTCGCTCAACGACAAGGCGCTCACGCTGCTGCGTCGCGACCGGATCGGCTTCATCTTCCAGTCGTTCAACCTGCTCCCGACCATGACCGCCGCGGAGAACATCGTCCTCCCGATGCGGATCGCGGGCCGCAAGCCGGACGAGCAGTGGGTGGCGTCGATCGTCGAGACCGTCGGTCTCACCGGCCGGCTCGACCACCGACCCTCGCAGCTCTCCGGTGGCCAGCAGCAGCGAGTTGCCGCGGCCCGGGCTCTCGCCTCGAAGCCCCAGATCATCTTCGCGGACGAGCCGACCGGTGCCCTGGACTCGCAGGTCAGGCGCGGAGCTGCTCGGGTTCCTCCGCAAGGCGGTCACCGAGCTCGGCCAGACCGTCGTCATGGTCACCCACGACCCAACCGCAGCCAGCTACGCCGACCGGGTCATCTTCCTGGCCGACGGCCACATCGTCGACGAGATGCACTCGGCCACCGCCGACGAGGTTCTCGACTACATGAAGCACCTAGGAGCCTGAACACCATGTTGACCGCCACCTTCCGAGGCATGGTCGCGCACAAGCTGCGACTCGTCCTCACCACGGCGTCGATCGCACTCGGCGTCGCGTTCCTCGCCGGAACACTTGTCCTGACCGACACCATGGGGCTCGCCTTCGAGCAGCTCTTCGGCAAGGTCTCCGCCGGCACCGATGCGGTCGTCCGCACCGAGGCCGCCTTCACCCAGTCCGAGGGCACCGGCACCAGCCGCGGCCCGATCGCAGCATCCGTCCTCGACGACATCGCCAACGTGGACGGCGTCCGCGTCGCCGAGGGCTCGTCCACCGGCTACGCACTGATCACCGACACCGACGGCAAGGCCGTCCTCACCAGCGGCGGCGCGCCCACCCTCGGCTACAGCATGGCTGCCGACGAGGACCTGCGGGGCGACGTCGACGTGCTGTCGGGAACGGCCCCGGACAGCCCGAACGAGGTCGCCATCGACGCCACCAGCGCCGAGGAGAACGACATCGAGCTCGGCGACACCATCAAGGTGCTCTTCCAGGCTGCGCCTCAGGAGTTCACCGTGGTCGGCACCGTCGGCTTCGGCGGCGAGAAGAACCTCGGCGGCACCACGTCGGCGTACTTCGACACGGCGACCGCCCAGAAGCTGGTCGGCACGCCCGGTCAGTTCGACGCGATCAACGTGAGCGCCGAGGACGGCGTGAGCCAGACCGAGCTCGCCGAGAACCTGAACGCGGTGCTGCCAGCCGGCACCGAGGCAGTCACCGGAGAGACCGTGGCCCAGGAGAACTCCGACGCCGTTGCGAAGGACCTCAAGATGGTGGGCATCCTGTTCATGATCTTCGCCGGAATCGCCTTGTTCGTCGGCTCGTTCATCATCTGGAACACGTTCACCATGATCGTGACCCAGCGCTCGCGGGAGATCGCGCTGCTCAGGGCGATCGGCGCCACCCGGCGCCAGGTGCTGCGGAGCCTGCTGCTCGAGGCGGTCATGCTCGGGGTCGCGGCCTCCGCGATCGGCGTCGGCCTCGGACTGGCCGTCGCCAAGGGCCTGACAACGCTGATGGACGCGGTGGGCTTCAGCCTGCCGAGTACGTCGCTCCAGCTCGAGCCACGCACCATCCTGGTTTCCCTGCTCGTCGGCACGGTCGTCACCGTGGTCGCCGCCCTGGTCCCGGCTCGTCGGGCCACCAAGGTGCTGCCCGTCGAGGCGTTGCGGGAGTCGACACCCGGTGCGGAGAAGCCGTCCAAGCGACGTGCCTTCATCGGTCTGACGATTCTTGGAACCGGCATTGCGGGAATCCTCGCAGCCCTCTACGGCGGCGCGGACATGAAGATCTTCGGGATCGGGCTGATCGCGGCCCTCGTGGGTGTGATGGTCTCGCTGCCCCTGGCGGTCCGTCCGCTGGCGGCACTGATCGCCACCCCGCTCAAGCTGCGTGGCATGCCCGGTGAGCTCGCGAAGCAGAACGCGCTGCGCAACCCGCGTCGTACTGCTTCCACGGCTGCTGCCCTGATGATCGGCCTCACCCTGGTCGTGAGCATGGGCGTGTTCGCCTCCTCGCTGAAGGCGTCGTTCGGTGACGTCATCTCGGATCAGACGAACGCGGATCTCTACCTGTCGAGCTCGAGTGCACAAGGCCCCGGCTTCAGCCCCTCCGTGCTCGCTGCGGTCAAGGGTGTCGAGGGCGTGGACAAGGTCTCGGCCGGCGGTTGGGGTCAGGCTCGCTTCGACAACGCGGACACCACCTTCTCCGCTGTCGACCCGGCCACTGCTGAAGAGGTCATGAACCTCGAGGTCTCGCAGGGTTCGGTCGCCGACCTCGGCAAGGACGGGGTCATGGTGTCGAAGGCGATTGCGACGGCCAAGGGCTGGAAGCTCGGAGACGTGGTTCCGGCAGAGTTCGCAGTGACCGGCAAGCACAAGCTGCACGTCGTTGCGATCTACGACGGCAAGGGCTGGATCAGCGACAACTTCGTGATCAGCATCGCCGAGCAGAACGCCTTCGCCGGCCCGCAGCTCGTCGCGTCGGGTCTCGTCACCGTCGCCGCCGGCTTCGACCAGGCGGACGTCCAGAAGGCCATCGCGGCCGCCCTGGCCGACCACCCGGACGCGAAGGTGCTGGACCAGAAGGAGTTCGAGAAGGAGGCAAGCGGGTTCATCGGCAACCTGCTGACCTTCGTGACGGTGATGCTGCTGCTGGCGGTCCTGATCGCCCTGCTCGGCATCGTCAACACCCTGGCGCTCTCGGTCTTCGAGCGAACCCGTGAGCTGGGTCTGCTCCGTGCGGTCGGCATGACCCGCGGTCAGGTCCGGGCCATGGTCCGCTGGGAGTCCGTGGTGATCTCGCTTGATCGGCGCCCTCAGCGGCGCGGCTCTCGGGATCGGCATCGGGCTGGCCCTGTCGCAGGCGCTGAAGGACGAGGGGATCAAGGCAATCTCGATCCCCGGCCCGCAGATCGCGGTGTACGTCCTGCTGGCCGCGGTGGCCGGAGTGCTGGCCGCCGTCGGTCCGGCCCGGTCGGCCGCCAAGGTCGACGTACTCAAGGCGGTGGTGACCGACTAATCGTCACCAGCCCATCAGCCCGGTCATCGGCCCGGCAGTGTCCTCGCGGACGCTGCCGGGCCGCTGGCTTGCCTGGCCGGGTAAGGGCTGAGCCCGGCACTCATTCGGTGGGCATGCGGCACAAGTCGTAGTGCGATCCGATCAGTCCGTTGTCAGATCCGCGTACTCGGGCAAGGTTGTTCCGCGAGGTCAGTGGTCTCCGGGTGGCCCGGACCCAGCACCCGCTCATGGTCGGCCAGGGTCTGCTCGTACAACGGGATCGCCCGGCCCAGGTCCCCCGCCGACTCGTAGGCGGAGGCGAGGTTGTTCCGCGAGGTCAGGGTGTCCGGGTGGTCCGGGCCCAGCACCCGCTCCCGGTCGGCCAGGGTCTGCTCGTACAGGGGGATCGCCTCGTCCAGGTCCCCCGCCGACTCGTAGGCGTAGGCGAGGTTGTTCCGCGAGGTCAGGGTGTTCGGGTGGTCGGGGCCGAGCACCCGCTCCCGGTCGGCCAGGGTCTGCTGTACAGCGGGATCGCCCGGCCCAGGTCCCCCGCCGTCTCGTAGGCGGCGGCGAGGTTGTTCCCGCGAGGTCAGGGTGTCGGGGTGGTCGGGGCCGAGCACCCGCTCGCGGTCGGCCAGGGTCTGCTCGTACAGGGCGATCGCCTCGTCCAGCTCGCCCGCCGACCGGTAGGCGTAGGCGAGGTTGTTCCGCGAGGTCAGGGTGTCGGGGTGGTCCGGGCCCAGCACCCGCTCGCGGTCGGCCAGGGTCTGCTCGTACAGCGGGATCGCCTCGTCCAGGTCGCCCCCCGACTGGTAGGCGCCGGCGAGGTTGTTCCGCGAGGTCAGGGTGTCCGGGTGGTCGGGGCCCAGCACCCGCTCGCGGTCGGCCAGGGTCTGCTCGTACAGCGGGATCGCCTCGTCCAGGTCGCCCGCCGACTCGTAGGCGTAGGCGAGGTTGTTCCGCGAGGTCAGGGTGTCGGGGTGGTCGGGGCCCAGCACCCGCTCCCGGTCGGCCAGGGTCTGCTCGTACAGGGGGATCGCCTCGTCCAGTCCCCCGCCGACTCGTAGGCGGCGGCGAGGTTGTTCCGCGAGGTCAGGGTGTCCGGGTGGTCCGCGCCCAGCACCCGCTCCCGGTCGGCCAGGGTCTGCTCGTACAGCGGGATCGCCCGCCCAGGTCGCCCGCCGACTCGTAGGCGGAGGCGAGGTTGTTCCGCGAGGTCAGCGTGTCCGGGTGGTCTGGGCCCAGCACCCGCTCCGGTCGGCGAGGGTCTGCTCGTACAGCGGGATCGCCTCGTCCCAGGTCCGCCCGCCGTCTCGTAGGCGTAGGCGAGGTTGTTCCGCGAGGTCAGGGTGTCGGGGTGGTCGGGGCCCAGCACCCGCTCACGGTCGGCGAGGGTCTGCTCGTACAGGGGGATCGCCCGGCCCAGGTCGCCCGCCGACTCGTAGGCGTAGGCGAGGTTGTTCCGCGAGGTCAGGGTGTCCGGGTGGTCCGGGCCCAGCACCCGCTCACAGTCGGTCAGGGTCTTCAGTCCGATGTCGATGGCTCGTACGAGGTCGGCGGCTAGCGTGAGCTGGCGGACTGCCCAGTTCCGCAGTTGCAGGAGCCGCTCGGCGAGGTCATCATCACCCAGTGACTTGGCGCTGCTGTCCCACAAGGCGTGAATCTGGAGCACCAGTTCGGTTCCCCAGAGCGCGCTGCGACCATGCCGAGTCTTCGTCGAACAGCGTGTGACTCGAGCAGGCCGATCGCTGACTCCGAGGACGGCGGGCAATCGACCGGTCGCTTGATCGTCCTCCCGGATCACGCGGGCCAGCAGCCGGTGCATGAGCACCGAGTCTTCGGTGGCCGCACGTGATGACCAGGGAGCTGTCCACACAGGCACGGAGCGCTCGCGTGAAGTGAAGGTCGCTAGTGCCTTCTGCGTCATCGGCGAGTCCGCCGAGCAAGCGGCTCGGCACGCCATCGGGCGACAGCACCGCTATCACGCTCAACAACAGTCCGGAGAGCCCGGACGAGTCACTGTCACGAACCGTGTTGACCGACAACAACATGGCAGCGGCAGTCGACCGTGGATAGTCTGCGCCAGGCACCCTCTCCGAGAAGATCCGCGATCGGGACCTCAGTCCAGCCAGGTCAGATATTGGCTATACGTCGAGGTGCCGCGGATGAGCGCCGCTGCCTGGGTCAGCGCGACGGGCAGGTCATCGAGCGCCTCCGCCACTCGGTCGGCACCATCGGGGTCGTCGATCCCTGTCCGATGGGCCAGATAGGCGACCGATTCGGATCGGTCGAACTGGGCGACCGTCGATCTGGTCGCCAAGCTCGGAGAAGCTCGCGGCAGTGGTGGTGATCACGACTTGGGTGCGTCCCGTCGCGGGGATGAACGGACGTATCAGGTCGGTGTTCTCTGCGTTGTCGAACACCAGCAACGCAGGTTGGCTCTTGGCCTTCCAGGTATTCGCGCAACCTTTGCGCCGACACCGGTGGAATCACCCTCTGGGTCGGCGACCCCGACTTTGTCAGCGGCCCGAGCCAGACCGGTGACCACAGACTCGATCGAGTCGGCCGCCACCCAGACGACGAGGGGCCATCCGTCGTCGATCCGACGACGGGCGTAGGCCGCCGCGACGTGCGACTTTCCCACGCCGCGTAGCCCGGTCACCGCCGTCACGACGCCTACCCGGGAGCGGTCGACCGCGGCCGCCAATTCAGCGACTGCGCTTCTCACGACGAAGCCGGGCGGCTCTCGCGGGATCTCTCCTACCACGACCTGCGTCGCAGCAACCTCGACAGGCTGGCGCCTCCTCCGGGGCGGGGGCACCACGGGAAGCGCGGCCGAGTCCTCGATCCCCAAGACCTCCCACAACGCGGCAGCGGTCGCCGCCGGCAGCGTATCGATTGCGTCCAGCCCCGTCACGGTCAACGAGGCAAGCCCCTCCCGCGAGTGAGTCGCCGCGCAGCACCCCCAAGACCAGGCTGTCCTCGCTGACCATCACTGCCCCGGACATGCCCGCCCAGGGAGTCGTCGGCTTGTCCAACGCGCCCGCCGGCAGAGGATGGTCATTGAGAAGCGCCTGGTTCTCGATCTTCATGGACAGGAACGGGACGGTCCCGGGCGCAGCTGTTGGATCAAAGCCCTCCGAGGTGGGCACCTCAACATCTACTTATGCCAACAGCGGCTGCTGGTCAGACAATTGCTTCCACTTCGGATAGCCCAACGCGACACAGCGCTCCAGCGTCCGGGCGGTCTCCCGGTCAACCCGGGCACATCGTACCAGTAGAACCTCTTCCAGCCCTGGTACCTCCAGGATCGCAAGGTCGACCTGCGCCGACCCGGTGCGTACGTAGACGGTGGCCGGATGTTCCGCCCCGCCGGTCGCGATTCGGTGTTCAGAGCCGGCTGCACAGTGATCAGCCGTCAGGACGTAGCGGCCCGCCACGTGAAGTCCCGAAGCGCGGCGACTTTCACCGTCGCGCACGTACCGAACCAGCACCGCGCGGTTGGTCTCGACCACGTCCCCTCCGGTCTTCTCAGTCCGGCGCATCTAGTGAAATGTCGCTCGGCGAAGCAGCCGCGTCCTGCGCGTCATCGGCGTCGATGAAGAGCTCGACCGGCTGACCGTCGTTGTCGAACAAGACGGGATCCAGCGTCAGCTTGATCGTCTGCGTCGCGACCGACTCCCGCGACAACTCTCCACCAAGCTCGACCAACCACCAATGCACACCCGCCGAACCGGCGGAGGTCCCCAGTCACCCCCACCTCCAGGGTGAGCTCGATCGGTGCTGGCTTGAACCGCACCTTCCCGCGTCGGCCGTCCCACCACGCCCGAGTCAACTCACCCCGCAGCGACGCTATGGCCGAGGACAACGACACCGCGCCCGCCGGAATCGACTTTTCATCCGACATCACGAGACTCCCCGATGGATATGCAGACGCCCCACGGCGGCGCCAGATGGTTGTCGAGTCTTCCAGACTCGTCGACCATCGACCAGACTTATCGCAGCTGAGGACGCCGCTGCCGCCGTGGGGACTAGGTGCCCAGCAACCCGCGGACGTACGCCGCCTGGCCGAGGTGCTGGGTGTCGTCGTTCACCACGCTCATCAGGCGGACCCCCAGCGTGACGGGCGGGTCCCACCTGGTGTCGACGACCCGGTCCAGGTCGTCTGGTCCGAGCCCCTCGACGTACGCGACGGTGTGCTCGTGCACCGCGGAGAGGTACGCCGCCAGCAGGTCGGCGTCCGCCCGGAAGGCTGCGACGTCGTTGCTGGAGTGGCCGAAGCCGATGTCGGTCGGCTTGTAGGGCAGCCCGAACCGACCAACGAAGTCCGCCGCCGTCCACATCTGCTCGACGCCGTCAATACCCTGGCGCTCTCGGTCTTCGACCGAACCCGTGAGCTGGGGCTGCTCCGTGCGGTCGGCATGACCCGCGGTCAGGTCCGGGCCATGGTCCGCTGGGAGTCGGTGGTGATCTCCTTGATCGGCGCCCTCAGCGGCGCGGCTCTCGGGATCGGCATCGGGCTGGCGCTGTCGCAGGCGCTGAAGGACGAAGGGATCAAGGCAATCTCGATCCCCGGCCCGCAGATCGCGGTGTACGTCCTGCTGGCCGCGGTGGCCGGAGTGCTGGCCGCCGTCGGTCCAGCCCGGTCGGCCGCGAAGGTCGACGTACTCAAGGCGGTGGTGACCGACTAGCAGTCACCGGCCCAATCACCCGGTCATCGGCCGGGCCCGGCGGGATGCGGTCAGTCGTCCTTCGAGCCACGGACCCGGGCAAGGTTGTCCCGCGACCGCAGGGTGTCCGGGTGGTCCGGTCCAAGCACCCGCTCACGATCGGCCAGGGTCTGCTCGAACAGTGGGACCGCCCTGCCCAGATCCCCCGCCGACTCGTAGGCGGAGGCCAGGTTGTTACGCGAGGCTACGGTTTTCTGGTGGTCCGGACCCAGCACCCGCTCACGGTCGGCCAGGGTCTGCTCGTACAGCGGGAGCGCCCGGCCCAGGTCCCCCGCCGCCTGGTAGGCGTAGGCCAGGTTGTTACGCGAGGTCAGGGTCTGCGGGTGGTCCGAGGTCAGCACTCGCTCACGGTCGGCCAGGGTCTGCTCGTACAGCGGGACCGCCCGGCCCAGCTCTCCCGCCGACTCGTAGGCGGAGGCCAGGTTGTTACGCGAGGTCAGGGTCTGCGGGTGGTCCGGACCCAACACCCGCTCACGATCGACCAGGGTCTGCTCGAACAGCGGGACCGCCCGGCCCAGATCCCCCGCCGACTCGTAGGCGAAGGCCAGGTTGTTCCGCGACAGCAGAGTGCCGGGGTTGTCCGGACCCAACACCCGCTCACGATCGACTAGGGTCTGCTCGAGCAGCGGGACCGCCCGGCCCAAGTCCCCCGCCGACTCGTAAGCGGAGGCCAGGTTGTTCCGCGAGGTCAGAGTATCCGGGTCGTCCTGACCCAACACCCGCTCACGATCCGCCAGAGTCTGCTCGAGCAGGCGAACCGCCCTGCCCAAGTCGCCCGCCGACTGGTAGGCGAGGGCGAGGTCGTTCCGCGACATCAGAGTATCCGGGTGGTGCCGGAGCCAAGACACGCTCGCGGTCGGCCAGGGTCTGCTCGAACAACGGGACCGCCCGGCCCAGGTCGCCCGCCGAGCGGTACGCACCGGCGAGGTTGTTCCGCGACTCGAGCGTGTCCGCGTGGTCGGTGCCCAGCACTCGCTCGAAGGCGGCCGCGCTCTGTTCGTACAGTGGCACTGCCCGGCCCAGGTCCCCAGCCGACTCGCAGGCGCCGGCCAGGTTATTTCGCGACGTCAGGGTGTCCGGATGGTCCGGGCCAAGCACCCGATTACAGTCCGCCAGGGTCGTCCGTCCGATGTCGATGGCTCGTACGAGGTCAGTCGCGAGGGTGAGCTGACGGGACCGCCCAGATCCGCAGTCGCAAGAGCCGCTCGGCCAGATCTTCATCATCCAGCGCCCTGACGCTGCTATCCCACAGGGCATGGATCTGGAGCACCAGCTCGGCTCCCCAGTTTCGCTGCGGCCATGCCGAGCCTTCGTCGAGCAGCTGCGACTCGAGCAGTCTGATCGCTGACAAGAGTGTGGCGGGCGCTCGGCCCGACGCTTGGTCGTCCTCCCGGATGACCCGGGCCAGCAGCCGGTGCATGAGCACCGATTCCTCGGTGGCCGCACGTGACACCAGGGAACTGCCCACACACGCGCGGAATGCTCGCGTGAAGCGAAGATCGCTCGAGGCTTGTGTGCCAGCGGCGAGCCTGCTGAGCAAGACAAACGGCACGCCATCGGGCGATAACACCGCAATTACGCTCAACAACAATCCGGCGAGCCCCGGACGAGTCGCTGTCACGAACCGCGTTGACGGACAACAACATGGCCGCCGCAGTGGACCGTGGATATTCAGCATCCGTCACTCTCTCCAGAAGATCCGCGATCGGGATCTCATCCAGCCAGGTCAGATACTGGCTATACGTTGCGGTGCCACGGATGAACGCCGCCGCCTGTGTCAGGGCGACGGGCAGGTCATCGAGAGCATCCGCCACCCGGTCGGCACCGTTTGGGTCGTCGATTCCAGTGCGACGCGCCAGATAGGCGACCGACTCGGGTCGGTTGAACTGGCCGACTGCGACCTGATCGCCAAGTTCGTAGAAGGTCGCGGCCGTAGTGGTGACCACGATTTGGGTGCGTCCCGTGGCCGGGATGAACCGACGCACCAGGTCGGCGTTCTCCGCGTTGTCGAAAACAAGCAACGCCGGCCGGCTCTGGCCTTCCAGGTATTCGCGCAACTTTCGCGCCGACTTGGTGGAATCACCCTCCGGGTCAGCGACTCTGACCTCGTCGGCTGCTCGGGCCAGACCGGTGACCACTGCATCGATCGTGTCCGCCGCCACCCACGCGACGAGTGGCCATCCGTCGTCGAATCCGACGACGGGCGTAGGCCGCCGCGACGTGCGACTTACCCACGCCGCGTAGCCCGGTCACCGCGGTCACGACCCCCTCCGGGGAGCGATCCACTGCGGCCGCCAACTCCGCGACAGCGCGTCGCACGACGAAGCCCGGCGGCTCTCGCGGAATCTCTCCGACCACGACCTGCGCCGCAGCAATCTCCACAGCCGGCGCCTCCTCCTTCGGAGGTGGCACCACCGGGAGCGCCGCCGAGTCCTCGACCCCCAACACCGCCCATAACGCGGCAGCGGTCGCCGCCGGCAGCGTGTCGATTGCGTCCAGCCCCGTCACGGTCAACGAGGCGAGGCCTTCTGTGGGTGAATGGCTGCGAACCACCCCCAAGACCAAGTCGTCCTCGCTGACCAACGCTGCTCCGGACATGCCCGCCCATGGAGTGCTCGGCTCGTCCAGCCGACCCGTCGGCAGAGGATGCTCGTTCACCAGACCCTGGTTATTGATCTTCATCGACAACATCGGGGCGCTGTCTGACGCAGCCTGTGGATCCACGCCCTCCGCAGTAGGCACCTCACAATCAAGCTGCGCCAGCAGGGGCTTCTGCGCAGACGACTTCTTCCACTTGGGAAAACCCAACGCGACACAGTGCTCCAGCGTGCGGGCAGTCCCTCGGTCAACCCGGGCACATCCTGCAGGCGGAACCTCTTCCAGCCCTGGTACCTCCAGGATGGCAACGTCGACCTGCGCCGACCCGGTGCGTGCGTAGACGGTGGCCGGATGCTCCGCTCCGCCGGCTCATTACCCGGTGGTTCGATCCCTCGGCACAATGATCGGCGGTCAGCACGAAACGGCCCGCCACATGCAAACCCGATGCGCGGCGCTTCTTGTCGTTGCGCGTGTAGCGAACCAGTACCGCGCGGTTGATCTCGACCACAACCCCCTCCGGTTCGCTCAGTCCGACGCATCCAGGACGATGTCGCTCTGTGCTACAGCGGCGTCCTCCGTGTCATCGGGGTCATCGGCGTCGATGAAGAGTTCGATCGGTTGCCCGTCGTTGTCAAACAAGACAGGATCCAGCGTCAGCTTGATCGTCTGGGTGGCGACCGATTCCCGCGACAACGCCCCGCCCAGCTCGACCAACCACCAGTGCACACCCGCCTTACCGGCCGACGCCCCGGTCACCCCCACCTCCAGCGTGAGCTCAATCGACGCTGGCTTGAGCCGCACCTTCCCGCGCCGGCCGTCCCACCACGCCCGCGTCAGCTCACCCCGCAACGACGCGATGGCCGAGGACAACGACACCGCTCCCGCCGGGATCGACTTGTCATCCGACATCACGAGACTCCCCGATGGATATGCAGACGCCCCAAGACGGGCACCCAGATGGTTGCTGAGTCTTCCAGACTCGACGAACGTCGACCAGACCGATGACCGCGGAGGACGCAGTCCCGCGCCGTCGACTAGGTGCCGAGCAGGCCGCGGACGTACGCCGCCTGGCCGAGGTGCTGGGTGTCGTCGTTCACCACGCTCATCAGGCGGACGCCAAGCGTGACGGGCGGGTCCCACCTGGTGTCGACGACCCGGTCCAGGTCGTCGGGCCCGAGGCCGTCGACGTACGCGACGGTCTGCTCGTGCACCGCGGAGAGGTACGCCGCCAGCAGGTCGGCGTCCGCCCGGAAGGCTGCGACGTCGTCGCTGGAGTGGCCGAAGCCGATGTCGGTCGGCTTGTACGGCAGCCCGAACCTGCTCACGAAGTCCGCCGCCGTCCAGACCTGCTCGACGCCGGCGACGTGCGCCACGTGGTCGTCCTGGACGCGGGCGAGATGCCAGACCAGCCAGCCGATCGGGTTCGCGTCGGGCCCGGGCCGGACCGCGAGCTGGTCGGCGCTCAGGCCTTCGACGACCGCGAGCCCGCCGTCGTGGATCCGTTCGAACGCGTCGGTCAGCAACTGTGCAGGAGTCATGCTTCCAGAGCGTACGACTTCAGGAGAGGCGCTCCTCGAGCACGACGGTGACTTCCTCGCCAGCCTCCTTGCCGATGGACTTGCGGACCTCGGCCTTGACCGGCAGCTTGTGGTTGCCGTCACCGAGCGCCATGAACGAGCTCTGGAAGGGGTGGCCGTCGACGGTGCCGCGCACCTTGACCAGGCCGCGGGTGCCGAAGTACTCCGCGGACCCGGGCCAGACGAGGTAGGTCCAGCCGCCCTCCTTCGGGCTCTTGCACAGCGTTTCCGTGAAGGTCACGTCGATGGCGTCCATGTGGGTCCTCTTTTCGGGTAAGTCGATCGAGCATGCAGACCTGCCCACGCCGCCGAACTCATCGCGCGGCCGCTGCGGACGGCGGCGGCAGGTGGCCAGGCGACCCGCGCCGCCGGCGCGAAGCGTGAGAGCGACGCGTGGCGGGCCGTCCGATGCAAGCCGAAACCGACGCGCAAACCGTGAGCGGACGGCCCGACGCGGGGAGCCAAGCGCAGCGACGGTGGTGCGGGCCGCAAAGCCGCCGACGCCACCGCCGCCCCCACCTACGAAGAGTGGTCTCGACAAGCTCGACCACCGACAACAGCTCGACACCCGACCACGGTTCCGGATCGTCCGCCGATGAGTTCGACCAAGAGGTGCGGTCTGCACTTGTTGCCGACATATTCACCTCAACGAACGGAGACACCGTGGCTAACCCCACTCTCGGCAGCATCATGCTGTCCAGCACCGATCCCGACCGTCTGCACGCGTGGTACTCCACAGTGCTTCCCCCGCAGAGCGACGACAAGATGGACCAGTACCGCATGCTCGACTACGGGGGCTTCTTGCTGATCCTCGACAGCCGCGACGACGTCGGCGAAAGCACCGCCGAGCCCGGCCGGGTGATTCTCAACTTCGACGTGGACGACGCCCGCGCGGTGGCAGAGCGGATCGACGACCTCGGGGGCTCCTGGGTTGCACCGCTGGAGGACCGGGACGGAAGTCTCTTCGCGACCGCCACCGACCCGGACGGCAACTACGTCCAGATCATCTGGCTCAGTCCCGAGCATCGGGCCGAGCTCGCCAAGTCCGCGACCGAAGGCTGAGGTGCCGTGATGTTCAAGGAAACCAAGGCATTCAGCGGCTTCTCGGTCGACGACCTGGCGAAGACGCAGGACTTCTACGCCAACACCCTGGGTCTGGATGTGACCGTGCTGGTGGAGGGCGAGCTGTTGCAGCTCAACCTCGCCGGGGACGTGAACGTCCTCGCCTATGCCAAGGACAACCACGTTCCGGCCACGTTCACGATCCTGAACTTCCCGGTCGCCGACGTCGCGGACGCCGTACGGAACCTCGGGGCCAAGGGCGTCACCTTCGAGCGGTACGACGGCATGGACCAGGACGATCTGGGCATCGCTCACGGACCCGGCCCGGAGATCGCGTGGTTCAAGGATCCCGCCGGCAACATCCTGTCCGTGCTCGACCAGCCCTGAGGCTGGACCTCACTCGGGCCGCTGCCGGCGGCCCGGGCGAGGTCGCTTCGGCAGCTGGGTGGCCCGTCCGTACAGCGCCGTGACCAGGGTGGCGAAGGAGGTGTCGGTCTTGGCGGTACGGTCGAACGTGGTCAGGTTCATCACCGGCTTCATCCGCTTGCCGCGCGACCGCCTTGGCGAACGTGAACTCCTTGAGCCCGTCGGGCCCGTGGATCCGGCCGAACCCCGAGTCGCCGACGCCGCCGAAGGGCAGCGCGGGGATCCCGGCGAACGCGATCACCGAGTTGACCGACGTCATGCCCGACCGCAGGCTGCGCGCCAGCTCCCGGCCGCGCTTGGCGGAGAAGACCGCCGAGCCGAGTCCGTACCTGCCGCCGTTCGCCAGCGCCACGGCCTCGTCCATGTCGCGCACCTTGGTGACGGTGACGGTCGGCCCGAAGGTCTCCTCGGTGATGGCCGTGGAGTCCTCGGGTACGTCGACCAGAACCGTCGGCTGGACGAAGCGGCCATCGATCGAGTCCGGCACCGCCGACCACCGCGCGCCCGCCCTTGGCGAGCGCGTCGTCGATGTGGCTGCGTACGACGTCGACCTGGTCGGCCCGCGTCATCGGCCCGATCTGAGCGTCCGGGCCGGCCCGCACGACCACTCGCCCGCGTGGACAGCTCGGCGAGGAACTCGGCGTACACCCGCTCGATGGACGTAGATCCGCTCCACGCCGATGCAGGTCTGACCGGCGTTGGTGAACGCTCCCCACGCAGCCGCGTCGGCCGCGTCGTCGATGTCGGCGTCCTCGTCGACGAGCAGGGCGTCCTTGCCGCCGCACTCGATGACGACCGGGGTGAGCGTTCTCGGCACAGGCGGCCATCACCAGCTTTCCGGTGGCGGTCGAGCCGGTGAAGGCGAGCTTGTCGATCGCGGACCGGCACAGCGCCGTCCCGGTCTCGCCGTACCCGATGACGACCTGGAGCAAGGCGTGGTCCGGCACGACCTCGGACATGCTGTCGGCCAGCCACACGCCGACGCCAGGGGTGAGCTCGCTGGGCTTGTAGACGACCGGGTTGCCGGCGGCGAGCGCGTAGCTGATCGAGCCCATCGGCGTGTAGACCGGGTAGTTCCACGGTCCGATCACACCGACCACACCGAGCGGGAGGTACTCCACGGAGGCGGCCTGGTTGGCCTGCAGCAGCCCGGACGGCACCCGCCTGCGGCCGAGCACCTTCTCGGCGTGCGACCCGGCCCAGGCGAGGTGGTCGATGGCCAGCCCGATCTCGAGCTGGGCTTCGCTGTGCGGCTTGCCGGTCTCCTGGTGGACGACGTCGGCCAGCTGCCCCATCCGCCGGGTGAGCACGCCACGCCACTGCGCGAGCACAGCCTTTCGGCCGTCGAAGCCCAGGCCGGTCCACCAGGCGACGGCGTCGCGGGCCCGGGCGACCGCGGCCTCGACCGAGGCCGCGTCGTCGATGGCGTGGACGGCGACCATGTCGCCGGTCACGGGGTTGAGGGACTCCAGCTTTCCTCGAGTCGGGCGCTGTCACTTGGCCGCCTTTCCGGTCGCGGTGGTGCGGCCGCGGATCAGGTCTGCCGCCCGCTCGCCGATCATGATCGTGGGTGCGTTGGTGTTGCCGCGGGGCACCATCGGCATCACGCTGGCGTCGACGACGCGGAGCCCGTCGACGCCGCGGACCCGCAGCTCGGGGTCGACGACGGCCTGCTCGTCGGCGCCCATCGCGCAGGTGCCGACCGGGTGGTAGAGCGTCTGCGTGTGGATCCGCAGGTGCTCGACGATCTCGGCTTCGGTCGGGTCCTTCTGGGTGGGCATGAACGGGCGCGTCGACGTAGCGGGCGAGCGGTCCTGGCCGAACGGTCTCGAGCAGCCGTCGTACGCCCGGCGATCATCGCGTCGAGGTCGGCCTGGTCGTCGAAGTACGCCGGGTCGATCTCGGGATGCCAGCGGGGGTCGGTGGACCGGAGCCGGAGCTGCCCGCGGCTGGACACGTTGACCAGCGTCGGCGCGACGGTCACCTTGCGGGTCGTCGGCTCGTGCAGGCCGTTGTCCCAGAACCCGCTCGGCGCGACGTGTGCCTGCAGGTCGGGCGCGGCCAGGCCGTCGCGGCTGCGCCAGAACCCGCCGCCTCTCGCCGATGTTGGAGACGAGCGGGCCGGTGCCCGTCGCCTTGGCCCGGGCGAAGTTGACGAGGTTGTTGAACTCCGCGAGGTCGCTGGTGTCCTTGGTGTGGAAGATCAGCGGGACGGCCGCGTGGTCGTGCAGGTTCTGCCCGACGCCGGCCAGGTCGTGGACGACCTCGACGCCGACCTCACGCAGGTGGTCGGCGGGCCGATGCCGGACAGCATCAGCAGCTGGGGCGAGTTGACCGCGCCACCGGACAGGATCACCTCGGCGTCGGCGTAGGACCGTCGTGTCCTCGTCGCCGGCCCGGTAGGCGACGCCGACCGCTCGTCCGCCCTCGACGACCACCCGCGTCGACGAAGGCTCCGGTGCGGACGGTGAGGTTCGGCCGATCCAGGGCCGGCTCGAGGTAGGCCTTGGCCACCGACCAGCGGCGACCCTTCCTGCAGGTGACCTGGTAGAGCCCGGCGCCCTCCTGGTCGGCGCCGTTGAAGTCGTCGGTCGGCTTGAAGCCGGTCGCGACCGCCGACTCGACCCAGGCCTCGGTCAACGGGTGGGTGTAGCGGCGGTCCTCGACGTGCAGTGGCCCGTCCTGGCCGTGGTACGGCGCCCCGAGCCGGGTGTTGCCCTCGGCCTTGATGAAGTAGGGCAGGACGTCGTCGTAGCCCCAGCCCGCGGCGCCGTACGCGTCGCGCCAGCTGTCGTAGTCGAGGCGGTTGCCGCGGATGTAGATCATCGCGTTCATCGACGAGCAGCCGCCGAGCGCCTTCATCCGCGGCCAGTAGGCGGACCGGCTGTTGAGCTGCTTCTGCCCGACGGTCTGGTAGTTCCAGTCCCACTTGGTCTTGAACAGGTTGGGAAGGCAGCCGGGATCGTGATCTCGTCGGCCTCGGCCGCCGGCCCGGCCTCGAGCAGCAGCACCGACGTGCCCGCATCCTCGGTGAGCCGGTTCGCCACGACGGCGCCGGCACTGCCGGCTCCCGACGACCACGTAGTCGAAGCTCTCCGGCACTGTGCCCTCCTCGCTGCGCGGACCACGC
>CAVRBN010000073.1:0-42761 GCA_963719255.1 uncultured Actinomycetota bacterium | reverse complement strand
CCACCAGCCTCTCCCTCGCCGACGCCCCCGACCTCACCGTCACCGTCGAGTCGGCGCCCAAGTCACGTTGAGTCGGCGCTTGAGAACAGCGGGCGCACCTAGCGCCGACTCGCGGATCCCTAAGCCTGGGCAGGTGGGCGGGGCTCTGCTACGTCGGCCTCGGCAATGGCGCCGCGCCCCCGCCACCACTTTGTCGCCGATGCGACACTAGCGTCCCGGGCTGTGAAGGGGACGCGAAATATGGGCCGGAAGCAGTTCACGAGGACGCCGACACCGCCGTTTAGCAACGCGATGAAGGACCTGGCGCGGCTGCCGACCACCCACCAGCCAACGCATCACGCGCCTGTTCAGGCGGCTCAGTAGCGTTGCGCCCGAGATTCAGGGACGAGGGAGCGGATACATGACGTTCGTGCGCGGCGAGAGTTCTGCGTCGCATCGATCAGGACTGGCAGAACTCGACCGCTGGATCCGGACACGGTTCGTGGAACTCAACACGGCCCTGGAGGAGCAGTACGCCGTGCTTGCCAGTCGCAGTTCGGTCGACGCCGGCGATGAGTTGAAGGGCTGCTTCTCGCTGAGGGCAGGAATGTGCTGATGACGATCGACCTCACCGGGCTACCGAGCGAGTTCGAGGATGCGTTCACCATCTTGGGCGATGTCGGGTTCTATATGGCTGCCTGCCGCCGACACGAGATTCCGATCCCGGAGGTGGCCAAGCTATTGGCCATCCGCCTGGGCACTGCCTTGGGCACGGCTCCGCGGCTGATCACCGCGCACATGGAGACAGAGAACAAGGCGGTCGACGGCACCTACCGCACCTTCACCAGCTCCCCAGTCGAGCGTGTCTTCCTGGACGGGAATACCCGCTCGACCTACGCCTACATGCGCGCCGCGGAGGCGTTGCGACGGATCCTGCCGCTCGGCATCTCTCACCCTGGTCAGCCTTCATCTTCTGAATGAGGCTCGCGAGGCCCTGGATCAGGCGCTAGCCGTGAACCAGCACTTGTCTGCCAACCTGGACGTTGAAGCGTTCTTCTTCTCGGTCCGCCCCTACTACAAGCCACACGTGGTCGACGGTTGCGAGTACCGCGGCGCGAACGCTGGAGACTTCGCCGCGTTCACCGAGGTCGACTTGACCCTTGGACTGTGCCGGATGAGCGACCCAGCCTACGCAAGCCTCGTGGCACAGAAGCTCCCTTACCTTGTGCCCGAGGACCAACGGCGGCTGCGCGCCGCCACACTTGGCACAAGCCTGCTCGACGAGTTCTTAGCAGTGTCACAAGCCGCGGCGGATCAGCCGTGGTACCGAAGCCACGGCGCCGCCTTCTTGGAGGTCTGCGCCGCCCTCGGGGCCGCCGCCGCGTACCACCACAACAACCTAATCCGTCGGTTCATCTCCGAACCAGCAGCGGCGACGCCGCCCGAGGATCAGCAGAGCCTCACGGCCAGCGGTCCGCCGCTGCACGAGGTGCTGAACGATCTGCATCGGCTCCGCGATCAGCGCCTGGCCGCACCCCGCAAGGACATCCCCACACGCCACGACGACCTTCAGACGCTGCGGGAACTGGTCACTACGTCATGACGCTGGTTTCACCTGACCTCTTCGCTGGTCCCGAAGGGACCTATCTGCTAAGCCACGCGCTCGGACTACCACGACGAAACACCGCCACCAGCATCGAGGACGGCGTGCTGACTCCATGGCGGGGCGATCCAGCCAGTGTGTGGGCGGCGTGGCTCGAAGAGATTGCCGGGTTTCGGCGTGCCTTGGCCGACCTCCTGGACCACCAGCCAGAGTGGTTCTGCCCGCAGGTCAACGTGTCCAGCGCACTCACCAAGATCCTGCATGCACTTCCACGCCCTGACCGGAAAAGGACCATCGTCGTCTCCGAGCACGCCTTTCCTTCGGTGGGGTTCGTCTGCCAGCACGCGACCTCGCTCGGCTACCGAGTTGAGATCACCCGCAGCCCTGAGACGGCAGAACTGTGGACAAGCCGGCTCAAACGCGACGTTGCCGTAGCTGTCCTCACCCACGTCCACCCCAACACCGGCACCAAGGCACCCGTGCAGGAGATCATTGACGCCGCTCGTCAACACGGGGTCGTGACCGTGGTCGACATCGCACAATCGGCGGGAGTGGTTCCTATCAGCCTCGACGCCTGGCAGCCAGACTTCGCGGTTGGGTCCTGCGTGAAGTGGGTGTGTGGCGGCCCGGGTGCCGGCTACCTCTGGGTGAACCCGAACATCCTCGAAAGCTGCCGACCCGTAGATGTCGGCTGGTTCTCCCACGCCGATCCCTTCGAACTGGACACGGGCTCGTTCCGGTACGCCGAGGACGCCCTTCGCTTCTGGGGAGGAACTCCCTCGGTGCTACCCTTTGCGATCGCTCGGCGCGCCATCGACGTCCTCGTCGACGTTGGAATCCAGCGGATCCGGGCCCATAACCTGATGCTCACCGGCCTGCTCATCGACGCTGTGCAAGAAGACGTGCTGGTAAGTCCCCGCGGTGCCGATCGCGGCGGCACCGTCGTCATCGACGCGGGCCCGCGCCGGACCAAGGACCTGTTGCGTAGGTTCGCCGAGGACGCCATCCATGTCGACCAACGGTCACTCGGTATCCGTATCTCCCCCCACATGTACAACAGCACCACTGACGTCCAACGCGTTATCGACGCGATGCAATCGGAGGGGCGCAGAACCAAGTAGCCCTACTCGGCGTTCGAGCTTGATCACCCCGAGGAAGCGGCCGAACTGCATGTCGGTCTCGGTCGAGACGATCCGGCGCTGGATCGTGCCGGACCCTCCCGGCGTACCGCTGCGGCAGCGCGACATCCGGATCAAGGTCGAGGACCTGGAGGCCGCGCCTCGGCAGATCCCGTCAGCACGGTGGTGATGCGGCAGAACGTCGAGTCGACGGTGATTGACTGTCCGTCGTGGCCGAACCGACCGACGTCCAGCACCTGGTGAAGCAGCTGATGGCCGGTGCCAGCCCCGAGGAGAACAAGGCGCTCCTCGACGCGCTGATGAGTGGGCAGGTGTCCAGCATCTTCGAGAAGCTGCAGCGCGACGAGGCGCCGACGCTGCTCCCGATCCCGAGCGAGGTCCGCGGGTTCCGGGTGCGTCTGGACCTGCACGGCGCGAAGCCGCCGGTCTGGCGCCGCCTCGAGCTGCCCGGCGACCTCAGCCTGCCGCGACTGCATGACGTGATCCAGGCGGCGATGGGGTGGTCCGACAGCCACCTGCACCGGTTCCGCACCGGCCACGACCACCGCTCGCCGTACTTCGTCACGCACTTCGACCTCGACGAGGGCGAGGACGGGACGCTCGAGGACGACGTACGACTCGACCAGCTCGTCGCCGAGAAGGGCGACGAGCTCTGGTACGAGTACGACTTCGGCGACGGCTGGGACCACAAGCTGGTGGTCGAGGAGGTGCTCGATGAGCCGCCCCCGACGGCGCGCTGCACCGGCGGTCGGATGGCCTGCCCGCCCGAGGACTGCGGCGGCATCGGCGGCTACGAGGAGCTGGCCGCCTGGGTCCGCAGTGGGTACGACGACGCGCTCCTCCCCGGCGTCTTCGACGACGCTGCCCACGCACGCGACTGGCTGCCGGTCGACTGGCACCCCGACCACTTCGATGTCGAGGAGGCCAACGCCGCCCTCGCGGTCGCGGTCGCCGAGCCCGTCGCGGTCACCGGCGAGCTGGCGGAGCTGGCCGAGCAGCTCGAGCGCCGGGGCGTCCGCCTGCTGCGCGAGGTGCTGGGCCGCCCGTTCTCCCACGGCCCGACCGAAGTCACCGAGGTCGAGGCTGCCGCGGCTGACCGAGACCTACCGGACCTTCCTCGACGTCATCGGCGACGGCGTCAGCGCTGACCGCCGCTGGCTACCTGCCGCCCGCGGTGGTCGAGCAGGTCGCCGAACGCAGCGGCATCAGCGACTGGTGGATCGGCAAGGCGAACCGCGAGGACCTCACCTACCCCGTCGCCGACATCCGCAGCACGGCGCGCGCCCTCGGGCTGGTCAGCGTCCGCAAGGGCCGGCTGACCCCGACCGCAGCCGCCACCCGCTCAGCCAGGATCCGCAGGCACTCTGGCGGCACATCGTCGATCGGCTCCCGCTGGGCACCAAGGACGCCGAGCGCCAGGCGGGCTGGATGGCGCTGGCCGTGGCCGGCAGCGGCGTACCTGCCGAGGAGTGGCGCAGCGAGGTCAGGACCTGCTGTATCGCGCTCGGGTGGCGGAGCGGACACGACCGGTTCTCGCCCCCGCCGGCCAACAGCGCGACCCTCGACGTCCTCAGCAACTCGCCGGTGCGTCGCGCGTCGCTGGGGCGAGATCAAGGCGTCGACCTCGCCGTCGCGGCCACCGCACGTGCGGTGTTCCGGAGCGGATGACACGGTTCCCGACCGGACTGGCGGTCAACCGCAGCTCGGCGGCTGACCGGACGAGACCATCGCCTTAAGCGATCCAGCACGTCGCGACGTCCCGGGCTCTTCCGGAGTCGGCCGGCTCCGAACAGCCGAGCGAACTAGGACGCACTGTGATGACGACCTGTCCTGAAGTTCCGGCCGCACCACGGAATCGCCTGACGCTGTCCCGCAAGGCCAGGGGAGACCTCACCGTCTCCGACGCGCCCCGCGATCCCACCACTCGCCGGGCGGTTCATCCCGCACGATTCGCGCGGCGATCTCCACGTGCCCCGTGTTGCAGAACTTCCAGAGTTCCTCCCCCGCTCGCGAGTACGATGACTTCGGACCCCAGGACGCGCACATTCGGTCGCCCGGCCGAAGCTCCGTTCGCTGTCGCCGGGGCGAACAACACCCTTCGCCTAGACTGCTTATCTTGACGACGAGGTCGCGCGCATCGGCGAGCCGCTCAGTCGCCACGATCTGACCGCGACGTCCCGCCCAGCGGCTCGACGATGACATCCCGCCGGTTCGACGCCGTCGAGGCGCCGCATGTTGCCCGCATGCGCCGCCGACGCGGAGCCGATGCGAAGCTCCAGTCTCGGTCTCGGCATCGGGTCGTTCGCGCGCCTTCAGCAATTGACTTGACAGTCATGTCCTGTGAATCTCTAAGGTATTTTCACAAGACATTCTGTCAGCTCAAAGGAGAACCCCTCATGTCCGCTGGATCGATCACCGCCCACCCCATCGACGCCCCCGTCCGCAGGCGCCGCGTCTCATGGCGACTCGTCCTCGCCATCGCCGCACCCCTGCCCTGGCTTCTGCTCGCAGCCTCGAACGCCGTGACACCCGATGACCTGGGCGGGTCCTACGCCCACCAGTACGACGCGTTCGCCAAGCACCCCACCACCGGCGGCGTTGCGGTCGCGTTCGCGATCCTGTGCGCCGTCACCTTGGTGCCTGCAGCGGTGGCCATGCTCGTGGCCACCCGACGCGTCGCGCCGCGTGCCTCGACGTTGATCTGCGTTCTGTGGGTCCTGGGTGCCTGCTGCGGCTCGGCGGCTGTCTCGATGCAGGTCATCACCTTCGTCGCCACCCAGAACGACCTCGACCGCGGGACAATCATCGCCCTGAACGAGGCGCTCGAGGCCTCCCCGGTCTACCTGGTGATCATCCCGTTCGCCGTGGCGATCACGCTGGGCCGAGTCCTGCTCGGCGTCCTGCTGTGGCGGGTCCGGATCGCTCCTCGCTGGATGGCTGTCGCCCTCGTGGCCGCTGTCCCGGTGGAGTGGGTGTTGGGTGCGGCCATCGGCAACGCCGGCCCGGCGATCGCCTACCTGCTCACCGCGGCCGGTTTCGGCAGCGCATCTGTCGCGCTGAGCCGCCAGGCACGCAGAGCCGATCGACCTGCCCGACCGCGACTGACACTGGGCCAGGTCGACACCGCCCCGGTCTCCGACCTCTACGCCCTGTCGACCCCACACATGTATCACCAATATTCCCCGGTCATCTGGACCGAGGACACCGCCATCGAAAGGAACACCCGCATGATCCGCAACATCACGACCAACCCGACGTTCGCGAGCCTGGCCGCCGGCGCGGCCCTCGTCGCCGCGGTCGCCGGCGGCGGCACCGCCGTCGCCACCGGGCTCGCGAAGAACTCCGTCGAGTCCCGGCACATCAAGGACGCAACGATCCGCAGCGTCGACCTCGCCGACCGGTCGGTCACCGGCGCGGACGTCGACGAGGGCACGCTGGACGCCGTACCGGTGGCGGAGGCGGCCGACCGCGCCCTGACCGCCGGCCACGCTGAGAGCGCCGGCAGGCTGCTCGGGCTGACCCGCGCCTAGGTGTCGGCCACCGGCCGGCTGCGGTCCGACGGGTCCGGGGCCGTCAGCGCGGCGCAGACCAGTACGCCCGGCCGCTACGTGGTCACCCTCGACGGCCCGAGCCTGGGCTGCTTCCTGGTGACCGCGGTCGCGCGCCACGGCACCACGCCGGTGGCCGGCTCCGCCTCGGCGTGGTTCACCCCGCCCCTGCAGGAGACCTTCGGCACGAAGGTCACGGTCGAGACCCACGCCCCGGACGGCGACAGCGTTCCCGACTCGCTGCCGTTCAGCCTCCTGGTGCTCTGCTGACCCGGACCCGGCTCGACCTCAGGCGCCCCGGCTACGTGCGGCCGGGGCGCTCGGCGTCCGTCCGGCACACGGCTCGCTCGGCCATGTCCACCAGGGTCTCGATCGCCTCGTCGACGGTGTGGCTGCGCCCGGTTATCAGCAGGTCCAGGCTCTCGAAGCTCGTCAGCACCCACAGCACGTCGACCACCTCCTCGACCGTGAGCCCCTCGCGCAGCTCGCCCTCACGCTCGAGGTGCTCGGCCAGGCTCTGCACGCCGGCCCGCCTGTCGGTCTCCATGTGGCGCACGGCGCCGCCCGCGGACTCTGGGTCCAGCCGATCCATGGCGTGCAGCACGCGGTAGACCGCGAGCTCCTGGCCCTTCATCCGACTCGCCGCCCGAATGCCGTTGCGCAGGTGATCCCGCGCGTCGGCGGCATCCACAGCTTGGCCCAGCTCGCCCAAACCGGTGCGCTCCCACAGGTCGACGACGAAAGCGTCGAAGAGACCCGAGCGCGATCCGAAGTCGGCGTAGATCGTCGACCGCGAGACGCGAGCCAGCTCCGCCACCCGACCCAGGCTGGGTTGCTCGGTCGGCGCCTCACGCAGACACTGGCCGACCGCATCGAGGATGCGCCGCCTCGTCTCCTCCGCGGCCTCGGCGCGCAGGACCTGCTCGTACTTGCGACGTGACATGTCCCCATGATGGCATATTGGAACGACACATCGTCTGCTTAACTCGTGCCCTTGCAGGGCGTTCGGCCCGGCCTGCTGTGACTCATGCCCCTGCCCGGCTCGCTCGCCGTTGCAGAAGATGAAGCGACACAACAGAGAGAGGTCGATCATGCATGCGTTAGTCGTCGTGGAGTCGTCATTCGGAAACACCAGAAAGGTCGCTGAGGCGGTGGCGGTCGGACTCGGCCCGGACACCGTCGTCGTCGATGTCGCGGGCGCACCGCATCACCTGGACGACGACCTGGATCTCGTCGTCGTCGGCGGGCCCACTCACGCGTTCGGGATGAGTCGGCCGGCGACCCGCGCGGACGCTGCGCGACAAAGGGGCGTGAACGGATCGGATGACCCCGGTCTCCGTGAGTGGATCGACCTGGTCGACGGGCCGCCCCAGGTGCGCCGTCGCCACCTTCGACACCAAGGTCACCAAGGCTCGACACCTCCCCGGCTCGGCCGCGAAGGGGGCTGCGAGGGCACTCAAGGCCCGCGCCTTTCGCATGGTCGACGAGCCACACACCTTCTACGTCACCGACACGCCTGGGCCTCTCGCCGAGGGCGAGCTGGAACGTGCCCGAGCGTGGGGGACCAAGCTGGCGGCCAGGCCCTAGCGTTGGGGGATGAAAGCTGGGCTCCCGACCCCGAGCTGGGCACACGAGTATCAGCGCGAATGGCTCCGTGGCGACCTCCTGGCCGGAGTGACGGTCACGGCTTATCTCGTGCCGCAGGTGATGGCCTATGCGGAGCTGGCCGGTCTACCCGCGGCAACGGGGCTCTGGGCGGCGGTTGGCGGCCTGTTCGGCTACTTCCTGTTCGGGTCCTCCCGGCAGCTGTCGGTCGGCCCCGAGTCGACGACCGCGCTGATGACCGCAGCGGCTCTGGGTTCGATCCCGGCCGCGGCCGAGGATCCGGCGTCGTACGCCGCGGGTCTGGCGCTCATCGTGGCGATCGTCTGCCTGGTCGGTTGGCTGGCGCACTTCCACGTTCTCGCCGAGCTGCTGTCTCGGCCGGTGCTGGTGGGATATCTGACCGGCATCGCCGCGATCATGGTGGTCTCACAGCTGGGCAAGATCACCCGTGTCTCCGTGGATGCCGACGGGTTCCTGGCTGAACTCGTCTACTTCGCCCGCCATCTCGAGCACGCCCATGTCCCGACGGTGGTTCTCGGGGTCACGACCCTGATCCTCATGCTTGCCGGTTCCAGCTTCTTCCCGCGAGCGCCGATCGCGCTGATCGGCGTCCTGGGTGCTGCGGCCGCCTCGGCGATGTTTGGCCTTCAGGATCACGGTGTCCGGGTGATCGGAGAGATCCCGTTCGGGTTGCCCACGCCAGGGTTCCCGGACCTGCCGGCCGCGTCGGTGCCTTCGATGCTTGCACCCGCGCTGGGTGTCGCCTTCGTGGCCTACACCGACAACGTCCTGACGGGGAGGGCGTTCGCAGCCCACCATCGCGACCGCATCGACGCCAAGCGCGAGATGCTGGCGCTGGGCACCGCCAACCTGGGCGCCGGCCTGCTACACGGGTTCCCCGTCAGCAGCAGCGGCAGCCGCACGGCCATCGTGGACGCCGTCGGAGGCAGGACGCAGCTGGCCGGCCTGGTCACGCTGCTGTCCACGGTGATTGCGGTCTTCACCCTGCGGCCCGTCCTCGAGGAGCTTCCGGCGGCGGCGCTCGGCGCGGTCGTGGTGTACGCCGCCGTACGCCTCGTCGACATCGGGGAGTTCCGTCGGTTCGCGGCGTTCCGACGCAGCGAGTTCCTGCTTGCGCTCGCAACGACGGCTGGCGTGCTGGCGGTCGGCGTGCTGTGGGGCATCCTGCTGGCGATCGGGCTGTCAGTCCTCGACTTGCTGCGGCGGGTGAGCCGGCCGCACGACGCAGTCGAGGGCCGGGTCCCCGGGATGGCCGGCATGCACGACGTCGACGACTACCCGTCGGCCGAGGTTGTGCCCGGCTTGATGGTCTACCGCTACGACTCGCCGCTGTTCTTCGCCAATGCCGAGGACTTCCGGACCCGCGCCCGCCATGCGGTGGCCGGGGCCACGGTGCCGGTCGAGTGGTTCGTGCTCAACACCGAGGCCATCGTCGAGGTCGACATCACGGCCGTCGACGCCCTCGAGGATCTGCGGGCCGAACTGGCCGGCCGCGGGGTCGTTTTCGCGATGGCCAGGGTCAAGCAGGACCTGCTCGCGGAGCTCGAGCCCTCTGGCCTGTTGGAGCGGATCGGTCGAGAGCACCTGTACCCAACGCTGCCAACTGCGATCGAAGCCTTCCATGCGCGGGGCGGCGAAGACGTCTGACAGCTGAGTGGTCGTGCGCAGGACGACGCCTCCCCGACTGGCTGCCGGGGAGGCGTTGGCTCTTCTTGACTGCATCAATCCGCTCGTGGATCCGGGGGTCCTCGTTGATGGGCTCGTGCATCCTGGCTACGGACTGGATCGAGCGGGTGGTGGACCGGCGTGGGGTGGTGCGGATACCCAGGCCTACGCGGCCAACGCGATCCCTGTTCTGGTGCAGGGCGAGGTGGTTTCGCCCCACCCCAGCCGGCGGCCACCAGGGCATCGAACTCCTGCCGCACCCACTCATCGTCGGCCATGAGCAGGTCGACGAAGTCCGCGGCGGCGGTGTCGTGCGTAACGGCGCAGCCGCCCGCGGTCTCCGTGAGCTCGAGGTTCGATGCCATGGTCATTGCCAGGTCTTGCTGACTGGTTGTCCGGTGCCGGTCAGGATGAGATCGCGGCCCGGTCGTCCTGACGGTCGCTGGTCGTGATCTCGACCTTGCGGGGCTTTGCCCGCTCCGCAATCGGGATCCGGAGCCGCAGCACGCCGTCGTCGTACGCCGCCTGCACCTGCTCAAGGTCGAGGTTGTCACCCAGAACGAGCTGGCGACTGAACAAGCCGACCGGCCGTTCCGAGGCAAGGATCTCAACCTCGTCGCTCCGCGGTGGACGTTCGGCCCTGATCGTGAGGACGTTCCGCTCAACGTCGATGTCAAGGCTGTCGGGCTTCACGCCGGGCAGATCGAACTCGGTGACGAAGACGTCGCCCTCTCTCCAGGCGTCCATCGGCATGACCGTCGGCCGGGACGTCGTACCTGCACCGAGCAACTGCTGAGCGAGCCGGTCAACCTCGCGGAACGGGTCGGTGCGCATCAACATGACTACCACCTCCACATACCTCTAAGTTGTCAACAGCCAGCCGATCTCTATCGGCTGTTACAGATTTATTAGCACTCCGGGGCGAGGAGTGCAAGTGGTTGCCTGCAACATTTCCGGGCGCTTCACCAGACGATTTCGGAGTCCGACAGAGACCGCTGTCAGGCCACCGGCGCCGCGTTGCCATCGGGCTGGACGGCGTACCAGAAGCCGCCGTTCAGGAACACGTTGTGGCATTCCACCTCGTGCTTGCCCTCGTGCGCATAGAAGTAGAGCGGATGGTCCGTTGTAGGTGACCTGGGTCCCGCCGTCGGACCGCTCGGTCGTGCCCAGCAGAGAAGCCCGCACGCCAGCACCAGCGACCGGTTTCCCCTCGGTGAGCACCGGCGGCCAGGCGTCGGCGCATTCGTCGTAACAGGCGGGCTTGGACGTCGTCTCCACGTCGAACACGTAGATCGCCTGACCCGTCCCGTCGTACAGGATGGTCCCGAACTCGCTGTCTGCGCCGACGATTCGGGGGCCGCGAACCTTCGGTTCCTGCGACGTCGACGTGGGTGGTACGCCGGTCGGCTCATTGGTCGGTCTATCGGTGGCCCGGTCGCTGGACGTCGAGGTGTGGCGCGTCTGCGTCCCGACCTGCGTCGTCGCCGCAACCCGTCAGCAGACAGAGGCCCAGTGCCAGTGCCACGGTGAAGCGTCGGGTGGTCATGCCCGACTGTGTCACCTGCCGCGGTCGATGGGCCATGGCCCACGCATGACGAACTCCTTACGACCCGGCTGCACTCTGCAATCTCCGCCGAGGGTTGGATACTGAGGCATGGGTGACTGCTGCGATCCGGACGGCTACGACAAGGTCTTCAGCGGACGTTTCGCCACACGCATGGCGCGCCGCTACCGCCGGCGCGGGCTCAGTCGTTCGGCTCGCGCGCTCGTGGACTTCCTGGCAGAGCGCGGCATCGAGGGCGCGACGGTGCTCGAGATTGGCGGGGGAGTCGGCGAGATCCAGGTCGAGCTGCTCCGTCGCGGTGCGGCGCGGGCAGTCAATCTGGAACTCGCGGCCGGCTACGAGGCCGAGGCTGCCCAGCTGCTGAGAAGTTCGGGCCTGGACGGACCGAGTGGAGCGTCGCTTCCTCGACATCGCGCAGTCGCCGGGTCAAGTCGAGACGGCCGACGTGGTGGTGCTGCATCGTGTCGTCTGCTGCTATCCCGACTATCAACGACTGCTCGCAGCTGCAGGGAGCAAGGCGGGACGGTTGCTGGTCTTCAGCCATCCACCGCGCAACCGGGTCACCCGAGCAGCACTCTGGTTCGAGAACCTGGGTCGTCGGTGGAAGGGCGACACCTTCCGGAGCTTTGTCCACCCACCGGCGGAGATGCTGGCCGCGCTGGAGGGCGTCGGCATGCGGGACACCTTCCGGTGGCGTGGGCTCGGCTGGTGTGTGGTCGGCCTCGAACGCTGAAGCAGGGTCGCGGAGTCAGCGGCCGGTGGTCTGGTGGCTGCTGGACCCGTGACTCGGGGGAGTGGCGTCGTCATCCTCGAGTTCGGCGGCGATCGAGACGACGAGGCCGCCGAGCAGGAATCCGATGATCCCGGCAGCGAGTGCGTTGGTGTGCGCTGCTGCGTGGGGGTACTGGTGGGTGAGCGCGTGGCCCTTGCCCTTGGTGAGCAGGTACCGGTTGACCGGGAACGCGGCGATGAACGCGGCGCTGAGGGCGAGGATCATGCCGATCCAGAAGATCGGGTTGACCAGGCCGGCGTCCATGGCGCCGGGGATGAGCGCCATGACGAGGTTGTCGACGATCTCCATCACCGCGATGGACAGGGTGTCTGCGGCGAGGACCACGCCGAGTGCCCCGACGAAGGTGAGGCCGGCCTTGAGCAGCGGCAGTGTCGAGAGGGTGTAGCCGAACAGGAAGGCCAGGGCGATCGCGAGCGCGATGGTCGCCGCTGTGGCGAGCCCGAGGGCGGTTCCGACCATGAGGCCGACGATCTCGCCGATGGCGCAGCCGGTGAGGCAGTGCAGCGTCGCGCTCGCGGCCAAGCTGTTGAGGTTGTTGTCAGGAGAGTTCATGCCGATCCTTCTCTGTACCTCCAGTCCTGCAGAAATACCATAGGGGGGTATTGTATTCCGTGAAGCTCGAACCTAGCATGGGTATACCGCCGGGGGGTACCCGATGCGGCAGACACGTTGGAAGGACCGCGATGACCGAGATCGAACCGGGCGCCAAGCACGAGCACGGCTACATCCACAACAAGGACGCCTACCTCAAGCGGCTGCGCCGCATCGAGGGTCAGGCCCGTGGCCTGCAGCGGATGGTCGAGGAGGAGCAGTACTGCATCGACATCCTCACCCAGGTCTCGGCGATGACCAAGGCATTGCAGTCGGTCGCACTGGGCTTGCTGGACGAGCACCTGGCTCACTGCGTGGTCGACGCTGCACGAACCGGCGGGCCCGAGGCCGACGTCAAGGTCAAGGAAGCCTCCGACGCGATCGCTCGCCTCGTCCGGTCCTGATCGACGCCACTATCCCGAGGAGG
The DNA here is from genome assembly GCA_963719255.1 of uncultured Actinomycetota bacterium. GTDB lineage: Bacteria > Actinomycetota > Actinomycetes > Propionibacteriales > Nocardioidaceae > Nocardioides. Next base: position 29,826 of record CAVRBN010000073.1, on the reverse strand, counting down.
ACAGCCATGAGCCAGACCACCATCTACACAGTTCAGGGCATGACCTGCGCGCACTGCGTGACCTCGGTTACCGAAGAGGTCCAGGACATCCGCGGCGTCGACGCCGTCGAGGTGGTGCTCGAGACGGGTGTCTTGAGGATGACCGGTGACGAGACGGTCGACGACGCAGCCATCAAAGCGGCCGTCGAAGAAGCTGGATACCAACTCGCATGAACACCGCCACCAAGGTCGCAGCGTTCCTTGTCGCCCTCGGCGTCATCTTCGGCGTCGCCCTCGGCGTCGGAAGGGCAGTTGGTCCGACGCCGGACCCGGCTGCCGTCCAGGACGCCGGACATGACATGGGACAGGACGCCGAAGAGGACACCGAAGACGACACCGAACACGACGCAGGACACGACACCGGACATGGCCCGTCGGCACGGCCGGGCTGCCGGAGCGGACATCCCAGGAGGACTCATGGTCTCCCAGAACGGCTACACCCTCGAGCTCGCCGAGCAGCAGGCCGCGCCCGGACGCGACGTCGCCGTCTCGTTCACGATCGACGGCCCGGATGGGCACCCCGTGACCGAGTACGACGTCGAGCACGACAAGCGCCTGCACCTGATCGCGGTCCGGCGGGATGCCACCGGCTTCCAGCACGTCCATCCCGACCTGAGCCCTGAAGGCGTGTGGTCCACCCGGCTCGATCTCACCGCCGGACAGTGGCGCCTGTTCGCCGACTTCAAGGCCACCGGAGCCGACCCTCTGACCCTCGGGGCAGACCTTGCCGTCCCGGGCGACTACCGGCCGGCTCGACAGGTCGACCACGACGCGGACCGCGCACGTGGACGGCTACACGGTCACCCTCGACGGCGACCTGACCGCCGGCGCAGACGCGAAGCTGACCCTGTCCGTGTCCCGCGACGGCAAGCCCGTCACCGACCTGCAGCCCTACCTGGCGGCCTACGGCCACCTCGTGGCCCTGCGCGACGGGGACCTGGCGTACCTCCACGTTCACCCGGACGGGGCGCCCAACGATGGCACCACCAAGCCGGGACCGGACGTCGTGTTCTATGCCGCCGTGCCCAGCGCCGGCGTCTACCACCTCTTCCTGGACTTCCAGCACCGAGGCGTGGTCCGAACCGCCGAGTTCACCCTCTCCGCAGCCGGGACGCACCGATGAGTTCGATGACCGAGCCGCGCCCACCGACGCCGCCCGCCAGACCGCGCCATCGAGCTGGAGATCACCGGGATGACCTGCGCCTCCTGCGCGAACCGCATCGAGCGCAAGCTCAACAAGCTCGAGGGCGTCACGGCGACCGTGAACTACGCGACCGAGAAGGCGAAGGTCAACTTCCCTTCCGAGGTCGGGCCCGGCGACCTGGTGGCTGCCGTCGAGCAGGCCGGGTACGGCGCCACCCTCCCGCGGTCGCAACCGAGCCGCCACCGACTCCGGCCCGAAGCCGCGCTGGCCGACGACCCGACCCGATCCCTGCGCCAGCGGCTGGTTGTCTCCGCCGTGCTCACCGTTCCGGTCATCGCGATGGCCATGGTGGAGGCCCTGCAGTTCACCTACTGGCAGTGGCTCTCCCTGACCCTCGCCGCTCCGGTGGTGGTCTGGGGCGCCTGGCCGTTCCACCGCGCCGCGTGGGTCAACCTGCGGCACGGCTCCTCCACCATGGACACGCTGATCTCGCTCGGCACGATCGCCGCCCTGGGCTGGTCGGTCTACGCCCTGTTCTGGGGAACCGCCGGCACTCCGGGCATGACCCATCCCTTCGAGCTCACTGTGGAGCGCGCGGACGGAACCGGGAACATCTACCTCGAGGTCGCAGCAGGCGTGACGACGTTCATCCTGGCCGGACGCTACTTCGAGGCCCGCTCCAAGCGACGTGCCGGCGCCGCCCTGCGCGCCCTGCTCGAACTGGGCTCCAAGGAAGTCGCCGTTCTCCGCGACGGCCCCGACGGCCCGACCGAGGAACGCATCCCCACCGGCCAACTGGCCGTCGGGATGAGGTTCGTGGTCCGCCCCGGCGAGAAGATCGCCACCGACGGTGTCATCGAGGACGGCGCCTCCGCTGTCGACGCCTCGATGCTCACTGGTGAGTCGGTCCCGGTCGAGGTCCGGGTCGGCGACCCGGTGGTCGGGGCGACCGTCAACGCCGGTGGCCGGCTCGTTGTCCGGGCCACCCGGGTCGGCGCGGACACCCAGCTCGCACAGATGGCGCGCCTCGTCGAGGACGCCCAGAACGGCAAGGCGCAGGTCCAGCGTCTGGCCGACCGAATCTCCGGCATCTTCGTCCCGATCGTGATCGGTCTGGCCATCGGCACCCTGGGGTTCTGGGTCGGTTCGGACGCCGGCCTCTCGGCCGCGTTCACCGCGGCCGTCGCCGTGCTGATCATCGCGTGCCCGTGTGCCCTGGGCCTGGCCACACCGACCGCGCTGATGGTCGGCACCGGCCGCGGCGCCCAGCTCGGGATCCTGATCAAGGGCCCCGAGGTGCTGGAGTCGACCCGCCGGGTCGACACCGTGGTGCTCGACAAGACCGGCACGGTGACCACCGGCCAGATGACCCTGGTCGACGTGATCGTCGCCCCCGGCGAGGACGCCGTCGAGGTGCTTAGGCTCGCCGGGGCGCTCGAGGACGCCTCCGAGCACCCCATCGCCCAGGCCATCGCGGCCGGCGCCCGCGAACGGGTCGGCGCCCTTCCACAGGTCGGCGAGTTCACCAATGTCGAAGGACTCGGGGTCCAGGGCATCGTCCTCGTGGACGGCCGCAGCCACGCCGTACTCGTCGGCCGTCCGCGTCTGCTGGAGGAGTGGGCCCAGCATCTGCCAGCCCGCACTCGAACGCGGTCTCGCGCGGGCCGGGTCCTCCGGCGGAACCGCCGTGGCCGTCGGCTGGGACGGTGCCGCCCGCGGGGTGATCATCGTCGCCGACGCCGTCAAGCCCACCTCGGCCGAGGCCATCGCCCAGCTACGCGCCCTCGGCCTGCGACCGATCCTGCTCACCGGTGACAACGAGACCGTCGCCCGCGCTGTGGCAGGCCAGGTCGGCATCGATCCCGACGCGGTGATCGCCGATGTCCTTCCGGCCGACAAGGTGGACGTGGTCAAGCGGCTGCAGTCAGAGGGCAAGGTCGTCGCCATGGTCGGCGACGGCGTCAATGACGCCGCTGCGCTCGCCCAGGCCGACCTCGGCCTGGCCATGGGCACCGGCGCCGACGTGGCGATCGAGGCCGGCGACCTCACTCTGGTCCGCGGGGACCTCCGGGTCGCGGCCGACGCGATCCGGCTCTCCCGACGCACCCTGGCGACCATCAAGGGCAACCTGTTCTGGGCCTTCGCCTACAACGTCGCGGCCCTGCCCCTGGCCGCCGCCGGCCTTCTCAATCCCATGCTCGCCGGCGCGGCCATGGCGTTCTCGTCCGTGTTCGTGGTCTCCAACAGCCTGCGACTGAGGCGGTTCCGTCCCCTCACGCCCTCCGATCGCAGAGCGGACCGGAGCGATTTGACCCAATTGTCCGTTCAACCATCCTTGCGGTTGCGGGCTGAGTGGACTACACATTGAACATCTGCGGGGCGCCCCTGCCGCTTACTCACGCAGCCGAGTGTTGCCGGGGCGCCTCGTGTGTGTCACCGAATCTCGCGATCACCGGCTGTCCCAGGCAGCCGGGCCGGGTTCCTGAATCGGGTCACCTGAGTCCGACGTCATCTCCTCGGGAGTGTCGCCGTCCGTCTCCAGCACGTAGAGGTGCCGGTCGTCCTGGTCGTCGGTGCCCAGGAATGCGATCTCGGTACCGTTTGGTGACCACGTCGGGCTCGCCAGCCGCAACTGGGCGTAGTCCCAGGCGAGCGGTTGGGCATGTGGCTCGTCGTCCCAGCTCCAGTCGGAGGTGCTCGATGGCGAGCTCGTCGGGGTACCGTGAAGGGTCATGATGATCGCGCCTTCGGTGTGGAACTTCCCCGGTCAGCTTGCGTATGAACAAGAGGGCCTGCTGGTCCTCCGACCAGTTCGGATTGGCGTCGAACCTGGTCCCTCTGGTGATGCGCTTGGCCTCACGGCTGTCGAGGTTGATCTGCCACAGATCTGTGTCTGCGCCGGGGGCGCCCACCGCGCAGACGATGGTGTCCTTATCGACCCAGGTCGGACCGCCGGTCATGCCCTCCACGTCGACGCGGTCGATCTCCCCACCGTCTGGTCTCGACGATGAGCAGCTGGAGCGTGGTCGCTGCCGCGAGGTTGGCACACGACGGCGAGTTTGGTGCCGTCCGGGCTCCACGCTGGACGATCGGACTTCGTGCAGGCGTCCTGGGGCGAAGAGCGCGTGCGCGGCCGTCGGCTCGGTCCAGTCGGCGAGGTACGGCGCGCCGCCATGCTGGAAGGTGAACTGCTTTCGATCTGGAGAGATCGTCGCCTGTGATCCCTGGATGCCGAGGCCGACCAGTTTCTGGGATTCGACGTCGTACGAATAGAGCTGCGGCTCACCTTCGGGTTCCAGGTGAATGAGCATGGTGGTTTCCGGAATGGTCGCGTCCGGCGTCCCTCCCTGAGATGTCGCATCGCCGTCGCTGCCGCCGTTGTCATCCGAGCCGAGCTGACCCGCCAGAACCACCGCAACGGCCGCCACGCCGAGAAGCGCTGCGCCGATGGCGATCAGCACTGGCCTGCTCGGCCTGGAAAAGCGGCCGGACCTCGGTCGGGCCTGGTCGGTCGATCGGGAACTGGAGGCGGTTCGGGTGGGGGAGCCACCGGGTGCCGCGCCGACCTGACGGGGGTTGGTGGTGAGATCGGGGTCGGGATGGTGTCTTCCGACGGTTTCGGGGCCGGGTCGGCGGGCGTTGGGGGCGTCTCGGTGGCGGCATCTCGGGTGGGCCAGTGGGCGACCGCCGGTCCGGGCGGGGCTGCGGGTAGGGGTGCGGCTGGCTCGCGAGCGGGGTCGGAGTGGACTGGTGGTACTGGACGGCGCCGAGGGCGATGTCGTGTTTGGGGTGGGTGTTCAAGGCGGTGGGTACGGCGAACTCGCTCTGGAGCAGGTGGCTGACCAGGGGGATGCGGGAGCTGCCGCCCACCAGGACGATCGCGGCGAGCTGGTCGGGGGTGGTCTGCGCCGACCGAAGGGCGCGGTGGGTGGCGTCCAGGGTGTCGCGCAGGGCCGGAGTGATCAGGGACTCCAGCTCGGTGCGGGTGAGCCGGACGGTGGTGTTGAGCCCGGGGAGGGTGACGGGGATGACGGTGTCCACGTCGTTGGACAGCGCCTCCTTCGCCTCGACGCAGTCGCGGCGCAGCCGGGTCAAGGCGGTGGTGACCTGCGGGTCGTCGAGGTCGAGCCGAGCGAAGCTGCTCGCCCAGGCCACGCAGCACGTGTTGGAACACGGCCTCGTCGAAGTCGATGCCGCCGAGGTGTTCGACGCCCTCGGGTGCGCCGAGGATGCGGAAACCGGTCGGCTGTTTGGCCAGCACACAGATGTCGAAGGTGCCGCCGCCCAGGTCGTAGACGGCCACCTTCGCGTCCTCGGCCAGATCGGCGCGCGAGGCGTACTGGATGGCGGCCGCCTCCGGCTCGGTGCAGGTCAGTGCCGAGGACACGTTGGCCAGCCTGATGACCTGGTCCATCAGCTCGCGCTTGAAGCCACCCCAGTTGGCCGGATGGGTGAGCACCACCTCGTCGGGTGCCGAGCCCTCGCGTTCGGTGACGGCGCCGATCACGAACGACAGCAGCCGGGCGGTCAGGGCCTGGGGTGAGAACGGCTGACCGGCCACCAGGATCGGGACGGTGTCACCGAACCGGCGTTTGAACTCGCGAACCACCCTGGCCGGCTCGAGGCTGCCGCGTCGCTCGGCGGCCTCCCCGAACAGAAACGTGCCGTCGGCTTGGAGGAACACCACCGACGGCACCTGCAGGGCCCGGTTGCCCAAGCCCACCATCCGCGGCCCCGACCCATCATCGACCGCAGCGGCCGTGAAGGTCGTCCCCACATCGACCCCGAGCCGGTAGCCCATGAAAAACGACCCTACCGGAGCGTAGGGGCTCGCCGTAGACTTTACTTTTTGGCCGCCCCGGAAGGATCGAGTGGTCGATGAAGCTCGGCATCCAGGAGATCTACGAGGCCGCCCGTGCGGCCGGGTTCACGCCTGACCAGGCGACGACCTGGACTGCCATTGCGCTCGCAGAATCGGGCGGGGAGACGGGCGCGCTCAACGACAGCGGGGAGCACTCGGTCGGCCTCTGGCAGATCAACGTGAGCTCGAGCGTGCGTGAGAACGTGTGGGGCAACCTCAACGACCCCGTCGTCAACGCGCGCGCGGCGTACGACATCTCGAACCATGGCCTGGACATGCGGCCGTGGACGACGACGCACGCCTCGCACCAGGGCACGTCCACCGACTACCGCACCTATCTCGACGACGTCTCGGCGGTCACCGGGTACGCCGGGGACGACCGCGGCGTCGAGGGTTATGGTTCGCCACTCCTCGACCCTCTCGACCCGTCGACGCCCACCATGATGTCGTCCGCAAGCATCGGCTACGACCAGATCGACCTCGGGATGCAGGCGGACGCCAACCTCGACACCGACCAGGACGGGCTGACGGACGCATTCGAGCGCTTGTCGGGCAGCAGCCCGAACGTGGCCGACACCGATCAAGATGGCCTCTCCGACGCGTACGAGACCGTCATCAGCCAGAGCAGCACGACGCTCGCCGACTCCGACCTCGACCAGGCGTCGGACTCGACGGAGGTGGCCCTCGGCACCTCGCCCACTGACCTGGGACACCGACCTCGACGGGTTCTCGGACTCGGTCGAGGCGGAGTACGGGACGGACCCGCTGCGTGCCGAGCCGGGCACGCAGCCCGCAGCGCCCACCGAGCCCGTCATGACAACAGCTGCAGCGCGACGACCGGCGGGGTTGCCAGTGTCACGTCGACTGCGGACCCGACTGCCGACCCGACTGTCAGCACCGGGGCCGGCACGAAGCTGGATGCCTTCGTCGAGGCTGCGCTCGCACAGAAGGGCGACACCTACGTCTTCGGGGCGGAGGTCGATCTCGACGACACCAACCCGACCACGTTCGACTGCTCGGAGCTGACCCAATGGGCCGCCGACCAGGCAGGCGTGACGATTCCGGACGGCGCGATGTACCAGTACCTCGACCTGAAGAGCCAGGGCGAGCTGATGCCGGTCGACGAGGCCTTGCAGACCAAGGGTGCCCTGCTGTTCTACTTCTCCACGGAGCCGACCGCTGACGGCGGACGCCCGTCGGAGGCGCATGTCGCGATCAGTCTCGGGGACGGCCGCACCATCGAAGCCAGGGGCAGCAGCTACGGCGTCAACGAGTTCCCGGCCGAGGGTCGCTTCAACTACGCGGGCGTGATCCCGGAGATGGCCGGTGCCGCGGACCCCGGATCGATGTCGCTCGCCTCGTATGACCAGATCGACGCCGGCGCCCCGCCCGACGGCAGTCTCGACTCCGACGCCGACGGACTGTCCGACGCGTTCGAGAAGATGTCCGGCCTGAACCCGCTGAACGCCGACTCCGACGGCGACGGAGGAAGCGACTCCTTCGAGCTGCTCCAGGCCCACACCGACCCGCTGGCAGTCGACGGCGCCGCACGCGTTGCCGCGCTCGGCGAGCTCGACCCGGGCGGTGACGAGGACTCCGACGGACTGAGCAACGACTACGAAGCTGCGCACTCCCTTGACCCCCGCGCAGCCGACACAGACCTGGACGGCCTGTCGGACAGCGCAGAGGTCGCCCTCGGCACCAACGCCACCCTGGTCGACACGGATGCAGACGGAGTGACCGACCACATGGAGATCGAGTTCGGCTCCGACCCACTACAGGCCGGTGGCGCGGCCGACGGGTGGGGCGTGGGCGCAGACCAGACGACCACCGATCCGGACCTGGTGGTCGACGAGAACACGGAGACAGATCCGGTCGTCGACTTCGGTTAGCCATCCCGGATCGTGACCGGCGCCGACAAGGATGGAGAAGCCAGGTGCCCGGCGTCCTCGACGCAAAACTGCACCGGCCGGAGCCGGTGGGCCTCCCGCGCCCACGTCTGCTCGCACCCCTTGTCGAGGAGCCGGGCCCCGGCGTCGTCGTGGTGATCGCGCCGCCCGGTTCGGGCAAGACGACGCTGCTCGCGCGGGCCGTGGCGTTGAGCCCGCGCAGGACGGCGTGGTACGCAGCGGGGCCCGAAGACCGCACGGGCCCGGGCTTTCTCGAGCATCTGAACCGGGCAGTCTCCGTCGCCTTCGGAAGCGACGTCGGCCCGGCCGCGACGGCCGCCGAGCTCCTTGCGGAAGTGGAAAGGAAGACGAGGGAGTCGCTGCTGCTCGTGCTCGACGACGTGCACGAGCTCGAGGGTGGGCCCGCGGAGGCGGAGCTGTCGGACCTGCTGCGTTGGCGGCCGCAACGGTTGCGCATCGCGTTGGGGACCCGGCGCCCGCTCGCCGCGAACACCCCCCGCCTGATGGTCAGTGGTGAGCTCGTGGAGCTCGACCACGAGGCGCTCCGCTTCCGGTCATGGGAGGTGGAGGAGCTCTTCAGGGGTGTGTACGACGAGCGGCTCACCCCAGAGGCCGCCGCGGCCCTGACCAGAAGGACCGGAGGTTGGGCGGCAGGTCTCATGCTCTTCCATCTGGCGACGGCCGGGAAGTCCGACGTGGAGCGGGAGCGCGCCGTGGCTGCCCTGGGCGGGCGGTCCCGGTTGTTCAGGTCCTACCTCACGCGAACCGTGCTCGACGAGCTCGACCCCGAGCGGCGCGAGTTCCTGCTCGCCACCTGCACCCTCGGCACCGTCACCGGCGCCCTGTGTGACTCGCTCCTGGAGCGGGAAGGCAGCGCCGCGGTGCTGGAAGACCTCGTCGACCGGCAGTTCTTCACCACGGCATCGGCCGACGGCCGGTCGTATCCGCTACCACCAGGTGATGCAGACCCTGCTCGAGGGCATGCTCATCGACGAGCTCGGGCCCCGCGCCGCCGCGGAGATGCACGCCCGCAGCGCCCGGTTGCTCGAGTCCGAGGGCCTGTATCGGGACGCCGTTCGGGCGTACGCGATGGCCGAGGACTTCGCATCCGTGGCGCGGGTGCTCCAGCGAACTGGCGCGGGTCTCGCGGTGGACGATCGGCTCATCGCCAGCGTGCTGCCCGACGACAACCCGTGGCTCGCGCTGGTCAGGGCGAGACGGCTGCAACGACTGGGCAGCTTCAGGGAGTCCGTGGCGGCGTTCCGTCATGCCGAGACGCTGTTGGACGACTCGGACTTCCGGACCCGATGCGCGGACGAGCGTGCCGCCGCCGCGGTGTGGCTCAACGAACCACCGGCGCCTCGAGGGGCCTCGACCTCGCTTGCCGAGTCGGTACGTCGCGCGACGTACCGGCTCCCGGGCCAGGTGGCGGACACCGAACCGCCCCTCGCGAGGGCCGTCACCCGCCTGCTCGCAGGCGAGATGGCAGACGTGAGCAAGGAGCTCGCCCAGGTCGCCGGTGAGTCAGCCGTGGAGGCGGATGTTCGCGGATCTCGCGATGGCCGTCTCCGAGCTGGTCGACACCACCTCGGAGAACATCGTGAGTCGGCTCGAGAGCATCAGCCTGACCGCCGAAGTCGAGGAGCAGCCCTGGCTCGCGCGGTTCACCCGCGGGTTGCAGGGGTGTGTGCTGCTGGTGGTCAGTCCCGAACCCTGGCGCGCGGAGTCGTGCGCGTCGCTCATCGACGAATGCATCCGGAGCGGTGACGACTGGGGGGCGAGTCTGCTGTCGCTCGCGCTCGGTGTGGCCCATGCGGCACGCGGGGACGACGCCGCCATCGCCTGGCTGGACAAGGCCGCGGCCGGCGCTGCCGCACTGAGCGCCCCGGTGGTCCAGGCCTGGGCCGAAACCCTGGGTGCGGCGACCGCCAAGCGGCTGGGCGCTCCCGACCTCGAAGCCAGGTCGGCGCGGGCCACCGCCTTGTCCCGAAGCGCCGGACTTCGCACGGTTGAGCCCGTGCTGGAACGCCTGGCCGAGGTTCCCCACGACCCGAGCTCAGCCGCACTCGCCTCGTGCCGCCGCTGGGGCCAGGATCCGCTGCCTGGGCACCTTCCGGATCTCCCTGGACGGAGAGGGGCTCTCGCTGCCGCCGCTGCGTCCGCGTCCGCACGCGCTGCTGCTGCTCCTCGCGCTCAACCATGGACGCGCCGTCCACCGTGAGGTACTCATCGACGCCCTCTGGCCGGAGGCTTCCGTGGAGGCGGCCACGCATCGTCTCCACGCGGCGGCCTCGAGTCTGCGCCGATGCCTGTCCGAGGCGGGGCTCCAGGACGTCGTACGACGCCATGGCAGTGCGTACAGCCTCACCATCGAGGCAGCGGTCCTGGACGCCGCCGAGTTCGACGGCGCGATCCGCGAGGCGGGCCGGTGCGGCGCGAGGGGAGACAAGTCCGGTGCCCTTGACGGCTTCCTGGCGGCCATCGACCTCTACCAGGGCGACCTGCTGCCCGAGGCCGGGCCTGCGGAGTGGGTGGTCGCCGAGCGGGAGCGGTTGCGGGCGGCAGCCGCCACCGCGGCGTACACGGCAGGGGCGCTCAGCCTCCGCCTGCGCTCGCCGGCAGACGCGCTCCCTGCCGCCCGTCGAGCGACCGAGCTCGACCCCCTCCGCGACTCCGCGTGGGCTCTCCTCGCCGAGGTCCAGGAGCGGATGGGTGACCTGAAGTCGGCCGCCGTCACGCGACGTGAGCACGCGTTGATTGTCGCGGAGCTCAACGCCCGTACGTGATCTGCGGGGACCGCGGCCAGCTCAAGGGCAGTCAGGCGTCTCGGCTCGGGTGTATCTCGACCCGGTGCACGACGTGCGCGGGTTTCATGGAGGAGACCAGCGCGTCGAGTCGCTTCTCGTCCAACACCTGACCCGCCGGCGCGGACACCTGCAGGACGAACGCCTGGAAGGGCTCACCGGGCAGTGGGCGTCTTCCTCGAGCGACCAGTCCGCGCCTCCGGTCTCCTGGACCGTCGCCTCCACCCCGAAGACGGCCTCGACAGCGAGCTCGATCCCGCGCTTGGTGCCCTGAAGCCCGTGCAGCTGGCTGGCCAGCCGCAACACCTCGCGTTGCCGGTCCGTCGCCTGTCCGGGGTCGAGTGACATCCCGAGCCAGCACGCCAGCCAGGGAAGCAGGTCGTCCGGCGTCGTCGACACGTCGAGGTAGGCGGGCAGGTTGTCCAACGCGCTCAGCACCGGCGCCAGCACGTCATCCAGGGCGCCCACGAACTTCTCGGTGAACGCGTGTTCCTGATAGAGGCCCGGGAGGGTCGCCACCAGCTCATGTGGGCTGGCGAGCCCGGCGATGCCCGCCCTCATGGGCGCACCCGCACCTGGTGCTCGTAGGAGAACACGAGGCCGGTGGGTGGCAGGTCGAGCCGCTGCACCGGAGCCTCGCGCCGGCCGGTGTCGGCGTCGGCCGGGAACAGGGCCACCGAGACCTCCTGGGCCATGTCGACACCGGGGATCCGGGCCAGCGCCGCATGGACCTCGTGCGACTGCACCGAACGACCGAATGGCCATCCGGTGCCGTCGGGGCCTCCGGTGAGGGGGTCGAAGAGGCCGTAGACGGCACGGAGCACGTCGTCGTGCACCTGGTCCGGGTCGTAGCGTTCCCGGGCGCTGACGTCGACGACGACAGTGAGTCCGACGTAGGTGGGCGGCGCCACCAGCAAGCGGGTGCCGACCAGGCGACGGGCGTCCAGACTCTCGCTGATCCGCCGCATCATGCCCTCCTCCGGGCGGAGGTCGGCCCGGCGGATCCGGCCCACGTCGTCTGCGGCCACGTGGGGTACGACGAGCACGAGCACGCCCTCGCCCCGGTCGCCCTCCCGGCTGGGAGCGCAGTGGACCCGCGCCACCTCGGGTGCGGTGTCATGCGCCAGCTGGATGAAGTCCTCGGCGGTGACGGCTCGACCTCGGGACCGGAGCAGCATCGGCCCGCGCACCTTGGCGTCGTCGAGCGTCTCCGCGTCGGCACCGCCGACCGCGGGCGACCGGTTCTCCACGCGCGCGATGTACGGCACGCTGGTCTTCAGCACCCGCACCTGTCCGGCCGTGATGTTCCCGCGGCGCCCGCCTCCGCTGCGGTAGGACGTGATGACCAGCGTCGCACCCCGCCGCGGGACTGCGCCGTAGTGCTGGAGACTGCCGTCGGCCTGGCGCACGGCAGGCCCGAGCTGGAGCTCGCCGGCGAAGGCGTCGATCCGGTAGTGCAGGTCGTCCGGTCCCGACTCGGCGAAGTGCGGCACCTCGGTCCAGATCTCGGTGTCCTCGTCGACCCGCACTTCGAGGGTGCCCGAGAGGTCCGACGCCACGAGGGGGCGCCGCTCGAGGGGGAACCGCTGTCCGGGCGTGCCGTCGGAACGGCCGAGGGTCTCCACATGGTGCACTTCGGCGTGGAGCATCGGTGCCGTGCCGCCGATCGTGAACGCCGAGACGGCCTGGATCCGAGGTGGCGCGGTGTAGGTGGGCTGACCGGACAGCGGCTCGAGCAGCCGGCAGCGCAGCCAACCGGCCCGCTCACGGGCGATGATCGAGGTCTGGTGGTCGTCGGGGACGTGCAGCACGACGTCTCCGTCCACGTTGAGACCGCCGGTGTCGTCGTGGTCGAGCTCGCACGGGGTCCAGCCGCTGCCCGTCCAGGCCTCCCAGATCAGCGGCGGCCGCCGCGGGTCGACGCCCACGCCGGCCACCGTGCAGTCCATCCGCAACGTGACCGCGCAGGACGGGACAGCCTCCGTGAGCCCGATCAGCAGGGCGTCGTCGGGCACCGGCGTGGCCGAGAACGCCGGGAACCCCTGCTTCGCCGACAACGCCTGGGTGTGGTCGGTCGGTTCCGAGCCGACCAGCCACGCCCCGGCCCGGGCGAACGCGCACGGGATGATCTCCAGGTCCCGGGTCGTCGAGAACACGATCGGCTCGTGGATGTCGGTTCGGGGCGTGGCCACCTGGGTCTCGTTGCGGACCAGCACGGTCTGCGGTTGGGGCGCCGACAGCCAGAACGTGACCTTGCCCTGGGCGGGGGCCGGCGAGCGGAGCTCCACGCCGATGAGCTCGAGGAACTTGATGTAGTTGAGGTCGGGAACGCGGTTGAGCCGGTAGATCAGCTGGTCGACCATCTGGGCGAACGCCTCGATCAGCGTCACGCCGGGATCGGACACGTTGTGGTCGGTCCACTCCGGGCACCGGTTCTGCACGAGGCGTTTGGCCTCGTCCACCAGGCCCTGGAACGTGCGGTCGTCGAGGTTGGGGGCGGGCAGCATCTCAGGTCCCTGCTTCGATCGGGACCGGCACGATGGGGCCGGTCAGCTCGTCGGGGATGACGTAGAACGGGAACACCAGGTTGCGCGGGTCGTTGGAGCCCGCGATGAGGTACTTGACGTCGACGTACAGCCGGCCGGCCTCGGTCCGGTCGAAGTTCACGCCGACCTCCTGGACCACGATGCGCGGCTCCCAGCGCTCGAGCGCCTCCCGTACGTCGTAGGCGATCTGGCCGGCGGTCGCACCGTTCGCGGGTCCGAAGACGTGGTCGTGGATCCGGCAGCCGAACTCGGGGCGCATCGGCCGTTCGCCGCACGCCGTGCCCAGGATCAGCCGGATCGCCTGCTCGATCTCGCGCTCCCGCGTCACCAGGGCGATCCCGCCGGTGGCGTCCGTGGTGAGCGGGAAGGCCCAGCCGGCACCGATGAAGTCCGGGTTCATGTCAGCCTCCGATCATCACTGTCGGGGCGCCCATGATGATCGGGGCGCCACAGCCCGACATGTCGCCCATCCGTGCCGCGGGCATCCCGCCGATCAGCACGGTCGGGCAGCCCGGAGGCATGATCGCGGTCGGCGGGTGGACGACGACGCCCGGGAACGAGCAGATGTGTGGTGTCCCCACGGTCGCGGCCGGCATGCCCGCGATGAGCACCGTGGGGACCCCAGGCGGCCCGATCACCCCCGGATGTCCTGTCGGGTCGCCGACCCGGGCAGCAGCTGGCATCACACGCTCCTTTAGTTGATCTTCACCATGGCGGCGGAGAGCGAGGCCATCGCGCCGCCCTTGAGATCGAGCTGGGACCCGCTCTGGCACCTTGACCGGACCCGCCCCGCCGTCCACCGTCACGCCCTGGGTTGCGGTCAGGGCGATCTGGCCCGCCTTCAGCTCGAGCTTGGCGCTGGCCGAGTCCACCACGATGCCCTGGGTGCCCTCGATCAGCACGGTCCCGTCGGAATGGAGGGTCACCTTCGTTCCGGTCGAGTCCAGGAGCAGGCTGACCTTGCCGTCACCGCTCGCCAGGTTGATGCCCTCGGTCTTGCCGTCCTCGTCGTGCAGGTCGATGCGATGGCCGTTCCGAGACACGAACGACCGCCGGTTCACGGCACCGGAACCACCGTCGATCACCGCGATGCCCTTGCTGCTCGGCAGGTCGACACCGTTGTGGAGACCTCCGAGGACGTAGGGACGGCGGAAGTCCCCTTGCTCGAACACGACCAGGACCTCGTCACCGACCTCGGGCACGACCATCGCGCCGCGGTCCTTCCCGGCGCCCGCCTGTACCGTCCGGGCCCAGGCGCTCACGTAGTCGTCCGACAGCCACGGGAAGTTCAGGCGCACGCGGCCGGACTTCTCCGGGTCGTTGACGTCGTCGACCTTCGCGATCACGACACCGGGGGGAGCGGTCGGCGCCGGGCCGCCGCCGGCGGCGAGCCCCAGCAGGGTCCGGTCGTGGACGCCGGTCACGGAGAACGCCGTGGTGTAGCCGGTGTCGGGGTCGAAGCGATGACGTGACGTGGTGACGGTGTACTTCCCGTCGAAGGGCGTGCCGAGACCGTCGACGGTGACGGCCACGCCGGCGCGGACCTCCGGGTTGCCCTTGGCCACGGCCTCGAGCTCGGCGAAGGTCTCGGCGATGGCCTCGGCCAGGGCCGCTGACGCCGTGTCGACCTCGGCCTGGGTGCGGTGCGGCACGTCGGTGGCGACGTACCTGGCGTCGCCGAAGGTCTTGGCGAGCTTCGCGGGGTCGATGTCCGGAAGCGCGACCGCCTTGGTCTCGGCGGGCTTGGTCGAGGTGAGCGCCTGCTTGGTCGCCGTGTCCCAGCCGCGGACCTCGACCTCCTTGACCTGCTGGGCCGACGTGACGACCGCACGGAACCTCAACAGGTCCGCGCCGAGCCGCGAGCACGAGCGGGTTCTTCGACTGCGGTCCTCCCGCTGCCGGGGCACCGCTCGCCTCGGTTGGGGGGCCGAAGCCGAACTTGCCCTCGCGCACGGTGATCTCGAACCCGACATCCGCTGCCAGGCGCTGCAACAGGTCCCAGTCGTTGGTGCCAGCCTGGGACACGTGTTCATAGACGGTGGTCGTCGACGTGACGTCACCGATCTGCAGGCCGGCGCGCTGCGCCACCTTCGTCGCGATGTCGGAGGCGGTCATCTGGGTGTAGGCCTCCGTACGACGACCCCGGAACAGGCGGTGAGCCGCGTCGTACCCCCGGATCACGGTGAACGTGCCGCCGGTGTCGAACTCCGTCTGGAGTGCCGTGACCTCACCGGTCATCAGCGCCGCGGGTGTAGGTGCCCGTGCTCGTCATCACCGAGATCTTCACCTGCCGAGCCGACCTTGGCCGCGGACTTGGGCAGCACGATGTGGCCGGGGTCGCGGAACCGCAGCTCGAACAGGTCGGGGTACTGCTGGCTGTCGTCGACGTAGGCGGAGATCAACAGGGGCACGATGTCCGCGGGGAGTGCCGTGCCGTCGATCTCGACGAGGAAGGTGTTGGTGTAGGACATGGCTCAGAGCTCCTCGGGTGAGGGCAGCAGCAGCCGCATGCCGGGTCGGCAACGCAGGGGGTCGTCGATGCCGTTGAACCTCGCGACGGCCCGCCAGGCGCTCGGGTCGCCGTACTCCGCGTAGGCCACGGACGCGAGGGTGTCCCCGGCGATGAGCAGGTGTGACTGCCGGACGTTCTCGCTTCCCGACGTCGGGTTCTGCCTGCCAGGGCTCGTTGGGCATCTCCTCGAGGGCCACCGAGCACAGGGCCCGGATCGGGAGGCCGCTCGCACTGAAGAGGGTGTACTTCGCGCTGACCGAGGTGACGAAGGCCGGGAAGCTGGCGATCGGTCCCCAGTGCAGTACGACGAGCGGCGGGCTCGGCTTCTTCTGGCCGACGCTCTCCTCCGTCGGGACGGTGCAGCTGAACAGCATCTCGACTGCCGCGACCACGCTGCCGTCCTGCTTGCCCGACGCGTCGAAGAACATCTCCATCGTGAGCTTGCACGGCTCGGACCCGCTGAACTCCGGCGGCCCGGCCGTCTTGGCGCCCTTTGCGGTCTTGCGCTCCCACTTGGCGGCCTTCTGCGATGGTCACCTCCTTCGGGTTGAACTGGAAGGGGATGCTTCCGCCCGCAGCTCTCGGAGAAGCCGCCTCCCGCGTTGGGGTCGTACAGCTTGAGCTGCGCCTTGTCCATGCTGCGGTCTCGACGCACTCGGCTTGCCGCCGAGCTGTCCGAAGGTGCCGGCGGGGACGGTGCCCCCGCCGCCAGCGGAGCTCATGAGGCGCGATGGGTCGCGGCTCATTGCTGGATCGGCTTTGCGGTAGTGAAGCCGTGGTGCGCGAGTTCGAGCGTCTCGGTTGCGACCTTGGGGGAGTCGAGGTTGAGCGAGGGCCCGGTCCAGCGAACGGGGACCACACCGAGCAGCCCCCAGGACGCGACAACTTTGCCCTCGGCGCTCATCGCGTTGATGTTCGCCGTCTTCGGGATGACGCCGGTGGCCATCTCCATCAACCACTTCATGACCTCGTCGGTGTCCGCGCAAACGGGGCGGGACAGCTTGACGTTGGTGTACTTCAGCCGAGTCGGCAGCTGCCACACGAAGTCGTTGTTGCCGCCCTCCTCACGCTGTTCCATGACGACCTCGATGCCGAGCCCCTCGCAGCTGTTGAACGCGCCCAGCGTCATCTGGTCGATGTACACCGCGAAGCAGACGCTGACGGCGGGTTCGGGGTACGTCGGGGTCATCGGGCTCATCGGGTCATGCTCCTTCCTGAGCGCTCACGGTCGAGCCAGAGCTCGGTCCGCAGGCGTGCCGACAGGGGTTCGTACAGGCGCTTGGCCAGCTCGTCGAGCTCGGCGGCCGTCGGCTTGCCCTTGCTGCCAGTGCCTCCTGGGGCAGCCGCCGGAGCCTGCCGCCGGAGCCGGTGCCGCCGCGGGTGGCCCCGCGTCCCCCGCAGGCGGTTCGGGGGCCGGGCCGGGTTCCTCCTCGCGCTGCACGAGGCGTGGGCGCTGGCCAGGTCTGGACGGAGAGCCCGTTGCCCTCGAAGGGCGGGGACGGCTGCTCCACGCTCGGTGACGGCCGGGCTCCGGGAGTCGTCGCCGAACATCTGTTGCAGCGGCATCATCCGGAGGCCCTCGGCCTGACGGGCCTGCGACGGTGCGGATTCCCACGGTCCGTTGCAGCGATGCATCGCTTCGGGTGCGCGGCGAAGTCCGGGGCCTCGCGCCCACGCAGGGCTGGACTGCGGACTGGGCTGGGGACTGGGCTGTGGACTGGGCTGCGGACCAGGTCGCCTGGACAACGGGCGCGCCGGACACCTCATGTCGCTGGACGTTCGGCCCCGGTCTCGAAGCCACCTGGGTCGCCAACTGCGGACCGGCGGGACCCGAGGCGGCCTGCGGCGACATCGAGATACTTGGTCGATCCAGCGGCGCGGTCCCTGCCGGGAAGGCGGCGGGGGTGACGACCGCGCGCTGAACGTGCGGCCCCGACGCCGGGGCCGCCAGACCCAGGACGGGCTCGCTCGTCCCGGCGACCGTCGTGGGCAGGGCTCGGACCTCGGGGGTTGGCTGCGCCGACCGTCGCTCGGTCTGGGGAGGCCACAGCAAGGTGGGCTGCGGCGGGTCGGGGAGATCGGGCGCTGTGACCGTTGACATCGACCGCTGGATGGCCACGGGCGGGGTCGCTGAGGCCCGCGGGCTCCGCCGGTTTCCTCGGTCCCTGCGACGTCGAGGTCTGGACCGACACCGGTGCGGGGCTTCCGGCTGCACTCGTGGGCATCGGTCGGACCGCGGGACTCGGTTGGACGGCCTGTCGTTCAGTCGATGGCGTCCAAGGCAAGGTCGGCGCCGTTTCGGGGACCACTGGCGGTCGCAACGAGGCCGTCACCCGTTGGACGGTCGTCGGGACTCCGGCCCCGACTGCACCGACGGCACCGACGGCGCCGACTTCGGCGACCGGCCCGACTGGCCCGTAGGCACCGCTGGCGTCAACTGCACCGAGGGCGCCGGCGGCACCGACGGCGCGGACTGCGGCTGTACGACGGCGGCTGGCTCCAGGTTTGCGTCCGGGCCGGTGACCGGCGAGGCCGCCTCGCCCGACGTCGGTGACGCAGCACCGAATCGAGGATTCCCGGCGTCGCGTCGCCGACCAGCGGAGACGTGACGGGTCCGTCCGACACCCCTTCCGACACCCCCTCCGGCACCGGGTCCGACACTGGGTCCGACACTGGGTCCGCCAGAGGCTCGGCGGCGACCGGCTCCGCGGCTCGCTGCACCGGAAGCGATCGCGGACGTGGCTCCCAACGCGACCGGGACCGGCCTCGGGATCACGTCGGGAAGTCGCGGCTGCGGACTCCTGGCCGCCGGCATCTCGACCACAGGGAGATCGAGGGTTGGTCGCTCCACGGAGTGTGTCGAGGGAAGCGTCGGGAGACCCGTCGACGCACGCTGAACGGAGTGCCTGGGGCGATCCTGCGGGGTTCCCGGGCGGCTCGGTGGGGGCTCGAACTGGCTCGCGGAGGTCACGAGCGGGCTCGGCGGTTCATTGGACGGTGCCTCGGATGGTGCTTCGGACGGGACCTCGGATGGAGGCGGTGGGCTCGGGTTGCCCAGGGTGGCGAGCATGGGCGGGGGATCCTCGGCGGACCCACTGTCAGCTATTGGGTCGATGATCGGGTCAGGCACTGGGTCGGGCACTGGCTCGGGCACCGGGTCCGCGGCTGGCGAACTCGACCTGCTCCTGTGGAGACTCCGCCGGCTGGGTCGCCTGAGTATCGACGGCCCGCTGAACGCTGGGCTGCTGCACCCTGGGCCCTGGCTGCACTGCTGGCCGGCAACGGGGTTTGCCCGGCCGCGGTCGTCGTGCCGCGGGGTGCCGCCCGCGGAGGGGTGAAGGTCGTCCTCTGCACGGGTGCGGGCCGAGCCAGCCCCTCGACGCTGCCGCTGGGTGCGTCCGCGACGACATAGTGCCCGAGCGGCTCGAGGAAACGGGGGTCCTGGTGGGCAGACAGGCTGCCGCGGAACTCGTCGAGATGCCTCGTCGGCTGGTCGTCGCCCGTGGTGCGCTGCAGCGGCGGCAACGACCGCCACTCCGCCAACGGCTGAGGCTGAGGCCGGGAACATGTAGTCGGCGGCCCTCTGCACGCTGGTGCGCCGCCACGGCCACCGCACCGCAGATCACCCGCGCTGGTCGCGAGCGGCGATTCGCCCGATCTCGTCGACGAAGCGCTGCCGTTCGGGGTGCTCCAGGTCGAGGATCGCGTCCCGGGACCAGTGGAAGTGGAAGGCGACGTACGCGACCTCTTCGTAGAGCGTGTCGGCCCCGTACGTCACGATTCCCCCAGGCGGCTGCCGGCGAGGTCGACGGCGAACGCGTGGCCACAGTCCGGGCAGGTCACCCCGGCCCGGGTGTGGCCCTCCTGGTTCACCCGCCGGTAGAGATCCTGGAGGAACGCGAGGTCTGCCGCGAACAGGTTCTCGATCACACCCGCATGGATGTCCGTCACGCTGCCGAGCCGGGTGACCACCCGGCCGAGCAGTACCACCGTGAGGTAGGCGGGGTTCTCGCGGACCCGGTCGTCACGCAGGGGCACCAGTTCGTCGCGCGCGGTCGCAAGGCGCATCACCCCGTCCCGGTGGACGGTGCCGGACGAGTCGACGTACCCACGGGGAAGCATGAAGGTGAACTCCGTGACCAGCCGCTCCTCGGCTTCCCGCGAGTGCTCCTGCGAGGGTGCCGTGGCCTGCGCGTCAACGAGAGTGTCCGCCAAGGCCGAGCGGCGCATCACTCCACCTCGAGCCGCTCACAGGTGACAACCAGCTTCTCGGTCAGGACTGAGGTGTCACCGGCCTTCAAGGCGCCGATCTCGAGACTCTTCGGCCAGGCATTCGTGAGCTTGTAGCGCTTGACCGGCGCCCCTTCGTAGTCGTAGACGATGATCGCGCCGCCCTTGCGGACGTCGTTCATCTTCCCGAACTGCGAGTCCTTGATCCAACTGTCGAAGCTGTTGTCCTCAGACAGGCCGCGGGTCAGCGTGATCTCGGGAGCCTTCCATCGACCCGGGAGCTTCTTGATGACGTACTTGCCGTCGGCTCCGTTCTCCTTCAGCTCGATGACGTCCATCTCCATCTTGAGCCCGCTGATCTCGGTGATGGCTTTGATCTGGACCCCGTCGAACTCCAGTCCGAACGAATGACCTACGCCTGAGTCCAGGTCCGGCAGTGGCATGGCTGGTTCCTTTCAATGGTTGGGCTTGGTCACTCGCTGACGAGGCTGGTGCCGCCAGAGAACTGGGAAAGACGGAAGATCACGAACTCGGCCGGCTTCACCGGTGCGACGCCGATCTCGCACAGGAGCTGGCCCGCGTCGATGCCCTCGCTGGGGTTCGTCTCGGAGTCGCACTTGACGTAGAACGCCTCGTCGGGCGTGGTCCCGAACAGCGCGCCCTTGCGCCATTCGTTGACGAGGAAGGCGGTGATGGTACGGCGAACCCGCGCCCACAGCGCCTCGTCGTTCGGTTCGAACACGACCCAGTTCGTGCCGAGGAGGATCGACTCCTCCAGGTAGTTGAACAGCCTTCGCACGTTGAGATAGCGCCATGCGGGATCCGACGACAGGGTCCTCGCGCCCCATACCCGGTTGCCTCGCGCCGCGAACGACCGCAGGACGTTGATGCCAACGGGGTTGAGCAGGTCGTGCTCGTTCTTGGTGATCTGCAGCTCGAGGCTGATCACGCCGCGAATCACCTCGTTCGCCGGAGCCTTGTGCACGCCCCTGGTGTCGTCGTTGCGGCCCCAGATCCCCGCCATGTGGCCACTGGGCGGCATGAAGCCGATCGCGCCGGTCCCCGGGTTGGCGGTCTTGATCCACGGGTAGTACATGGCCGCGAAGGCGGAGTCGTAGCCGGCCTTGTCGACTCGCCACTCCTTCACCTGCTGGGCGTTGAGGCCGGGCGGTGGGTCGAGGATCGCCATGCGGTCGCCCATCAGCTCGCAGTGGCCGATCATGGCCATCTGGACCGCCTGCACGGCTTCGAGGTCGATCGCGCCTTGCTGGTAGGCGCTCATCAGGTCAGGCACGCACAGCATGGTGATCTCGTCGACCGTCTCCAGTCCGCCGAACCCGCTGCGGTCGGAGACGTCGCCGACGTAGTCGTCCGTGGAGAGCCTCGGCGCGGGGAACGGCGGCGGGGTCGGCTCGGTGAGGGCGACCTCCCCGGCCCGGAGCCTCTCCAGCGTTGCGCCCGGTGACTTCCTCGACCCGGATCAGCGTCGAGGCCGCGTTGACCACCGTCGCCACGTTGGTCTTGCCGCGGGAGACCGTGACCCGGTCGAACTCCTCGACCGGCTCGCCTCGCCGCTTCACCACCACCTTGAACATGTCGTCCGTGGGCGAGTCGCCGCCGGCGTCGGTGATCTCCACGGAGATCTCGCCGGGCTGCACGGCGGCGTCGATGGCCGCGAACTTGGCCCGGCCGAGCTCGGCGTACGGCCCGGCGGGGAGCTCCTTCGCTCCCTTGGCGGGGTCGGCGCCGTTCTGCCCGATGCGGACGACGTAGCAGTTGCCACCTCCGTTCATGAAGTAGCCGTAGACGGACTGGGCAAGGTAGGAGCCCGGCAGGAACCCGCCGAACGTCTCGCCGAACGCGGTCCAGTTGCTCACCAGGGTCGGGGTGTTGAAAGGCCCGCTCTCGGCGAGCCCGACGAAGGCGGCCACCGCCGTACCCACGCCTTCGAGGGGGCGTGGGCCCGCCTCTCGCTCCTCTACATAGACACCCGGTGACAGGTACGTCGGCATGCCTGGCCTCCTCGATCAGGATCTGAGGGACTCAGCGTGCTCTCGCGCGAGGTCGCCCTGAACGGCCGAGTGGACGGAGAGCGGGGCAACCTCTGCTGCCTCTTGGGGTAATCGACCGGGCAGGCCCGGACCGTGGCTGGGTCCGGCCTGCGCTGCCGAGGGCGTGGAAGGGTCCAGTGCACCGCCTGCGTGCCGCCGGTGCAACAGCTTCGTGCCCGTTCGGGCAGGTAGCCGTGATGGCGTCAGCCCTCGACGAACTCGGCGGACCTGACCATGCCGGTGAACACTCGCTCTGTCGCCTTGGTGGCTCCGGCCCATCCGTTGAGGGTGAGCACCACCCGCTGACCGTCGACATCGAGGATCCAGAACCGGGTCACCTCCGGCTCGCTCCAGGCTGGAGCGTCGTCCCAGATGACCAGACCGTCCTCGTCGCAGGTGCCGTAGTCGAGCTTGGCGGGTGTGGACACCTCGAGGTAGAGCCCGTCGTGGCCATCGATGGCGACTGGAAGGGGATCAGTCGCGGTCGTCAGCTTCTGGTCGTCCAACGCCGCGGCGAGATCCTCGACCGTGTCACCGGCCGACGCGGCTGGCCCGGAGCGGGCACACGGGTCCTTGTGGACTCCGGTCACCGTCCAGAAGCCGATCACGGCCTCGCTGGTCCAGATCCACCTCTCGCCCCCGTTGAAGCCGGCGGTGGGTACGTCGATGACGGCGAGGGGAGTCTCCGGTGACTCATCGGCCCGGATCGCCCATCGGCCCGGATCGATGAAGCCGCTCTCGTCGGGGATCAGTGTGTAGTCGGATGTTGGTGTGCTCGTCGGGGTTGGCTCCGCCGGCGGTCTGGGTTGGCCGCGGCCTGTTTGTCGTTGCCACACGCGGCCAGAGCTGCGAGGACGGCGAGGGCTGCGGCTCCAGTGCTGATCTGTCTCATGTCGGTTCTCCTTTCGCATCCAGGAGGCGCCCGGCGGGTATCAGCCGCCCGTCGACCGGGTATCAGCCGGGTATCGGCTCGATTGACGGCAACGGGGGCGAAGCGGACAGTCGGAGCATGGGTATCGCCGTGCTCGGCCCGCTCGAGGTCGACGGTCAGGTCAACGGCCTGAGCCCGAGAGACCGGGTCGTGCTCTCGGCGCTGGTGGTCCGCGCCGGTGACCCGAGCAGCACCGAGGCGCTGGCCGACGTGTTGTGGGGCGACGACCTCCCGCAGTCGTGGGCCAAGGTCGTGCACGGGTGCGTCGCGCGCCTGCGGAAGCGGCTCGGCGCGGCTGCCATCGAGTCCGGAGCGGCCGGCTACCGGCTGACGGTGAACGAGACCGAGGTCGACAGCAGGCGGTTCGAGCGGCTCTTTGAGAACGCCCGAGAGGCGCTGGCCGGCGGTGACCCGCACCGGACGTCGTACCTGGTGCAGGAGGCGCTCGAACTGTGGCGCGGACAGGCGCTGGCCGATCTGGAGGAGTGGGGCCCGGGGCGGGTGGAAGCCGCTCGGCTTGAAGGGCTGCGCATGGACGCCGAGGAGCTCCGCGTGGAGGCCGAGACCCGCGCCGGCCGGGCACGCGACGTACTGGAGCGGGCGCGGGCCCTGGTCGCCGAGGCGCCCTTCCGGGAGCGGCGCTGGGCCCTGCTAGCGGTCGCCCTGCACCAGGCCGGGCGGCAGGCCGAGGCACTGGCCGCGCTCAAACAGGCCCGCTCGATGCTCGTCGAGCAGCTCGGGCTCGACCCAGGGCGCGAGCTGGTGGAGCTCGAGGAGCAGCTGCTCCGGCAGGACCCGCCCTTGGACCCGGTGATCTCAAGGGACGTCAGCGTCACCTGCCCCTACCGCGGCCTGCTGCCCTACGGCGCCGAGGATGCGGACTCGTTCTTCGGCAGGGAAGCCGACGTCGCGGCATCCCTCCGCAAGCTCCGAGACGCGCGCGTTCTGGCGGTCGTCGGGCCCTCCGGCATCGGCAAGTCGTCGCTGGTCCGCGCCGGGGTCGTCGCATCGTTGGTCCGTAGCGGGGCCCCGGTCCTGGTGACCACCCCCGGCGTCCGGCCCATAGAGTCGCTGAGCGGGCTGAGGACCCGGCAGACCCTGGTGGTGGACCAGGCCGAAGAGGCGGTCACCACCTGTGAGAACGAAGAGGAGCGGGAGCGCTACTTCGCGGCGCTGGCTGCCCATGCCGCCGCCGGTGGAGCGCTGGTGCTCTCCATGCGTACCGACCATCTTGGCGACCTGGCGCCGTACCCGGACATGGCCCGGCTCCTCGAGGACGGCCTGTACCTGCTGGGCCCGATGAGCGAGCCGGACCTGCGCAGCGCCGTCGAAGGGCCCGCCCGCCGCGCCGGCCTGCGGCTGGAGGCGGGCCTGGTCGACCTGCTGGTCCGCGACGTCGAGGGCGAGCCGGCAGCGCTGCCACTGCTCTCCCACGTCCTGCGCGAAACCTGGGTCCGCCGCGAGGGGCCGACGCTGACCGTGGCCGGCTACCAGGCCACTGGCGGGATCAGGTCAGCCGTGGCCCAGAGCGCCGAGAAGCTGTACGACGCGATGGACGCCGCCCAGCGTGCCCGGCTCCGCACCCTCCTGTTGCGCCTGGTGATGCCCACCGAGGACGGCGACCCGGTGCGGGCCCGGGTACCCCGTTCGAAGGTGGCCGCCGACGACGAGCACCAGCGGCTCGTGGAACAGCTCGTCAAAGCACGGTTGGTGAGCATCGACGGGGACTCGGTCCAGATCGCCCACGAGGCGCTGGTCCGAGTCTGGCCCCGGCTGCGCGGCTGGCTCGACGACGACGTCGACGGGCAGCGCATCTTCCGGCACCTGGCCGGTGCCGCAGACGCCTGGGACGCGATGGGCCGCCCGGAGAGCGAGCTCTACCGCGGCGCCCGTCTCGCCCGCACCGCCGAGTGGCGCGACCGCGCCGACCCAGACCTGAACGAGGCCGAATCGGCCTTCCTCGACGCGTCGGCCGCCCTCGAGGCGAGCGAGGTCCGCGCGGCCGAAACGCGGCTCGCGGAGCAGCGCCGGGTCAACAGGCGGTTGCGCGGCTCGCTCGTTGGTGTCGGCGTCCTGCTGATCCTGGCGATGGTCGCCGGGCTGGTCGCCGTGCGCTCTGCCGACCGGGCCGACCGCGAACGCGACCTGGCCGCAGGTGAGCGGGACCTGGCCGCCCGCGAGCGAGACCGCGCGGAGCAAGCTGCCAATCTTGCCGACGCCCGACGCGCCGGCGCTCAGGGGGTTTTGCACGAGGACATCGCGACGGGCCTGCTCCTCGCCGTCGAAGGCGTCCGGGCCGAGGAGTCCACCCAGGCCTGGGAGAACCTCGGGGCCACCCTCACCCGAGCGGGCGCACTGTCCGGCGTACGCGACGTCGGGGAGTTGCTCGGAGAGTCCGGCACGGCCTGGATGCCGTCAGTTTCGGCGAGCGAGAAGGGCGAGCTGATCGCGAGCAACGTCCTGGGCGACCAGCCTCGGCTCTTCGACGCAGAGACGTTGGCACCCGTGCCGTTCGAGGACGTTCCCCCACCCGCGATCACCGTTGCCATGTCCCCGGACGGCCGCCGTCTCGCCGTGGGGGTCGCCAGGGACGACGACCAGGCGCTGCTGTTGTACGACCTGCCGAGGGGCACGTTGTCGCGGAACCAGCCGGGAGGAAGCCCGGCGAGCTCGGGCCTGAACGAGGCTCTTCCTGTACGACGTGGATCCGGCCTTCAGCCGCGACGGCAGCCGCTTGGTCGCGGAGCTTCAGCAGTTCGACTCCCCTGCCGCGGAGCCCAGCGGTTGGGGGCGCACCCTGGTCTGGGACCTGAACGACCCCGCCGAGCCGGTGTTCACGGTTCGGCTTCCGGCGTTTGCCATGTCCGCATTGAGCCCGGACGGCGATCGCCTCTACGTGGCTACGCGTGGAGAGCGACCGATTCGTGTGTACGACGTGGCGTCGGGCGACTTGCTGTCCTCGGTCGCGCAGCCCGCTCATCGCCCGCGACGGCGCCGCGGCGGCGGACCTGTCCCCCGACGGGTCGACGTTCGCCGTCGCCGTCCGGGACCGGGTCCTCCGCTACGACACCGACAGCCTGCTGCTCCGCGGGCCGGCTCTCCAGGGTCACAACGGACCGGTGCACGACGTGGTGTTCTCCCACCACGGTCGGCTCCTGGCCACCGCCTCCCCGAACGGAGGTGCCGTCGTCTGGGACGCCCGCACGGGGGACCTTCTCCACCGGTACACAGCAGCGGCCACCGGTGGCGGCGTTCTGGCCGTGGCCTGGTCCGCCGACAACCGGACCCTCTTCACCTCTGGCGGCGCCGGGCTCCTGCAGGCCTGGTCCGTCCCGGGCACCAGCCGGCAGCTCGTCCTGGGCGAGGACACGAGCGCCGTCGAGAGGAGTACCGCGTTGTCCCTGCTCGCACCCGACGCGCACACCGTGGCCCGGCTGACGGCGGGCAAGCTCTGGTTCGTAGACACGCGGACGGGAAGGCGGTTGGCCGAGCCCGTTGCGACCCGCGACGAGAGCTTCCTCTGGTCGCCGGACTCGCGCTGGCTGCTGTCCGCCGGTCCCGACCCGGTCTTCACCGTGTGGGACGCGTCCACCGGCTCCCCCGCCGCCCGCAGCGCACCCTTCCCGGGCCAGTCGGAGGGCTACTCGGTCGCCTTCGGATCGGGCGTGAACCAGGTCCACGTGCATGATCGGCTCCTTGCACACCCTCTCCCGGAAGACGATGCGCCCGGCGTACCCGAGCATCCCGGTGGGAGAGGACGCCCGCGCCCTCATGCTTCGTCCGGAGGACGAGTCCGTCTTCGTCCTCGACTCGGACGGGTCATACACTCCGCGTGGACCCGAGAACGGGCGAAGTCCTGGACACCTCGGGTCAGGACTTTTCGGCGAGCACGCAGCGGGTGTGATGTCACCCGACGGGACCCGCATGGTGGTGCCGGGCCCGGGCCTGCGAGTACGCCTCCTCGACGTCGAGACCCACACCTTCGTCGGCAAGGACTCGAGCACCCCGTGGGGGGACCGCCCAACGTTCGCCCCCGACGGCAGCCAGTTCGGGCTCGTCCAGGGAGAGCGGGTCGGCCTGTGGGATGGCCACACCGGGGAGTACCAGGCCAGCCTGCCGTTGCCGAGCCGGGTAGGCACCTACTCGATCACCTACCGAAGCGACAGCTCCGGCCTGGTGATCGCCTCCACCGACGGCCGAACCTGGACTGCGGACACCCGCACGAACACGTGGGTCGAGCGGGCTTGCGCAATCGCCGGTCGCAACCTGACCGACGACGAGTGGAGTCAGTTCTTCCCCAGTCGGCCCTACGAGCCAACCTGCCCACAGTGGCCGTCGGCCGGCTAGGCACGGTCCCCCGTCAGCGGTCGCGGCTCTCGCGCAACAGGTTCGTGCCCGTTCGGGCAGGTGGCCCTGCCCGGGGTGGTGCCTGACCGCCGGAGGTACGTCGATCCCGCATCGGCGACCCTCGAACCATGGGTGGCGCACGCCAGTCCGCCGACGCTGCGAGGGCTGTGGTCGGCGACGCTCTCGCGAAGGGCAGACGAAAGGCCGGCGGAGGTCCATCGGGCCCCGGGGCACGCGGGCAAGCCCTGATGGCGATGCAGCGCGCCGCCGGCAACGCGGCGGTAAACGCGCTGATGGCCGCGCGGATGAGGTTCCCGGGCGACGAGGCGCGTTCGACATCGACGCGGCGCTGCGGGAGATGCGCAAGGACGAGCCGGCCGTCGACACCGTCGAGAAGGGGCTGAAGGCGGCGAAGGCGGCCGGCGTCCCGGTCGACCTGGAGGGCTCCGAAGCCGCCGGCCTCGGCGCTCGCGGTGACGAAGACCGGCTTCGGGCCCGGCGCCGTGTCCGCCGAAGAAGCCGGTGCCGCCCAAGAAGCCGGTCCCGGCCGTGAGCCCGCTCGGCAAGGCGGCCGCCAAGGGAGCCAAGCCGGTCGGGGGCGGCCCGGGCAGCGGCGCCGCCGGCCCCGGCGTCAGTGGTGGCCGGGCCGCGGCGCCGGAGCCGGCCGCCCTCTCCGGCGACCAGCTGCTCGAGCCGCCGGCGACGCCCACCGGGCGTGGAGCCGGCGAGCGACCCGGCGTTCACCCAGCGTCACGGAGAACGTCAAGACCTTCGCCAAGGCGAAGCGGGCGCACCCGCCGGCGGCGTCGAAGGCGAAGGAGGCCCAGGACGCGGCGCTGGCCCCGACCGACGACGTCGCCGGCCAGGCCAAGGCGGCGAAGGTCGACACGATGGACGCCCAGCAGGCCGGCACGTTCGACAAGAAGGCGTTCATCGCGGCGGTGAAGGCCGCGATCGAGGCGAAGTCGCCGAAGACGCTGAAGGAGGCCGACAACTACAAGGAGTCCGGCAAGGCCGGCGAGGTCAAGGGCGAGGTCAAGGGCCTGGTCACCCAGGGCAAGGAGGGGCAGGCCAAGGACATCGAGACCGCCACCGACGCCGCCGCCGGACCAGTCGAAGGCGGTGGCGAAGCCGGTCACGCCGATGGGCCCCGAGCAGCCGGGGCCGGCGGTGCCGATCCCGGCAGCCGGCGCCGTCCCGAAGCCGGCGCCGGCCGAGCAGCCCAACCTCGAGGCCGGCAAGCACGAGGCCAACCAGGAGATGGCCGAGGGCGAGGTCACCGAGCAGCAGCTGGCGCAGTCCAACGAGCCGGAGTTCCAGCAGGCGCGTCGCCGACAAGAAGGCGGCGGCCGCGCACGCCGACACCGCGCCCGGCGAGTTCCGCGCAGCAGGAGCAGCAGGTCATCGCGCAGGGCAAGACCGACGCCGCGGCGGAGACCAAGGCGGGCGTCGCCGGCATGCAGGGCGCCAAGGGCGCCGCGCTGGCCAAGCTGGTCGCCGACAAGGGCAAGACCAAGTCGAAGGACGAGGAGAAGCGCGCCGAGGTCACCGCGAAGATCCAGGGCATCTTCGCCGCCACCGAGGCGGACGTGAAGAAGATCCTCGACGGCATCGACCCCAAGGTGGAGAAGGAGTTCGAGGAGGGCGAGAAGGCCGCCCGGGCGACGTTCGAGGCGTACGTCGCGGCCAAGATGTCGGCCTACAAGAAGGACCGCTACGGCGGCTGGCTCGGCGGGTTGCGCTGGGCCAAGGACAAGATCCTGGGGATGCCGGACAAGGTCAACGAGTTCTACGAGGCCGGCCGCGAGCTCTACCTCAAGCAGATGGACGGCGTATCACCCGGTCGCCGACATCGTCGGCGGCGACCTGACCAAGGCCAAGCAGCGGATCGCGACGGGCAGCACCGAGATCGCGACCTACGTCAAGAGCCTGCCGAAGGACCTGCAGAAGGTCGGCTCCGAGGCGTCGAAGGAGATCGGCGACAAGTTCGAGCAGCTCGAGAGCGACGTCGACGCCAAGCAGGAGGCGGTGGTCGACACCCTCGCCACGAAGTACGTCGAGGCCCGCAAGGGTCTCGACGAGCGGATCGAGGAGCTGCAGGCCGAGAACAAGGGCCTGGTCGACAAGGCGATCGGCGCGATCAAGGCGGTCATCAACACGATCCGCGAGCTCGCCGCGATGCTCAAGAACGTGCTCGCCCGGGTGGCCGGCGTGGTCGGCGACATCATCAAGAACCCGGTCGGATTCCTCGGCAACCTGATCGCCGGCGTCAAGGGCGGCATCCTCAAGTTCAAGGACAACATCCTCGACCACCTCCGCAAGGGCCTGATGTGCTGGCTGTTCGGGGCGCTCGCCGAGGGTGGCGTCGAGCTGCCCGACACGTTCGACCTCAAGGGCATCATCAAGCTGCTGGCGTCGCTCTTCGGCCTGACCTGGCGCAACATCCGCGAC
>CAVRBN010000072.1:0-23478 GCA_963719255.1 uncultured Actinomycetota bacterium | reverse complement strand
TTCATGTTGTGCACATCGTGGAAAGCAGGCAGACGGTCACTGCTAGTGGGACATCGCTCGTGGTCATCTGGATTCCGCCTTCGGTCGACCTTCTCGGTGGACCTCACGCTAGGAACCGATCGGGGGGTACCGCCTGGGCAACTCCCGGGTTCGGCGCTCGGCATGCCCGGGTCTGACAGCGGACGGCGGCGGGCGATCGTGACAGAGTGTGCGGCAGTAGCGAACTCTGCGAGGCCAGAAGTCGAGGGCACACGAGGAAACGACCTTGGAAACCGTTTGCAGCAGGTGCGGTGAACAGAACCCGCCAGGAGCGCAGTTCTGTTGGTCCTGCAATGCCTATCTCGGATGGCAGGACGCGCCCGCGCCTGCCGGCCGCCGGGGCCGCCCGCACCCGCTGGGCCGCCACTCCGCCCGCCTCCCCCGCCTTCCCCGCCTCGGCCGCCTGGGCCCGTGGGGGACCAGCGACCGCACCCGTTCGAGGCAGGCGTAGACGACGCTGACCTGACCGTGTCGGTGGACGGTGCGCCAGCGACCGTGACCGTCAACCTCGCCAACAGCTCGACGATCGTGGACGGCTACGTCGTCGAGGCCGTCAAGGCGCCGGAGTGGTTGGCGGTCCGCCCTGGCCGGGCGGAGCTGCTGCCGGGCGCCCGAGGATGGTGGTGGCGGACCTGCGGATCGAGTCGCCCACGCTGGTCCCCGCCCAGCAGGAGGCGGTGCTGCTGCGGGTCCGGAACACCACAGGAACGTCGGCGTACCGCGACCTCTGGGTGCGGGTCACCGTGCCGGTCGTCGACGCGCCGATCGAGGTGCGCGCCGAGCCGACGCTGCTCCGCGCGCGCGATCTCTCCCCGCGACCTGCACGGTGGTCGTCGACAACTCCCGAAGCAACCGCTGGGCGAACGTCCAGCTCTCGGCCGGCGACGACGAGCATGTTGTCAGGACGAAGTGGAAGTCACCGCAGCTCCAGGTCCCCCCGGGAGGCGAGGCGCGGACCGAGGTGCGGTTTGCGGCGCCGCCTCCCGGCCCGGGGGGCGAGGTGAGTCGCACGATCACGATCACCGCCAGCGACGGGGAGCGGAGCGCGGCGACGACCCTGACGCTCGTCCAGACCGCATCCAGGGCGGCATTCGAACTCCTGGCCCTCCGACTCGACCCGAGCGTGCTGCGGCTCGCCGGCCGTCGCCGTGGCTACGTGACCGCGATGGTCGACAACCGCCGCGGAGCAGAGCCGGTGCACGTCTCCCTGCGCGGGGACGACCCGGAGGGCAGCCTCGGCTTCGCGTTCACGCCCGCAACGGTCCAGGTCCAGCCTGGGGCGGTGGCAGCGGTCCGGGTCACCGTCAGCGCACCACGGACACCGCCGGGCCGGGAGGTGTCCCGTCCGTTGGCGATCGTGGCCTCGGACGGTCAGACGGACACGCGAGCCGAAGGCAGTGTGATCCAGGAGGCGACGTCGCGACGCGGCCTGGCCCGCGTACTGCTCACGGTGCTGGGCGGGCTGGCGATGGTCGTCGGTGCGCTCATGCCTTTCATCCACAACTTCGACGACGACTCGGCAGTCGAGCTGTCCGCTGAGAAGGTCACGGCCGAGGTCAGCCTGAATTTCCCGAATCAGAGACATCCCGACGGAGCTCGACGCCGCGGGCTTCGAGAATGTCGTCTCGATCGGCCTGTTCCTGATCCTCCTCGGCGGGCTGGTGGTCTTCGGGCTCACCGGGCGGTCCGGCCGGCTCACCCGGGTCGCCGCCGTGCTCGGCGCCGTCCTCGTGGTCGGCACCTTGGTGGCCGCGGCATCGGTGATGGGCGACGGATACGGCCCGGCCAGCGGTGCGGTTCTCGCCCTCGCCGGCTGCGTAGTGGGGTACATCGGCGGCCTCCTCGCTAGCCGCTGACCGATCGACAGTCCAGGACGGCCGCGCCGAGAAACGCCGCCGTCAGGTCGTGGAAACCGGTTCTTCCCCTGAGTTGACGTTGGGGTCGATGGGGTCCAGTCTGAGATTTCCCGACCCGCCAGTTCGGGTCAGGTCGGCCGAGGAGGAACCCTTGGGCGAGGGTCACGCCGAGCTCGCCGAGGTGATCGAGGTCAGCGATGTCCTCCACGCCCTCGGCGCACACCTGGGCGCCGACGGCGCGCGCATAGGCCACCAGCCCTTGCAGTACGGCGGCCTGGCCGGCCTGGCTGGCGCAGCCGTGCACGAGCGATCTATCGGCCTTGACGACGTCGGGGCGCAAGGCAGCCATCCGGTGGAACTCGCCAACACCGGCGCCGAGATCGTCCAGAGCGACGGATGCACCTCGCGAGCGGAGCCGCGCCACGGCGTCGGCGAGAGTAGCGCCGTCGACGTGCTCAAGGTCTTCGGTGAGCTCCACCACCAGGGTGTCGAGGCGGGCCGGCATCGAAGCCCAGAACCGACTGGAGGTGAGGGCACGCGCGGAGGCGTTGACGTAGAGGGCCTGACCAACAGGTCGATCCGGAAGGGCGAGGGCAGCGGCTATTGTCGCGGCCTCCAGGAGATCCCCGTATCCATCAAGGTAGTGCGAGGCGGAAGACCCCACGGGGGTCGTCTGTCCGTTCCGTCGAAGCGGCTGAGCGCCTCGTGCCCGGCGATCCTGCCCGTCGCGATGTCGACGATGGGCTGCAGCACGATGCGGAACGCGGGCATTGCCGGCGGCCGAGTCTTGTCGACAACCATGCCGCCATGGCTGAGAACGCGGTCGCGGCCGGTCCGCTTGGCCTCGTAGAGCGCCTGGTCGGCGCACGCGACCGCGTGGGCTGGTTCGGTAAGGGTGTCCCAAGTGCTCACTCCGGCCGAGAAGGTCTGTCCGTGTGGGGTGACCGCCAGCAGACCCGTCGATCCGGGCTTGGGCCTCCGACGCCGTGAGGCCGGGGAGGAGGACGGCGAACTCCTCGCCGCCGTAGCGGGCGAGCAGACCAGCGGTTCCGAGCTGCTCGGTCCAACTCGCCACAGCCTCACGCAGCAGTCGGTCGCCGGCCTGATGGCCATGGGTGTCGTTGTAGGCCTTGAAGTGGTCCATGTCCATCATCGCGACGCACAGGGGGGCTGCACGCTCGAGGCTCTGTCGCACATGCCCGCGACAGCTCGTAGTCCCAGGTGCGTCGGTTGGGTGCTCCAGTCAGGGCGTCAGATCGGGCGAGAGCGGCCAACTGCACCGCTTGGACCTCGACCGTGGCCAGGATCTTCGCCATCCGCATGAGCACCAGCAGCGAGATGAGCAGGGCTCCCACGCCGATGACATGCCAGAGCACCCCACCCCCGGTTGCACCGTCGATCAGCAGCGTCGCGGCTGGCAGCATGATCCCGCACGCAAGCACGGTCACCCGGCGTCGTTGGGAGCCGCGCATCCTCCCGTTCGGGCGCCAGTTCGGCAAGGGCCGTCATCGACGGCAGGCACGCTGCGGCCGCGACCGTCAGGTAGCTGCCCAGCCACAGCATGTCGGCCCACGGGCTCACCAACGAGCCGGTGACGATCACGTTCGCGTTCCAGACGAGGTCTCCGGCCGTTGTCAGCCCCACCGCCGAGACCAACAGGCGATACGACGCCGTCTGCGCCCCTGGGGCGGCCCACATCCTGACGATCACGGCAATCAGCAGGACGTCGCCGATCGGGTAGCCCGAACTGACGACCTTCGCGAAGTTGGTCATGTCCGAGTCACTCGCCAACGGGGCGATCACGAAGACTGAGGCCACCACTGCAGCCCCGGTGGCGATGATCAAGGCGTCCAGCAGAGCGGTCATGTCGCGACCGGCTCGCCTGGTGCGAACCATCACCAACGCCCCAGCCGCCAACACGACATAGCCTGCGAGATAGAGCGCGTCCGAGGGCACCGGATAGACCTCGTCATGCCACACGTGCTGCTCGATGGAGGCCACCAGGTCGGCCACCACCCAGCTGGCGAAGCCGCCGAGCACCAACAGCCAGCCCTGACTTCGCATTGGACGGTGGTGGAGCACTCCCCGCAGCGCGATGAGCATGCTACCGGCGGAGATCGCCGTGTAGTACGCGGTCAGCGGGTATCCCGACAACGGCACTACCGAGTACAGCGCAGCCGCCACAGTCAGCAGGCCCAACAATCCGAGTGAGCGGCGGACAAAGGGATCCGAGCCAAGTGTTGCCACGACCCGTGCAAGCGCCCAGCGGGGCTCCGTATCGTGTGTCATCGGAACCTCACGGGCACGTTGGCGGCGGCGCCGAACGACGTCCGGTTCATCTTGAGAATATCAGCGCGATTGCCGTGTGTACTCGGTTTGGTTTCTAGACGGAGACGTCCTTTGCCATTCTACCAGCGGTACGGGCGCGGCTAGGTCCCGCAGAAGGTCCGGTAGGCGCCGAACTCCTTCGGGGCGGGGGCAGCGAAACGCTCGAGGCCGGGCCGCGCGTCGAAGGGGGCGGCCACCGCGTCCAGGAGCCGCTCGAGTGGATCGAGGTCGCCCTCGGTCGCGGCGGCGAGGACCTCTTCGACGATGTGGTTGCGCGGGATGTAGATCGGGTTGACCTGGTCCATCACGTCCGCGTCCGGACGGAGGGTGCGCCACCGCTGCACCCAGGAATCGAACGCCGCGAGGTCGAGGAACAGGCCGCGTGCGGGCTCGGCGTCGCCGCGGGCGGCCGCGCCGAGGGCACGGAAGAACGATGTGTAGTCGACGTGGTTCCCTTGGAGCAGGGTGAGCAGCTCGTCGACCAGCGGCGAGGTCAGGGCGTCGTCGAGGCCTGCGGGCAGGCCGAGCTTGGCCAGCACGCCGGCCGACCACGCGGCGCTGTAGCCGCGGCTGAATCCGCTGAGTGACTCCACGGCGAGGGCGACCGCCTGCTCCTGGTCGTCGTGGAAGAGGGGAATGAGAGTCTCGGCGAGCCTGGCCAGGTTCCACTCCGCCACGACTGGCTGGTTGCGGTAGGAGTACCGCCCTCCCTCGTCGATCGAGCTGTAGACGGTGGCCGGGTCGAAGGCCTCCATGAACGCGCACGGCCCGTAGTCGATGGTCTCGCCTGAGATCGTCATGTTGTCGGTGTTCATGACCCCGTGGACGAACCCCACGAGCATCCACCGAGCGACGAGCGATGCCTGGGCGGCGACCACCGCCTCGAACAGTGCGAGATAGGGGTTCTCGGCGTCCGCGGCGCTCGGGTGGTGACGGCTGATGGCGTGGTCGGCGAGCCGGCGCAGGAGGTCGGCGTCGCCGGTGGCCGCGGCGTACTGGAAGCTGCCCACGCGCAGGTGGCTGCTCGCGACTCGGGCGAGTACGGCGCCTGGCAACACGGTCTCGCGCTGCACTGGCTGGCCGGTCGCCACCACCGCCAGGGAGCGGGTCGTGGGGATGCCGAGAGCGTGCATCGCCTCGCTCACGACGTATTCACGAAGCATGGGTCCGACTGCGGCCAGGCCGTCGCCACCGCGCGCGAACGGCGTCCGCCCGGAGCCCTTGAGATGAAGGTCGCGGACGCGGCCTTCGGCGTCGACGTGCTCACCGAGCAACAGCGCCCGCCCGTCCCCGAGACGAGGGGCGAACCAGCCGAACTGATGGCCGGCGTAGGCCTGCGCCACCGGCGTGGCACCAGCCGGCGGGAGATTGCCGACCAGGAACCTCAGACCGTCCAAGCCCCGAAGTGAGGCAGGGTCCAGGCCGAGCTCACCGGCCAACTGCTCGTTGAGCACCAGCAGCCGCGGCTCCGGAGCCTCCTCGGCCCGCCAGCGAACGGCCATCTCCGGGAGGTCGCGGGCGAACCAGCCGTCAAGGGTGACGGTCGGTGCGGGTACGACGCTCACCCCATCGAGACTACGTGGGACATCGTGACCGGTCAGCGGCCGCTTCACCAGGCATGGGGCGCTGGGCACGATTGCTCGCAGGGCTCAAGTCGGCGGCCTGGGATGCCGATACTTCCCATAACAAGGGAGAACTACGCCAAGATCGGGAGACGTCGTGACGCCTGGAAGTCTCCTCTCGACGGTGCGGGCGTTCATGCGCCCGCAGGATCCGGCAGGGGTCCAACCCCCGGCACTGATCGACGATCTCACCGGCCTCCCCAACCGTCGCGCGCTCTACGCCGGCATCGAGCAGGCTCTGCTCGACCGCGAACCTGACGCCGTGGTGGGCCTGGCTCTTCTTGACCTGCATCGCTTCAAGGAGATCAACGACACGCTGGGACACCATGCTGGTGACCAGCTTCTCCAGCTCGTGAGCGAACGACTCAGAGTCGCACTCAGCCCTTATCCGGGCGTGATGCTGGCTCGACTCGGCAGCGACGAGTTTGCCGTCCTTGCCCCTGGCGCCGCGGGCGCCGCCGAGGTCACAGCGGTCGCAGACCACCTACGCGACGCGTTGCGCGACCCGATCCAGCTCGGAGACTCGCTTGCTCTGCACGTCCGTTTCTCCACCGGTGTGGCCGTGGCGCCACAGCACGCCCACAGCCGGATGGATCTGATGCGCTGTGCCGACCTCGCCATGAATGCCGCCAAGGCTACGGGCGCAGGCGTTCCGCACCTGTACCACCGGGACCTCTCCCGACACACCCAGGACAGCCAGGACAGCCTGATGATCGCCGAGGACCTGCACCGCGCCCTCGACAACCATGAGCTCACCTTGGAGTACCAGCCGCAGGTCGACCTCCACGGAGCTGTTCGCGGCGCCGAGGCACTTGTCCGTTGGGTACGCCCCGACCATGGTCAGGTGTCACCCGGCGTGTTCCTTCCCATCGCCGAGAACCACCGGTTGATGCCGGAGCTGACCCGGGCCGTGCTCGGCATGGCCATCCGGGACGGTGCCGCCTGGCGGCGGGCGGGCCACGATCTCACCGTCTCGGTGAACCTCTCCGGCAGCGATCTTCGCAACGCAGCCCTGCCCCGCCTTGTCCACGACACTCTCGTCGAGCATGGTCTGCCTGCCGAGGCCTTGGTCCTGGAGATCACCGACACGAACGTGATGGTCAGCTCCGAGCTCGCGAGAAGCACCCTGGAATTGCTTCGCGATCTGGGCGTCACCTTGTCCCTCGGTGACTACGGAACCGGCCACTGCCCCCTGGCCTACCTCCGCAGGATGCCAGTCCAGGAACTGAAACTGGACGTAGCATTTCTGCCCGACGTGGCGACAGAACCGCGGGACCAGGCCATCATGCGGTCCGCTGTGGCGCTGGCGCACTCTCTCGGGATGCGTCTGGTCGCCGAGGGAGTCGAAGACGCCGTCGCCGCACGCGTACTCGCGGAAGCCGGCTGTGACCTCGCCCAAGGTTGGCACTACGCGCGGCCCATGACCCTGAAGGATCTCGTCACCTGGCTCCGGCTGCGCAGTCACGACAACGTCCGTCACCTACGCCGCGCTTGAGCAAACGCGGATCTGGTCACCCCAGCGGGTTGAGCCGGATTGACTATGGTGGCGGGTCGTCCCCGATGTGACACTTGGAGCGCTTGTGCTTGGGGAGGTGGGGCGCACGACGCGTCCGACTGGGCAGGCAGCGGGCGCCCGCACGGTCGCTTGGGGTGGGAACTGAGGGCTACACCATGTCGACTGCTCATTGGCGCACGCCCCGAAGCCGCGTGACCCCGGTCCTGCTGGGCATTGGGCTCATGATGACGGGCACCCAGCTGTTCGTCCCGGCCCAAGGGATAGCGCCACAAGCCGCCGACCCCGCCAACGCGACCGCCGCGACCGCCCCGACGGCAGCCGCGACGACGAGCGACTGGTCCCAGGGTCGGCACGACTCGGCGCACCGTGGGTGGTCTGCCGCCGAGACGCTGATCGCCCCGGCGAATGTGAAGACCGTGGTCGAGGAATGGACGGCGCCAGGTGGAACGCCGGCGATCGCGGGCAACGTGGTCTACGTGATCAGCACCGAGCCGTTGGGCAGCACCGGTGTGCTGACGGCGTACGACCTGACCACGGGCGTCGTGAACTGGCAGATCGGCACCGGCACCTGCAAGACCGGTCCGGTCTCGGTCACCGCGACTCTTGTCATCCTCGGATGCGGCGCGCAGCCACGAGCCTACGAGCGTGGCGACGACCATGGCCTGGTCTGGGACACCACCGAGACCGACCCGGATCAGACCCTGCAGAACCACCTCATCCTTGGCACCAAGCTGGTGGCCTGGAGCCAGGACCGCGTGGCGACCTACCGGCTCAGTGACGGGCAGCGGCTCTGGCAGCAGTTGCTGCCCGCAGGCGCCACCTGGATCCACGACGTCGCCGCGTTGGGCACCAGTGTCGTCGTTGCCTACGACGACCGGCTGCGTGCGCTGTCCGCGGTGAACGGTGGGCAACTCTGGAGCAAGGCAGGCGTGGTCACCTCCCAGGTCGTCATCGCCGTCGGCTGGGTGTACACGAACAATGGCAACGGTGTCAGCCGCTACTCCCTGGCCGCCGGTGCGCCGGGCTGGTCGGTGCTGGCTGGACAGGACATCTACCGCATCGAGGCCGCCGACAACGACACCATCTACGTCTGGAACGCCGTCTTCGACTTCGGCTCGCCGTCTCCGTCCGTGTTGCGGGCACTGCGCATGACCAACGGCAGCCAGCGCTGGCAGCGCAACGTGCCGTCCCGCATCGGTTCGGTAGCCGTCACCGGAGACCTCGTCTGGCTGACCTCGACGGAAATCTTCTCGCAGGGCCGCGGCAGCGACCTGATCGCGCTCAACCGGTTGACGGGTGCGCAGTTGAAGCAGTTCCACTTCGAGGACAACATGTACGGCTGGACCGATGTCGCGTTCGGTGCGGGCAAGGCGATCGTGCACCAGGGCGGCTCCTTCGGTGGCACCACACCGCCCACGCTGCGAGTCTTCGGGCTCGCCGGTCGCAGGCCCACGATCGCCACCCGCGTGCTGCCGATCGGACGAGTGGGATCGGCGTACTCCTTCCAGCTTCGGAACGTGGTCGGCACCTCGACCTGGTCGGTCCAGTCAGGCGCGCTGCCGGCAGGACTCTCGTTGTCGGCCAGCGGTCTCATCAGCGGTACGCCGACGGGCGCGCAATCCAGCACGGTGCTCGTGCGGTCTACCGGCGCCAATGCCCGGACCCACGAGCACACGTTCCCGATCATGGTCGTCGCCTCGGTTGCACCCATCTGGCAGTCCACCGGTCGTAACGCCACCCGCAACCCGCTCGAGCCGGGCACGGGCCTCCTCGACCTCGAAGACGCCCCCTCGTTCGCCTTCCGATGGAAGACGGCCGCTCCCGGCGCACCGACCTACGGTGGAGACCAGGAGGTGGTGGTGCGTGGGACCGTGATGTACAGCGTCGCCTGGGACGGCGTCCTGCGCGCTTGGAGCACCAGCGGGTCGGCGGCGAACCGTCCCGCCCTCTGGTCGGCATCCCCGACGACCGGGGGGTACGTCGGAGCGCCGACGCTCAGCGCCGGCAAGCTCTTCGTCCGCGATGACAGTGGCCTCCTGCACGCCGTGAATGCGAGCAACGGTGCCCCGCTGTGGGAGACGCCGGATCCGGTTGCTGGGAACTATGAAGCGCCGCTCGTGGTGGGCTCGTCCGTCTTCGTGCGGGACCAGGCCAACCAGATCCGCGCGTTCTCGGTGGCCAATGGGGCTCCGCTGTGGAGCGGCGACCCCGCCCCGGTGAGCGACGTGCACTCTGCTCTGAGCAGCGATGGCACCCGCATCTACGCCATCGCCCAGTGCGAGCTCTACGCCGTCAACATCTCCAACGGCAGCGTCGCGTGGCACACGAAGGTCGTCGCAGGCAACGGAATCTGTTCGTCCGGGAGCTACCCGCCGGAACCGCCGATCGTCCTGAAGGGAAAGGTCTATGCCACCGAGCCCGAAGGGAAGATGGTCGCGAACGCAGCGACCGGAGCGCCACAGGTGCGCTTCCCCGCCTGGGGCTACTACCGTGGCACCAGCGTGGTCGTCGGCGGCGTGTGGACCTTCCTCAACGAAAACCGAGTGGTCGCTGTCGACACCACAACCGGTGAGCTCAACTGGTCGAGCGAAATGAGCTTCGCCGCTGGGGCCAAGGTCTCCGCCACCGGAGACCTGATCGTCGTCGTGACGGATTTCGACGTCAACGGCGTCAACCGGCTCACCGGCGCGACGGTCTGGGACGGCGGCGGGATCTCCGGGGTCAGTGGGTCCGCAGCCGTTGGCACCCGGCGGATCCTCGTGCCTACGCAACAGGGAGTACGCGCCTTCGGACCGCTCTAGCCGGGGCTCGGCTGCCTAGGTCGAGTCCGGCACGCACTGGGTGCGTGCAGGATTCGAGCTAGCGACAGTTTGCGGTGCGACGACCCGAATTACCCCAGATAATGCCGAATTACCCCAGAATGGGTCGCGACGGCCCTCTTTCCCGGGACCGATCGGGTATACGTTGGATCCGTTTCCGTCGCTCGGCGTGAACCGCAAATGATCAGGGGGTTGGCACATGAGAACACTGCGACTGTCAATGGCGGCGATAGTAGCCGTGGCACTCATACCACTCGCCGCGGCGGCTGCCAGTGCGGCGCCCCCCGCAAACGACGAAGTCAGCAGGGGCCGTCGCTTTGAGCCTGGGCGACCGGGTCGTGCAGGACACGAGCGAAGCCACGACCAACGCCGGCGACGACGCGCTGAACGCGGATTGCGGTGCGCCCGCGACGAATGGCTCGGTCTGGTACAAGTACACCCCCAGTGTGAACCGCCCGTTTGTGCTTGATCAGTCCGCCTCCGACTTCGAGGGCGGCTTCCTGGTCTTCGAAGGGACCCCGACCGCCGAATCCTTCTTGACCTGCGGGCCAGGCATGGTCGCGGTGGACGGGCAGGCGGGCACGACCTACAACATCATGGTGATCTCCACCGACGCTGACCGGCGGCAGGCTCGTCCTGTCGCTGAAGAACCCACCCCCGGCGCCCAAGTGCACGTGACGATCGCGAAGAGGGGACAGGCCTACCGCGGGTGGCGCAGCCCGGATCCATGGCCACTACTACTGCAGGAACGGTGACTTCGCTGGCCTGTTCGGCAGCCTCGTTCAGCGGGCCGGGCGGCTGAAGATCCCGGCCGAGTTCGGCAAGGGGCATCCGGTGCGACGGACAGCGCCACGCCTGGTCGGCGCGACTGGTCTCGAGGACCGGGACCTATGCCCGGGGCCCTGCCCGGGCCAGGGTCACGATTGAGGCGTGCGGGGTCATCGAGTGCAGCTTCGACAGGCCGAACCGGCGCATCCGCCTCGTGTGGGCGAAGAGGCACGGTGCGTCATCACTGCAGCCGTCCACCAACCGGATCGAAGGGCAGCTGCGTCCGCTCATCGAGCGCCCGAGAACTGGCAGGGCAGCTAGTCAGCAGGTCGGGGCCCCGCTGCGATGTTCGGCAGGCGTAGCGGGGCTGGTCTTGGGCGTCGGTTCAGTCTTGGCCGCGCGCGGTCAGACGTCGGCTTCGAGGGCGAAGGTGTTGCCGTCCGGGTCCTGGAACCAGGCGATCCGCCCACCGCCGGCTCGAGCCGTGATCCCGTTGGCGTCGTGTTCGAACTGGTCGTAGCGCGCGAACTCGACGCCCGCTGCGGAGAGCTCGCCAACGATCTGGTCGATGTCGTCGACGTACCAGGTCGCCAGCGTTGCCGGGGACTTGCCGGCAGTGACCGACTGGAACACGTTCAGCGCCGGTCCGCCACCAGAACCGTAGACACGGCTGCCGTCGGCGATGTGGGCGCTCGGACCGGATTCGAGCGCCAGCAGGCCGAGTTTGCCTTCGTAGAACGCGATTGCCTGCTGAATGTCGGACACGGCGATCGAAGCTCTGAGTTGGTACTTGCTCAAGGCCATGTTCGACACACTCTCATGGCCCGGCGCCGGGCGCGCTGCCGAGTATGTCGTCCACTCTGACGCCGTAATGACGCCGGCCGGGCACCCTCCTCCTGTCGCCACCACGGGCGGCCATTCACACAGGAGGAATCCCATGCAAAGTCTCACCCGAAAGAACATCCGCAAGGCGTCCGCGGCGCTGCTCATCACAGGCGCTTTCGCCGCCGCCGGGACCGTCGCGGTGCTGTCCACGGCGCCGGCGCAAGCGGTGGACACGTGTCGCCTCAAGGTGCACACGATTTCGACTTCCGAGCTGCAGGACAACGATGCTCGCGACGAGATCAAGTTCGAGCTCGGCGACAACGAGTACGGCATCTACACGTTTCCTGACGACTGGCAGCGGCACGACTCGCTCAACCATCCCGACGAGGACTTCGTCACGTCGGTCTCGTTCTCTCTCTGGGACAAGGACGGCGTCGTGCGCAACTCGATCGACACCGACACCGTCACCGGCTGCGATGAGGGTTGGCACGCGATGGACCTGGTCGGCAACGGGGCCATCTACGAGATGGAGTACGAGCTCATCGACTGATGGCGCGCCGTCGGCGAGGGTCGTGGATGCTTCTGGCCCTCGCCCGGCGGAGCCTCAGACTGATGCGACCCAGACGCGCCTACATTGGTCCCACTGACCGGCACGAGACGAAGTGGCTTCCGAACCGATCGTGATGAGAGAAACGAGTCGCACATGGATGGACCTGGCTCCGCAGTCGGCCCGCTCAGGCTTCACCACGTCGACGTCTTCACAGACCGACCGATGGCTGGCAACGGGTTGGCCGTGGTGGCATCGGTGGGCCCGCTCGCGGCGGAGACGATGCTCGGGATCGCCCAAGAGCTGAGGCAGTTCGAGACGATCTTCTTGTTCGACGTCGCGGACGACGAGGCCGAGGCGCGGATCTTCACGCCAGAAGAGGAACTCAGCTTCGCAGGTCATCCGGTGCTCGGGGCGGCAGCCGTCCTACATTCCCAGTCGCAATCGGATGTGGATCGCCACGTGTGGACCATCCGGGTCGGCGGCCGGCCGCTGCGCGTGACGACAGCTACACGAGACAACGGCATCATCGGGGCCGAGATGGATCAGGGTCCCGCCACTCTGTCGCCGCCACTTTCGCATGGCGTGGCACTCCAGTTTGCCGCCGCCCTTGGCCTGCGGCCCGAGCAGCTGCGTGAGGACGTGCCCAGCCAGGTCGTCAGTACCGGCCTCCCGTACCTCCTGCTCCCGGTCACAACCGAAGGCCTGGCGGCCAGCCACATCGCCGGCGCAGACCTGCCGTCGATGCTGAGCGAGATCGGAGCCGACTTCGTCTATGTGCTCGACCCCGATCAGGCCCGAAGGCCGCACCTGGGACAACCGCGGTGTGACTGAGGACGTAGCCACCGGCAGCGCCGCCGGACCGACAGCCGCCTA
This sequence comes from uncultured Actinomycetota bacterium, assembly GCA_963719255.1. Lineage (GTDB taxonomy): Bacteria > Actinomycetota > Actinomycetes > Propionibacteriales > Nocardioidaceae > Nocardioides. Next base: position 10,282 of record CAVRBN010000072.1, on the reverse strand, counting down.
CCTCGTCAGCCACGGCCTGCGACCTGCGGACGAGCCCTTCCACGTGCATCAGGGGCGCTTCGTTGGCCGCCCCAGCCGCATCGACGTCCGCCATGCCGCCAACGGCTCGATCTACGTCGGTGGTCTGGTCGCGCCGTTCAGCTCCGGGACGATCGAGCTGGCCGCCGTCCGACTGGACTGACGTTGCCCGGAGTAGCCGCACATGAGCCGGAGTCGAGGCGCGGCGTAGACGGCCCTCCCGCGGTGCCCGATGATGAGGGCGCATGGGACTGTTCAAGAAGTTGCTGGGTTTCGCGGACAAGGTCCACGACGCCAAGACGACCCTCGAGGCCCGGACCTTCCGGGATCGTCGCTTCGACCGGGCGGAGAAGCTTGCCGCTACTGGAGACCCGAACCAGGCCGTGGTGACGGGCATCAAGCGCAGGCTGAACGACAGCACCACCGAGACTGACATCCGGCTTGAGTGGTTCGGGCCCGAGCCGCGCGTGGGCGCTATCCACTATGGCGGCGAACTGCCGCTGGCGATCCGGCTGGGCTCGACGGTCGCCATCAAGACCGACGGCGACTCCGCTGTCGTCGACCCGCCGCTATGCGCGGCATCCCCGGCGCGCCCACGGACGCCGGGCGGCGGGCCCGGAAAGTCCCCGATCAGGGGGTGGACGACCGGGCGCTGGACGCGCGCGTTCTCAGCCGGATCGAGAAGTGGGTGCCCCAGGACGCGACCGTCGAGTCCTTCGAGCAGGTCCGGCTGATGGGGATGCTGGCCGAGAACTGGACCATCTCGGTCACCTGTGCCGACGGCACCCCGGCCACGGTGAGCAAGGACAACGTCCCTCCCTACGCACGCTGGTTCGTCGTTCCCGGGGCGCTCGTGCCAGTCGTCACGGACCCGAAGGACGTCGGTCGTGCCCAGGTCAACTGGCCAAGCTCGCCGAGCGCACCGCGGTGGCCGGCGGTAGCTGGCAGGACCGGCCACCCGAGGGCAGCATCGCCGAGTCCCTGTTGATGGCCGCTACCAGCGCCGAAGCGGTGTCGGCCGCGTCGATCGGCGAAGGCGCCGACGTGACGCCCACCGCGGAGTCCTTGGAGGCGATCGAGGGGATCACCGTCGAGCGCTGCGCCTACGTCGAGGCCGCGCTCAGCTTGGCCGGGATCCCGCCCGCAGAGTACGACGGCTACGCCTCCGAGAACCTCGGCGTTCCCGCGGGACGCTGGGCACGATCAGGTCCGAGTGGGAGGCCCGCCAACGGGCCGACTGGAGAGTCGGGGCCGCGTACGGCGAGGCCTACGAGGCGGCTCGCAAGGAGCTCAGGAAGAGGCGCTAGCCGCGGCTAACAGGGCGTTCGGCCCGTCCTGCTGTGACTCATGCCCCTGCCCGGCTCGCTCGCTGTTTGCAGAAGATGAAGCGAGACAACAGAGAGGTCGATCATGCGTGCATTAGTCGTCGTGGAGTCGTCATTCGGAAACACCAGAAAGGTCGCTGAGGCGGTGGCGGCCGGCCTCGGCCCGGACACCGTCGTCGTCGACGTCGCAGGCGCACCGCGTCACCTGGACGACGACCTGGATCTCGTCGTCGTCGGCGGGCCCACGCACGCGTTCGGGATGAGTCGGCCGGCGACCCGCGCGGACGCAGCGCGACAAGCGGGCCTGAACGGATCGGATGACCCCGGTCTTCGAGAGTGGATCGACCTGGTCGACGGTCGCCCCAGCTGCGCCGTCGCCACCTTCGACACCAAGGTCACCAAGGCTCGACACCTTCCCGGCTCGGCCGCGAAGGGGGCTGCGAAGGCACTCAAGGCCCGCGCCTTCCGCTTGGTCGACGAGCCACACACCTTCTACGTCACCGACACGCCGGGGCCACTTGCCGAGGGCGAGCTGGAACGTGCCCGGGCGTGGGGGACCAGGCTGGCCAGCCGCGTTCGGTGACGTCCTATCTGGCCGCCGGACACGGTGCCTGGCTTCGTACGGCACGGCCAGGCCCTAGCGTTGGGGGATGAAGGCTCGGCTCCCGGCCCCGAGCTGGGCACACGAGTATCAGCGCGAATGGCTCCGTGGCGACCTCCTGGCCGGGGTGACGGTCACGGCCTATCTCGTGCCGCAGGTGATGGCCTATGCGGAGCTCGCCGGACTACCCGCGGCAACGGGACTGTGGGCGGCGGTTGGCGCCCTGTTCGGCTACTTCCTGTTCGGGTCCTCCCGGCAGCTGTCGGTCGGTCCCGAGTCCACGACCGCGCTGATGACCGCAGCGGCCCTGAGTCTCGGTCCCGGCCGCGGCCGACGATCCGGCGTCGTACGCCGCGGGTCTGGCGCTCATCGTGGCGATCGTCTGCCTGATCGGTTGGCTGGCGCACTTCCACGTTCTCGCGGAGCTGCTGTCTCGGCCGGTGCTGGTGGGATATCATGACCGGCATCGCCGCGATCATGGTGGTCTCACAGCTGGGCAAGATCACCCGGATCTCCGTGGATGCCGACGGGTTTCTGGCTGAACTCGTCTACGTCGCCCGCCATCTCGAGCACGTCCATGTACCGACGCTGGTTCTCGGAGTCACGACCCTGATCCTCATGCTCGCCGGTTCCGTCCTCTTCCCGCGTGCGCCGATCGCGCTGATCGGCGTCCTGGGTGCTGCGGCCGCCTCGGCGATGCTTGGCCTTCAGGATCATGGGGTCCGGGTGATCGGAGAGATCCCGTTCGGGTTTCCCGCGCCGGGATTCCCGGACCTGCCGGCCGCGTCGCTGCCTTCGATGCTGGCACCCGCGCTGGGTGTTGCGTTCGTGGGCTACACCGACAACGTCCTGACGGGGAGGGCGTTCGCCGCCCACCATGGCGACCGCATCGACGCCAAGCGCGAGATGCTGGCGCTGGGCACCGCCAACCTGGGTGCCGGCCTGCTCCACGGGTTCCCCGTCAGCAGCAGCGGCAGCCGCACCGCCATCGTGGACGCAGTCGGAGGCAGGACGCAGCTGACTGGCCTGGTCACGCTGCTGTCCACGGTGGTTGCGGTCTTCGACCCTCCGGCCGGTCCTCGAGGAGCTTCCGGCGGCGGCGCTCGGCGCCGTCGTGGTGTACGCCGCTGTACGCCTCGTCGACATCGGGGAGTTCCGTCGGTTCGCGGCATTCCGGCGCAGCGAGTTCCTGCTTGCGCTCGCAACCACGACTGGGGTGCTGGTGGTCGGCGTGCTGTGGGGCATCCTGCTGGCGATCGGACTGTCCGTGCTCGACTTGCTGCGGCGGGTGAGCCCGGCCGCACGACGCAGTCGAGGGCCTTGTCCCCGGGATGGCCGGCATGCACGACGTAGACGACTACCCGTCGGCCGAGGTCGTGCCCGGCTTGATGGTCTACCGCTACGACTCGCCGTTGTTCTTCGCCAATGCTGAGGACTTCCGGACCCGCGCCCGCGCTGCGGTCGCCGGGGCCAGCGGTGCCAGTCGAGTGGTTCGTGCTCAACACCGAGGCCATCGTCGAGGTCGACATCACGGCCGTCGACGCGCTCGAGGAGCTGCGCGCCGAGCTGGCCGGCCGCGGCGTCGTGTTCGCGATGGCCAGGGTCAAGCAGGACCTGCTCGCGGAGCTCGAGCCCTCTGGCCTGTTGGAGCGGATCGGTCGAGAGCACCTGTACCCAACGCTGCCAACTGCGATCGACGCCTTCCACGCCCGGGGCGGCGAAGACGTCTGACGGGCGGCTGGCCGGGCGCAGGACGACGCCTCCCCGACTGGCTGCCGGGGAGGCGTTGACTCTCGTGTGCTTGCATCAATGCGCTCGTGGATCCGGGGGTCCTCGTTGATGGGCTCGTGCAGTCCTGGCTGCGGACCGGATCGAGCGGGTGGTGGACCGGCGTGGGGTGGTGCGGATACCCAGGCCTACGCGGCCAACGCGATCCCTGTTCTGGTGCAGGGCGAGGTGGTTTCGCCCCACCCCAGCCGGCGGCCACCAGTGCATCGAACTCCTGCCGCACCCACTCATCGTCGGCGATGAGCAGGTCGACGAAGTCCGCGGCGGCGGTGTCGTGCGTAACGGCGCAGCCGCCCGCGGTCTCCGTGAGCTCGAGGTTCGATGCCATGGTCGATGCCAGGTCATTGCGACTGGTCGTCCGTTGCCGGTCAGGACGAGATCGCGGCCCGGTCGTCCTGACGGTCGCTGGTCGTGATCTCGACCTTGCGGGGCTTTGCCCGCTCGGCGATCGGGATCCGGAGCCGCAGCACGCCGTCGTCGTACGCCGCCTGCACCTGCTCAAGGTCGAGGTTGTCACCCAGAACGAGCTGGCGACTGAACAAGCCGACCGGCCGTTCCGAGGCAAGGATCTCAACCTCGTCGCTCCGCGGCGGACGTTCAGCCCTGATCGTGAGGACGTTCCGCTCAACGTCGATGTCAAGGCTCTCGGGCTTCACGCCGGGCAGATCGAACTCGGTGACGAAGACGTCGCCCTCTCTCCAGGCGTCCATCGGCATGACCGTCGGCCGGGACGTCGTACCTGCACCGAGCAACTGCTGAGCGAGCCGGTCAACCTCGCGGAACGGGTCGGTGCGCATCAACATGACTACCACCTCCACATGCCTCTAAGTTGTCTACAGCCAGCCGATCTCTATCGGCTGTTACAGATTTATTAGCACTCCGGGCGAGGAGTGCAAGTGGTTGCCGGCAACATTTCCGGGCGTTTCACGTGCCGATTTCGGGCCTGACGGAGCACCGCTGTCAGGCCACAGGCGCCGCGTTGCCATCGGGCTGGACGGCGTACCAGGTAGCCGCCGTTCAAGAACACGTTGTGGCATTCCACCTCGTGCTTGCCCTCGTGCGCATAGAAGTAGAGCGGATGGTCCGTTGTAGGTGACCTGGGTCCCGCCGTCGGTCCGCTCGGTGGTGCCCAGCAGGGAAGCCTGCACGCCAGCACCAGCGACCGGATTCCCCGCGGTGAGCACCGGCGGCCAGGCTTCGGCGCACGCGCCGTAGCAGTCCGGCTCGAGACGTCGTCTCCACGTCGAACACGTAGATCGCCTGACCGGTCCCGTCGTACAGGATGGTTCCGAACTCGCTGTCTGCGCCCACGATTCGGGTGTCATGAACCTTCGGCTCCTGCGACGTCGACGTGGGTGGTACGCCGGTCGGGTCATCGGTAGTCGCGGTGGTCGTCTGGTCGCTCGACGTCGAGATTGGCGCGTCTGCGTCCCGACCCGGGTCGTCGCCACAAGCCGTCAGCAGGCTGAGGCCCAGTGCCAGTGCCACTGCGAAGAGTCGGGTGGTCATGCCCGACTGTGTCACCTGCCGCCCTCGATGGGCCATGGCCCAGGCATGACGAGCTCATTACGACGCGGGCGGCGCTTCCTCAATCTTTCCTGCCCGGCCCGTTCGCCGGGATCTGGATACTGAAGCATGGGTGACTGCTGCGAACCGGACGGCTACGACAAGGTCTTCAGCGGGCGTTTCGCCGCACGCATGGCGCGGCGCTACCGACGGCGCGGGCTCAGTCGTTCGGCTCGCGCGCTCGTGGACTTCCTGGCCGAGCGCGGCATCGAGGGCGCGACGGTGCTCGAGATAGGCGGGGGAGTCGGCGAGGTCCAGGTCGAGCTGCTCCGTCGCGGTGCGGCGCGGGCGGTCAATCTGGAGCTTGCGGCCGGCTACGAGGCCGAGGCTGCGCAACTGCTGAGAAGTTCAGGCTTGGACGGCCGGGTGGAGCGTCGCTTCCTCGACATCGCGCAGTCGCCGGGACAGGTCGAGCCGGCCGACGTGGTGGTGCTGCATCGCGTCGTCTGCTGCTATCCCGACTATCAACGACTGCTCGCCGCCGCTGGGAGCAAGGCGGGACGGTTGCTGGTGTTCAGCCATCCACCGCGCAACCCGATCACCCGAGCATCACTGTGGCTCGAGAACCTGGGACGTCGGCTGAGGGGCGACACCTTCCGGAGCTTTGTCCACCCACCGGCGGAGATGCTGGCCGCGCTGGAGGGCGTCGGCATGCGGGACACCTTCCGGTGGCGTGGGCTCGGCTGGTGCGTGGTCGGCCTCGAACGCGGAACGGGGTAGGGCTGGCAGCGATGCCGATCGAGCGAATCCTCTAGATCCCTTGACTTGAATACCATAGGGGGGTATGGTAATCAGAAGGAAACGTCGAGAGGATCGCGATGAGCGAGATCGAACCGGGCACCAGCCACGAGCACGGCTACATCCACAACAAGGACGCCTACCTCAAGCGGCTGCGCCGCATCGAGGGTCAGGCCCGTGGCCTGCAGCGGATGGTCGAGGAGGAGCAGTACTGCATCGACATCCTCACCCAGGTCTCGGCGATGACCAAGGCGTTGCAGTCGGTCGCTCTGGGCTTGCTCGACGAGCACCTGGGCCACTGCGTGGTCGACGCCGCCCGAACAGGCGGGCCCGAGGCGGACGTCAAGGTCAAGGAAGCCTCCGACGCGATCGCGCGCCTCGTCCGGTCCTGATCGACGCCACTTTCTCGAGGAGGACAGCATGAGTGAGACCAGCACCTACACAGTCCGGGGCATGACCTGCGCGCACTGCGCCACCTCGGTCAGGGAAGAGGTCCGGGAGATCCCGGGCGTCGAGTTCGTCGAGGTCGTCCTCGCAGACTGGCGCGCTGAGGATGACCGGCGACGAATCGGTCGACGACGCAGCCGTCAAGGCGGCCGTCGAAGAAGCCGGATACCAACTCGCATGAACACCCCCACCAGGGTCGCCGCCTTCCTTGTCGCCCTCCTCGCCATCTTCGGCGTGGCCCTCGGCGTCGGAAGGGCTGTTGGTCCGACGCCGGATCCGGCTGCCGTCGAGGACGCCGGACATGACATGGGACAGGACGCCGACAAGGACCCCGGGCACGATGCCGGACACGCCACCCCGGCCCGTCACAGTCGGCCGGAGCGGACATCCCAGGAGGACTCATGGTCTCCCAGAACGGCTACACCCTCGAGCTCGCCGAGCAGCAAGCCGCGCCCGGACGCGACGTCAAGGTCTCGTTCACGATCCATGGCCCGGATGGGCACCCGGTGACCGACTACGACATCGAGCACGACAAGCGGCTGCACCTGATCGCGGTCCGGCGCGACGCCAGCGGCTTCCAGCACGTCCATCCCGACCTGAGCCCCGAAGGCGTGTGGTCCACCCGGCTCGATCTCACCGCGGGACAGTGGCGCCTGTACGCCGACTTCAAGGCTGCCGGAGCCGACCCTCTCACCCTCGGGGCAGACCTTGCCGTCCCGGGCGTCTATCGGCCGGCCGACAGGTCGACCACCTCGCGGACCGCACACGTGGACGACTACACGGTCACCGTCGACGGAGACCTGACCGCAGGCGCAGACGCGAAGCTGACGCTTTCCGTGTCGCGCGACGGTGAGCCCGTCACCGACCTGCAGCCCTACCTGGCGGCCTACGGCCACCTCGTGGCCCTGCGCGACGGGGACCTGGCGTACCTCCATGTTCACCCGGATGGGGCGCCCAATGATGGGACCACCAAGCCCGGACCGGACGTGGTGTTCTATGCCGCCGTACCCAGTGCCGGCGTCTACCACCTTTTCCTGGACTTCCAGCATCGAGGCGTGGTCCGAACCGCCGAGTTCACCCTCTCCGCCGCCGGGAGGCACCCATGAGTTCGGTGACCAAGCCGCTCCACTCGACGGCGCCGGCCGACCGCGCCATCGAGCTGGAGATCACCGGGATGACCTGCGCCTCCTGCGCGAACCGCATCGAACGCAAGCTCAACAAGCTCGAGGGCGTCACCGCGACCGTGAACTACGCGACCGAGAAGGCGAAGGTCAACTTCCCTTCCGGGTCGGGCCCGGCGATCTGGTGGCTGCCGTCGAGCAGGCCGGGTACGGCGCCACCCTGCCACGTCTGCAGTCGACCGAGACCGACCCGGGGGCCGCGGAATCCGCCCGGACCGATGACCCGACCCGATCCCTGCGTCAGCGGCTGGTTGTCTCTGCCGTGCTCACCGTTCCGGTCATCGCGATGGCCATGGTGGAGGCCCTGCAGTTCGACTATTGGCAGTGGCTCTCCCTGACCCTCGCCGCCCCGGTCGTGGTCTGGGGCGCCTGGCCGTTCCACCGCGCCGCGTGGGTCAACCTGCGGCACGGTTCCTCCACCATGGACACGCTGATCTCGCTCGGCACGATCGCCGCCCTCGGCTGGTCGGTCTACGCCCTGTTCTGGGGCACCGCTGGCATTCCGGGCATGACCCATCCCTTCGAGCTCACTGTGGAGCGCTCGGACGGAACCGGGAACATCTACCTCGAGGTCGCAGCAGGCGTGACGACGTTCATCCTGGCCGGACGCTACTTCGAGGCCCGCTCCAAGCGACGTGCCGGTGCTGCCCTGCGTGCCCTGCTCGAACTGGGCTCCAAGGAAGTCGCCGTTCTCCGCGACGGCCCCGACGGCCTGACCGAGGAACGCATCCCCACCGACCAGCTGGCCGTCGGGACGAGGTTCGTGGTCCGCCCCGGCGAGAAGATCGCCACCGACGGTGTCATCGAGGACGGCGTCTCCGCTGTCGACGCCTCGATGCTCACCGGTGAGTCGGTCCCGGTCGAGGTCCGTGTTGGCGACTCGGTCGTCGGGGCAACCGTCAACGCCGGTGGCCGGCTCGTTGTCCGGGCCACCCGGGTCGGCGCGGACACCCAGCTCGCGCAGATGGCGCGCCTCGTCGAGGACGCCCAGAATGGCAAGGCCCAGGTCCAGCGTCTGGCCGACCGAATCTCCGGCATCTTCGTCCCGATCGTGATCGGTCTGGCCATCGGCACCCTGGGGTTCTGGATCGGTTCGGACGCCGGCCTCTCGACCGCGTTCACCGCGGCGGTCGCTGTGCTGATCATCGCCTGCCCGTGTGCCCTGGGACTGGCCACACCGACCGCGCTGATGGTCGGTACCGGCCGCGGCGCCCAGCTCGGGATCCTGATCAAGGGCCCCGAGGTGCTGGAGTCGACCCGCCGGGTCGACACCGTGGTGCTCGACAAGACCGGCACGGTGACCACCGGCCAGATGACCCTGGTCGACGTGATCCTCGCCCCCGGCGAGGACGCCGTCGAGGTGTTGAGGCTGGCCGGGGCGCTCGAGGACGCCTCCGAACACCCCATCGCCCAGGCCATCGCGGCCGGCGCCCGCGAACGAGTCGGCGCCCTGCCACGGGTCGGCGAGTTCACCAACGTCGAAGGACTCGGGGTCCAGGGCATCGTCCTCGTGGACGGCCGCAGCCACGCCGTACTCGTCGGCCGTCCGCGCCTGCTGGAGGAATGGTCCCAACATCTGCAGGCCGGACTCGAACGCGCCCTCGCGGACGCAAGGTCCACCGGTGGAATCGCCGTTGCCGTCGGCTGGGACGGTGCGGCCCGCGGGGTCATCGTGGTCGCCGACGCCGTCAAGCCCACCTCGGCCCAGGCCATCGCCCAGCTACGCGCCCTCGGCCTGCGCCCGTTCCTGCTCACCGGTGACAACGAGACCGTCGCCCGCGCTGTGGCAGGCCGGGTCGGCATCGATCCCGACGCGGTGATCGCCGATGTCCTTCCGACCGACAAGGTGGACGTGGTCAAGCGGCTGCAGTCAGAGGGCAAGGTCGTCGCCATGGTCGGCGACGGCGTCAATGACGCCGCTGCGCTCGCCCAGGCCGACCTCGGCCTGGCCATGGGCACCGGCGCCGACGTGGCGATCGAGGCGGGCGACCTCACTCTGGTCCGCGGGGACCTCCGGGTCGCGGCCGACGCGATCCGCCTCTCCCGACGCACCCTGGCGACCATCAAGGGCAACCTGTTCTGGGCCTTCGCCTACAACGTCGCGGCCCTGCCCCTCGCCGCCGCCGGCCTTCTCAATCCCATGCTCGCCGGCGCGGCCATGGCGTTCTCGTCCGTGTTCGTGGTCTCCAACAGCCTGCGACTGAGGCGGTTCCGTCCGCTCACGCCCTCCACGCAGAGCGGCGGAGCGATTGACCCAATTGTCCGTTCAACCATCCCTTGCGGTTGCGGGCTGAGTGCACTACACATTGAACATCTGCGGGGCGCCCCTGCCGCTTACTCACGCAGCCGAGTGTTGCCGGGGCGCCTCGTGTGTGTCATCGAATCTCGCGATCACCGGCTGTCCCATCCAGCCGGGCCGGGTTCCTGAATCACGTCGCCTGAGTCGGACGCCATCTCCTCGGGAGTGTCGCCGTCCGTCTCCAGCACGTAGAGGTGCCGGGCGTCCTCGTCGTTGGTGCCCAGGAATGCGATCTCGGTCCCGTTTGGTGACCACGTCGGGCTCGCCAGCCTCAACTGGGGTGTCGTCGGAGGCCAGCGGTTGTGCTTGTGGCTCCTGG
>CAVRBN010000071.1:0-155020 GCA_963719255.1 uncultured Actinomycetota bacterium | reverse complement strand
CCACCCTAGTACCGCGACAAGCAACGTTGCCCTGCTGCGGAGCGTCGGCGCTACTGCGGGTGCCGGCGCCACATTGCGGACCGGCCGACCCCGTCAGGCGAGATCAGGTTCTCCTGCTTCAGGGCATCGAGCGCGAGCCTGATCGTCTGGTCGCTGACACCGGGCAGTGCGATGCGAATGTCACTGATCTTGAACAGCATCGGGGCCTGGCCGAGGACGTAGTCGCGCACCCGGCCCTGCTTGGTGCCCGTGGCCCGGTCAGACGCCGCCCGAAGCTCGAAGGTCTCGTATGCCTGGGCGAGCGTGGAGACGAAGTAGGTCAGCCACGGCCAGGCGTCGTGCTTCTGCTCGTGCCAGCCGTGCGTGGAGGCAAGCAGAGCCGCGTAGTAGTCATCGGCGTTCGCGGCGATGAGCTGCTCCAGCGACACGTACTTGCCGACCCCGTAGCCGGATTCGGCGAGCAGCGCGCTTGTAAGGGCGCGGACGACGCGTCCGTTGCCGTCGTCGAACGGATGGATGGTGAGCAGGTCCAGGACGAACAGCCCGATCAGGAGTACTGGGTGGTGGGATCCCTGCTTGACGGCCTCGGCGTACCGGTCGATCAGCTCGGTGACGTAGTACTCGGTCTTGGACGCAGGCACCGGCACGAAGCGAACCTCAACGGTCCCGTCGGGTGACCGGTCCACGACGAGGTTGTCGTCCTCCTTGAAGACGCCGCCTGTCCGCTCGGTGTAGTCGTAGAGCTTCCGGTGCAGGTGCAACAGGAGACCGACGTTCATCGGCCGCCAGTCCTCCCTGAACAGGTAGTCGAGCGCGGCCCGGTAGCCGGCGACTCCTGTTCGCTCCGGTTGCGGAGAGTGGCAACCTTGCTGTCGATGATCTGCGATGCGCGCAGCTGGTCAGCGACGATGACGCCCTCGAGCGCGCTGGATGCCGTGATGGACGCGATGCGTGCGCGCGAGGCCAGCTCCGTGAGCAGCGCGGGCAGCTGGTTGCCGAACAGCTCCTCCCGGCCCCGGCCGGTGTCGATCCGGCTGAGGCGCATCACGATGGGACCGGGGACCGATCCGAGGATCCGATCCAGGGATGCGTACGACTGCAACAGAACCTCCAAAGAATGACCTAATCATACTAATCGCTGGCACTCTTAGTATGATTAGCTGGTTCGGTTGGCGCTTGTCCAGCCCGGCGACAGCGGGTTGACCCAACTCATCCACGCGGCGTTACCACGCCTCAGTCCGGCATGTGCTCCTGGAGCCACGCGGCTCTCGCCGGGCCGATACGCGGGCTAGCCAGCCTCCTGCACGACCTCGGTGAGCTCACTGTCGGTGACCTCGCCGACCGGCTGGCCGTAGCAGGACGACAAGTGACCGTCGAAGTGAGGGGTGGTGAAGAACGGCGAGGAGTCGTCCTGCACCATCGCGAGCTTGTCGCCCTCGTTGGGGACCCAGAAGACGATGACGTCGTTGTAGCGCTTGCCGGTCTCCGGGTCGAAGGCGTCCGGACGCGGGTTCCGGAAGAAGATGAACGACTTGCCGCCCACCTGGTAGACCGGCTTGTGCTCCGTGCCGGGTGGACGGTCACGTAGGGCATGGCGAGAGCAAGGTGGTGCACGTCTTCGACCCTGGCCGGCCGGGCACCCTTTCTTGCCACGCTCTCAGGTTAGGTGCCTCCGTAAGTGGCTACCCCCTCAGCACTCTCCGGGCTCGTCGTCGGCGCGTCCAGGTGGCACCTGCCGCCACCACCCTGACCGTCGAGGTGGTCGCGGCCGGGGCCACCGCCGAGGTTGTCGGCGCCGGGACCGCCAGCGACGACGTCCTCGCCGAAACCTCCGCGCGTGACGTCGTCACCCCTGTCGCCGTACGCCGTGTCGTGGCCATCACCGGCGCTGATCCGGTCGTTGCCGGCGTCGCCGTAGATCGTGTCGTTGCCGCCCCGGCCGGCGATGCGGTCGTCGCCGCCGCGACCGCAGATCACGTCGGCATGCCGGTGCCGCGGAGTACGTCGTGCGACTGGTGCCCGTGACCGTGCAGCCGCGCGCGGACCCCGAACTCTTCGACCCCCAGCACCGGCGACCGCGTGCCGGAAGGTCCGGTCGACGAAGTCCCGGCGGAGCACGTCGTCGCCGAGCTCGTTGCCGAGCGCGGCCATGACCATGCCCTTCGAGGACAGGTAGGAGTCGCTCGGTGCCCGGTTGTGACGTTACCAGCATCTAAGCCCCATGCCATACATCCGGGCAACGCCTTGAGCCGCGCCATCGGTCACGGCGGCTTCAACCGGTCACGCATCGCGACGATCGCCGCTTCGCCGTCACCACACCGTTCGTGTACGCCACGCGGCGTCCGACGCCGGTCGTCGGCAGCCGCGAAGCCACGGTCTACGAGCGTGCGTCCTCGTTGACGCATGCCGTTCGGTCCATGCCGCGCGTCGACGCCGTACACGCCGTAGCCGCCCTCGGTGTTGACGGCGAGAAGCCCCACACGCCGTACTTCGCCACCCGCAGCCGTTCGATCTGGCGTCGACGGTGTACGGTGTTGCCCGCCACAACCCGCGCCCCACCGCCTCTGGCACGAAGAGCGCCGGCATCAGGGCCTCGAACATCGAGCCTCCCCAGCTGGGCGTCAGGCGCGTCCCGCCGTTCGGGTAGGCGCCCTCGTAGACATTGACACCGTCGTAGTCCGGTAGAAGCCTTTGGGTCTGGTCTCCTGGAACGAGTATCACACGTGCCGGGAAGGTCCGCCAGCTGCCGTAGTACACCTTGCGCGGCAGGTCACCCTTGGCGATCCCGATGTAGTCGCGATCCGGCTCTCGGACACCACGGTGTCGTAGCAGCACGGGCCAGTGCCCTTGCCGGCGAGTAGTGAAAGAGGATCCGGTTCTGGTCCGGGACGTAGTAGAAGCCGAAGTCCATCGAGTCGTAGATCGCGCCACGCGCGACAGCTCGTACGCGTTGCGTACATCCGCACCCTCCAGCCACGCGTTGTCCACCACACAATCGTCGATGCTCCCCTCGCCCATTGGCTTGCGCCGTTGCGTTCGTACCATTTAAACTCCGTCCCGCTCCGCTCCATGCCCTCCAGCGTGGTGACCGTCGCGGAGAGCCGGGTCACCAGCTCGCGGTGCCCGATGATGCCCAGCTTCTCGGCAGCGACGGCGCTCCACAGGTAGGCGCCGATGTTGGTCGTGGAGGTCTGCACGTCGGTGTGCCCGTCGGAGTACAGCTGGTCGGTGGGCAGGCCGCTCGGCGTGTCCACCATGGCGTCGAACGATCGCCAGGTCGCACTGGCGTAGCGATGCAGGCGGCCCTGATCGCTCTCGCGAGGCGGTCGCGGAGACCGCAGTGAGGCCCGGAAGCAGGCAGACCAAGACGGCCACGAACGACGACTTGCGCATCGGTCCTCCTCGAGAGGGTCCAGCAGGCGCAACGTCTTCGAACATATGCCCGGCGACAGCGCCGTGGACAGACCCAGAATCCGGGGTCCCGGCCGGGCCGGCCGGCCCGGCCGGCCCGGCTGGTCCCGCCGGTTCGTCGCTCCACGACCGCTGAGTCTCTGCAAATTCGTTGTTTCAGGCGCTTCTGACAACCAGCTCGCAGAGAATCAAGCTCTCAGCCCGGAGATCGACCTGCTCGCCCGACGCCGCCTGCGGTCTGGTCGAAGGATGCTCGTCGAGCGTCCGCATGACCGCGGTACGGGCGGCCTGCATGGCGAGGTAGATGCCGCCGACCACGCTTGCGCGGTCTGCGAGTTCTGACCTGATGACGACCGGTGGGTACAGCGCCATGCCGGCGGCTAGCTCGCTTGAGCGCTGCATCAGCCGCTCGTTGGCGCCGACGCCGCCGGTGAGGATGACGGCCTCGGGGTCGACGACGGCGCACAGGGACGCGATCACTGACGCCACGCGGGCGCACTCCTCCTCTACGAGCGCGGCGGCAGGTTCCTCTCCGGTGGCCGCACGCTCGAACAGCTCCTCCACCGTGCTCGGCGGCGGCTCGGTCCAGTCCGGGTGCCGTTGAGCTGTGGTGAGCAGACTCAGCCCTCCGGCCGCGTCGTGGGCCTGCAGGTCGAGCGGTCGGTGGGCGCCCAGCGATGGGAGGAATGCAACCTCGCCCGAGGCCCCGTGTGCGCCGCGCATCACCTGGCCGTCGTGGACCAGGCCGGCCCCGATGCCGGCCCCGACGGCCACGATCACGAAGGTGCGGAGCTCTCGACCCACGCCACGCCACCGCTCTCCGAGAGCAGCGAGGTTGACGTTGTTGTCGAGAACCACCGGGGCGCCCAGCGCCTCGGCGATCGGCGTACGGAAGTCGAAGGGGTCGGATTGGTCGATGTTGGTGGCGAAGCGCACGGTGCTGCCGTCAGTGCCCACCACGCCCGGGACCGAGACAGTCACCGCCAACAGCCTCGGTGGGAAGGTGCCCGCAGCGCGGAGCGCCTTGCGGGCCAGTTCACCTGCCTGCGCGACGATGGCCGGGCCACCAGGTCGCCCGGTCGGCTCACGCCAGCTCCGCCAGGGGACGGCCGCGGACGTCGGCCACGGCGACGCGGAGGTTGCTGCCGCCGATGTCGAGCGCGAGGACGGTGCCGGCGGCGGGTGATATTTCGAACAGGGCCGCCGACCGCCCGGGGGAGCCGCTGCGCTGCCCAGTCTCGTGCACCAAGCCCTCCCGCTCGAGGTGCTGGACGGCGCTGAAGACGGTGGGTCGGGACAGGTCGCAGGCGGCCGCGACTTCGGGGCGGGTCACGGCCCCGCTTTGCGTCAGCAGGAAGTCCAGGACTCGATGCCTGCTCGACGGACGGGGTTCCAACTCGATTCCCTTCCTCCCTCTTGACGCACCGGATTTCGCGTTGGATTCTAGATCCATTCGATAAGCAGATTGCCTAATAAATGCAAGATTGCCTAGTAATTGGAGTGCGCTGATGACCGAGACTCCCGCACGCCCGGGGCACCCCCTGATCACCCCGTCCCGTCGCGGTTTGCTCGCACTTGGCGGCGCGGCCGGCGTGGCCGGACTCCTCTCCGCCTGCGGCATCGGCGGAGGGGACACCGAGGGCTCGGCCGGCAGTGGCAGCGGCAGCATTCGCGCCCTGTTCATGAAGCAGGCCGGCTATTCGGAGGAGAACATCAACGAGATGATCTCCTCGTTCCAGGCTGCGAACAAGGGCGTCAAGGTCACGGCCGACTTCGTCTCCTACGAGGCGCTGCACGACAAGATCGTCGCCGCGGCACCTGCCGGAACCTACGATGTCGTGCTGATCGACGTGATCTGGCCGGTCGAGTTCGGCTCCAAGAAAATCGTGGCCGACGTCACGGGCCGCTGGTCTGACGCGTGGACGCAGGACATGCTCGGCGGCGCGGTCGCTACTGCCCAGCACGACGACAAGTTCTACGGCGTGCCCTGGATCTTGGACACCAAGTACCTCTTCGCCAACACCGCGCACCTGAAGCAGGCGAAGGTCGACGCCGCGTCCCTCGAGAGCTGGGACGGTGTGCTCGACGCCGCAAAGGCCCTGAAATCGGCCAAGGTCGTGGAATACCCGCTGGTGTGGTCCTGGCAGCAGGCGGAGGCGTTGGTCTGTGACTACACCCAGCTACTCGGCGCTTTCGGCGGTACCTTCCTCGACGACTCCGGCCAGCCGGCCTTCAACCAGGAGGGCGGCGTCGCCGCACTCGAGTTCATGCGCCAGACGATCGTCGACGGGTTGAGCAACCCGGTCTCCACCCAGTCGCTGGAAGAGGACGTGCGCCGCGTGTTCTCCTCCGGGCAGGCCAGCCTCGCGCTCAACTGGACCTACATGTACGGCCTGGCCGACGATCCGGCCGAAAGCCAGATCGCGGGCGACGTCGAGGTGTTCCGCACCCCGGCCGGACCCGAGAGCCAGCCGGGCGTGAACGGCAGCATGGCTCTCGCCCTGGCCGCCGGCAGTGAGAACCAGGACGCCGGCTGGAAGTTCATCGAGTACCTCACCAGCAAGTCCGTCCAGGAGAAGTACGCGCTCAGCTCCCTCCCGGTCTGGGAGTCGTCGTACGACAACCCGCAGGTCATCGAGACCAACCCGGCCGTGGTCCCGGTGGCCAAGGAGCAGCTCGGTGACCTCATCCTGCGACCCCAGGTGGAGAACTACAACGCCATCTCCCAGGCGCTGCAGGCCGAACTGCAGAGCGCCTTGCTCGGGGACAAGGACCCGCAGAAGGCGCTGGACGACGCGGCCTCGCAGGCCTCGTCGCTACTGGGCGGGTGAGCCTCAAGCCGGTGGCCCTGCGCCGGCAGGCCGGCCACGGCCCTTCCCGGCGCAGTTCCGGTGAGGGCTGGCTCGCCCTGTTGCTCCTGCTGCCGGCGGTGCTGGTCGTCTTTGGCGTGGTGCTCTACCCCGTGGCGCGGACCCTCGTGGTGTCGCTGTACGACGTCACCAGCTCCATGCCCGGCGACTACCCCTTCGTCGGGCTGGACAACTACACCCGCGTCTTCGAGGACAGTAGGTTCTACAGCGCCCTGGGCCACACGATGTACTTCACCCTGGTCTCGACGTCTTTGGAGCTGGTGCTGGGCATCGCGGTGGCACTGCTGCTCAACACGCCGCTGCGGGCCCGGTGGCTATGGCGCAGCATCGTGGTCCTGCCGTGGGCGCTGCCCACGATCGTCAACGGCTCGATGTGGCGCTGGATCTACAACGGCCAGTACGGCGCACTGAACGGCCTGCTGGACACGCTCGGAATCTCCGACGAGCCGACCCAATGGCTCGGCTCGCCATTCCTGGCGCTGAACATGGTGATCCTCGCCGACGTCTGGAAGAACACCTCGATCGTGGTGTTCTTCATCCTGGCCGGCCTGCAGACCATCCCGGACGAACTGTACGAGGCGGCCCGCATCGACGGCGCCGGCCGCGTGGCAGATCTTCTGGCATCTCACTCTGCGACTGCTCGCTCCGGCCATCGCCGTGGTGCTCATCCTCCGCACGATCGAGGCATTCAAGGTGTTCGACATCGTCTACGTGATGACCGGCGGCGGGCCCGCCAGTGGGACCCAGACCGTCGCGTTCTACACCTACCTCCAAGCCTTCAGCAACCAGCTCTTCGGCTACGGCGCAGCGTTGGCCTACCTGATCGTGCTGGCCGTCTTCGCGCTCGCGATGGGATACCTGAAGCTGCTGCGCCAGAGCCAACTGGCGGGTGTCGAATGAGGCCCAGCAAGGCATACCTCGTTGGCATCCACCTGGCTGCGGTTCTCATGGCGGTCGTGGTGCTCGCGCCGTTCGCGTGGTTGTTCATCTCGAGCATCTCCCCGCCCCGGGAGCTGCTCGCGCCGGACCCGCACTGGTGGCCGGACGACCCGACCCTCGAGCGGTACCGCGCCATCTTCGCCACCTCAGACGGCAACGGCACGAACGTCGCCGCCAACTTCCGGCAGGCCATGGTCAACAGCGTCATCGTCGCCACGCTCACGACCGCGATCTCTCTTGTGGTGGGCGTGCTGGGCGGCTACGCATTCGCCCGCCTCCGGTTCCGGATGCGGCGTACGACGCTCTTCGTGTTCGTGGCCGTCTACATGCTGCCGCCCATCGCACTGGTGATCCCGCTGTACCTTGGGCTGGCCGCGCTGGGCCTCCTCGACACCAAGACCGGCCTGGTCGTCACCTACTGCTCCATCGTCTCCCCGTTCTGCCTGTGGACGATGTCGAACTACTACCTCGAGCCTGCCACCGGACCTGGAGGATGCGGCGCGGGTGGACGGGTGCAGCCGATTGGGCGCCCTGTTCCGGGTGATCCTGCCGTTGTCGCATGCCCGGTGTCCTGACCACGGGCATGTTCGGGTTCCTCTTGGCGTGGGATGAGTTCCTGTTCTCGCTGATCTTCACCTCCACGACCAACTCGAAGACGATCCCGGTCGCGATCGCGGAGTTCACCGGCAAGTACTCCTCCGACTTCGGTCTGATCGCGGCCGGTGGCGTGCTCGCAACCCTGCCACCGCTTGTCCTCGCGCTGGTGTTCCAGCGCTACATCGCCGGCGGACTCGTCTCCGGCGCAGTGAAGGGTTGAGCATCCAGATGAAGTTCGTCGAGGGCATCGCCCTCCAGCCGCAATCCCTGGCCGCGAGCGCGCAGAGCGTACGCCGCGCCCTGGGCGAGGTGGCACCGCTCGAGCCCGATGCCCTCGTGACGCTGGTCGGGATCGGGGCCAGCGAGCACGTGGCCCACAGTGCGGCCCCGGTGTGGCGCGGGCTGGGCATCCGGACGGTCGCCGTGTCTGCTGCCGAGCTGCAGGGCTCAGAGTTGGCGCTGGCCGACGTCTACGTGGCGATGAGCGAGTCCGGACGGAGTGCCGAGACAGTGGCCGCTCTCCGCGGAGCACCTGGACGCAGGATCGGCATCACAAACGACCCGCAGGCGCCGCTGACCGAGGTGGTGGACCAGGTGATACCGCTCGGCAGTGGCCCGGACAGCCGGATCTACACCACCGGGTACACCGCCACGCTCCAGGCGATCGGGCTGCTCGGCGAGCACTGGGCCGGTACGGGCAGCGACTGGGCCGCGCTCCCCAAGCAGGTAGCCCACGTGACAGAGGAGAGCAGGGACGTCGTTGCCGGGCTCGCGGAAGCCTTCCAGCGCGCCCGGATCATCGATGTGGTGTCGAGCGGTTCTTCCCGGGCAACGGCGGGCGAGGGGGCCCTGTTGATGCGTGAGTCCGCGCGGCTGCACACCGCGAGCCACGAGACCTTCAACTACCTGCACGGGCCGATGGAGGTGGTTGACGCGGAGGCCGCGTGCGTGGTCATCGGGGCCGGTCGCGAGCTCAGGCTGGCCCGGGAGCTGGCCGGGCTCGGCTGCCCGACGCTGCTGATCACCGCGAGCAAGGACGTCGAGGACGCCGAACACCTCACCGTGCTGCGTCTCCCTGAGCCGCCGTCGCCCCTGGCCGGAGCGGTTCTGGAGATCCTGCCGCTGCAGCTCCTCGCCGCGGAGGTCGCTCTCCGGAGGGGACTGCGGGCCGACGGGTTCCGCTACCAGCAGGACGACATCAAGCTGGACGGTCGATGACACAGGCGCTGCACATCGTCGGCAACGTACAGCTCGACGTCCTGGCGAGCCCAGTCGACGGGATTCCGAGGCCGGGTGGTGACGACGTCATCGACCACATCGCCGTGCGGCCCGCCGGGGCCGCCGGCAACGTCTCGCTGGCTCTGGCTGCGCTGGGGTACGCGTCGCCTCTACGGTGGTGGGCCGAGACTCCCTGAACCGCTACCCCTCGTGGGACGAGCTGGTCCCCATGGATCCCGCTTGACCAGCGACCCCGGCCCGCCGATGTTCCCTGCCCCGCGAAGCCGATGAGTTCCGCACAGGGGCCGGGTCGGTAGTCCCATGACTGCGACCTACACCTTTGACATCTTCACCAGCCTCGATGGCAACGCTTCCTACGGACCGCCCGGCGACTGGGGCGGCTACTGGGGCAAGCAGGGTCCCGAGTTCCTCGACCACCGGCTCGCGGCATACGAAGGCGAGCAGCGGATGGTCTTCGGCGCCACCACATTCGGGCTGTTCGTGCAGATGCTGCCCCGGCTTGGACGCCGACCAACGCGACCCGTGGATGGACCGGATGCTCAGCTGCCCGGCCACCGTCGTCTCGTCGACGCTGCAGGGCCCCTTCGACTGGCCCGACGCGACCGTCGCCAGCGGTGATGCCGTGGAGATCGTGCGTCGCATGAAGGAGGATTCGGACGTGCCGATCCGTTCGCACGGGAGCCTCTCGATGAACCGCGCGCTGATGGCTGCCGGCCTCGTCGACCGGATCCAGATCACCGTCTTCCCGGTGGTCGCCGCCCAGACGGGGGACGAGCCGGTCTTCGCGGGTGCCGGCGACTTCGACCTCGACCTGCTGGAGACCCGCACCCTCGACGGCCGCACCCAGGAGCTGGTCTACCGGCCCACCCTCCGCACCTGGCCGGCCGGCTGACCAGACCGCCCGACCCTGCGGGAGGAGCCCTCAGCAGTCTCCGGGCTCGTCGTCGGCCGCGTCCAGGTGGCAGGTGCCGCCACCACCCTGACCGTCGAGGTGGTCGCGGCCGGGGCCACCGCCCAGGTCGTCGGCGCCGGGACCGCCGGCGAGGACGTCCTCGCCGGAACCTCCGCGCATGACGTCGCCACCCGTGTCGCCGTACGCCGTGTCGTCGCCGGCACCCGCGCGGATCCGGTCGTTGCCGGCGTCGCCGTAGATCGTGTCGTTCCCGCCCCGGCCCGCGATGCGGTCGGCGCCGCCGCGACCGCAGATCACGTCGGCTTGCCGGGTGCCCCGGAGCACGTCGCTCCCATGGGTGCCGGTGATCGTGCAGCCGCGCGGGCGGACCCCGAACTCCTCGACCCCCAGCACCGGCGGATCGCGTGCCGGAACGTCCGGTCGACGAAGTCCCGGCGGATCACGTCGTCGCCGAGCGCGTTGCCGAGCGCGGCCATGACCATGCCCTGGTCGAGGGACAGGTAGGAGTCGCTCGGGTGTCCGGTCATGACGTTGACGGAGTCCCGGAAGCCCCAGGTGCCGTACATCCCGGGCAGCGCCTCGAGCCGCGCCAGGTCGGCTGCGGCGGCGTGCGGCCGGTAGCGCAGCGCGAGGAACGCCGCGTGCGGCGTCACCACACCGTTCGTGTACGCCGACGCGGGCGGGTCCGGGACAGCCGGTCGGTCCGGGCACCCGGCGAAGCCACGGTCGACGAGCGTGGCGTCCTCGTTGGACGGCATGCCGTTCGGGTCCATGCCGGCGGCGTCGACGCCGTACACGCTGTAGCCGCCCTCCGGGATGTTGGACGGCGAGAAGCCCCACACGCCGTACTCCGCCACCCGCAGGCCGTGGTCGATCTGTGCGTCGACGGTGTACGGGTGGTTGGCCCGCCACGAGCCCGCGCCCCACTGCTCCTCCGGCACGAAGAGCGCCGGCATCAGGGCCTCGAACATCGAGCCGCCCCAGCTGGGCGTCAGGCGCGTCCCGCCGTAGGAGTAGGCGCCGTCGTAGACGCTGACACCGTCGTACGTCCGGTAGAAGCCGCTGGGTTTGGCCTCCTGGAACGAGTAGTCACAGGTGGCCGGGAACGTCCGCCAGCGGCCGTAGTACACCTGGCGCGGCAGGTCACCTTTGGCGATCCCGATGTAGTCCGTGATGCGACTCTCGGACACCACGGTGTCGTAGCAGCACGGGCCAGTGCCCTGCGCCGGCGAGTAGTGAAACAGGATCCGGTTCATGTCCCGGACGTAGTACAAGCCGAAGTCCATCGAGTCGTAGATCGCGCCGACCCGCGCGGACAGCTCCGGTACGGCGTTGCGCACGATCCGCAGCCCCGTGGCCAGCCACCCGTTGTCGACCGACGACAGGATCGGGTCGAGTGGCTCCCCGGTCGGGGGCCACGTGGTGAGCTTGGTGCCGTCGCGGTGGTCGTACCAGTTGTAGAACTGGCCGTCGGGCGCGTGCCGCTCCATGCCCTCCAGCGTGGTGACCGTCGCGGAGAGCCGGGTCAGCAGCTCGCGGTGCCCGATGATGCCGAGCTTCTCGGCAGCGACGGCGCTCCACAGGTAGGCGCCGATGTTGGTCGTGGAGGTCTGCACGTCGGTGTGCCCGTCGGCGTACAGCTGGTCGGTGGGCAGGCCGCTCGGCGTGTCCACCATGGCGTCGAACGACCGCCAGGTCGCGCTGGCGTAGCGATGCAGGCGGGCCTGATCGCTCTCGTGCGACACGGTCGCGGAGACCGGGGTGAGGCCCGGGAGCAGGCAGGCCACGACGGCCACGAACAAGACGACGACCTTGCGCATCGATCCTCCCCGAGAGGGTCCAGCAGGCGCGAACGTCTTCGAAGATACGCCCGCGACAGCGCCGTGGACAGACCCGAACCCTGGGTTCGGGGCCAGGCCAAGACGGTTCGTCGCGCCGCAGCGGAGCTGGTGCTCAGTGGTCAGAAGCCGAGCCGGGCGCGGGCCTCGTCGAGCCAGTCGACGTAGGCGTGCCAGCCCCACCGGGTCGCAGTGTCGTGGGCCGCGGTCGCGTAGCGACGTGCCGCTTCCCGGTCGCCGGCCGTCGCTGCCGCGAGGGCGAGGTAGCCGCTCACCGGCCCGAAGCAGGCGGCGGCGCCGGCGAGGCTGATCCGGTCGGCGTAGGGCGCCAGCACGGCGCGGCTCCGCCGGGCCAGGTCGACGTCGGCGACGGCGGCGGCCGCTTCCGCCTCCATGCACCAGTCGCTGAGCTGCGACCACTGAGCGAGATCGTGCACAGTGACGCGCGAGTCGGGCAGAAGCCTGCTCAGGTCGTCGAGGCGACCCGCCCGGGCCAGCATCTGGTGCACAGGTGCGTCGATCTGACCCGAGTGCTCGAAGGCGTCGAGCATCGGGCCGACCGTCTCGCCGACCGTGCCGTCCCAGAGCGAGGCGATCATGGCGGCTGCGGGTGCGTGGACCTCGGCCATCGGCACTGCCACCTCGCGCGAGGTGGTCTCCAGGCCCGCGAGATGCTCGGCGACGCCGGCCTGGTCCCCGCGCATGGCCGCCAGGGTCATCCGCACCCAGTGCACGGTGAACATCACATAGGGCAGCCGCTCCCGGCGGGCGATCGAGACGGCCGCCGCACTGTGCTCCTCCCACAGGTCCACCCGACCCAGCTCCAGCTCGTCGATGGCCCGCGTGGTGAGCAGGACGGCCTCGGCCGCCGGGTCGCCGGCCTGGCGCGCGGCCACCAGGCCCTCCTCGCTCCAGCCCATCCGCTCCACGAGGTACGGCGGCGCCCAGCTCGCCATCCACGCGGTCCGCATCGCCCACCAGGTCAGCCCCGGGTCGGCGATGCGGCGCGCCAGGGCCAGGCCGGTGTCGACCAGTGCGCGTCGTTCGGCCGATGACTCGGGGACGTAGTAGAGCTCGACGGCCAGCGAGAGCTGGAGACGGCAGCGCGTGGCGGGGTCGTCGTCCGGCGCGCTCGCGAGGCCCCACCGCAGGTCGTCCACGACGTCCTCCATCACCACCTCTGTGTCGTGGGGGATCCACACGCAGTAGCGGCTCAGGGTGCTCGCCGCCGTGCCCACCAGTGCCGGGGAACCCAGCGCCCGGCCGAGCGCTGTCGCCTCGCTCGCGGCCTCCTCGACCTGGGTCCAGCGGCCCGCGTACGCCGCGTCGGTCGCCAGCTCCAGCAACAGGTCGTAGCGCTCCCGGTCCACCCCGTCAGCCGCCCGTCGGTGGGCCTCGACGGCGGCCGCCCGCAGCTGCATCGCCTCGGTGTGAGCCCACACGGAGCGAGCCTGGGCGGCGGCCGCGCGTGCGGCGCGCCAGGCCCGGTCGGAGTTGCTCGCGCCGGCGCGCAGCCAGTGCTGCGCCAGCTCGGCGGTCAGCTCCTGGTCCGGCACCAGCCGGCGGACGACCGGATCGGACTCGAGTGCCCGCGCCACGCGCGCATGCCTGCGTGCCCTGCGGTGCTCCGGCTCGGAGAGGTACACGGCGTCGCGAGTCAGGGCGTGAGCGAAGGCCGCCGTCCCGTGCTCCTCATCCACGACCAGGTCGGCCACTCTGGCGGCGTCCAAGTCGTCGGCGACATCGTCGAGGTCCTCCCCGTTGGCCGCCGCGATCACCTCGGGCCGGAACCGGTGCCCGATGACAGCAGCCGTGATCAGGGACTGGCGGGCCCGTTCGGGGAGCAGGGAGAGTCGTCGGGTCACCACGTCGCGGACGGTCGGCGGAACGCGGTCAGGGTCGCCGTGACCTAGCCGCGCGAGCTCGACGAGGAAGAAGGGGTTGCCGCCCGAGCGGGCGTGCCAGGCGTCGAGCAGTGAATCAGGCAGCGGACTTCCGGCCAGGCTGGCCAGCAGGGCCGAGGTCCCCTCGCGTTCCAGCCCGGTGACCTCCACGCGGGCAGCGTGCCTTCGGGCGAACGCCTCGCCGACCAGCGCCAGAGCTCCAGTGGGCTCGGGCTGCGCCCGGCGGGTGCCGACCACGCAGAGCGCCGGACTCCGAGGGCGCGGAGGCGAGCAAGTGGGCCAACGTCCGCAAGGTGGCCTCGTCGGCCCAGTGCAGATCCTCCAGCAGCAGCAGCAGTGGGCGTGACCTGGCCGCAGTGCGAACGCGGCGCACGATGCCGTCCCACCGGGCGAAGGCCACCTGTGCGGGCGTGGCGTCCGACTCCAGCGGGGCGTCGTCCGGTCCGGCGCTCTCACCGAGGGCCTCGAGGACCGCGCGCCACGGCCACAGCGGCGGCGCCCCGTCGTCTTGTGAGCAGCGGCCCCACGCGACCGCGAACCCCTGCTCCCGCGCCTCGATGGCCAGGTCGCTGGCCAGCCGGGTCTTGCCGATGCCGGGTTCGCCGACCACCTGGGCGCAGGTGAGGGCGCCGCCCGCAGCCTGCACGAGCAGGGCCGACAGCACCGCGCGCTCGGTCTGGCGGCCCACGGTGGGATCACCGTGGACGCCGCCGTGCGCAGGGCCGGGTGCCGCGGGTGTCGGGACAATGGCGGAGGCGGGGACGGACGCGGCGACAGGTGCGGCGACGACCGGGACGGTCAGGGTCTGCTCGATCTCGGGGGCCTGGCGCAGGACCGCCGCCTCCAGGGCCCGCAGCCGGGACCCGGGATCGATGCCGAGCTCCTCGACCAAGGTGGCACGTACCGTCCGCAGTGCCTCCAGGGCGTCCGCTTGCCGACCGGCACGGACCAGGGCCAGGGCGTGGGTTGCCCACAGGGCCTCGTCCATCGGATTGCGGGCCGTCGCGGACTCGGTGGTGGCCAGCACGCCCGCGTGGTCGCCGACCGCCAGCAGGCCCAGCAGCCTGGCCTCCTCGGCAGCGGCCCGCAGCCGCTCGAGGGAGGACCTCGCCGCCAGGACGTCGGGGTGGTCGGGCAGGTCGGCGTACGGCTCTCCGCCCCAGGTGGCGAGCATGTCGTCGAGCCGGTCGACCGCCCCCGACACCTCGGCCCGCGTCGGCCACCCGGCGGTGGGTCCGATGTCGAACTGCGACGCCAGGGGCGCGAGCACCCGGCCGGCGGCACCCACGTGCTCGGCGAAGGCGTGGGCGTCGACGGCCGAGGAGGGCGCACGCAGCACGTAGCCGTGGTCCGTCGTCTCGATCACGGAGGCCGCTCCCCGGGAAGGGCGCTCCGGCTCGAGGGCGCTCCGCAGACCGGACAGGTACGCGTGCAGCGACCCCTGTGCCGTACGAGGCGGTTCGCCTCCCCACACCAGGTCGGCCAGAGTGTCGACGGACACCGGTCGTCCCGGCGTCAGGGCCAGGGCTGCGACGATCGACCGCGGCTTGCGTGAGCCGAGCTCAACCTCCGCGCCCTCCTGGTCGATGACCCGGCATCCGCCCAGGACACAGATCCGCACGGCGACACCCTAGCCCGCCTCACTCGACCAGCTGCGGGACTCGCTCGTCCCGGGCCGGCGCCTCCCCGTCGTCGTACCGACCTTCCACATCGAGGCGCGGGAGCACCCGGTCCAGCCACGCGGGAGTCCACCAGTTCCGCTCACCGAGCAGGCTCATCGTGGCGGGCACCAGCACCAGACGGACCACTGTGGCGTCCAGGAGGATCGCCACCCCGAGCCCGAAGCCGAGCATCTTGACCAGGGTGCTGATCTCGGTGGCGAAGCCGAGGAAGACCAGGACCATGATCGCCGCCGCCGCCGTGATGACGCCGCTGGTGGCAGCCAGCCCGCGCGCCACGCTCCCCCGGGCGTCGCCCGTGCGGTCGTAGTCCTCCCGGATCCGGGCGAGCAGGAACACCTCGTAGTCCATGGAGAGGCCGAAGAGGATGGCGAACATCAGGATCGGCATCCAGCTCGACATCGGCAGCGTGTGGTCGACCCCGAGCAGGTCGAGTCCCCAGCCCCACTGGAACGTCGCGGTGACCACGCCGTACGCCGCACCCACACTCAGGAGGTTCATCAGCGACCGCCTTCACGGCGACCACGGGTGAGCGGAACATCAGCATCAGCATCAGCGACCGAGACCAGACACCACGAAGCCGATGACCAGCCAGACCTTCTCGCCCAGGACCGCGGAGAAGTCCGCGAAGAGCGCATTCGATCCGGCCAGCTCCGCGCCCTCGGGCAGCAGGGCGCGCAAGGAGGCCACCTGGTCCGGAGTGCGGGCGTCGTTGTCGGCGAACGTCGACTCGGCGCTGACCACCGCCACGCCACCGTCGGGCGAGACCACGGGGTCGGTCACACCCACGAGATCGTCACGGGCACGCAGGTCGCTCACCACGTCGGCCACCTCCGCGTCCCCGAGACGTGTGCGATCGGCCACCACCAGGTACGGCGTGGGCGCGCCGGGCCCGAATGCCTCGCTCAGCAGGTCGTAGCTCTGCCGTCCCTGCATCGAGGTGGGGTCGTCGCTCCCGCTCTGCGGCCAGGTCCGCATGTCGAGCACCGGTGCGGCCAGCAGCAGCATCACCGTCACGGCGCCAGCGCCCAGGCCAGGGGCCGGGAGGCCACCCGGTTGGCCCATCGCTCGGACCGGCTGGTTCCGCTGGGGCGGAGACGACCCGGCCGAGAGCGTCGCACCCGGCGGGGCAGCAGGCGCCGGTGCAGCAGGCCGCACACGGCGGGGACCAACACCAGGGTGCTCACCACGACCGCCAGCACGGTGATCGCGGTGGCGATGCCGAACGCCGAATAGGTGGCCAGGCCCGCCAGACGCAGACCGAGCAGCGAGACCAGCACCGTCGTACCGGCCAGCACGACCGACCGGCCCGCGGTGATGGCCGAGCGTTCGGCGGCGTCGACGACCGACAGGCCGTCGGCCAGGTGGTCGCGGGTGCGAGTGAGCAGTAGCAGTGCGTAGTCGATGCCGACCCCCAGCCCGACCATCGACGCGACCATCGGGGCGCTCGGGCTCACCGACATGACGCCGCACAGCACGGTGATCCCCGCGCTCCCGACCGCGAGCCCAGCCACCGCGACGAGCACCGGAAGACCGGCGGCCACCACGGAGCCGAACATCAGCAGCAGGATCACCAGGGCCCCAGCAATGCCGATCAGCTCGCCGGTGCCCTTCACCTCGGCCTGGGCGGTGGCGGGCAGTTCGCCGCCGAGCGCCACTTGGAGACCGGTCGCCCGGGTCGGCGCGACCGCCGCCTCCAGGGGCTCGGCGTGCCCCATGAGGTCGCGGTGGGTCACGGGAACGTCGTACCTCACGGTGAGCAGGACGGTGGCCCCGTCGGCCGAGACTCGCGGTGCGTCGACGGCCAGCACGTGGGGCAGGGCGGTCAGCCGTTCGTCGAGAGCGGTCAGCTCGGCGTCGGGCACCGGCGCCTCCCGCCGGTCGTGGACCACGACCTGGGCGCTCGCGTTGCCGGCTTCGGGCAGGTGGGCGCGGAGCAGGTCGACGCCCCGCTGGGCCGGGGTGCCGGGCGCGTCCCAGTCCTCCTGGGCCGGGCCCCCGACGGCTGCGGCCAGGCCGAAGGCGGCGATCGCCCCCACCACCCAGAGCAGGAGCGCACGCCACGGGTGGGCAGCGCAGCGGCGGGCCATGAGCCCGAGGAATCTGTTCATCGCAGGTCCTATCGCGTTTGGTTCGGCGGATCGGTGCACCGAGCGTGACCAGCCGGGCTTGAGCGGCGCTTGGGCCGGGTCCACGACCGTCACAAGCGCGGCACAGGTGCGGCCCAAGACCCGGGATCCAGGCTGGGTGCATGACCCAGATCTGCCTCCCCGGTCAGGCCCACGTTGCGGACGGACCGCACGACCAGACCGGCATGTACCTCATCCATCACGCGTTCCGGCGCGACCTCGACCGGTTCCGCGACGCCGTCCGCCTGACGCCCGTCGAGGACCATGACACGTGGCGCGCGCTCGCCGGGCGGTGGGCGCGACTCGCCGACATCCTGCACCACCACCACACCGTCGAGGACGACCACATCTGGCCTCTGGTACGACGCCGCGTCGAGGAGCGATCCGAGCCTGGCGGCCTCGAGGTGCTCCAGGCGATGGCCGCCGAGCACGAGCTCCTCGACCCGGCGCTGGGGTCGTGTGATCGCGGGCTCGCCGCGATGGCCGCGGGTCCCTCCGAGGACCAACGCAACGCGCTCGACGTACACGTCTCGACGACCCGCACCCTCCTGCTCGACCACCTGCGCCACGAGGAGACCGAGGCCCTGCCGCTGCTCCAGCGCACGCTGACCGTCGCGGACTTCGCGGCCACCGAGGCGGCTGCCCAGAGGGCCTACCCGGTCCGCACTCTGCCGTTCCTGGTGCCGTGGGTCGCCGACGGCGTCCCTCCCGACCTCATCCACCAGACGTTGGGCCAGGCCGGCCCGGCGTACCGCCTGTTGCTGGGCTGTGCCGGCCGCGTTACGCCCGCGCCGAGCGGCGCGCCTTCGCTCACCTCGGTGCCTGAACACCCGTATCGACCCGGAAGGAAGCTCGCATGACCACCCAGCTCGCCGTCACCGTCCCCGAGGCGCGCACCATGGCGACCGTGCCGCGACTGCTGGTCGCCACGATGGGCGCCCTGCTCGCGGTGGACCTCGCCGGCGGCCTGTGGGCCGCGCTGTCCGAGGTCAACAGCTGGAGCGACGCCTGGGGCGGCCAGGCCCTGCTGGCCGCCCCCCTCCCGATGATCGCCGGGCAGCTGGTCATGACGTGGTGGTCGGTCCGCGGCCGGAGCCGCCTGTCGGCCGTGCCGGCGGGGCTACTGGCCGTGGCGTGCCTGGTCAGTCTTGCTTCCGGATTCTTCGATGGCGGCCTCGGCCACGCCGGTCTGAAGCCGGGCATGGCGGCGTACCAGGTTTTCCTGCTGGTCGTCACCGGCGTGGTCGGAGCGCTGGCTGCGGTCCGCGCCGCGCAGCTGGCCTCGCCGCGTCGCGCCGCCGCTCTGAGTCCCCCATCCACCGCAACCGCCCACCCCACACAGGAGAACGCGCCATGACCCAGCTCCACACCCCCGCAACTGGCGTGACCACCCCGTCGCAGGAGCGTCGCGAGCGCTGGCCGCTGCTGGCGACCGCTGCCGGACTCACCGGCTTCGTGGCCACCATGGTCCTCGACGGCCGCACGGTCCACGACGAGGGCGTGTCCCTCGACCACCAGCTCTTCGTCGACCTCGACCCGCTGACGTTCCGGCTGAGCATGGTCTTCGGGTACCTGACCGTCGTCCTGCTGCTCGTCCTCGCGGCGACGTGGCGGCGACGGGTCGAGCCCCGCCTGCCGGACTCGACTGCAGCCCACTTGGTCCCCCTGGGCCTCGTTTCTTCTGCGGCCGGCCTGACGTACGGCTACGGCTGGAAGGGCGCGCTGGGCAACTACCTACCCGGATCGTTCGAGCCCACGGCGTTCGACGACGGCGGCCTCTACATCTACTACATACTGAACGACTTCGGCGCATGGATCGGTTGGCTCGGCGTCGTCATCGCCGCCGGCGCCATCGCTGTCATGGGCCTACGTGAAGGTGCCGTCTCCCGCTGGATCGGGGCCCTCGCGGTGCTGCCGGTGCTTCAGACGACACTCATGGTCGCCGGGCTGGGCGTCCCCGGCGTCCCGGCGCTGCTCGGACCGATCTGGCTGGTCGTGACCGGCTTGGGGCTCTACTTCGGTATGAGCACGATCTCCCGCTGACTACGACAACGCCCTGATGGACCGTCAACCGGCTTCCGGTTCGCGATCACGAACATGGGCGACGACGGCCGTCGGGGTGACCTGCGGTCGAGACGCCTGGTGACAGGTCTGGTCTAAGGTTCGCTGCATCAACGCCGTCACGCCACAGACCGCGCCTTAGCCACACACCGCCGGGAGTCAGCCGCGTACCGTCCCGGTCGACGCAACCACGTCACTACACCGCGTCAGCACGCCCCACAATCACGTGGTGACAGCCGTGGATTCCGAGTCACCGCACTCACGCGGGGCGGTCGTTGAGGATTCGCTGGAAGACTTCGTGATCCTGCCACTGCCCAGCAATGAAGAGGTACTCGCGCGCAAGGCCGACGCGTTCAAAGCCGCACTTGAGAAGGACCCGCTGTGAGGCGAGGTTGAGCGCAAGTGTCCCCGCCTCCACCCGGTGGAGGCCGAGGTCGTCTGCCCGACGCACGGCGAAGCCAACCGCCTCCGTCGCCAGTCCTCGGCCGGTGTGCGCGAGGTCGGTCCAGTAGCCGATGCTGGCGCTTAGGAACATCCCCCGCACTATGTTGGAAAGGGTGACCCGGCCGACAACGTCGGCGCCGTGCATGATCAGCCATGGGTCCTGGGTTCCCTCCGCGGCCGCCTCCAGCATTGCCCGCAGCGCAGCAGCTTGACCGTCGTCGGTGTAGAACGCCTCACCGCGAGTCGGCTCCCACGGCGCCAGGTGGTCGCGGTTGCGGCGGTAGGCGGCGGCCAGCCACGGTGCGTCGGCCTCGTTGAGCGCGCGGATCTCGTAGCCGTCGGGCAGCACCACGGCAGCCTAGCGTCCGGTCACCTTTGTAGGTCTCTACCCGCTGCCCCAACGCGGCCATCGAGCCGGTTGGGTCAACGACTTCCCCTGCCCCGGCATGAAGCTGTGGCGCCTATGACCGGGCACTTGACCATTGATCAGCTGGGACGCTCAGAAGTAGTCTCTAGATTCCTGCGAGGGAGGGAGTGGAGATGGGCGACAAGTCCGAGACTGCGGTTCTCGCGGGAGGCTGCGCCTGGATCATGCAGCAACTGCTGCGGCACCCCGAAGGAGTCATCTCCACTCGGACTGGATTCATGGGTGGCGAGAACGACAACCCGACCGAGGACAACAACAGCGGTCACGCCGAAGTCGTTGAAGTCGTCTTCGATCCCGTGCGGCTCTCGTATCGAGGACTTCTGGAGGTGTTCTTCCAGGTTCACCGAGCCGACCTTGATGAAGGCATCGTCGGTTCGCAGTATCGCTCCGAGATCTTCTGCACCAGCCCGGAGCAGCGGAGAGTGGCCGAGGCGATGATCCGCGACGTTGACGCGTCGGGCCACTGGCCCGGTAACACGGTGACCAACATCAGCGAGCGCGTGGTGTTCTGGGAGATGGGACCTGAGGATCAGGACTACTTCCTGCGGTTCCCGCACGGCTGCAAACCCCCATTCACTCGGCAGGACGACAAATCCGAGAACCTTCCTGCGTTTGCCTAGCCACATCGACGCCGCGGGACGCTACGACCCGCACATGCTCGGCAGCGACCAGGATGGGCCAGCGACCGACGAATCCCGGGTGACCTGGGTCACCGGCTGTGAAGATCGGGGACAGACTCGGCCCAGGCGACGGGCTCTCCGGTGCCGCGGCGTTTGGCGAGGTACATCGCCTGGTCCGCCTTGCGCAACAGCTCTCCGGCATCCGCATCGTCGTCGCACCCGATGGCCACGCCGGCGCTCACCGCCACTCGGGCCACTCCACTGTCCAGCGGATAGGGAGCCGCCACCAGCAGGCACAGCGAGGCGGCGACCCGCATCGCGTCCGTGCGACTGCCGCACGCAGTCAGCAGCGCGCAGAACTCGTCCCCGCCGATGCGCGCGACCAGGTCGGACGTGCGGACGCCGGCCTTCAGCCGACGCGCCGTCTCCACCAGCAGCGAGTCGCCGGCGGCATGCCCCAGTTGATCGTTGACCAGCTTGAACCCGTCGAGGTCGAGAAAGACCACTGCCAGTGACTCACCGGTGCGGCTGCTTCGCTGCAGCTCGAGGGCGAGCGTCTCGGCGAACAGTGCCCGGTTGGCCAGCCCGGTGAGCGGGTCGTGCAGCGACTGATGGCTGGCCGCTGCGAGCAGCTCACGGTTGGCGACGACGGACTGGACCATGCCAACCAGCGCGTGCAGCGCCTGGCTGTCCTCGTGGCGGGCCTTGGAGAGTTCACGCGGCGTCGCGACCAGCCACTTCTCGGCGCCGGCGATCGTGAGGGCTGCTCCGAACTCCCCCGGCGAAGGCTCCCGGTCCCGCAGCACCACGGGCGCCCGGCGCAACATCGCGCCCGCCTGCCGCACGAGCACCTCGATCACGTCGTCCACGTCGCTGGCGGCATGGGCGAGGTCTGCGGCCGTGACGAGCTCGCGGAGGCGGATCCGGTCGCTTTGGGCGCGGTCGAGGACCCGGGTAGTCACTGTCAGGAGTGCGATCGGGCCGGCCATCAGCAGCAGCGCCCAGATTGAGGACCGTCCGACCACCACCGCCAGGTAGCCGATGCTGTCCAGCACGAGCGGGCCGACGGTGACCGAGAGGCGGCAGGTCTGCCGCAGCCCGCCCAGGACCGAGCCTCCGCGCTCGCAGGTGAAGCTGAGACTGGTGATCAGCAGCGTGACCGCCACATATGCGGCGCTCATCACGAGTACCGTGCCGACCTCGCGCGGCGTGCCAGGCGCACCTCGCAACGCGTCGAGCAACAGCACCGCTGCCGTCGAGCCGAGCACCGCCATGCCGACGTTGACGAACATGTAGCGCAGGCCCTGGCGCAGGGCCAGGACCGACAGCAACTGACCAACGGTGAAGACGGCGATCACCTCGGCCGGCGGTACGACCAGGGCGAGCGCAATCAGGACAGCCGAGTCCAGATAGATCACGACGGCGTAGCTCCTGAGGTCGATCGAGGACACCGGCGCAAACCCGGTCAGGACCACCGCGGCAATCGCCGCCAGGTCGATCAGCGGGTGCAGGGTTCCCAAGCGCCACACGCCGACGGTGGCGAACCCGAGGCAGAGCGCGGCGGCCGTGACGACAACAGGCAGGAACGCCGCGACGGCGTACCGCCTGGCTCCGCCCACCGGCCGACCGGCCGTGCGACTGCTCACGAGTTCACCTTTGCCGTGGCGGCGTCGACCCGGCGCCGGTGTGGCTGGTGAGGACTGCAACCGCGAGGATCGCGGCAACGAGGGCGGAGCCGTTGGGCAGACTGCGCATGTTGGTGCCCTAGCTCTCGCCGCACCGACTGCGCGGTCTGCCCAACGCTAGACCGAATAGGGCGATCGCGTTGGCGATTCGGTGAACGTAGCCTTGGGGCGGGGCTTGCCCTGCGCCAGCGGCTTGGGCTTCCTGTGCGATGCCATCTGAGACTCTCCACCTAGGCTTGGTGCCGTGGGCCTCGCGGCACCATCGAAATCTGCTCGTGTGTCACTTTCGTGTACCACTCTGGCGAAAGTGATACGCGTGCCACTCGTAAGGAGTCATGGCCATGGCCAACCGCCTGGCTGGTGCGACAAGCCCGTATCTGCTGCAGCACGCAGACAATCCTGTCGACTGGTGGGAGTGGGGCGACGAGGCGTTCGCGGAGGCCCGACGGCGCAATGTGCCCGCTGCTGCTGAGCGTGGGGTACGCCGCCTGCCACTGGTGCCACGAGGTGGATCGATCGACGGCTTTTGGCGGACATTGACGAAACCCCAGGTCAGTGGGGGTGTGGCGGTTCGCGCCGGTTCGGCGATGACCGCCCATAGACACCGATTTCGGGGCTTCGTGCATCACTCTCGTGCATCACTCGGGCCCCATCACTGGTCAGCCAGTGGCAGCCACCTGTCGAGTCCTACACAACAGTTACGGGCGCCTCTACGCAACAAGATCGGGCGGGTCGCGGTGCAGATGTACAACACTCTCGTAGGGGTGCGGACTGATGTGACGGGCTTCGTACGGTCATGGTCCGAGGCTTCCGATCGGGATGACGTGCACCCCGTCTGGACGGAGGCCGCCCGCTCCGGTGCTGGTGATGACGCCAAGACATGAGGGTTCCCCCTGCCGAGACGTGTCCACGTTGGCCTTGAAGCGAAGTAGAGCTGCTGCCGCCTCGTCGACTGCGTCGGGGCTGAGCTTGATCTCGAAGGCTCCCCACTTGTTGGGCCCGACACTGACGACTGCGTCGACCTCGTGGCCCTCAGAGTCCCGCCAGCAGTCCACGCGCGCATCGAGCGGTTGCGCATAGATCCGAAGGTCGCGGATGACGAGGGCTTCGTAGTGGAGACCCAGTGCGTTGAGGTCGTTCGCCAGGTCGCTGGTGCCGATGCCGAGCGCGGCGGGGCCGATGGACGGGTCGACGAAGTAGCGGACTGGGGCTGTGCGCAGCCGGGCACGAGAACGCATGTGGGGGAGCCAGGCCGGCGAGTTGTCGAGAAGGTGGAGCCGGTCGAGAGCGGTGAGGTAGGCGGACAGGGTCTCCTTGGCAATGGGGCCGTCCTCGCCGCCGACGTCTCTCGCGAGCTCGGCGGCCTTGGCGGCCTGCGCAACGGACCGCCCCAGCGACTCCAAGAGCCGTCGGAGGTTCGAGGGGTCGCGACGTGAGCCGAGTTTCTGGATATCTACTTCGACGATGTTGGTGAGATAGTCGCGCAGCCAGCGCCGAGCACTGGTTTCGTCGGCGTCGATGAGTTCGGGCCAACCGCCGATCACGATGCGCTTGAGCAGCTCATCGAACGTGAGGTGTGTGCCGAGGCCTGTCTGCCGTTCACCCTGAAGAAGGCTGCTCAGCGACATTTCACCGTTCGAGTGACCGGACTCGAACAGGCTCATCGGACGCATCTTCATCACCGAGAAGCGCCCAGCCCCCGAGTGACGCGAAGCGTCGTCTGTGGGGGTTGCTGACCCGGTGAGGATGAAGAGGCCCTTGCCTTCGCGGTCGTCCACCTGTCGGCGGACCTTGTTCCAGATCGTCGGTTCGACCTGCCACTCGTCGAACAGGATCGGGGTGGGGTTGTCGAAGAGCCGTTCGGGAGCGAGTGCCAACAAGTTGCGGGCTGTCTGGTCCTCGTCGAGCCGGATCACGGTCTCGGCATGACGGGTCGCGGTCGCAGTCTTCCCGCAGGCCTTCGGGCCTTCGATCAGCACCGCGCCGATGTAGCCGAGACGCTGTTCGAGCTCCTGGTCGGCGATGCGGTGGAGATAGGTCACCATGACTCGGAGTCTACTGTTTGCAGAGTATCGAGTCGACTATTTGTGGGTGTTGGAATCGACCTTTTGCAGCAACTCAAACCGACCTTTCGCAGTGGATCGATGGAGTCGCGGCTAACTGGTCTTGCGCGGATCGGGGAATCCGAGGCTCGTGTAGCCGGGCGCGCGCTTCGTGAGAGCGGCAGCGAGGACGGGAACTTCGACGTCGTGGTAGTCGTGGACTTCGGCGGTCTGCTTGCCCTGATAGGCTCGGAGGATGCGGCCGGCGTACTGGACGAGGCGGCCCCTGAACGAGACCGGGCCTGCCAGGAACAGGGTGTCGAGTGCGGGGCAGTCGAAGCCTTCGCCGACGAAGTGGCCCGTTGCGACCGCCAGCAGCGGCGAATCGGAATCGGATGGGATGAGCCGCCCGATGGCTGCGGCGCGTTGCCTGGCGCCCATGCCGCCCTTGAGGACGACCGGGTCCAGTCCTCGCTCGGCGAGTGCCGCGGCGAGGTGGTCGACGTGGCCGGTTCGCTGGGCGAGGACAAGGCAGTGGCGGCCGCGACCGAAAGCCTCCATCACATCGGCGAGGATCTGTCCATTGCGTGCCTCGTCTTCGGCCAGCGCGCGGTGGACGCCTGCGATGGCGCCCGGGATGGACAGATCGACTGGGTCCTCCAGTCGGAACGAGGTTGCGTGGACAACGAGCACGGGGCGGGGCCGGTCAGCGCCGGCGCCTTCGAGGGTGTCGGGGTCGGCGTGAGTGAAGGTGTGGCGGACCGGGCCGAGTTGGAAGCCGATCAGGTCATCGAGGCCGTCGCGCCGGTAAGGCGTGGCGGTGAGCCCGACCCAGTAGCGCGCGGGGATGGCGCGGACGGCGGTCTCGAACGCTGCTGCCGGGACGTGGTGGCACTCATCGACGATGACCTGGCCGTAGGTGCCGAGCTTGTCGGCGAGGTCGGTTCGGCGGGCGAGTGTCTGCAAAGTGGCGATGTCGACGATGCCGGTGAGCTTGGATCGGCCGCCGCCGAGCTGCCCCGGTTTGACGCCGAGGAGGTCGGTGATCTCGCGACGCCACTGGTCGGCGAGCGTCTTGCGGTCGACCAGCACGAGCGTGGAAACGGTTCGCCGGGCGATGACGGCACAGGCCATGACGGTCTTCCCAGAGCCGGGCGGAGCGACCAAGAGTCCCAACTCGTGCGGCAGCACCGCCTCCACTGCTTCCTGCTGCTGTGGCCTGAGATCGAAGGTCGGCGAGAGGTCCAACGGATCTCCGGTGACTCGCTGATCGTCGACCTCGACCTTGCTGCCGGCTCCCTCGATGAGTCGCGTCGCCGTGTCGCGTAGCCCGCGCGGGAGGACGAGGTGGTCGTCGAGCGTCTCGTCGTAGGAGGTGATGATGCGCGGGACGTTCCACGTCGATTGGCGGCGGCGCTGGCGGTCGTAGAACTCTGGGTTGTAGGTGGACGCCGCGTGCTTCAAGGTCGCATAAAGCGAGGGGCTCAACGCCGAGCCAGGAATCCGCAGCGTGCCGTCAAGGCTCACATGAACGATCGGTGCCGGATTCGGCTGGGTCTTTGTCGACCGGGCCGGCTGGGCACGGTCGACGCGTGCCCCGACCGTAGGCTCCCGGAGCGCCGAGGCGAGCTTCGTGACCTGCTTCGGGGTAAGGCGCTCCAAGGTGGAGAGGTACTCCCACTGGTCCTCGAACGGCTCCAGCGTGGCCAGGTCGAGAAACACCGTCGTGCCCAGCTTGCGCGACTTGCCGTGGAGCGGGGCCGCGATCAAGTTGCCGGGGCCTTGCCCGGGCAGCACGTCCTGGGAGGGGAAGAGTCGGTCGTAACAGCGCAGGTCCATCCGGCCACGGATCGCGATGGCCTCGCGAACCAGCGCAGTCCCGAGTTGGCGCGCGGTGGCAGCCGGCACGGGATCGGTGAAGAAGATCCACACGTGCGCGCCGATCCCGGAGCGGGACACCTCCAAGGCTGCTGGCGCGCCCACCGCTCGGGCGGCCTTCAGGTAGGCGAGCGCGTCGAGCATCGCGGCTTGTCCGTCGAAGTCGGCGGCGAGCCAGCAGGTCTGGTCGCCGGCAAGCATCGGATAGAGGCCGATGTGGACGTCGCCGGTCAGATGCGCGGCGAGGACCTCGGGCGTCAGCGGCAGATTTCGGACGTCGGAGGCAGAGCGTCCCTTGCGCCAGCCGCCCTCAACGGCGGGCATCCATCCCGACTTGCCGGTGCGGGCGTTCTCCCAGCGCACGGCGTAGACGTCGCGCCTTGCGCCGAACAGCGCGGCGTAGAACTCGACCTTGGCCTGAGGGGAGGACCGCGCGTCCACCGGGCCCGGCGCCTTTTCGAACCACGCTGTCTGGGTGCCTTGGGCTGGGGCAGCCTCGGCGTCGGTGAGCTTGAGGAGTCTGCGTAGGCGCGCGTTCTCGGTCCGTAGGCTTTCCAACTCGGCTTGCAGGTCGGTCACGTGTCAATCCTCCCGGTTCAGAACCGCGGGGCCCCGTCGCCGATCACGCCAAGGCCGACAGCAGGTCCTGCGCGAGGAAGCTGACCGAAGCCGAAACAGTGTCTGGCTGGCCGACTCCTTCCTCGGCGCGACCGGCCATCGTGGCGCCGAGGGCATCTGCGCTTGCGAAGAGTTGCTCCAGGTAGCCCAGCGCCTGTGTTGTGGCCACTTGGGAGATTTCGTCGGCGTGAAGCCGCTGGATGGTCTCGGCGAGATCTGGGGTCTCCGTCGCGACCAGCAGTCGGTAGATGTCGTGCGCGTCCTTGTCGTTGAGGCGGTCCGGTGTTGTCGACCCGCTCACCCAGCTTGTGGAGCTTCGCCACGAGCAGCGCGGCCGGGCCCGCGACGTTGATGACGGCGCTTCGGCCGTCGTCATCAAGCGACTCGACGCTCATTGGCGACTGGTCGATGATCGCCGCCTCAAGTCCGGCCGCGCGGCGTGCCGAATGCCTGTCGTGGGGCGGGATGCGGACGCCGCGTCGGCTGCCGGAGCCAGCGAGGTGCTCGGGGACCATCAGGTCCACGGGTATTCCGTTGGGCGACATCCAGGCACCGGGCTGTCGGCTGACCGGGTTGAGGATGAAGCCTGCTTTGGTCATCGCTTCTTCGAGACGCGGATCCTCGCCGAGCTTCCGTGGATCGATCGCCAGGTCGGTGTCCTTGGTGGCTTCGGCCAGAGCGAAGGTGGCGCTGCCGGTGCGCAGATAGATCGCCTG
This sequence comes from uncultured Actinomycetota bacterium, assembly GCA_963719255.1. GTDB lineage: Bacteria > Actinomycetota > Actinomycetes > Propionibacteriales > Nocardioidaceae > Nocardioides. The sequence continues at coordinate 127,010 of CAVRBN010000071.1, read as the reverse complement.
GGCGCCGATGAGGATCACCGAGTCCTTGTGGGCTTCGAGAGCTGCGACCGCATCGAGCAGCGCGGCACGTGCTTCAACGATCAAGTTGTCGGCGCCAGGCATCCGGGTTCTCCCTCATCCAGTCCAACAGGTAATCGCCTTCGGCGGGGTTCCGGCCAGGGCCGCCAAGGAGGTCGGCCACGGCCTGGCTGGGAGCAACGATGGTGATGTCTCTCCAGGTCGAGGTGCGCTCGAAGACCACGGGGGAGCGTGGCGCGGCGAGGATGACATTGGCACCGGCGTCCACAGGGCGCAGCCCAAGGTCCGACGCGAGACTCAGTGGATCGTCCGCGTAGACGAGTCCCAACCGAGCTTCCGCGTATGAGGCATAGGGCTGAGTGGCCAAGGAGCCACTCACGGCGTAGCGATGCGATGGTGCCTGCTTGCCGAGCTTCTCGACGAGGCTGTCAAGCCCGCGCGGTTCGAGGAAGCCACGCGTCGTGCTGATGTCGAGGTATCGAGCTTCCTGGCTCCACCGCCGCAGCAGCTCGGGCCAGTCGACATCCGTGATCGGCCCGCGTTCGCCGCGTGTCAGGAGTCCTTCGCCGACGAGATAGTCGCTGAGGCGGTAGGCCGCGCCCAGCGATGCGCCAGCCAGATCGGCGAGATCAGCGACGGAGTACGGGGGGACGAAGTCAGCCAGCGCACGCACGAGCCGAGCAGCAGGGAGGCCCTTCAGGCTGGTCGTCGGGCGTCCGGGACCCCGCCACGGATCGGCGCTCGCACCTCGATCGGACAGCAGGACCAGCGGGTCTTCCGATATCAGGTACAGGTTTCCGGTTGCGTCGGCGTACGCGATGCCCCGTTCTTGCAACACCCGCTGCTGCTGGGTGCTGAGGTAGCGAGCGACCAGCATCGGCAGCATCCGGGCCGAGTTGGCGGACTTGGCGCCCTGCCGGGCGAGGAGTTGATTGATGGCGGGGAGCAGGTTGTTCGAGGCCAGGGCACGTTTGGCTTCGACGACGTACGCCAGCAGGGTCTTCCCCTCTCGCATGAGAGAGAGCCATGAGTCGGGGCGGCGGGAAGTGTTGGTGGAGTCATCCATTCCGCCGACCCCGGTCTTCGCCTGGACGGTCCAGCCCGTTGGGAGTGCAGCTTGGATCCGGGCAGCCGCCGCCAGCAGGACGTCGGCCTCGCTCTTGGGCTCATCGCCGTACCCTTCGGAGGGCAAGGTGAGCGTGCGCAGGACGTCGGCCATTTCTCGATAATAGCCGAGTTCCGCATGTCGCGGAAGATCGCCATTTTCCGAGAAGTCCACCCACGCATGCGTCATGCCGTCCGCCGTCGCCGCTTGGGCTGGGGGAGCAGGTCGGTGACGGTCGTCGGCTCGCGGCCGGGCGCGACAAGGGCCTCCAGCGCGGCCTCCGCCAGCGCCATGCGCTTCTCCTCCCAGGCCAGTAGTTGGTCGAGGCGCCACCGGTCGGGGTGGGTCATGACCGGCGGCGGCACCAGCTCGTGGTCCTTGAGGTTCTGGTAGCCCTTCGTCTTGCCCCAGCCGTAGCGAGCCATCACCTCGCTCGCGCTGAGGAAGACGTGCCGCGGGTCGTCCATGGCACTCACACGGCCTTCGGTTTGTCGATGACCGGCCGGGACGCGAGCCGCTGCGAGCGGATGAAGCGCCGCAGATCGCCGACGGTCGTGTAGAGCCGGCGGCCGATCTTGAAGAACTCCGGGCCGGTGCCCTCCTGGCGCCACCAGCGGACGGTGTTCGCGGACGTCTTCAGGATCTGGGCGACGTCGTCGAGAGTGAGCAGTTCGTCGTCGTGCCGCTCGTGGAAGGGGACGTCGTTGGTATTGCTGTTCACGGTTCCTCCTGATTGGTGTGGGCCCGCGAGGACTGCGGGCAACAGGTAGGTGTGAGGGCCCTGCCGCCGGAGGGTTCAAATACGTCTGATCGGATATCGTGAGTGGATGGATCGGGCCTATTTGCTCGAACGGGCGCGGCGAGCGCGCGGCCTGACACAGGCTCAGCTCGCCGCCTTGGCGGGCACGTCGCAGGCGACGTTGTCGGCGTACGAGCGCGGGGTGAAGTCGCCGGCGCTGAAGGTCGCGGCGCGGATCATCGCGGCGACGGGTCACGACCTGAACCTTCGAGTGCATATCGACTGGGTCGAGCATCATCCGCCTGGGATCGTGCGGTTCTGGGCGCCGAACATCCTGTGGAGCGTCGGGCCGCCGGACTGCTTCGCGACGCTGGCCATCCCCGACTTCATCCGCAACACGGGCATGCGGGACTGGGACATGCGCGACCGCGAGGAGCGCAAGGGCGTCTACGAGCAGCTCATCCGAAGGGGCTCGCCGCAGCAGATGATTCGCTGGATGGACGGCGCGCTCCTCGTCGACGTGTGGGACGAGCTCGACTTGCCGGATCCGGTCCGCCAAGCGTGGAAGTGGCCCATCCGGTTGGCGAAGGAGCCGATCAAGCCTGACCCGTTGCGGTTCTACCTCACCGAGGACCCGGACCTCACCTCGACCGCGTGGATCCGGGGATACGAGCCGTTGCCTCCTCCTCCGCCACCGCCACCGCCGAGGCGGACGCGCTTCGACCCGCGGCCGCCGCCGTGAGCGACAGACTTGCGGTCGATGGCCGCGTTCGGACCGACAGCCTCACAATTCTGCGAGCCGCGCCTGGTGCCTTGACAGCACCCAGATCGCTGCTCCGCCCGCTGCTGCCTTCTCCCAGATCACGTCTCTGTGCCGGACGAAGACCTCCGCCATGTCGGCCGACCTCAGGTTGCCGGATGCGAGGCAGAAGGCTGTCACGCCGGCCTCGACGAGTGCCTCCCGCTCAGCGGCGCGGTAGCGGATCTTCTCGTCCTTCATCAGCACCGGCCAGCCCTGTTCACCGCACAGCGCAAGCCAGTCGACATCAGCGACGGTCTCATCTTCTGGTTTGCCGTAGTGCTCGACGAGCGTCGTGAGAAGCCAGCCCGCGTGCCGCAGGAGCTGTGGAACCTGGACCGCTCCGAGGCTACGGTCAACGAAGAAGTGAGGCGACTCCACGCATGGCTCCGTCAGCTCTTCTTGTCGCGGTTGCGGATCGCGTCCTCGACCTCGAGCCCGGTCAGGCCGAACTCCAGTGCCACCGTGGCGATGGATTCGCCGGCATCAAACAAGCCGAGGACGTCCTCAAGCCGTGCACCCCCGCGGGCGAAGGTCGGCTGGCCGAAGCCGCGGCGCACGTCAGCCACAACGTGGGCCTGCTCGAAGCCTGGGAGCGGAATGGCAACCGCGTAGCCGTCAGCGCCGAAGGTGATCCGCTTGAGATAGTTCTCGACGACCTCGGCGAAGACCCGTTGGTTCTGTCGGACGACGACGAGGTCCCGAACGGCGTCTGCCTGCTGGCCGTCGTGGCGTCGCGCGTAGTCGTAGAGCACCTCGGCGCCATCGGTGTAGAGGCGCTGGGAAGCGAGGGCATGGCCGATGCCCATCTCCTTATTGAGTTGCTCAAGCGCCGGCCGGATCCGCTGAAGCGGGACACCCGCTCTCCGCATCGCCGCTAGCGCGTAGCCCTCGGCTAGACCTACGAAGGGGATGGATGCGCCGCGCTGGCCTGGGGCGCCCAGGGCCGTGATCACAGGGTTGCCTGTGACATGGCGTCCCGGGACGCGGACGTCGTAGCCGCGGGCCCACGAGCGGAATGTTGACTCGGATAGCCCGAGGAATCGGGATGCTTCGGCGAGAGAGTAGAGCGGGTCGGCGAACCGGTCGACGGCCGACTTCTCCGGGGCGAGAGCGGTCACGGCAATCTCCTCTCGACGGGAAGCGGACACCTCAATCATGCCGCAGGGTGCCGACAGCCGCCGGATTGAGCTCGGCGCGGCCAGCGCGCCGACAACCTAATGACGTCAGAGGCCGAGACCGGGCGTCGACGATGAGGCCGGTGGTCGGTAGGTGAGATCCGGCTCCGCGCGCCTCCTGGGCGCCGATGTGCGGCGGGCGTAGCGAGCCTGCATCGGACCGTAGCGGTCGATGGCTTCGGCAGCCAGACCCGCGGCGTGCGACGGACCGAGGTCGGCGCGGTCGCGCCCGAACACCTCGATCCACTGCGTGCGGGCGTCCTCGACGGACTCGGCGACGAGGTGGGCAACGTTGCGCTCGCGGCCCCGGGTCATGCCGACGTACGCCGAGGCGGCGCCGGTGTGTTCGCCAATGAGGACGTGGGAGGTGGTGACCGTCGAACCCTGGGCTCCGTACGCCGTGGTGGCGTAGGCGAGCTCGACGTGTCCGTGGACGTAGGCGGGCGGGAGGACGCGCTGCCCGTTCTCACCCTTGACGTGCAGCCCAGCGGCCGACGAGCCGATCACGGTCCACATCTCGCGGTTGGCGACGCCGACCTCGGCGTTGTTCTGGCGGGTGGCGATTGTGTCCCCGACGCCGATCTGTTCGCCAGAGGAGGTGATGACGGAGTCGGCGGCCTGGCCGGTGACGACCCGGACTCGGTGGGCGACGTGGTTGATGCGGGCGACCTGCTCGCGGGTGTCGGCGACGACGAGTTGACCATGCGCTGCCTTCGCGGCGAGGAGGTCCTGACGTTCGACGTCGCTGGGGTGGATCACGACGTCGCCTCGGCGCACGAGTTCGTCGAAGACCTCGCCGGGTCGGACTCCGGAGCGCATCCGGAGTGAGAGGTCGGCGTACGCCGGATCGGTGAAGCGGTGGACTCCGCCGTACTCGATGCATCGGTCGGCGGCGTACCTCGCTGCGAGGTCGAGGACGCCGCCTCGGCCGACGGCGGGGAGTTGGTGCCGGTCGCCGATCAACGCCACCCGGGCGCCGCCGGCGTCGGCGAGGGCCAACAGGGCGCGGGCGCTGTCCTGGTCGAGCATGCCCGCCTCGTCGACCACGAGGAGCGTGCGGCTGTCGAGCGGGGGAGCGGAGGGCGACGGTTCGGTCCGGCTCCAGTGGCCCTCGTCGTCCCATCGGAAGCCGTGCTCGTGGAGCAGCTTGGCGACGGCGCGTGTCTCGGTGCCGACCGCTCCTGCCGCCACCTGGGCGGCCTTGCGGGTCGGGGTCACCACGAGCATCCGGCCGCCGCGTGCCTCGACCTGCTCGCGGGTGGCCGCGAGCCGACGGGTCTTGCCGGCGCCGGCGGCGCCTTCGACGACGGTGATCTTCTCGCGCTGGGCGCCGTTGATGATCTGCGCGACCAGGTCGTACTCGACCGCGAGCACGTCCGGCGAGCTCAGCGCACGGACATGCTCCGGAGCGTCGTCGCGGTTGACCAGCGGCACGCACGCCGCCACCGCCCGCGCGGTCAGGTCCTCGGCGAGTTCACGCCGTACGGCGCCACGGGCGACCACGTCGCAGGAGGCGATCAGCTTCTCGACCTCGCCGCGGACATCGGCCGCGTTCCAGGCGGAGCGGTGCGCGCCGAGTCGGTCGACGGCCCGCTTGGCGAGAGCATCGCGATCCAGCGAGCCGATCGGCATCTGCGGTCGGACTGGCCCGCCGCGGTCTGGGTGCTCGGAAGCCGAGATCGATGAGCTCCTCGACCCAGCGGTCGCGCAGGTCGGCTCCCGAGACCGGGACGACCTTGTCGGGCCGGGCGTCGGCCCACGCTCGGCGGTCCCACGCCTGCCGGATCGCGGGGCCAGGCTCCTCGCCGGGGTGGTCACGCCGCCACTGCGCCTCGTACCGGTCGATGTTCGCCTCGATCTGTCGTGACCGAGCGCTGAACGCGCCGGTGTAGTCGGCCAACTGCGCGACCTCGCCGGTCTCGGGATCGAGGGTGTAGCCGTGCTCCGCGAGGGCCGCTCGGAACTCGGGGTTGGTCATCACGGCTGCGTGCCCGATCCCGTTGATCGCCTCCAGGCTGTCGCGCACGCCGACGGTGTGGAGTCCCCGCCAGGCGCCGCGCGCCCAGACCCGCGCGTTGATCTGGAGATGCAGGTGCCGATGCGGGTCGCCGGCCCGGGAGGTGAAGTGGCGTACGACGGCTGCCTCGATCTGCTCGACCGGCACCTGCACCTGGCGACCTCGCGGACCCGACGCGGGTCGTCGCGTGCGAGGCGAGCCAGCCGATGATCTCCTCGGCCGCCGCCATCTGAGCGGCGTCGTAGGCCGCGGCGATCTCGGGGTGAAGCGCGGCCGCGAGCGACCAGGTCTTCGGGCCGTTGACGGTGACCTCGACGAACCGCACGCCCTTGTCGTCCGTCCGCAGCCGCCCCTTCGCCGCCCCGGTCTCCGACGTCGTAGCCGGCGACCCACTGCTCGTAGGTCGCTCCGTCCATGTCAGCCCGACGCTCGATGGTCACCCGCTGTTCGGGATTGTCGATGCCTGCGACGAACCGCATCGCGACGCCGCTGCCTTCGGCGAGGTAGTAGTCGTCAGCACGGGAGCGGTCGGCCTCGACGTAGTGCCGAGCAGCGGCTGCTGCGCCGCGGTAGATCTTCATCCCGCCATGCACCCGAACCACCTCCATCAGCAACCGTCGACAACCGCGAAACCGCAGGTCAGGGGGTACGTGAGCGCCCGTCCCGCTACCGAATTTCGTAGCATGCGTGCCGCTAGATGGGAGGGCCAGTAACGGCGTTCGGAGGTGAGGATTCGGAAGCCGTCAATGGTTGGCGACGAAATGTGCGGGAGTCTTGGCTGGAGTTTGCGCGAACCCCATGGCGCCAAGTCCGTGTAGTGGATGTAGCGCTGTGATCCTTGGACGGGTCAATCAGGCAGCGGCGGCTGCCGTACCATCCCGAGATCGCGTCGGTGCGGCAGACCCCGGGCCGGAGTTCACCGTCGGATCGCCCGCTGGGTCCGGCGGCGGATCAGCGAACGATCTTCCCCATCCAGCTAGAGCGATGCCCCGAGATCGGTTCGATCGGGCCGTGACTATGTGGTTTCCGGTTCAGGACTGGGCGAGTCGCGCTGGGAACCCGCCTGTTGCGACCGGTCCCCAGCGTTCAGGCGTGATGCGTAGTAGTGACTTGCCCTGCTCGAGCATTGCCTGTCGATACTCGTCCCAATTGGGGTGCTCGCCCGAGACGTTGCGGAAGTATTCGACGAACGCCTCTAAGGCCTCGGGGACGTCGAGCACCTCGCAGGTGCCGTCCACCTGCACCCAGGGCCCGCTCCAGTCGTCGGAGAGCACCAGGACGCTGACCTGAGGGTTCCGGCGGGCGTTGCGGGTCTTTGCGCGCTCGGGATAGGTGGCGATGACGAGTCGGCCCGCGTCATCGACGCCACCGGTCACGGGGGAGGACTGAGGGGAGCCGTCGGCTCGCCGGGTTATGGCGATGAATCGGTGTCGCGGACGGATGAAGTCGAGCAGTTCGCCGAGTTCGACGGCGGTGGTGGTTGCGATGGTGCGTGGCACGCTGCCCTCCAGACGGGTACGACGGGGCTGGGTGTCGGTCGATCTAGTATTCAACGCCGGTCCACCCGTAGATGAGGTGCTCCTTGCCGTGCAGTCTCGTGGTTGAACGAGTGCGCTGATACAGCCCGGTGACTGACCGGGTCGGGCCCGGACCCTCCCAGGTGGGAGGCATATCGTGGAGGGTTCCCGGGTCGCTGCCCGTGTCGCCATGACAGGGACCACCAACGAAGGTGATGTCGAGTTCGCCGCGAGTGATCTCTTCGCCAACGCCAACGAAGTCCACGTCGGCCAGGTTCATGTGGTGGGTCATCGAAATCAGGCCATGGAGTCGACGTCGATGACGAAGCGGTAGCGAACGTCGGACGCAAGAACACGCTCGTAGGCTTCGTTGATCTGGTCGGCGTTGATGATCTCGACATCTGCGCCGAGGCCGTGCCGGGCACAGAAGTTCAACATCTCCTGCGTCTCGGCGATGCCACCTGTGACGGAACCGGCGAAGCTGCGGCGAGCGATCAGCAGGTTCAGCACTGCCAGTGATAGGGGTTCTGAGGGTGCCCCGACGCTGACCAGGGCACCATCGACTCTTAGCAGGGACAGGTACTGATCCAGGTCGATCGTGGCGCTGACGGTATTCAGGATAAGGTCGAAACTGCGGGCCAACTTGTCGAACGTCTCGCCGTCTCGGGTTGCGTAGTAATGGTCCGCGCCGAGCTTTACCCCGTCCTCCTGCTTGGCGAGCGACTGGGAGAGCACGGTGACCTCTGCGCCCATCGCATGGGCGAACTTGACACCGAGGTGCCCCAGGCCGCCCAGGCCCACAACGCCGATGCTCTTACCCGGGGCCGCGCCCCAGTGCCGCAGGGGTGAGTACGTCGTGATCCCGGCACATAGCAGTGGAGCGGCGGTCTCGAACGCGATCGCGTCCGGGATCTTGAGCACGAAGTCCTCGACCACCACGATGTGTGTTGAGTAGCCCCCCTGCGTGATCGAGCCGTCGCGGTCGACGCTGCCGTACGCCTGCACATTGCCTTCAGAGCAGTACTGCTCCCGCCCTGCCAGGCAGGACTCACAAGCGCGGCAAGAGTTGACCATGGTCCCGACGCCGACCCTGTCGCCCACCTGATGCTTCGTGACCTCGGGGCCGGTCTCGACCACCGTTCCAACCATCTCGTGGCCAACGATCAGGGGGTAGGCCTGCGGACCCCAGTCACCGCGCACCGTATGGATGTCGGAATGGCACACACCGCTGTACTTGATCTTGATCAGGACGTCGGCAGGTCCGAGGTCGCGACGCGTGACGGTGGTTCTGACCAGCGCCTCGGTGGGTGAAGTGGCAGCGTACGCGTTGACGGTGAGCAAGGATCCTCCTGGTGGTGGTGTGGACAGCCGCCGTCCAGGCCAGTCGGCCGCATCTATCGGCGATACCCGTGTTGTTGCAAGGCGATGTCAATCGGCCGAAGGCGTACTGGGTCGTGTTGATCCTCATGTCCGAGCTGCCCGAGCTGTCCGAGCGCGCTCTGGAGATCACCGCGTTTGTGCCGCTGAGGCCGGACGAGGGGTCACAGAGTGCTGTTTCGATGACGGCATCATCAAAAGATTACATCTTGAGTGCAAGTCTTACAAACTGGGAAAAGCCTAACACTTGCACCTCTGCTACATTGGCCTGGGCGCGCTGCCGCGTTGCCCTTAGACCATCGCCTTCAGCGGGCAAGGGCGACATCCGTACTGAGGACATGAACGAAGCGATGGACGCGCGGCCACGCCATCGTGGCGCTTCTGTGGCTGTGAATGGCGCTACGGCCAATTGGAACCTAACCGACGGTCTGGGCAATCTCCTGCAGAGCCTTCGCCACCTGGGCTGCACCCCTGTCGCCCAGCAGGATCGTGTAGTGGTTGACGTCCTCGATCTCTCGTACCTCAGCGAGGGGCCGCCGTGCTGTCAGTTCTTGTAGATAACCAGTTGGATAGACGCCCTCGGGCTGGTTGAGAATGCCACGCTGTGCCCGCAGGATGACGGTTGGAACTCGCACACCATCGAACGGATCAGTGCGCCCGGAGGCGTAGAGATCCAACATGTCCTCCATCACTCGGTCGCCATTGGCGGCTGGTCGCAGAGTGGGCGCCTCACCATAGAGATCACCGTCCATGTACTCGGCCATGGCATCGCTCCAGAACGGGCCGAGGGCAGGGTGGCCCTGCCAGAACCGGCGGTATGCCTCGTACGACTCGAACTGCTGACCCAGCCGTGCAACGATCATCTGCAGATCGGCGGCAGCCTTCGCGCCGGCGTCGACTGTCGCCGACGGCGGCGGGATCTCCACTCCACCGTCGACCAGCACCAGGGCGGCCACTCTGTCGGGGTATGCGACGGCGCAGGCGACCGCGACGAATGCTCCCAACGAGTGCCCGGCAAAGATGAAGCGCTCGAGCTCGAGCTCGTCCGCCAGAGCGATCACATCCGCGGCGTGCTGGCGCATGGATGAAGGCCCCGGCAGGTCGCGTGACTCGCCCCGTCCTCGCAGGTCGACCGCGATGATCTCGCGGTCCGGCAGATGCGCGATCATCTGGTGCCAGACACCTCGATGTGACGTCAGCCCGGGTGCGGCGATGACGGGAAGCGCACCCGACGGGCCGTGTCGTTCGTAGCCGATTACTCTGCCCTCGAGGTCCTTCGTGTCAGTGGACGGCCCCTGCGGTGTGACCATAACCAAACTCCTACAGCTGGTTTCTGCTAGCGGTATCCGTGGCGGCGAACAGTTCCGTTTCGCCCTGTCAGCTCGTCTCGAGCTCGCCCGTCGACCGTCCGTCGGTCCAGACCTAGACGTCGGGCGGAAGACGAACCAGACATCGAGTCGTCCTCTCTGCTGGCCCGCCTTGACAAGCCGGGAAGCGGGCGGTAGACAGCATTGCTATTGTCATACAGATGGACGTCCTGAACGAAATCGCGCCTAGGAAGGGCAAAAGCGTGTCTGATCTGACTGGAAAGAACGTACTCATCACGGGCGCGCTGGGAACCATCGGCCAGGCGCTGGTCGCGCGTTACGTCGAAGAGGGCGCGAATGTCATCGCTCTGGATCGGCCGGATGCACCCAATCCGCAGGAGGTGCTCGACGGTGTCGCCGAGGGCGTGCGCTTCTTCGGCTGTGACCTCAACGACCTGACCGGCCTCGAAACCGAGGCGGCAGCCCTGGCCGACGAGGTCGGAGGCATCGATGTGCTGGTCAACAATGCTGCCCTCGTGATCTTCAAGCAGCACGACGCGTTCACGATTCGGGAGTACGAGGACCAGGTCCGCGTGAACTCGTCGGCCGCCTTCGTCCTCTCGCGTGTCTGCTCCAAGCACATGAAGGAGAAGCGCTACGGGAAGATCGTGAACATGACGTCCCTGACCCTGACGGGTCGCTGGGACGGCTACGTTCCCTACATCGCCTCCAAGGGGGCCATGTTCGGACTCGTCAAGGGGCTCGCCCGCGAGCTCGGTGAGTTCCTCATCAACGTCAACGGCATCTCGCCCGGAGGGGTGCTCTCGGAGGCCGAGTTCCGCGACCGCGGCGACAAGCGCGAGGAGTACCACCAGTGGCTGCTGGAGAACCAGAGCCTGAAGCGTCGCATCGAAGCCGTGGACGTCGCCAATCTCGCTGTGTTCCTCTCGACCTCGCAGTCTGACCTCATCTCCGGCCAGAACATCCAGATCGACGCTGGCTGGTGAGTCCGAAGGCTGGCCCAAGCAGGCTGGTCAGCGGTCGATCATCTGCTCCATGGCCTCCGTGTAACGGTGGCCATGGACGTCGAGCGTGTCGATGGCCGTCGCGATCTGGGTCAGGTCGTCGGGGCTGAGGTGAACGTCGGCGCCGCCGATGTTCTCTTCGAGGCGCGAGGTGCGCCGCGTCCCCGGGATGGGCACGATCCATGGCTTCTGGGCGAGCAGCCAGGCGAGCGCGATCTGCGCGGGTGTGGCTTGCTTCTCGATGCCAATCCTGGTCAGTAGGTCGACCACCGCCTGGTTCGCGGCCAGCGCCTCGGGAGCGAAGCGCGGCAGCGACGACCTGATGTCGTCACCGCCGAATGACGTACTGGTGGTGATGGCACCGGTGAGGAACCCGCGGCCCAGTGGGCTGAAGGGAACCAGTCCGATGCCAAGTTCGTCGAGGGTGGGGATGATGTCGGTCTCGAGGTCGCGCCACCACAGCGAGTACTCACTCTGAAGGGCAGTGACTGGCTGCACGGCGTGCGCTCGCCGGATGTTGGCCACGCCCGCCTCGGAGAGACCGAAGTGGCCGACCTTGCCCGCGTCGATCAGTTCCCTGACGGTGCCCGCGACATCCTCGATCGGCACGTCCGGGTCGACCCGATGTTGGTAGCAGAGGTCGATGTGATCGACCCCGAGTCGCTGAAGTGAGCCGTCGACGGCTGCCCGGATGTGCTGGGGCTGGCTGGAGACCCCCGTCTGCTTGCCGTTCTCGTCGAATGCGAAGCCGAACTTCGTCGCGATCACGATCTGGTCGCGAAACGGCGCCACAGCCTCGCCGACGAGCTCTTCGTTGACGTATGGGCCATAGACCTCGGCGGTATCGAAGAGAGTGACTCCGCGGTCGAAGGCGGCCCGGATGACGCCCACCATCTCGTCGTGGTCTCCGGCTGGGCCGAAGGCGGTGCTCATACCCATGCAGCCCAGGCCGATGGCCGATACCTGCAGGTCGCTGCCGAGAGTTCGTCGTTCCATGGGTCCTCCAGAAGGGGCGGATGTGTTGTCTACGCAACAGCAGCGCTGGCAACGATCGTAGGCGTTCCGCGTCACTCAGAGTCGTTGTCCACCTCGTCGAAGAGCAGCACGATCCGTCCACGGACGTGGCCCGCTTCGAAGGCGCGGTGAGCCTCGACGGCGTCGGCAGCCCGGTAGGCGGCGGCGACCTGCAAGGGGAGGGTACCGGCCTCGACCTGCTGACGCAGCCGGGTGATCGCCGCCCGGTCGCGAGCTCGGTCGCGCACCTGGATCTGGTGGTGGGTGATCCCGCGACCCGGCTCGCCGTCCCAGCCTCGCAAGGTGGCGAGCTGGCCACGACCGCGGATAGCGGGGGTGATTGCCTGACGGAGCGCGGCACAGTCGATGACGGCGTCGACACCCTCGGGCACGAGTGTCAGGACACTGTCGACTGCTTCCCGCCCACGTGGGATGAACTCGTCCGCACCGAGCGAGCGCACGAACTCCTCGTCCGTGTCGGAGGCGAGCGCCAGCACCCGGAACCCGTCTGCATGTGCGAGCGCCACCGCGAACCTTCCGACCCCTCCGCCCGCACCGGTGACGAGAACGGTCGCGTCAGGCGGCAGGCCGAGGGTGTCCAGAGCTGCTCGGGCGGTGAGCGCCGGCATCAGGAACGTCGCTGCCTCGGCCGTGCTCGCACCGACGGGTGCGGAGGTGACGGACTCGGTCGGGAGCACGAGGAACTCGCTGTACCCACCGTGCTGGGCATGGGTCTCGACGATGCCGGCGACGCGCTGACCGAGCTCGAGGTCGAGTGCTGGATCGAGGTCTGGTCCGAGCGCGTCGATCACCCCGGCGACGTCCATGCCTGGGATGAACGGCGGCTCGACATCGACGTAGGAATCAGCCAGCAAGCCGTCGCGAAGCATCACATCGGCGGGGTTGATCGCCGCCGCGTGCACGCGCACCCGGACCGCGCCCGCGCCCGGCTCGGGCGTCGGTATCTGCACCAGCTCGAGGACTTCGGGGCCACCGTAGTGACGCACGCCTACTGCTCGCATGAATAGGACTCTCCATTTTGACTTGTCTGATGAACGAAGCGCGGGTCAGTAGTCGTCACTGCGTGTGAGGGGGCGCCGATCCTTGTTGCCCGGGTGAAGCCGAACACGAGGATGACGGCGATGATCGCGAGGCCGGCGTACCCGAGGGCGATCTGGTCGAGCGGAAGAGTGGTGGAGAGGCGGCCGGAGATGAGGCTGGGGACTGCGGCGCCGGTGTACGAGAACAGATAGACGGTCGACATCAGGCCCGCGCGCTCGGCGGGCGAGGTGCGGGCGAGCAGGCCGCGCATCGACCCCGTGAACGCGGCTCCCTGAGCCACGCTCGCGACGACACCACACGCGATGACGGTCATTACCGTCCCTGTGTGCAGGCCCATGACGATGCCGATGGTCGCAAGGGCGAAGACGACGATGCCCGCGCGTTGTGCGGCCAAGGTCGAGAGTCTGGCGGTGAGCGGACCTCCGAGGGCGTACGGAGCCATGAACGAGGCGAAGACCGCCGCGGCGACCAGAGTGTTGGTGGTGCCGAAGCTCTGCGCGCAGATGGTCGGGCTGAACGCCTGGAAGAAGCCTCCGAGCGCCCAGGTCGCACAGAACACCGAGATCGCCGCAGGTAGCAGGGACCGAACCGTCAGCGGGATGGCGACGTGTGGTCGCAGCGAGGCCAGCGCGCCGGGTCTGAGTCCCACGGGTTCGGGACTGGAGAGGAGGAGCAAGGCACAGATGGCGAGCAGGACGGCTACGGCTATGTAAGGCGTCTGCTGGGGTGCGGGACCATACTGGGCAAGCGCGCCGGCACCCAGCGCGCCGAGGGTGAGTCCGATGAGCGGCGCGCCGGCCGCGGTGGCCGCAGCGACCCACCGGGGTCGTGGGGCCAGGTCGACGATATAGCTGGCGAGCGCCGACGATCCCAGGCCGCAGGCGAGTCCGTGCAGAATGCGCCCCGCGACCAGGACCGTCAGGCTGCCCACGTGGAGCAGCGTCAGGCAGCCGGCTGCAGCGAGGGCCACCGCAGCCAGGCTGACGGTCCGTCTGCCGAGGTGGTTGGAGAGCCGCCCGAAGACGACCAGAGCCAGCATGACAGCGAGAAAGTAGGAGACCGCCGCGATCGACAGGTCCAGGGTGGTCAATCCGTCGGCAGAGCGATAGCGCTCGTAGAGCGGGATTGGTGAGCCGGAGGCAGCGAACACGGCCACAAGGGAGGCAGTCGCGGAGATGAAGCCTCGGCGTGCTCGCCGTACAGGGGGAGCATGTTGGCCCGTCGGAGGGCTATCGGATGGCGTCATCGTCGTCTTCTCGAGGGGGCAGGTTGGTTCCACGGAGGCACTCGGCCAACATTTACCATTGTCCAACTGTATGATGTTTACTCGACTGTGAGAAATGGGAGCTCATTCCATGCTCGTACGCCTCCTCCTGCTCGCTGCGGCGAGTGCTGTGCTCAGTGCTTGCGCGGCCTCGGACACCAGTGACGAAACAAGTCCCGACGGCGCCTCGAGTCGCTCTTTCGCACCGACCTCGTCGCCGTCCCCTCCGGCTGAGTCCTCATCCGGTGAGACATCGAGCAGTGAACCTGTGCAGCTGCAGATCACTGCCGGAGACGTCGAGCTCGTGGCCACGCTGCGCGACACGGCAGCGACGCGTGATCTGTTGGCGCAGCTGCCGCTGAGGTTGTCGATGCGAGACCACGGCGGTGTGGAGAAGACCGGCGCACTGCCGCGGGCTCTGTCAACCGACGACGACCCGGCCGGGGCGGACCCTGACGTGGCCGACCTCGGTTACTACGCGCCGTCGAATGACCTGGTCCTCTACTACGGCGACCAGTCGTACTACGCCGGCATCGTGATCCTCGGCCGCCTGCACGGCGACGTCGGTGCGCTCGCGGAGATCGACGGCGACCTGGACGTCGAAGTCGACCTCGTCGCACCCTGACCCCTCTGATCGGGTGGTGAGTGTCACCTGAGGTGGGCTTGCCGCAAAGGGGTGAACATGCTCATCGGTCTGGCGACGTCTCTTCGGATCCTCGACCTGTTCGCCTCGACGCCGCGGGAGGAGCTGATCTCGGTGTACGCCCCGCTGGTCCAACTCGTTGTGGATGCCACCCACGTGGAGTCCGGACGCTAGTCGCCCAGGTCCTCGTCCGCGGCTTCCTGTGCGGCAAAGAGCTCGACCGGCGCGTCGGTCCCGTCCAGTCCGTGCTGAGACTCGTGGAGGGACAGGGCCCGTGCCTCTTCTGCGAAGCCGTAGATCGACTTCACCTCCAGATACTCCTCCAGTCCGAACACTCCCATCGACCGACCGATGCCCGACTGCTTGTAGCCGCCCATCGGGGTGAATGAGTTGGTGTTGGCGCCGTTGTACGAGATCCGTCCCGCGCGCAGGCCGCGCGAGAACTCGTAGCCGCGCTTGCGGTCCTCGCTGAAGATGTAGCCGCCCAGTCCGAAGATCGAGTCGTTGGCGATGTCCAGCGCTTCATCCTCGCTCTGATAGGGCACGACGACGAGGACGGGACCGAAGATCTCCTCCGTGGCCAAAGTCATGTTAGGGGTCACGTCGGCGATCACCGTGGGCTTGCAGAAGAAGCCGCGGTCGAAGCCCTCGATCCGGCCCAGACCGCCTGTGATCAGGTTCCCGCCCTCTTCCAGGCCGATGCGGATGTGCTCCTGGACGCTGTTGAACTGCTGGGCATGGACAAGGGGGCCATGCGTCGTGGTGGGCTCGCGCGGGTCGCCCAGCCGCATGTGGCCGATCTCGTCCACGAGGAAGGGAAGGATCGCGTCGACCTGGCTCTCGTGCACCAGCAGACGACTGGGGGCGTGACAGGACTGGCCGGTGTTGGAGAAGCCCCGCTGGATGTTCCAGCGGGCAGCCTTCTCCAGGTCGCCATCGGTCAGGACGATGTTCGCCGACTTGCCTCCCAGCTCCAGGCAGACGCGCTTGACGGTCTGGGCGGCCGACTGGCCCACCCTGACTCCCGCCCCGGTCGATCCGGTGAACGAGATCATGTCGACGTCGGGGTGGAGCGACAGGGCCTCGCCCACGACGCTGCCGCGACCGATGATCAGGTTGAAGACGCCGGGAGGGGTTCCCGCCTCGTCCATCACCTCGGCGAGGGCCACGCCTGAGGCCGGCGAGGCGTCTGACGGCTTCAGCACCATCGTGCAACCGGCGGCGATGCCGTAGATGACCTTGATGACAGAGGTCTGGATCGGCCAGTTCCAGGGGGAGATCAGTGCACAGACGCCGATGGGCTCTCGCCGTACGACGGTATCGGCCAGCTGCCGTTCGAAGGCGTAGGTGCGGACCAGGTCGCGGGCAACCTTCATGTGTCCGGCGGGACCGGCGACCTGCGCCTTGAAGGAGACGGGCACGCCCACCTCTTGCGCGATCAGCTGTGCCAGGTCTCCCTCGCGACGTTCGTACGCCGCGATGATCGCGTCGATCAGGGCTACGCGCTCATCGATCGAGGTCTGGGAGAAGCTCACGAATGCGCGCTTGGCTGCAGCGACGGCGCGGTCGACGTCGGCGACCCCGCCCCCCGAGGCCACGCTGGCCCAGGGCTCTTCGGTGGTCGGGTCGATCAGGGTCCGGGTCCCCTCACCAGAGGGGGCGACCCACTGGCCGTCGATATACAGCTGTTCGAAGTGCTCCACTTTCATGCCTCCGTTGTCGCGACTGTCATCAGCACGTGGGCCTTCAGCTTCCCGCTTCGGTGGATCGCAGGTGCTCGGTCAGGGTCCCCACATCGTCGATCTGATCGAGCCCCAGGACGCTGTCCGCGACGCCGTCGATCGCGTCAGGCGTCAGGACTCCCCCTGCGTTGTGTCGGAACTTGGTCAGCAGCTCCTCGGTCGTGGTGTAGGTCGACGGATCAGGAGAGGAGCTGCCCTTGGGGTAGGAACGGTCGGCGACGAAGGTCTCACCACGCGCGGTCACCTCCGCACGAGCCGGCCGGGCCAGCGGGTCGCCACTGACTGCCTCGCCCCATGAGGGGTGCGGCCGCCACTCGATGCGAGACATCAGGCCCAGGACGGACTCGCTGAACACGACGTCCGGATCCTGCCAGTCCTTGCCGGGCCGAACGCCGTGGGCGGCGACCGAGACACCGTGAGCGAAGCTGAATTGAGCATCGTATGGCTTCTCGATCACGCGGTTGACATAGACCGGAACGTCGGCCGACCAGGCCTCGCCGTACGCGACGATGGACTCGATCTCATCCACCTTGATGTTGTTCTCCGAGATCACCTGGACGAGTGCGTCGAGGGTCGCGTGCGTGGTCCGCGTCATCGTGTACGGCTTGAACGAGGTGGCGGCCTGGAAGTGCCACTCCTCGCCGAGACCTTCTGTCAGCCCCGACGGATCCCACTTCTTGCTCCCCACTAGGCCGGGATAGCCGAACTCCGGGTCGTCCAGCATGAGGGAGTCCCCTCGGTGGCCGAGCTCTGCCAGATAGGCAGCCGTGATCGCCCCGAGGACGAGTCCCGGGCCGAGGCCGTACTTGATCGTCGTGTTCGGGATGTGCATCTGCCAGGGCCGCAGGGCGTTGACCGGCGAAGTGCCACCGGCGATGCCGAGCGCCTCGGCCGTCGTGGCCTCCGTCAGGTCCTTCATCATCGAGGCAGCCGCGGCGAGCCCGAACACCATGCTTGCGTATCCGAAGACCCTCGGTGTCGCCGGCTTGGCGTCTTGAACGTCTCGAAGGTCGTCCATCGACTTCGAAAGGCGGAAACACATCTCGAGGCAGACCGCTGTGGCCGACAGGAGGCGCGAGCCCGACTGGTGCCGAGCTTCCCCGAGCGCCAGCGTGACCGGCACGATGTAGGGCACGACGTGCCCGGGGAGGTTGATCGCCGTGAGGTCGAGCGCCGAGATGAGCTCGGTGTTCGCGAAGGCCGCTCCATGCAGCGAGCTGCGCTCGCGATGACCGATGATCGTGGCCTCGTCGCCGTTGGAGCCCAGGATCCGGCCGTACTCGACACCTACCCGTCCGAACTCACTGGTCGTCGCAGCCAGTCCACAGCCCAGCGCGTCGAGGACGATGCGCTTTGTCTCCTCGAGAACCTCCGGGGGCGGGGGAGACGTGGCGATGCGGTGAGCGAATGCGGCGAATTTCTCGACGTTGGTCGATGCCACGTCATTCCTCTCGCTTGCTGTTCCTTCGGCGTACCCCGGCGCGCTTCGCGACGGCGTCTCCGATTGCTCGAGTCGAAACTATCTGACATATAACACCTTGGCAAGGTAGTCCTCAACGTAACCCGGAAAGCGCTCGGCCCGGCGGCGCAGACGAGGATGCGCGTGCTCACCAATTGACTTACATATCTCAACTTGACTAATGTCAGGCCTTGAAACCGTGCTCGGCGACGACCTGACGTTGCGCGTCCCGACAGTGGATCGCGATGCTGGCGGGAGCGACGAAGGCCGTCCCGAGCGGGGTCATGCCTGGTATCGAGTGCCCAGGTCCTGAGGAGGATCACAGCCCATGACTGCCGACCTGCTGTCCCACCACGAGACGGTCTTCATAGACGGGGAGTGGGTTGCCGCCGCGACCCAGGAGCGCATCGAGGTGGTGTCGCCCTGGACCGAGCAAGTCATCGCCTCCGTTCCGTCCGGATCGCGCGAGGACATCGACCGCGCAGTGGCAGCGGCCCACCGAGCGTTCGTGTCCGGGCCCTGGGCGACGACCACGCTCGAGGACCGCGTTGCCATCGTCACCCGCCTTCGGGATCTCCTGGACAAGCACAAAGAGGACTTTGCTCGCCTCATCACCGATGAGATGGGTTGCCCCATCACGCAGTCCCGCACCCTCCAAGTGCCGAATCCGATCGGCATCCTGGACGGCTATCTGGACGTTGCCGCGTCGTACCCGTTCCGCGCTCTTCGCCGTTCCAGGAACGGCCAGGCGATGGTGGTTCGGGGACCGGTCGGCGTCGTTGCGGCAGTCGTGCCGTGGAACGTGCCGCTCTCGCTGACGATCCAGAAGCTAGTGCCCGCGCTTCTCACCGGCTGCACGGTCGTGCTCAAGCCGGCCCCGGAGACGCCCCTGGACGCCTACCTGGTCGCTCGGCTTCTCGACGAGGCCGGGCTGCCGCCGGGTGTCGTGAACGTCGTTCCTGCCGGACGGGAGGTGAGCGAGTATCTGATCTCGCACCCACTCGTCTCGAAAGTGACATTCACCGGGTCCAGTGCTGCTGGTCGGCGGATCGCCGAGATCTGCGGACGGGACCTGCGTCGGGTCACGCTCGAGCTCGGTGGAAAGTCGGCGGCGATCGTTCTGGACGACGCCGACCTGGACTCGACCGTCTCGGCTCTGCGCATGGGCTCGTTGCGGAACAACGGCCAGGTCTGCACCCTCAAGACCAGGATCGTCGTACCGGAGTCGCGGCATCCGGAGTTCTTGGAGCGGTTGGTCGCGATGGTCGACTCCATGCCCGTGGGTGATCCCTACGACGACGCGACCCAGGTCGGACCCCTGGTGAGCGAGCGCCAGCGCGCCAGGGTCGAGGGATACATCGAGTCAGGCAAGGCTGAGGGCGCCCAGCTGGTACGCGGCGGTGGCCGTCCCGCGGACCTCGAGCGAGGCTGGTTCGTCGAGCCCACCGTCTTCGGCGGCGTCGACCAAGGGGCGACGATCGCTCAGGAGGAGATCTTCGGTCCGGTCCTCGCGGTCATTCCGTACAAGACCGAGGACGAAGCCATCGCCATCGCGAACAACTCGGACTACGGTCTCAACGGATCCGTGTTCACGACCGATGTCGACCGAGGGCTTCAAGTCGCCTCGCGCATGCAGACCGGAACGGTCGAGCTCAACGGGAGCCCCGCCGGCTTCCAAGCGCCCATGGGTGGCGTCAAGTTCAGTGGCGTGGGTCGCGAGTTCGGCCCCGAGGGTCTGGAGCCGTTCATCGAGATCAAGTCCATCGGCATCACCGACGAGGTCGCTGCGTCGTTCGAGTAGTCCCTCGGCTACCAGTCGAGAACGAGCCGGTCTGTCATCGACTTGGAGACGCAGGCCGCCATCAGAGTGTTGGACTTGCGTTCCTTGGGGGTCAGGAACGAGTCCCGGTGGTCAGGTTCGCCCTCGAGCACGGTCGAGAGGCAAGAGCTGCAGGTGCCCTCGAAGCACGCCGCCGGGATGCTCACGCCCACCTCCGCGCAAGCATCGATGATCGACTGTCCCGGCTGCACGGACACATCGACGTTCGAACGCTGCAAGTGCACCGTGAACGCCTCGTAGGACCCTGCTGCTCCCTGACGTGCGCCGGGCTTCGGTGCGAACCATTCGGCGTGGAGCTCTCGCTCTGCCTGCTCGACGGCCGCCTCGAGGCTCAGGAGGAAGTCCTGCGAGCCGCAGGCGTAGATGGCCGTGTGCTCGTCTGTCTGTGATACCAAGGCACCTAGATCGGGTCTTCCCTGCTCCGAAGTGATGTGGAGGTTGGTCCCGTCGTATGCCTCGAGTCGGTCGAGGTAGGCGAGTCGCGAGCGGGTCCTGCCGACGTAGTCCAAACGCCATGGCACCCCGTTGGCACGGGCGGCCTCGATCATGGGCAGGATAGGGGTGATGCCGATGCCGCTGGCGAAGAAGTGGTAGCGCCGGGCCGGTTCCTGCGCGAAGTTGTTGAGTGGCCAGCGGACGCGCAGTTGATCACCGACGTTGATGTTGTGAAGCATCGCCGAGCCGCCACGCCCGTTGTCCTCGCGCAACACCCCGATACGCCAGCAGCTGTTGTCCGCGGGCTCGTTGATGAGGGAGTAGGAGCGAATGACGTCACCTGGCAGAACCAGGTCGATGTGTGCGCCGACTGTCCAGGGCGGCAGGGTGGCGTCCTCATTTGCACGGAGCTCGATCTCGATCGTGCGGTCGGCCACCGACACGACGCGAGCCACGTCCATGGCTAGCTCCTTGTAGCCGGCGCGGATGACGGTGCCGGTCAGGTCCAGCGAACGCGGGGTGAACCGCACCGGCAGCTTCGCGGGGCCGAAGTGCGTCCAGGTGCTCCACTCGATGTCGCCGGTCAGCTCGAAGCTGTCGGTCAGCGAGAGAAGCTCCTCGACCGCGATGCGCAGCTGTGCTCGAGCGAGCGAGGCGCCGACGCAACGGTGAGCCCCATGACCGAAGGCGATGTGGGGGTTCGGCCTGCGGTCGAAGTCGACCGCCTCCGGATTCTCGAACTTGCGATCGTCCAGATTCGCCGCCGCCACCATCAACCCGACACGCGAACCCTTGGGGATCACTCGGCCTTCGATCTCGACGTCCTTCGTCGTCTTGCGTCCCACCAGCCGAACCGGCGTCCAGACGCGTAGCATCTCCTCGATCGCCTGGGGGATCAGCTTGGGCTCGTCCCTCAGGCGCTGCTGGTCAGCCGGGGTCGTCGCGAGGTGACGGATGATGCTGCCGAGCATGTTGGTCGTCGTCCCGTGCCCGGCTTGGAGAAACAGCCGCACGGTGCCCGCGATGTCGTCGTCGGAGAGCCTTCGTCCGTCGACCTCCTCATGGATCATGGCACTGATCACGTCGTTCGGGTCGTACGGCGTCTTCTTGCGTGCCTCGAGAATGCGGTAGATGTAGGCGTAGATCTCGTCGTTCGCGGCCTTGTGGGTCTCGGTGTCGCCCGCCGCCCCCGCGTCGATGATCTGGTTGATGGTGGTCTTGATGCGTTCCGCGTCCTCGATCGAGATGCCGAGGAACGTGCACTGGACCTGAATTGGCATGAAGAAGGTGAACGACGCGACGCTGTCGACCTCCCCGAGCGACACGCAGCGCCCGATCAGATCTCGCGCCGTACGTCGGATCACCGGCTCGATCCTGTGGATGTAGTCCGGGGTGAAGAACCGATTCAGGAGCTCCCGGTAGGCCGTGTGAAAGGGCGGGTCCACCTCGGCCGGTGCCCGGGGCGGCCGGTCCGGTGTGGTGGCGTCGGGGATCGGCGTCTTTTGTGCGCTGGTGAACGTCTGCCAGTCGAGAGCGGACTCGGTCACGTCCTTGAACCGCGTCAAGGCGTAGAACCCGCCGAACCGGTCACTCCAGGCGACCGGGCACTGGTCGCGCAGGCGTGCGTGCACCTCGGTGGGGTCAGCGTGGTTCTCAGGCGCGAGCGGATCCCAGTCCTGGGGTGGGGGCGACATCGGGCAGCTCTCCGACATGGAACTCACTTCCTTCATGCGTGCTTCTGGACTTGTCGAGACCGACGGCCGTCAGAACGTCTTGACGATGTAGACATCGCACGGCGCATGGGCCGCCACACTGCCGGCGACACTGCCGAGCACACGACCGATTCCCTGGGTGCGTCGATTGCCGACGACGATCAACTGTGCTTGGAGGCGCTCGGCCTCGGCGACGAGCGCATCTGCTGGCTTGTCCTGCAGGACACCGACCGTGATCTCGGGGGCAAGGCCCTCGAGCGTGCGCGCCGCCTCGGTGGCGGTGGCTTCGGCTATCTCTCCCGAGGTGATCAGGCTGCTGCCCGGGCGGTCCGGGAACTCCTCGACGGTCCCGCGTTCGACAGCGGTCACGACGTGCACTGCGGCTCCCAGCGCCGTGGCCAGCTCCGCGGCACGGCGGGCCGCCCGGAGGGCGGGCTCTCCGCCGTCGACTCCTACCACGATGATGTTGGCCATGTTCGCTCCTGAGTAGGTCCGGTCCCGAGCTGGTTGCCGCCGCGCCAGGGGCCGGCGACGAAGGCTGAGTGCAAACTATCAAACGTCTGACATTTACTGAATGGTATAGCCGCCATCAACGGGAAGCGCGTGACCGACGACGAGACTCGCGCCGGGGCTGCACAGCCACAGGACCGCCGACGCCACCTCCTCCGGCCTGCCGAGACGCGCGATGGGTTGCTTCTCCGCGAAGAACTCCTCGGTGAGGTTCTCGCGCTCCATCAGTGCGCGCACCATGGGTGTGTCGATGGTGCCCGGGCAGACAGCGTTGACCTGGATGCCACGTGCGGCATTCTCGATGGCCGCACACTTGGTCAGGCCCAGGATGGCGTGCTTCGTCGCGTGGTACGGCGCGCGTCCGGGATTGCCCAGGAGGCCGCCGAGGGAGGAGTTGTTGACGATGGCTCCGAACCCCTGCTGCCTCATCTGGGCGAGCTCGTACTTCATGCAGAACCAGACGCCATCGAGATTTACCGCCATCGTCTTCTGGTAGTCCTCGCTCGACACGTCGGGGAGCTCGGCTGGAGGCGTGATGATGCCGGCGTTGTTGAATGCCGCGTCGAGGCGACCGTATCGCTCGACGGTTGCCTCGACGAGAGCTTTGACCTCGGCCTCGACAGTGACGTCGCACGGAACGAAGGTCACCTCGCGACCCTCTTCCGTCAGCGCCTCCACCGCCGCGGAGCCCGCCTCGGCGTTGGCGTCGGAGAGGACCACGGACGCTCCTTCACGGGCGTACGCCTCCACGGCGGCCAGGCCCATGCCCATCGCCCCCCCGGTGACCAGCGCCACCTTGCCGTTGAAGTAGCCGTCATACATGGGTGTCTCTCCTTGTGCTTTCGATAGCTGCACTGTCGTTGTGCCTGCTGGGTGAGTGGCCTACTTGCTGATGCCGGACCGCGGGTTCACGGTAGGAACACGCCCTTGCCCGAGGCTTGCTTGTCGAACAGCTCGTAGGCTTTGACGCCGTCGTCGAGCTTCCAGTGATCGGTGAAGAGGGCGTCCACGTCGATGCCTCGCTGCAGGACGAACTGGGCGCACGCCTCCATAGCCGGCACGGAGAGCGTCCAGGACGGGAAGGCGGTGATCTGCTTGTAGAGGTGATCGGTGAGCTCGAAGTTGACAGTGGATCCGACGCCGACCCAGCAAGCGACGCCCCAGAGGTCCAGGACGCGCAGGGCTTCCTGGGCGGCGGAACTGGCACCGGAGGTCTCCAGGCTCTTCGAAACGCCACGGCCGCCGTTCAGATCCCTGATCACGTCGGGGACCGAGTCCACCTCTGCGGGGTTGACGGTCTTCCACGCGCCGAGAGCCTCGGAGCGTTCCAGTCGTGGGGCGGCGATGTCCAGGGCAATGACCCTGGCGCCCATGGCGCTGGCGAGCTGGGTCGCCGCGTGGCCGACCGGACCCTGGCCGAAGATGGCGATGGTGTCGTCCCCGGACAGCTGAAGTCGCTTGAGGGCTGCCCACGCGGTGCCCGTGCCACAGCTGATCGCGGCGGCTGCAAGATCAGTGAGCCCGTCAGGCATGGGTAGGACGGCGCTGGAAGGCACCTTCACGAACTCGGCGTGCGAGCCTGGGGCAGTGGCACCCATGGCGGTGGCGCCGTTGCGGCACATCTGGGTCCAGCCCGTACGGCACTGGTCGCACCGCCCGCAGCCGAAGTAGTGGTGGACCATCACGCGGGTGCCCACCCACTGTGCCGGCACGAGTTGTCCGGCGGCTACCACGACGCCGGCTGGCTCGTGCCCAGCGATCATCGGTTTCGCGCGGTGTGGACCTCGATACGTGTGCAGGTCCGACCCGCACATCCCCGAGGCCTTGACGGCGATGACGACCTCGTCTGCCTCGGGAGTCGGATCGGCAAGCTTCGCGATCTCGATCTCACGTTCCCCGTGGAAGACGATCCCTCGCATCGCTGCACTCCTTGCCTGGGCCGGACGGCACATCTCGTGCCAACAGTGGCGGTTTATGCCTGACAATAAAGCCTCTGTCAAGCAAATCTGAACTGGTTGGGTCGCCCCCACGACCGCTCGACGGCGGCGCTGCCCTCTCGAACTCCTACTTCGGCTCCCGCATAGGTGGCGGGCGGCCTGACAAAAAGAACATCAGACGAGGTCCTTGACGAGCAGGCATGTGACGCCCGACACTAAGGTCAAACATTTTCCCGATTGAACATGACCAAGCCAGTTGTGAGTTGCGAAAGAAAGAGGGGAGGGGAGGGCATGGCGGACCAGACCGTGCAATCTCACGAGGAACTTCGTGCGTCCAATGCGCGATCACAGTGGATGACGGATCTGAAGTACCGATGGCCTGCTCGCTACCGGTCCAGCTGGGTGGCACTAGGGCTCACCTTGGTGCTGGTGGTGCTGGTCGCCTCGGCCGCGCTCAACTCGGCGTCGATCACCCTCGTCACGGCCTTGGCCGGAGTACTGGCGATCGCGGCCGTGGGGCAGATGCTCATCATCATGCTGGGAGCGATCGACCTGTCCATCTCGGCGATCGTCTCGGTGTCCGCCGGCATGGCCGTCCACTACGGGACCGAGGGCTCCAATGTTCCCCTCGTTCTGCTCTCAGCCCTGCTCGTGTCTGTGCTCCTGAGCCTGATGAACGGGATTCTCATCTCGGTTCTCCGACTCAACGCCGTCATCGTGACCCTGGCCACCCTGGGCATGATGCTGGGAGTCATCAACCTCTGGACGGGTGTGTCCCTGTCCATCACGGGGGAGGCTCCGAGCCAGCTCCAGGACCGTGCGCAGGGGTCGATCCTGAAGGTCAGTGTCGTGTTCATCGCGGCTGTGGTCGTCTGCGCCCTGATGGCGGCCTTCCTCAACAAGACCCGGTTCGGCCGGCAGATCGCGGCAGTCGGGTCGAACCGCCGCGCGGCCCGTGCCCTTGGGCATGCGGGTGATGCGGGTGGAGCTCGCCACCTTCGCCCTGGCCGGGCTTCTCTACGGCATTGCGGGTCTGCTTCTCGCAGGCTACGTCGGTACGCCGGACGTGGTCTCCGGCAATCCGTACCAGATGGGGACGATCGTCGTGGCGGGTATCGCCGGCGTCCTGTTTACCGGCGGTCCGGCGAGCCTGTCCAGCGTCCTGGCAGCCGCCCTGGTGATGCAGTGGCTTGAACAGGCGATGGCGATCCTCGGCCTTCCCGCTGGGGCTCGCGTCGCCATCCAGGGTGTGGTGCTCGTCCTCGCGGTCGCCGCACTCACCATCGGGGGCTTCGGTGCCGCGGCATACCGCCGCGTCTTCGCGACGTCGAGCCGCCCAGGAGCACGCACGACTTGACGAGTGGTCACACACCACGAATGTCCG
The DNA here is from genome assembly GCA_963719255.1 of uncultured Actinomycetota bacterium. GTDB lineage: Bacteria > Actinomycetota > Actinomycetes > Propionibacteriales > Nocardioidaceae > Nocardioides. The sequence continues at coordinate 100,926 of CAVRBN010000071.1, read as the reverse complement.
CCCAAGTTCGACCGGGCGAAAGCAAGAACCATCCATGAGAACCACCCATCTGGAGGAATAGATGCGAATCGGTATCAGCGGCCGCACTCGGGCGTGCGCCAGGAATCAGGTGTTGAGCGCCGCCTTGGCCATTCTGTGTGTCGGCGTTCTCGCTGCATGCGGAAGCGACGATTCTTCGGGGAACAAGCCTTCGGGTAGTGCTCCGTCAGTGACAGCCGACCCCGCGGCCGTGGCGGAGCTGGCTACCAAGCTGTTCCTCACAGACGTTCCGGTGGACGACTTGGACCCTGCCATCAAGCGCACCCTGGAGATCGCGTCCACCGAGTGGACTGACGACATGCAGGACAAGCTCATGGAATGCCTCGGGGGCGACGTCTGTGAGACCGGCAACGACGGCTACGTGGTGGCCTTCCCGAACGACAACATCAACCCCTGGCGCCAGACCTTCCGGGCCGAACTCACCGCCCAGGCGATCCAGTCGGGCCGGGTCTCGAAGATCATCTACAGCCTGGGTACGGACGTGCCCACGTGGCTGGCGAACTTCAAGAGCCTCATCGCGCAGCAGCCCGACATCATCGTCATCGACTCCATCTACGGGCCGGCCATCCTTCCTGCGTTGCAGCAGGCCAAGGCGGCCGGAATCACCGTCGTCGAGGCTGAGACGCCCTTGCCCGCGGAGGTCGCCGGGCTGGTGGACGTCCAGGCGAGCTCGGACCTGTGCGCGTTCTACGAGGCGGCCGGCGCCGATGCCATCGAGCTCGCGGGAGAAGACAAGACCTTCGGCCTGTACACCGGGGTCCCCGGGAACGGCAGCGCGGCCATCTGGCAGCCCTGCGCGACGGAGGCACTGGAGGCGGGTGGCTGGGAGCAAGTCCATCGAGGGCTTCACCCAGTGGACTCCGCAGGGCATGACCCAGGAGGGCACCGCGCTCTTCGCCTCGGGCAAGAGCCCGACAGCTGTGCTCTACGACTACACGATGGACTACTTCGCTGAGCCCTTCATCAAGGGCGGCGAGACCCCGCCGATCATGATCTCCGACGTGGTCAACGCGTCGTACCTCGCCCAGTCGAAGAAGGCGGTCGACGACGGAGTGGACGTCCAGGGCCTGATCGCGAATGGCCGTTCGTGGTATGGCCGCATCGGTCTCACGGCTGGGCTGATGGTGAAGGACGGCGAAGACGTGAACCAGCAGGTCGACATCCCGTACCCGAGTGCCCAGCTTGCGGATGTCGTCGCGGACTTCGACCCCGCAATGCCGGCGAACGCTCCTGTGCCGACCCTGTTCGATGCCGACCAGATGGCCGACATCCTGGCCGCAGGTTCCTGATCATCTAGCCAGCTCGGGTCGGGCCACCCCACATGCGGTGGCCCGACCGGAGGTGGCCCGAGTCATCAGCGGGAAGAAGGGTTAACGAGGCCATGTCAATTCATAAGGTGGTGCCGGACGTGGACACTGCGAAGAGCGCTGATGCGGTCCTGGAGATCCGGGGGGTGACCAAGACCTTTCCTGGGGTGCGCGCACTCGCGAACGTCGACTTCGACTGCCGACCCGGCGAGGTTCACGCACTGGTCGGGGAGAACGGCTCGGGGAAGTCCACCCTCATCAAGGCCGCTTCCGGGGTCCTGTCCCCCGACGAGGGCACTATCACCATCGGCGGTGAGACCCTCGGGGGCGGTGGCGTCCCTCGAGCGAGGCGGCTCGGCCTCATCACCGCCTACCAGGACACCTCCCTGGTCGAGGACCTCAGCGTCGCCGACAAACATCTCGCTGTCGTTCAACGCCATCGGGCAGGAGCCGCCCAGCGACCTTGCACGAGATCCTGGACCGCTTCGCGCTGCCGTTCAAGCAGATCCGATGTCGTCGCCACGTCTCGGCCCGGGAGCGCGGCAGATCCTCGAGGTCGCACGGGCCATGGCGCACCGTCCGCAGGTGCTGATGCTCGACGAGCCGACAGCCGCTCTGGACATGCAGCTTGGCCGCCCAGCTCGAGGTGATCATCAAGCAGGCGCGCGACGCCGGCACGGCGATCGTCTACGTCAGCCATCGACTCGAGGAGATCCGTCGGCTTGCCGACCGGCTGACCGTGCTCCGTGACGGCGAGATCCAAGGCTCGTTCGGACTCCGAACGGCTGGGAGATCGACGAGATCGTGGAGTTGATGGTGGGAGCTCCGACCGAGCTGGAGTTCCCGACGCGCCTCGCCCCGGCCCGGGAGGAGACGCTGCTCGACGTGCACGAGCTCGAGGGTCGTGAGCTTCGGTCCGGTCTCCATCGGAGTCCGTGCCGGCGAGATCGTCGGCGTGGCAGGAGCCGAGGGCAACGGCCAACGGGCCCTGCTGCGGGGCATCATCGGCATCGACCGCTCAGGTGGTTCGACCACGGTCGCCGGCAAGCCGATGACTCGCGTGACCCCCGCCTCTGCCCTCGCGAGCGGTATCAGCTTCCAGAGCGGCGACCGCGCGGCAGAGTCGATTTTCGCGCCCTTGTCCGTCATGGCCAACGCGACTGTCCAGCTGGACCAGGACGCCAGGTCCGCGCGGGCCTGGCTCTCAACGGCCGGCTCCTGCCGGCGTTCGAGCGCGCCACGAAACAGCTCGGAATCGTGCCGCGTCCCCTCACCAGCCGATCAGCGGCCTGTCGGGTGGCAACCAGCAGAAGGTCGTGCTCGCCCGCCCCGCGCTGCGAAGACTCCGAACGTCCTCATCGTCGACGAGCCCACCCAGGGCGTCGACGCCAAGGCCCGACTCGACATCTACAAGGTGCTCGCCGACGCGGCAGACGATGGCATCGCAGTCCTGGTCAACTCCTCGGACTCCTCCGAGCTGGCTGGACTCTGCGACCGCGTCTACGTCGATGTCCCGCGGCAAGGTCATCAAGGAACTCACCGCGCCCACGACTGAGCGCGAGATCGTGCACAGCTTCGTGAGCGCCACGGACGTCGACAGGGTCGAGGACCTTCCGCTTGTCGGCAAGAGCACGTGGGCCGCACGGCTGCTGCATCAAAGCGCTGAACGACTTCCCATCGCTGTCCTCCTGGTCCTGATTGCCTTCCTCGCCATCTACACGGGCTCGAAGACCGACGTCTTCTGGTCGCCGTTCAACCTGACGACCCTCCTTGTGCTGACCCTTCCGCTGGCGTTCGTCGCCCTGGGGCAGCAGTTCGCGATGATAGGCGGGTTGATCGACATCTCGGTGGGCTCGACGATGAGCCTCGCTGTCGTTCTGATATCAGTCACTCTTCCCGACATGGCCCCGAAGTCTGTCGTGCTGACAGTGCTGCTCCTGTTAGCGGCGGTCATTGCCATCGGTGGCTTCAACACCCTGTTGATCGAGGGCCTGCAGATCAACCCGATCGTAGCCACCATCGCGTCACTGGGGATCATCCAGGGGATCGCCATCCTGATCCGTCCCCAGGTAGGAGGAGTCATCGCCTTCGACCTGGTCACGATGGTGTCCAAGGGCATCGGGTTCGTGCCCTGGGCCTTCATCGGCCTGGTGGCGATCGCGTTCTATCTGGAGTTCTGGCTGTACCGACGCCCGCGTGGACTTGCGCTCCGAGCACTCGGTTTCAACATGGAGTCGAGCTCCCGCCTCGGAGAACACGTGCGCCGGACAAGAGCGATGTGTCTGATGGCCGCCGCACTCGGAGCCGTCATCGGGGGAGTCTTCCTGGCCAGCCAGACGGGGATGGGAGCGAACTCTGTCGGCGTCGGCTTCACGTTGCCGTGTTTCGCGGCTGTCTTCCTGGGCGGTGCGGTCATGACCGGTGGACGAGGATCGTTCATCGGAGCCATGCTCGGCGCACTGTTCCTCGCCCTCGTGAACAACGTCACGCCACTGCTCGGTATCGCGGCCGCTTGGCAGCAGGTGATCTACGGCTCCATCCTCATCGTGGCGATCTCGGTGTACGCGACGATGAACCGGCTGCGAAACAGAGGCCTGCGCTAGGCGCCGACGTCTGGCTCATGCGCCGCTCTCGCAGTCATGAGCACACTTCCCGCGACTCGCTCGTCGCCGTACGCATGGAGGAACAACAGGTGGAATCAGCAACGCTTCTCATCGACGGTTTCACGCTCACCGAGGCACCTCGATGGCACGGCGGGCGCATCTGGTTCAGCGACCTGTACAACCACCGTGTCTGCTCGGCCACGGAAAGCGGGACGGACCTACGAGTGGAGGCCGAGGTCGAGGGCATTCCCGTAGGCCTGGGCTGGTTGCCGGACGATCGACTCCTTGTGGTGATCCAGGACCTGCAGCGCATCATGCGACGGGAGCTGGACGGGTCAATGGTGCAGCACGCCGATCTTTCCCGGCACGCCGTAGGGTTCGCCAACGACATCGCCGTGACTGAAGACGGCACCGCCTACGTCGGCTGTTTCGGCTTCGACCTGTATGTCGAGGAACCCGTCAAGCCGGGCCCCCTGATGCGTGTCACACCTGACGGGGAGGTGACCGTCGTGGGCGACGGTCTGTACTTCGCCAACGGTCCCACCATCATCGACGGCAAGACCCTCGTGATCGCCGAGTCCTTCGCAAATCGACTCTCGGCGTTCGACATCCTCGAAGGCGGCAAGCTGTCGGAGCGCCGCGACTGGGCGACCTTCGGTCCGGTGCCGACGTCGACCGATCTCAAGGAGCGCTACAAGGAGCTGGTCATAGCTGCCGACGGGATCTCGGTCGTGGACGCCGAAGGGGCGATCTGGGTGGCCGACTTCACCAAGACCCTGGCGAGCCGAGTCATGCCTGGCGGAGAGATCGCGCAACAGGTGTCCACCGGAGATCTGAACTGTTTCGCAGCCGCGTTGGGCGGGGCTGACGGCCGGACCCTGTTCCTGTGCGCGGCGCCGGACGAGCTCGACATGAACGTTCACATGAGCAATCCGCAGGCAACCATCATGACCTGTCGCGTGAACGTGCCCGCGGCAGGCGCCTGAGACAAGGGGCAGCCATGAGCTCGTCGCACCTCGACGCAGTGGCCCGCAGGGTGGTCAGTGGGGTCGACGCCGAGGGCAGATCAGTCATCGTTGTCGACGAGCAGACGCGAACGAGAGTGGCTCTGCCCGCCTTCACGAGCAACGACGTGTGGCGTTCGGACACGGTGCCGACCACCTTCGCCAGCGACGATCTCCGGGAAGAGCTCGAGTTCGCACCTGCGGAGTCCGGGATCATCGTGCGGTTGGTGACCTTCCCTCCCGACTCCGAGATCAGCCAAGCGTCCTACGCCGAGACGATCATAGCTTCCACGGACATGAGCTCGGCGTCGAGGAGAGCGCTGTCTTGGGCATGCACGCCATGGACACCGTGGACATCGACACCGTCCTCAACGGGGAGATCTGGTGCATCTTCGACTCGGGCGAGAGAACCCTGCTGCGCTCCGGAGACACCATCATCAACCGGGGCACCACTCACGCCTGGAGCAACCGCACCGAGAACCCGGTGACGCTGCTCGCAACGGTGGTATCGGCGACGCAGTAAGGGCCGTTCCCGTCCGGCTCCCCGTGCTGACAATCGGCGTGACAGGGACTTCAGGAGCCGGTGCACAAGGGAAACGTCGTGTAGACCAGCACGGCCGGCTGGGTCGAGGAGTTGCGCCAGTCGTGGACGTGTCCGGACAGGACCACACTGTCTCCAGGCGTCAGGGTGACCTCTGCGTCCTCGAGTATGAGGTCGGTCGTCCCCGAGACCAACGTGAGGACGTGGCGGTTGTCGTCCCCGTGGGGGTTCGCAACCCAGGCCTCGAGGGGTTGGGGCTGGATGGTGAGGATGCGGACGAGCGCCCCTTCCGGCGGGGGCTCGATGTCGATGACGCCGGACGTGACACCGGCGTCATCCACGGCGCCCGGCAGGGCCGGTTGGCTCCAGACGTCCTGCACTCGATAGCCAGGGACGGGGTCGATCTCGGCCAAGTCGTGAGCGTCGACGGCCACGGTCGAGCGACCGTCGGCGGTGACGCCGACCACGATGCGTCGCTTCACGTCCAACACGCTGAGGTCCCTTGCTTCCGGTGACGCGCGGCCGAGGTCATCCGGCGGGCGCCTCGCCTGAACGATGCCAGTCGATGATGGCACGCAGACCGTCCTCCAAGGTCGTGCCCGGTGGGCAGTCCAGCTCCGAGCGCAGCCTTTCGCCACTGACGAGCTGGTAGCGGCGGCGTTCCTCCAGCCAGTCGATCGTGTCAGGGTCATGGCCATAGAGACGCACCAGCGTCGTGTAGATGTCGAGACAGGATACGGGCTCGCCGACGACGTTCACCGCGAACGACTCCGCCGTCGTGTCGATGGCCTTCACGACGGCGCGAGCGGCGTCGTCGACGTAGATCAACGCATGAAGCGAGTCTCTGCTCCAATCGACGGACGGGCGGTCGCCGCGGTCGATCGCCTTCAAGGCGGCGATCATGGCGCCGCTGTTCGAGTCCGGAGCCGCACCAGGCCCGTAGATGCCACCGAAACGCAGCGCGATGGAGGCGAAGCCAGCCGCTTGGGAGAGTGGTGCCATCAGTGCCTCGCAGGCGAGCTTGGCGGCGGCGTACAACGACAGCCCTGGCCGGACTGCGCCTTCCTCCTCCGAGAACCTGGCGCGGTGGGGGTCGGGGAACGCTCCGTACACGAGATGGGAGGACCCGTAGACGAAGCGCTGCACCCTGTGTGAGCCAGCAAGGGTCAAGAGGTCGTTGGTCGCGCCGATGTTGACCTCGAAGCCCTCGCGGGGGCGTGCCTGGGATGCCTTGCCGCGCACCGCCGCCAGGTGTACGACGTGAGTCGCGTCGCTCACCGCACGCTCGAGCTCTCCGTGGTCCCTGAGATCGAGTGGGCGGAACTCCACGCCCGGCAGTGCTGCCAGCGCATCGGACGTCCGAGACGTCACGACGTCGGTCGCGATGACCTGATGGCGTCCTTGAACGCTCAGTTGCGACACCACGCGCGACCCGAGAAAGCCCGCAGCGCCGGTCACGAGGACCGTCCCTGACTGTTCTGAGGAAGCACCACCACCAGATGAGGACGCTTCGGTCACCACTCCTCCTTCAGCACGTTGGGTCCGGCCCCGCAGCCCACACAGTGGGTGACGCTCCTAGCCACGCTGAGGCGGTGCGAGTATGCGCTTGCAGAGGCGGTAGTGCTTACATCACAGTAAATGTCTGACAAGAGCATTATTGTCAGACTCTTGGGCATTGCGCAAGAGCCCTGGTGAGGCTCGCGCGTGTTCATTCGCTCGCATCGGGAGATTCGAAGGCCCGTGACCAGAAGACGCGCCCGGATGCCACGAACTACACCACGATCTGACACTCGCGCTCATCACGAGCACTCGCGTGAACCAGCCCGTCAGAGGCTCCACTGCGCGCTTCCGGACACGAGGCTCCCCTGACCGACGCGCTTGGGGGTGACGGCTCTCAGACGATGCCCCGCGACCTCAGGCGGCCGATCTCGGCGGCTGTCAGGTCCAGGACGTCGCTCAGCACGCGATCGGTGTCCGCTGACAGCGCGGGCGCCGGAATCGCTGGAGGGGCGTTCTTCGCCCCAGCGCCAGGCGCCTGCCGCGGCGACCATCGGACCCACCCCGAGCTGTTCGATCTTCGTGACGAGCCCGTCGCCCGCACGGAGCGCTTCGGCCAGCGCCTCCGACGTGTCGAGGTAGGGGCTCCAGAGCACCTTGGCATCGTCCAGGAGCTTCTCGAGCGTCGCCAGGTCACGAGCCTCGAACCAGGGTCGCAGGATCGATGCGATCGTCTCGCGAAGTCGGTATCGGTCCCCCTCTCGGTCGAGGTCGGCGTCGAGGGTCTCCTCGAGCGCAGCGAACACCCGCTCCGTGTTGGTCACTCGACGAAGTGCCTTCCACTGACCCTCGGTCAGCGCCACCACCATGATGCGCCGGCCGTCGGATGTCGCGAAGTCGACGCCGAAGGACCCGAACATGTGGTTGCCGACCCTGGCTCGCGGATGTCCCAGCTCGTCCGCCTCGGCCAGCCACCCCATGTTCGCGACACCCGCGAGCGCAACGTCCGCAAGAGCGACTTCCACCCTCGAGCCGGCTCCCGGTCCGTTGACGCTGGAACAGGGCGGCGCTGACGGCGGACGCCGCCAGCATGCCCGTGACCAGGTCCCATGCCGGGAGCACGTGATTGACCGGCACGGCGCCCTCGACAGGGCCGGTCATCAGAGGGACCCCGACCTCCGCGTTGATGGAGTAGTCGACGGCCGGCTTGCCGTTGCGCCGTCCCTCGACGTGGACATGGATGATGTCGGCCCGTCGTGCTGCGAGCTCCTCGTAGCGAAGGCGTCTCGCCCCGACCATGTTGTCGAGGAAGATACCCCCGTCGACCCCTGAGGTCACCACGAGCTCAATCAGCAGCTCCCGCCCCTCGGCCTGACGGTGGTCGATGGTCACCGACCGTTTGCCCTTGTTGAGGTTTGCCCAGAACAGACTTGCTCCGGTCCGGGAAAGCGGCCAACGCCCCGCGTCACTACCGCCGCCGGGGGGATCGACGCGGATGACGTCAACGCCGAGCTGGCTGAGCGCCATTCCCGCCGAGGGCACGGCGACGAAAGAGGCGGCCTCGACCACACGGATGCCTGCCAGGGGGCGATGCGACCCGGACGTCATCGGAGGTCAGCGGGCTGTCGCCGACGCCAGGCCGGCCTCGGCGGTGAGGCGGATGTCGCGGGCGACGAGCATGCTCTGGATCTGGTTCGTCCCGTCGTAGATCTCCGCGATCTTGGCGTCGCGCAGCCGCCTCTCGGCGCCCAGGGCGACCAGGTCGCCGTCGGGCCCCAGCAACTCGACGCACGTCGCCGCCACGCGAGTGCCCAACGTGGTGCAGTGGAGCTTGACCAGCGACACCTCAGCAGCGGACTGGTCCGGGCTCGCGTCGACCTGGTCGCACACCGCGAAGAGCATCGACCGGGCCGCCGTGATCTCGCCGCGGAGGCGAGCGAGCTCGAACTGCAGATCCTGCGCCGTCGCCGTCCTGGAGGAGAGCAGCTCACGCTCGGAGGCCCACGAGACGACCGCATCGAAGGCTCCCTGCGCGAAGCCCAGACCTTGCGCGGCGGCGCTGATGCGCGACCGGACGACCGAGTTGAGCAGCAACGGATAGCCCTGGCCCTCCTCGCCCAGGCGCGCCGACACCGGGATGCGGCAGTCCTGGAAAGCGAGGGTGACCGTCGAGGCTCCCTTCTGGCCCAGCTTCTTCATCGGGACCCCTACCGTCAGGCCCGGCAGGTCCTCGGTCTCGAGAAGGAAAGCGGTGACGCCGTCCTTGCCGCGGGCCAGGTCCACGGAGGCGAAAAGGACGATGACGTCGGCGTGATCACCGTTGGAGATGAAGGTCTTTTCGCCGTTGAGGACGTACTCGTCGCCGTCTCGGCGCGCCACCGTCCGCATGGTTCCGACGTCAGAGCCGGCACTCGGCTCCGTCAGGGCGATGGCGCCCACCGCCGAGCCGTCGCAGAGGCGCGGAATCCACGTGGCGGCCTGCTCTCTCGAGCCCTGTAGGTGGATCGGGTGGGCGCAGTGCATCTGTGTCATGTAGACGGTCGAGGTGGATCCGCACTCGGCCGCGATGCGAGCCAGCGCATCAGCGTACGTCGCCGTGCTGGCCTCCGCGCCCCCGAGCGTCTTCGGCATCAGCATGACCCCGAGACCTTCACCGGCGAGGTCGGCCAGCGCCTGCGCGGGGAACTCCGAGTTGGCATCCACTTCGGCGCTTCGTGGACGAATGGTGCGATCGATCACCGCGTCGACGGCCCTGATCACGTCATCGTCGATGGACGCCCACGTTGTCATGTCAGCTCCTTGTGGAAGACCGGGGTTCGCCGCTCGGCGAACGAGGTGATGCCCTCCTGTCCATCGCCAGACGCGATGGACAGTGCCGCGAGTGCGGCCTCATGGTCGAGTGCGGCCGGAGCGACTGCCGAGCGTGCGGCGTCGAGGATGTTCGCGATCCCGGTGCGGCTGCCCGAGGCGATGAGCCGCGCCAGTCGGGCGACCTCCGCAGTGGCGGCTTCAGGCGCCAGCGGAGGCACCGAGAGCAGGCCGAGGTGCCAGGCACGGGCAGCGTCGATGCGCTCGCCGCTGAGCATCAGGTGCATGGCCGCGGGCTTGCCAACGGACGCGGCCAGACGCTGGGTGCCACCGAAGCCGGGCATGCAGCCGATCTGCGACTCGGGCAGCCCGAACTGGCTGCGATCGGAGGCGACGACCAGGTGGCAGGCCAGCATCATCTCGAACCCGCCGCCGAGGGCGAATCCGTCAACGTGCGCAAGCACAGGCACGTTGGAGGAGGCGATCGCGGTCATCGTCCGATGCCCGTTGTGGATGAACGCCTGGGCGTCGACGACACCCAGGCCGCGGATCTCCTCGAGGTCGGCGCCGGCGCTGAACGCACGCTCACCGGTGCCGCTGAGGACGACGCACCCGACCGAGTCGTCGCCCTGAGCGGCGCCGATCACCTCTGCGACCAGGCGCAGCACCTCGGAGTTCAGTGCGTTCAGCTGTCGGGGACGGTTCAGGGTGATCTCCAGGACCCTGCCCTCACGAGTCGTCTCGATCAGGGACTCCATACGACCCTTCCCTCTGTCAGTCGACCGATCGCCTCGTCGTCCAGGCCTATCTCCGCAAGGATCTCGCGCGTGTGCTGACCACGCAGCGGCGCCGGGAGCCTTGCCTGACGGTCGTCAGGATCCGAAGCGAGGCGCCACGGGGCACTCACCCCGCGAAACACACCTGCGACCGGGTGCTCATAGTCAACGATGGCGCCACGTGCCACGACCTGAGGATCGGACACGACCTCGGACAGGAAGTTGATCGGGGCGCAGGGCACGCCGACGTCATTGAGCAGCTTCAAGGCGTGCGCGGAAGGCATCAGCTCGAACTTCCTCTGGAACTCGTCAACGACCTCTTCGCGATGTGCGCGTCGCCCGGCGTTGGTGTTCAGCTCTTCCCGCTGTGCGAGATGATCGAGACCCATCGCGGCGCACGCCCGCTGCCAGTGGTTGTCGTTGCCCAGGGCGATCACGATGGTCCGGTCGGCAGTTCGCATCGACTGGTAGATAGCGACGACCGAGTCAGCGCCGGAGCACGGCGTCGGTTCCGGGTCGCCCGCAAGGAAGCTGGCGATGCGAGGAGACATCAGCGCGAGGTCTGCCTCCAGGAGCGCAACGTCGACGATCTCGCCCTGCCCCGTGACGCGCTGCCGGACCAGGGCCGCCGCGATGGCGAAGGCTGCCACCGTGCCGGCTGCGACGTCGGAGAGTGCTGTGCTGACGCGCTGAGGGATGCCGTCGGCTCCGGTGACGCTCATGAGACCCGAACGGGCTTGGGCGATGAGGTCGTAGCCGGGCAGCGAGGCGTCCGGGCCATTCAGCCCGAACCCTGAGAACGCGCAGATGACGAGTTGGGGGAACCGCTGGTGCAGACCGCTCAGACCGAGCCCATGCTTCTCCAGCTTGGCCGGGACGAGGTTCTCGAGGAAGACGTCTGCGGTCTCCAGGAGCTGGAACAGGAGGGATCTTCCGGCCTCCTCACGGATGTCGAGGCAGATGCTGCGTTTGTTGCGGTTGACCGAAAGGAACCAGGCGGCCTCGCCATTGAGGAACGGAGGCCCCCAACCCCTGGCGTCGTCACCGCGCAGTGGCTCGATCTTGATGACGTCAGCCCCCATGTCTGCGAGGTACATGGACGCCGTGGGCGCTGCGTAAGACGACGAGATGTCGACGACGCGCACTCCGTGCAGCGGTCCGTGGCTCGTCGTCATGGGCGTCCCTGGCCTTCGGTCGAGGAGTGCAGAAGGACGTACTCGAGGTGCTCGGCCATGGCACTGGCCGCGGCCCGTGGCGAGCCGGCGCGAATGGCGTCGATGATCGCGACGTGTTGCTTGAGGGTCGAGCGACCCACGTGCGGAGTCACGCACAGGGACTCCTCGGTGCGGGTGGCCGCGTAGATCGCAGAGACTAAGGCGGCAAGCAGCCGGTTGCCCGATGCGTGGGCGACCGTGATGTGAAAGTCCCTGTTGTACGACGCGATCTCCGGGTCGTCGGCGGCCGCGGCCGTATGACGCTCGACGATGTTCTTCAGCAGGGTCAGCTGAGGCGCTGATCCACTCTCCGCAGCCCATGAAGCGGCCGGAACCTCGAGCACGTGCCGCATCGCGGTGAGCTCGTCGATGTCGAGCGACCCCAGCCGGACGATGTTGTCCATGGACTCGCCGAGCATGGCGCTCAACGAGGCCGGGGTGACGCTGTTCACGAAGCTGCCGCCGGTCACCCCTGGGATCTTGCGAATCAGGCCGGCTGCTTCCAGGGAGGTCAGAGCGTCCCGGACGGTCGGACGGCTCACACCGAAGCGGTGGGCGAGATCTGTCTCGGACGGTAGCTTGTCGCCCTGCGAGAAGTCACCGCGAAGAATGGCTTCCCGAATCTGACGCTCCACCTGAGCGCGGGGACGCAGGACCTGCTCGGCGTGGAACGCGTCGCCCTGCATCGATTTGTCCTTGACTTTCATGACGTTCCTGCGTCCCTGGGCCCGAGTCCGCGTTCAGCGATGCGGGCCAGGTGAAGCCGTCGGCCGCCTGCACGTGCCTGGATGCTGATCGCGTCACGCAGCAGGCCCGCCAGGGGATATTCGTCGATATAGCCGTAGCCCCCGTGCGCCTGGATCGCATCGATGCAGATCTCGATGGCGGCTCGGCCTGCAGAGGCGGCGACGTTCTCGGTCCCGGCGCCACGTTCGGTGCAGACCTCCAGAAGCGCCTGCACGCTTGCGGACTTGAGGTCCATGTCGCCCACCAGGGCACGGAGCCCGGCGAACGAGCCGATGGTCGCGCCGAACTGGCGTCGCTCCGTCACGTAGGCCTGTGTGGTGCGAACCGCTCGCTCGGCCAGCCCGACCAGGGCCGCGCCCATCAGCATGTCCCAGTCGCCCAGTGCAGCAGCGGCATCGTCGAGCCGCTCGGTTCCCGTGCCTGGAACGTCCACCGTGACGAGCCCTGCCGCTTTCAGACCCGAGCGAGCCTCGCGAGTCACCGAGTCGGCGAGCTCGGTCCACGGCACCGCCGCGAGCGACGTGCCTGCCACGTCGAGGACGACGAGGACATCCGGTTCGAAGGCCGTCGCAACCACCGCGTCCGACCCTCCGGTGATGAGGCAGAACGTGGGGTCGAGCGCCGAGGTGTCGGGGCCGAGAGCGCGGTCGGCGGCGTACCGCGCCGCGAGCAGGAATGCCAATGAGGGGGAGGACTGAGCCGCCACGCGAACCGTGTGGGTCAGCCACTGGAGACTGTCCTCCTCTTCCGCAGTGTCCCTGCCCAACGTGAGCAGACCAGCACTCTGGAGACTGTCGCGCACATCAGACAGCGAGGCAGACGCCTCAGTGGCCGACGCGGCGAGCTTGTCGACCACCTCGAGGAAGGACCCGAGGTCCCTGCTGATCGAGCTCACTTGTTGAACCTGCTCCGATCCGGCTCGCGGCGCTCCTCGAACGACTGCGAAAGTTCCTCAGCCTCCTGCGTGCTGCGATATGCCGTGAGGAGAAGGTCGTGTGCGAGGCGGGCCTGACCTGCGACTCCCGTGTGTCGCCCGGAGAACGCTGCCTTGAGGGCGCTCAGTGCGAACGAACCCCGCTGACGAAGCGTCTGCGCCATCTCCGCGGCACGCTCGACGGGGTCGGCAGCGATCTCGTTGACCAGCCCCATCTCGAGAGCCTGTTCCGCTGTGTACTTGCGGTTCAGATACCACATCTCCTTGGCTCGCCGTCGACCGATCGTCTCCTCGAGGTACCACGTGCCATAGCCCGCGTCGAAGCTCCCCACCAGAGGGCCGACCTGTCGGAAGACTGCATGTGGCGCAGCGACGGTGAGGTCGCAGACGACCTGCAGCACGTTTCCTCCGCCGACCGCGAATCCGTTCACGGCCGCGATCACCGGCTTGGGCATCGTGTCGATGAACTCGTACAGGTCGATGACAGGCATCACGCTGGAGTAGTCGAGGGTGGTGAGCTCCTCGTGGTCTCCTCCGATGCAGAAGAACTTGTCCCCGGAGCCGGTCAAGATCGCTACGTCGATCGTCGGGGTCTCGCGGACCATGCGGAACGCCTCGAGCAACTCACGCGCCGTCTGGAACCTGAGCTTGTTGGCCTGCTCCGGACGGTTGATCGCGATCGTCGCGACGCCGCTCTCCACGGTGACGACGATGTCTTGATAGGTCATGCCAGATTCAACTCCACCACGTTCGTATTAAAAGTCAAGCCATTGCTTGTTGGCCAATAACCTTACAAGAGCGTACATTGTCTTACATGTCCGAGGCAAGGACGGCTACTGCTACTCGGACCTCTTCTTCCATGCTCGACAATCGAGGACTGCACGATGACGCTGAGCTCCATTCCGGTGTGCGTGATCGGCGCCGGCACCATGGGGCGCGGGATCGCCCAGATCGCCCTGGCGGCCGGACATCGGGTCTGTCTGGTCGATCCCCAGCGCGCACAGCTCGACGCCGCTCGCGCCGAGATCGCGAAGCGCCTGGAACGACGGCACCCCCAGGTCGCCTCGGCCCTGGAGGAACGCCTCGTCACAGTCGAAGCAGTGGGTGATGCGCCGTGCGCTGCCCGGCACGTTCGTCATCGAGGCCGTTCTCGAGGACCTCGGTGTGAAGGCGGCGGTCCTGAGGCAGGCACAGGAGCACTTCGGCATCGGCTGCATCCTAGCCTCGAACACCTCCTCCCTGTCGGTCACCGACATCGCGGCTGCGACCAGCACGCCTTCACGGGTGGTGGGCATGCACTTCTTCAACCCCGTCCCTGTCATGCGTCTGGTCGAGGTGGTGGCAGGACTGCAGACAGATCCGGACGTTCTCGACACGGTCGCCGACCTGGCCGTCGGCTGGGGCAAGTCCGTTGCGCGAGTGAAGTCCGCACCGGGCTTCATCGTCAACCGCGTGGCCCGAGCCTTCTACGGGGAGCCTCTCCGCCTGCTCGAGGAGCAGGCCGCAAGCCCGGAGACCTTGGACGAGGTGCTCCGTGCAGCAGGCCAGTTCAAGATGGGGCCGTTCGAGCTGATGGACCTGATCGGCAACGACGTCAACGCCGCAGTGACGAGGAAGGTGTGGACAGCGTTCAGCTTCGACTCGCGGTTCACGCCCTCCAGACTCCAGGACGAACTGGTGGCGGCAGGGCGGTACGGACGCAAGAGCGGCCTCGGCTTCTACGACTACTCGGAGTCGGCGGCGCAGCCGGAGCCTGCGTTCGTCGTGGCGGCCGAGACACCTGACTCCGTGGAGCTGCACGGCTCCTGCGCTCAGCTCGAGCGCCTCGTCGATCGCTCCGGCGTGGCGGTGAAGCACACGTCGTCCGCACGGTCCCGGATCGTGCTGCCCGACGGCACCACCGTGCTCGTGACTCGGGGACGGACGGCACGGGAGGAGTCAGTGGACCTCGGCAGCCCGGTTGCGGTGATCGACCGGTGCGTCGATCCCGCAGCGGCGGCTGGCATCGCCATCGCCGCCTCCGAACCCTCCGCCGCGGTCGCTACTGCTGGTCTGCTCCACGCTGCTGGGATCGTGGCTCGCCCGGTCGACGACGTGCCCGGCCTGGTCGTGGCGCGGACCTTGTCCCTGATCGCGAACGAGGCATGGGAGACGGTTCTTCAAGGCGTCGCGTCCGCCCAGGACATCGACGTGGCGATGGAACTCGGGACGAACTACCCCGTGGGCCCGTTCGAGTGGAGCCGTCGGTGGGGTCACGCGGCTGTTCTCGAGATCATCGACGCCCTGTGGGAGACGTACCACGACCCGCGCTACCGGGCCAGCCGGCTTCTGCGTGAGGCCGCGGCCGTCTCGTAGGTGAATTCACGCGCGTCGGGCGCTGTAGCGCTCCATCACGTCAAGGATGCGGTCACGCACCTCCGGAAGGGCGATCAGCTCGATGTTGGCGGCCAGGCTCGCGTCGAGAGCTTCGTCCAACGCCACCGTCGAGGCACGACGTGCGATCTTCTTGGCGTGCGTGTACGTCGCCACCGGGCCATGGGTCATCTCGACCGCGATCTCGTGCGACCGGCGAGCGAGCTCCTCACCGTCAACCACCTCGCTCACCATTCCGAGGGCTAGTGCCTCGTCTGCGGTGAGGAAGGCGCCGGTCGCGATGAGTCGCGATGCCTGCGTCAAGCCGATCGCTGACGGCAGCAGGTACGCACCGCCGGCGACCGGGACCATGCCCAAGTTGACGTAGCTCTCGGCGAAGCGCGCGGTCGACGCAGCGATCCGGACGTCGCAGGCGAGCCCGAAGTCGAGACCGCCGGCGGTGGCGGCGCCGTTGTAGGCGGCGACGACAGGAACCGGGGCGTTCCACAACTGACGCACCGTCCGTTGCACGGCAGGCATCCAGGGGTCGGCGAGGTAGCCCATGAGTCCGTCAGGGCCATCGGCCTGGTAGACATCGAACATCTCGCGGACATCCGCACCTGCACAGAACACCTTCCCGGTCCCGGTGAGGATGACGGCTGCGATCCCGTCGGTCTCGGCCAGGTCGTTCACTGCCTCGCCCATCCGGCTGACCACGTCCGGTGTCACCGAGTTGCCGCGGTCAGGACGATTCAGTCGGACAGTGCCGACACCGTCTGCCGAGCTGATGACAATGTCATCCACGCAGATTCACCACCTTCACGTTGCTCGGCACCGTTGCCGGGTCCGCGACCCACGCACGCACGAGCTTCTTGATGTCCCCACGGGCAATCTTCGCCTCGCCAGAGGCGCGCGGGATGGGATCGGCCGACAGGTAGAGATGACCGGGCCTCTTGAAACCGGCGAGGCGGTCGCGGATCCACGCGTCCAGCTCACCTGACAACCCATCGGAGAGGTCAGGGACGTGGACGTACGCCGCAGGCGTCTCACCCCACTGCTGGTCGGGGACTCCCACCACCACGGCCTCGCGAACCGCCGCGTGCGACTCGTAGGCACGCTCGATCTCGACAGGCTGGATGTTCGTGCCGCCGGTGATGATGGTCTCGCTCGCCCGGCCCACGATGTAGAGCCGCCCGGCGTCATCGACGTGCCCCAGGTCTGAAGTCCTCCACCACCCGTCGGCCAGCAGCCGGTCCTGGTGCTCCGCCTCGGCGCCGATCAGCGTGGTGGCGACGCTCGGGGTGCGAATGACCAGCTCACCGTCCACTCCCGGTTCGGGGCGATCCAGCACCACGCCGTCCTTCAGGACGGAGAACTCGACGCCCGGAACCGGGCGCCCGATCGAGGACCACAGCTCAGGCCGCCTCATCTCGGCGCGGGTGAGCAGCGTGGTGGATGCGGGTGCCTCGGTCTGACCCCAGCACTGGACCATGGCATCGGTGTGCTCGCTGACGACTTCGAGCGCCGGCAGGGCTGCCGGTTCACCCGCCAGCATCAGGCAGGTCAGCGCTGAACCCCGCAAGCGTGGCAGCTCGGAGGAGGTGCTCATGCGACGCAGCATCGTTGGAACGGCGAACATCCAGGTGATGCCCTGATCCGCGATCGCGCCCAGCATCTGGTCGGCGTCGAACCGCAGCATCATGACGTTCGTTCCACCGCACAGGAGAGTCGGGAGGACACTCCAGCCGCCGGCATAGACCAGGGGCGCAACCTGCAGGGTCCTGGGCGCTGCGACCCAGCCGCTGCTGCTCATCGCCCAGGTGTTGCCGAGGATCGCCGCCCGCGCACCTCGGTGGGAGATGGAGATGCCCTTGGGTCGTCCGGTCGACCCCGAGCTGAACCGGATGTGGTAGACGTCGTCCGGCTCGACCGACACCTGTACGCGCGTCGTTGCGCCGCTCTCGACCAGCTCGTCGAAGGACGACCACCCGTCGCGGACCCCGATGACGGTCTTGATCACCTCGCTGTCGTCCAGCACCCCGTCCAGGACCTCCGCAGCGACGCCGTCAGCCACGACGAGCTTCACGTCGGCGAGTTCGATGCAGCGTCGCAGCTCCTGCGGGGCGAAGCGATGGTTGAGCGGGACCTTGACCAGGCCGGCCTTGAGCAGCGCGAACTCCAGCACGACGTACTCGAGATGGTTCTGCGCGACGTAGGCGATCCGGTCGCCCGGACGGAGGCCGAGGCCGAGGAAGGCGTTCGCGAGCCGGTTGGAGGCGTCGGCGAGCTGAGCGATCGACAGTCGTCGTGTGCCGGTCAGATCCTCGACGGCAACCTCGTGGCCAGGGCGGCGTTCGATCTGGCTCATCAACTGGACGACGGTCTGGGCGACCGACGATGCGTGGTTACCCATACTCAGTGTTGGCCGAAGCCGATCGGCATGGTCGCGAGGGAGAGCCCTCCATCGACCACGATCGTCTGACCGTTGATGGCCCGTGCCTGAGGCGAGACCAGGTACGCCATCACGTCGGCCACCTCGTCGGGGGTGGGATAGGCACCCGACGGCGTCTGAGCGAGCCACTGCTTCGCGTAGTCGTCCCACGCGTCACCGGCGTAGTAGCGAAACGAGTCGGTGTCGATCGGGCCGGGGCACACGCCGACGGCCGTGATGCCCTCGCCCGCCAGCTCGATCGCCAGGTACTTCACGATCGTCTCCATCGCCGCCTTTGCCGCGCCCAGCAGACCGTGGCCCGGCAGCGCCCGGAAACTATCCCAGCCGCTCACCGCCATGACGCGACCACCGCTCGGCATGTGCGGCGTGGACAGCCGTACGAGGTCGAGGAAGCCCTGGACCGTCAGGCTCATCGTCTTCTCCACATGGCGTCCGTGAATCTGCGAGAGCGGCTTGAAGGCACTGGCAGCCGCGTTCGCCACGACCACGTCGACGCCGCCGAAGCGGTCGACGGCCTGCTGCAGCAGCGACTCGACGGACTCGGTCTCCGCGACATCGGCCTGGACCGCCAGCGCGGTGCCACCGGAAGCCTCGATTTCGGCGACTGTCTGTGTGGCAGCCTCCTGGTCCCGGCGGTAGTTCACCACCACCTTGGCCTGTTGGGCACCGAGCTTGAGGGCGAGACACTTGCCCATGCCACGGGACCCGCCCGTGATGATGATGCGCTTGTCCTTCATGTCACTGCTCACGGTGCTCAGCTTTCTCGAGTTCGGTGGTCGGCTCAGGGTCGTGTACGTCGGATGCCTGCGAGCTCCGGTCAGGAGCTCATGGTGAGTCCGCCGCCGACGCACAACGTCTGGCCGGTGACATAGCTGGCGGCGTCGGACGACAGGAAGTCGATGGCTGCTGCGATCTCGCTCGGGCTGCCAGCGCGACGCATCGGGATGCCCCGCACGATCTTGGACAGGAGAGCGTCCCCGCCCTGGCTCTCCAGCAGTGGCGTCTGCGTCACCCCTGGGGCTACCACATTGACGCGGATGTCGTGCCGCGCCCACTCGCGCGCCAAGGACTTGGCGAGCGCGATCACGCCACCCTTGGCTGCGGAGTAGACCGTCTCGCCGGACGTGCCGACGAGGCCGGCCTCCGAACTGGTGAGCACGATGGTGCCGCCGTGCTCGCGCATCACGTTCCCGGCCGCCGCAGACAGGTAGATGCTCGACATCAGGTTGACCTCGATGATGCGCCGCCAGTAGTCGGGCGACTCGTCGAGGAACGGGGTGATCGCCGTCCAGCCGACAGTCGAGACGAAACGGTCCACCGTGCCGAGCGAGTTGGCCGCTTCGCTCAGGAGGCGGTGACAAGCAGAAGGGTCGGTGGCGTCCCAGCCCTCGGTTCCCAGCGTGAGCACGTTGTCGTGCTCGGACGCGAGATCCTTGACCGATGCCGGGTCCAGGTCGGCGGCGACCGTGCGGATGCCGCGGCCGGCGAACAGCTCGACGACCGCGCGGCCGATACCTGAGCCGGCGCCAACCACCACGGCGGTACCCAGTTCGTCTGGCTTGGCTTCAGTCATGGGGTCTTCCTGTCGTTGAGCTGCAGTGGCCGCTCAGGCGCGTGGCGTTGAACGGGTTCTTGGTGCCGTATGACGTTCGTTTGGAACCGGGCGCAGAACTGCGCTGTGCTGAGCGAACATTACCAGTGCGATTATTGTCTGACCATGCTTAGGTGGACAGGTTCGGTTACGCGAGCTCGTCATGTGCCCAGGCCAGCGCCTCGACCGCAGGGGCCAGCCCGAGGGTCGTTCCGAGGAGCAGGATGACGACCTGCTCGATCTCCGCCACCGAGGCCCCCGCCTCGATCGCGCGCGTGCAGTGGACACGGAAGCCACCTTCGTTGTGGGTGGCGGCGAAGCCGGTGAGCAACGTGAGCTCGCGCTGCTTGGCGTCGAGAGGGCCGAACGTGTCGGCGGCCACTCGCAGCCCGCGGAAGGCGGTCGCGACGTCGGGCGCAGTCTCCCGCAAACGGTCAAGGTTCGACACGAACGAGTCCTGCTTGCTCAATGGATAGTCGAAGCTCATGGGGTCATGTCCTGTCGTCGTGTGCGGGATCGGAGGCGAGGCGGCGAAGCGCGGGCAGGTGGTAGCCGTCGGCGTACTCGATCCCCGCCTGCGCGATAGAGGAGTCGGGCGCTCTGGCGTACAGCCGACGACGGCTGACGAAGGACCCCGAGTGCTGGCGGACTCGAATCGCCGCTTCGGTGGCAGCGAGGAGTGAGACCGTGCCATCCAGCAGTGGTGCTCCGTCGACCTCTCGCAGACCCACCGCGTTCAGGAAGGCCGTGAGCCGGCCACCGGCCGGGATGACGACCTCGGCGCCCTTGTCCAGGGAGGCCCGAGCAGCCGCGGTGAACGACTCGATCGCCCTGCCGCGACCGGACTCGTCGGAGAAGCAGGCGTCCAGCTCGTGCGGCGTGAGGCCCATGCTCTCGATGCTCGCCAACCTGTCTCGCAGGCCGTACTTGGTGACGTTCTCCTCGAACCGGCCGCCGAAGTAGGGGTTCACACCGATGAGGGAGAAGGTGCTGCCCATCATGCAGGAGGTGAGCATCGAGGTTTCGCCCAGGCCGAGCACCGGGATGTCGACCATCGACCGGGCTTCACGCAGCGCCGGGTCGAGGATGTTGCCGATCGCGACGGCGTCGTACCCGTCCTGCTCGGCACCGACGACCGAGTCGAGGATCGAGATCCAGTCCAAGGTCTCGAAGAACCTGAAGCTGTCGATCCGACCGACCCGCGTGCCACGCAGATCGACCTCGGTGTCCGACGACTTGACGCGGTCGATGTACGAACGCAGGAACGGGAAGTAGTTCGGCGAGTACTCCTCGCGCGACATGCTCAGGTAGAGGATCTTCGGCATGTCAAGCCACCCGCTCGAAGATCGCAGCGAGGCCCTGCCCGCCGCCGATGCACATCGTCTCCATGCCGAATCGCGCCTCTCGGCGATCCATCTCACGCAGGAGGTTGGCCAGGATGCGGCCGCCGGTCGCGCCGATGGGGTGGCCGAGAGAGATTCCCGAACCGTTGACGTTGACCCGCTCCAGGTCACTTTCGGAGAACTCCCAGGCACGGAAGCAGGCCAGCACCTGAGCGGCGAAGGCCTCGTTGAGCTCGATCAGGTCGAGATCCGCCCATGACAGCCCAGCTCGTCTGAGGGCCCGCTCGGCCGCTGGGACCGGACCGATGCCCATGCGGCTGGGCTCGACGCCGGCAAGCGACCAGCTGACCAGCCGCGCGAGTGGACGAAGCCCGAGTTCTTCGGCCTTGGCACGTGTGGCCACGATGGCGACGGCCGCGGCGTCGTTCTGACCGCTGGAGTTGCCGGCGGTCACGGTCGCATCCTCGAGGGTCTTGCCCATGATCGGCTTGAGCCGGGCCAAGCTCTCTACCGTCGTGTCGGGACGTGGATGTTCGTCACGGGAGACCAGGAGCGGATCGCCCTTGCGCTGGGGCACCGACACCCCGATGATCTCGTCGTCGAACAGGCCCGCCTCGATGGCAGCGATGGCCCGGGCGTGTGAGCGAGCAGCCCACTCGTCCTGCTCGCGGCGTGTCACGCCGTACTCGCGGCCGACGTTCTCGGCCGTCTCGATCATCCCGCCGGCTACGGGGTGTCGCCACCCGCCGGAATTCGTGCGCGGCTGCGCGAGCCGGTCGCGCATCGACGGTGTGCCGCCGGCGTTCCAGCGCATGTTCGGCACGTAGTACTCGGTCTGACTCATGCTCTCGGCGCCGCCGGCCAGCACGAGATCCGAACCACCTGTCGCGACCTGCATGCAGGCGTACAGGACCGCCTGCAGACCAGAGCCGCAGCGTCTGTCGATCTGCAGGCCCGGCACACTGACGTCGAGCCCCGCGTCGAGCACGGCGATCCGGCCGATCGCCGCGGCTTCGCCGTTGGCGTACCCCTGCCCGAAGATCACGTCGTCGATGGCCTCGGCGGTGAGGTTCGTGCGGTCCACGAGCCCCCTCACGACCGTCGATGCCAAGGTCGTCACGGGTACGTCCTTGAAGCTGCCTCCGTAGCGCCCGACCGGCGTCCGCACTGGTTCGCAGATGACCGTCTCTGTCATCTCCTGCATTCCCATTTCTCAGACGCTCGATTCTCCACCGTCGATGGCGATGGTTTGTCCGGTGAGGAAGTCGGGCGCCTGGAGAGCCAGATAGCTCACGAGGTTGGCCAGCTCGTCTGGGGTGCCCATCCGGTACGCGGGGATGCGACGCACGACCTTCGCCATCGCGGCCTTGTCCTCGCGTAGCTCGGCATTGATGTCAGTGGCGAAGTAGCCGGGCGCAACGGCGTTCATCTGGGCACCGAACCGCGCCCATTCCGCGGCCACCGACCGGGTGAAGTTGATGACGGCACCCTTGGAAGCGCAGTACGCCGAGAAGCCCGGTCGACCCACCAGTCCGAACACCGACGCCACGTTCACCGCCCTACCCGACCCCGCTTCGGTGAAGCGTCGACCGGCCTCGCGGCTGCAGAGGAACATGCCTCGCACGTTGGTGTTGAAGATGCGGTCCCACTCGGACTCTTCGAGGTCCACCAGGTTCACCTGGGTCGTGATTCCCGCGTTGTTGATGAGTACGTCGACTTGTCCGAAGGCGTCGACTGCACCGTCGAAGAGGTCGGCGACCGATTGGGCATCCGTGACGTCCGTAGCCTTGACGATCGCGCTGCCCCCATCAGCCTCGATGAGCTGCTGGACTGTTTCAAGGTAGTCGACCGTGCGACCTGCGAGCACCACCCGGACTCCCGCCTTCGCGATGTCGCGAGCGATGGCTTCTCCCAGGCCGCGACCTGCACCTGTCACGACTGCAACCTTGCTAGACATGAGGGTAATATGTCTGACATCTTGCAGATCAGTCAAGTGAAGCTCAGTCGGCGTGCACCTCACCGCTGGAGTACTGGAGAACGTAGTCCAGGTGAGAGGCCATGGCTCCTCGAGCCGCTTCAGCGTCTCCCGCCTCGATGGCGGCGAGGATCTCGATGTGCTGTTTGACTGTGTGATGCCCGACCTCGGCGGTGACCTTGAGGTACTGCGCGGGGTGGGTGGAGTCGTGGACTGCGGAGATGAAGGCCGCGAGAAGGCGATTGCCTGAGGCGCGTCCGATCGTCGTGTGGAACGCAAGGTCGTAGGAAGGGATGTCGGGGTCGTCGATCGTCGTCTCGCGCTGGCGCTGCACGATCGAGTGCATCTCGTCGAGGTCCGACTGTTGGCGGTTCTTGGCCGCCCATTCGGCAGCGGGGACCTCCAGCACTCCGCGCACCGATGTCAGCTCGGCCACGTCGAGCGCCCCGAGCCGCAGAATGGTGTCCATGGACTCGCTGAGCATCCGACTCAGTGAGCCAGGGGTCACTGTGTTGACGAAGCTCCCGCCGGCCACTCCTGGGATCTTCCGGATCAATCCGGCGCTGACCAGGGCTCCGAGGGCTTCTCGGATGGTCGGCCGACTGACGCCGAACTGAGAAGCCAGTGCCGTCTCCGGCGGCAGCTTCTCACCCTGCGCGAACGTACCTCCCAGGATGGCTTCGCGGATCTGCTGCTCCACCTGGTCTCGGGGACGGGTGACCACCTGGGCGCGAAACTTCGGGGGTGTCTGACTGGTCATTCGACGCCTCTCGCATTTATCGTGGCCAACTGATGCCACCGTGTCGTGATCAGCAGGTGAAGCAGTATCTGCCTGATCGGAAAATGTCGTACACGGACTTCGCTGTCATTTACAGATTCAGACTACCAGCGAGGGTGCTCAATTGCGGGCACAAGGGCGCGGAACGCGTTGAGGTGGTTGGGGACGGGGCACGCCCGGGCGGACGTGCGGCCGTCTCGCTGCGTGCGATCTGACGGCGTCGACCTCTGTTGCGAGTGCTTGCCTAGCCAACTGTCAGATGGTAGACGTTCTGTCAGATTGTTACTTGTAGTAGTCCACGTCTTGGCATCGGTGGGCGGGTCGATCGGATCCATGGATCGATGGCTGCCGGCGGACGACTCGTCACACAACCGAAGGAGGGCGCATGTCCTATCTGTGCCAGACCACTGGGCTAACCGAGGACCAGACCGAGATCCTCAAAGCGGTCCGTCTTTTCGTGGAGGAGCGGATCATCCCGGTCGCCACCGAGCTTGAGCACGCCGACGAGTACCCGGAAGCGATCGTGCAAGGGCTCAGAGACCTGGGCATATTCGGTCTGATGATCCCCGAGGAGTACGACGGGCTGGGAGAGTCGCTGCTCACCTACGCGCTGTGCGTGGAGGAGATCGCTCGCGGGTGGATGAGCGTGTCCGGCGTCATCAACACCCACTTCATCGTGGCCCACCTGCTGATGCAGTACGGCACCGACGAGCAGAAGCGTCGCTACCTCCCCCGGATGGCCACTGGGGAGGTGCGGGGCGCATTCTCGATCTCGGAGCCGGGGATGGGTTCGGACGTGTCGGCGATCACGACCAAGGCGACGCGCACGGGCGAGGGTGACGAGGCGGGGTACAAGATCACCGGTCAGAAGATGTGGCTGACCAACGGCGGTACGTCCACTCTCATCGCAGTGCTGACCAAGACGGAAGAGGGCGCTGAGAGCCCGTACAAGAACATGTCGACGTTCCTGGTCGAGAAGGAACCGGGTTTCGGCCTCGTGGGCCAGGGCATCACGATCCCGGGAAAGATCGACAAGATGGGCTACAAGGGCGTCGACACCACCGAGGCGATCTTCGAGGGTCACCGGATCGGGACGGGCCAGCTCCTGGGCGGGAGGCCGGGACGCGGGTTCTACCAGATGATGGACGGGCTCGAGGTCGGCCGGGTGAACGTCGCGGCCCGAGCCTGTGGGATCGCGCTTCGCGCGTTCGAGCTGGGCATCGCCTACGCGCAGCAGCGCGAGACCTTCGGTCGGCCGATCAGCGAGCATCAGGCGATCCTCTTCCGGCTGGCTGAGATGGCCACCAAGGTCGAGGCTGCGCACGCCATGATGGTCAGGGCGGCGCGGGTCAAGGACGGCGGTGAACGCAACGACGTGGAAGCGGGGATGGCGAAGCTGCTTGCCTCGGAGTATTGCAACGAGGTCGTGCAGGACTCGTTCCGGATCCACGGTGGCTACGGCTATTCCAAGGAGTACGAGATCGAGCGGCTTTACCGCGAGGCTGCCTTCATGTTGATCGGCGAGGGGACCAGTGACATTCAGAAGCTGATCATCGGCCGCCGACTCCTCGATGAGTACCGAGTGCGGTCCTGATGGAGCAACTGCCGATCCGTGGGCCGTACTTCGACGAGCTCGAGGTAGGCGCGGTGCTCGACGACGCACCTGCTGTGACGCTGACCAGCGGGATGCAGGCGACTCACCACTCGATCGTCGGCTCTCGGCTCAAGCTCGTGCTCGACGCGCGACTCGCCACCGCCGTCACCGGGGGATCCCTTGCGCCGCCGGCGCTGGTGTGGGATGTGTCGATCGGTCAGTCGACGGGTTTCACGCAGCACGTGATGGCCAACCTGTTCTATCGCGGGCTGGGATTCAGGCGCTTCCCGCGCCTGGGTGACACGCTCCGCACGAAGACCACCGTCCGCGCCCTCAAGCAGAATGCATTGCGACCGGACCGGCCACCCAGTGGCCTCGCGGTGCTGCAGATCGAGACGGCCGACCAGGACGGGCGTCCCGTCCTGGACTACGTCCGCTGCGCGATGCTTCCGCTGTCCCCGGGTGCCGGTCCGACGACAGCGGCTGACGACGTCGCCTCGGTCGGGTCCGCCACCGACGCCCGGCAACTGGGAGAGGCTGTCGAGGGTTGGCGCCTCGACCTCGTTCGTGAACGGTTCGCCGGCCGTCACTTCGACGACCTGACGACCGACCTCTCCTGGGAGGTGTCAGGCGCAGACCTGGTCTCGAGCGGTCCGGAACTGGCCCGCCTGACCGGCAACCTGGCCGCCGTTCATCACGACGCCGCAGCCGGGCGGCGGGTCCCGACTCGTGTACGGCGGGCACACGATCGGGCTCGCCCTGCACCAGCTGACTCGTGCCCTCCCAAACCTGGTGACGGTTGTCGGCTGGCACAGCTGTGACCATCTGGGTCCTGTGCGAGAAGGGGACCTGTTGACCTCAGCGGTCTCGGTCGAGGCCCTGGAGCCACTGCGAGACGGCGGTGGGCTGGTGCAGCTCAGGGTGGAGGTGTCGGCGCGCGGAACAGGTGACCGTCCGCCATCCGGGGTTCTGGACTGGCGGCTCTCGGCGGTGATGGCCTAGTGGAGCCCGACGACTCCAGGGTCAGCCGAGCCAGGTCCCTGCTGTTCGTGCCGGGCAGCCGCCCCGACCGC
Source organism: uncultured Actinomycetota bacterium (assembly GCA_963719255.1). Classification (GTDB taxonomy): domain Bacteria; phylum Actinomycetota; class Actinomycetes; order Propionibacteriales; family Nocardioidaceae; genus Nocardioides. The sequence continues at coordinate 74,298 of CAVRBN010000071.1, read as the reverse complement.
TTCGACAAGGCCGCGGGGTCGGGGGCAGACCTGGTCGTCCTCGACCTGGAGGACGCGGTCGAGCCAGAACGCAAGAGCGATGCCCTCGCCCATGTTGTGGCCTGGGTTGCGGGCGGGGGCCGAGCCGCTGTCAGGATCAACGGGGCAGGAACGACCTGGCACGAGGGGGAGATCGCCGCGCTGAGGGACTTGCCATGCGAGCTGATGGTGCCGAAGGCCGAAGATGCGTTGGCACTGGCGACGCTCGCACGGCAGGTCAGCGGACGACTCATCGCGCTCGTCGAGACGGCGCGAGGGGTGACCGACGTCGACGCGATAGCGGCGTCCGGGGTGTCGCGGCTGGCGCTGGGCACCATCGATCTCGCAACAGAGCTGGGAGTCGACCCTGCGAGCCGCAGCGCCCTCGACTACGCCCGTGGGCGCATGGTGATGGCGAGCGCGGCCGCCGGGCTGCCGTCGCCCGTCGACGGGGTCACGACCGTCCTCGGCGACTCGGCGCTCCTGGAGTCCGACACCCGCTGGGCACGGGAGCTGGGATTCGGCGGCAAGCTGTGCATCCATCCGAGCCAGGTCGCGGTCATCCATGAGGCGCTCCGGCCGACCGAGCAGCAGATCAGCTGGGCGAACCGCGTGGTGACCGCCGCCAGAAGTGGCGCCGTGTCGGTGGTGGATGGGGCCATGGTCGATGCGCCCGTGGTGGCCCGGGCGAACGGGATCCTCGCGCGCGCAGGACTTTGAGCGTGTCCGCGCTCATTGGCGGTGGCACGCAGTTCGTTCGTACCGTCGAAATGACAATTGTCCGGCATTATCTTGGCTGGTAACATGCGCCGGGCGGGTCGTCGGATGGCGACTCGCAGACGCGGTCGAGCGATGCACCAGGTCCTGCCTTTGGAGAGAGCCACATGATCATCGGAGTCGTCAAAGAGGCTCGAGTGGCGGAGACGCGGGTGGCGGCGACGCCGGCGACGGTGACGCAGTTGCGCACCCTGGGCTACGAGGTGGTGGTCGACCCGGGTGCGGGCTTGGCGTCGAGCTTCCCGGACGCGGCGTACGTCGAGGCGGGCGCCACGGTCGGCGACGCGCTGGCGGCGGACATCGTGTTCGGTGTCAACGCGCCTTCGAGCGAGCAGTTGGACGGTCTTCGTGAGGGTGCCACGCTGATCAGCATCCTGTCCCCGGGTTTGAACCCGGGGCTGGTCGAGGATCTGGCGGGGCGTCCGATCACGGCGTTGGCGATGGATGCGGTGCCGCGGATCTCGCGGGCGCAGTCGTTGGATGTGTTGAGTTCGATGGCCAACATCGCCGGCTACCGGGCGGTGATCGAGGCGGCGCACGTGTTCGGCCGGTTCTTCACCGGTCAGGTGACGGCTGCGGGCAAGGTGCCGCCGGCCAAGGTGCTGGTCGCGGGGGTCGGGGTTGCGGGTCTGGCTGCGATCGGCGCTGCGGGGAGTATGGGTGCGATCGTGCGGGCGACCGACCCGCGGCCCGAGGTGGCCGACCAGGTGCGGTCGCTGGGTGGGGAGTACCTGTCGGTGGAGGCGGCCGATGTCGAGGTGTCCGCGACCGGTTATGCCAAGGAGATGTCGGAGGACTACAACCAGCGGGCGGCCGACCTGTATGCCGAGCAGGCTGGCGACGTGGACATCATCATCACCACGGCCCTGATTCCCGGGAGGCCGGCGCCGCGGCTGATCACCGCCGAGATGGTGGCGTCGCATGAGGTCGGGCAGTGTGATCGTGGACATGGCCGCGTCGAACGGCGGCAACGTCGAGGGTGCGGTCGCAGGCGAGGTGGTGGTCACCGAGAACGGGGTGACGATCATCGGCTACACCGATCTCGCGGGGCGGCTGCCGACCCAGGCGTCGCAGCTGTACGGCACCAACCTGGTGAACCTGATGAAGCTGATGACCCCGGGCAAGGACGGCCAGTCTGGTGCTGGACTTCGACGACGTCGTCCAACGCTCGATGACCGTGGTCCGCGACGGTGAGCTGACCTGGCCGCCGCCCCCGGTCCAGGTCTCCGCTACGCCGGCGGTCGCGCGCGGTCGGCTGCGGGGTCGGCTGCGGTGGCGCCGGCGGAGTCGCCGGTCAAGCAACCGACCTCGCCGCAGAAACGGCTCACCGTGGTGGGCATCGCGGCCGCGGCCCTGTTCGTGCTGGCGGCGTTGTCTCCGAGTGCGCTGCTGGGGCACCTGACGGTGTTCGCGCTGGCGATCGTGATCGGCTACTACGTGATCGGCCACGTCCATCACGCGCTGCACACGCCGCTGATGTCGGTGACCAACGCGATCTCCGGGATCATCGTGGTCGGTGCGCTGCTGCAGATCGGCCACAGCGACCCAGCAACGGCACCGTGATCACCGTTTTGTCGACGGTGGCGATCCTGCTGGCCGCCATCAACGTGTTCGGTGGCTTCGCGGTGACCCGCCGGATGCTCGCCATGTTCTCCCGAAGCTGACCAGGTACAGAGAGAGCTGACCAGAGTGAGCTGTCGAGACTGTCGCGCAGGCGGCCTACATCGTGGCTGGTCTGTTGTTCATCCTGGCGTTGGCGGGGTTGTCCCATCACGAGACCGCCAAGGTCGGCAACACGTTCGGGATGGCCGGCATGGCGGTCGCTCTGGTCGCGACGATCGTGCTGGCGGTGGACCGGGACATCGAGGGCACCGGCCTGGCGCTGTTGCTGGTGGCGACCGCGATCGGTGCCGCGATCGGGCTGTGGCGGGCCCGGGTGGTCGAGATGACCGGGATGCCGGAGCTGATCGCGCTGCTGCACTCCTTTGTCGGTCTGGCCGCGGTGCTGGTCGGCTGGAACGGCTACCTGCACGTCGAGGCCGACCTCGACGGCGCCGAGGCACACCACCTCCAGGCGCTGGAGACGCTGGGCATCCACCACGCCGAGGTGTTCATCGGGGTGTTCATCGGAGCGGTCACCTTCACCGGGTCGATCGTGGCGTTCCTCAAACTGTCGGCCCGGATCAAGTCCAACCCGCTGATGCTGCCGGGCAAGAACGTGTTGAACCTGGGTGCCCTGGTCGCGTTCGCCGTCCTGACCGGCTGGTTCGTGGTCGACCCGCAGCTGTGGCTGCTGGTCGCGGTCACCCTGATCGCGCTCGGGTTGGGCTGGCATCTGGTCGCCTCCATCGGCGGCGGCGACATGCCCGTGGTCGTGTCCATGCTGAACAGCTACTCCGGCTGGGCGGCGGCCGCGTCCGGGTTCCTGCTCGAGAACGACCTGCTGATCATCACCGGCGCCCTGGTCGGCTCCTCGGGTGCCTACCTGTCCTACATCATGTGCCGGGCCATGAACCGCTCCTTCATCTCCGTCATCGCCGGCGGCTTCGGCATCGAGGCCGGCCCGGCCGACGACAAGGACTACGGCGAGCACCGCGAGATCACCGCCGAGGGTGTGGCCGAACTGCTCGGCGAGGCCGACACCGTGATCATCACCCCCGGCTACGGCATGGCGGTGGCCCAAGCCCAACACGGCGTCGCCGAACTGACCCGCAAGCTCCGCGAGAAAGGCGTCACCGTCCGGTTCGGCATCCACCCCGTCGCCGGCCGCCTGCCCGGGCCACATGAACGTGCTGCTCGCCGAGGCCAAGGTCCCCTACGACATCGTCCTGGAGATGGACGAGATCAACGACGACTTCGACGACACCGCCGTCGTCCTGGTCATCGGCGCCAACGACACCGTCAACCCCGCCGCCCTCGACGACCCCGGCAGCCCCATCGCCGGCATGCCCGTGCTCAGAGTCTGGGACGCCGACGACGTCATCATCTTCAAACGCTCCATGGCCTCCGGCTACGCCGGCGTCGCCAACCCCCTCTTCTACCGCGACAACTCAGCCATGCTCTTCGGCGACGCCAAAGACCGCGTCGAAGACATCCTCCGCGCACTCTGACCACGTAGGTCGGACATTTCCGTGGATCTCGAGCTGCCTTGCTGTCGCATGATATTGACTACGTTGTAATTGTTTGACTAATGTGCGCTCATGACCGCTCCCGGTACGGACGCCCCGGACAGGTTCTCGGTCCGACCGATGGCGGACGACGACGGACCGGCGTTCTCCCACTTCGTCTCCCAGGTGCCCGAGGGCGAGCGAAGGTTCCTCAAGGAGAACCTCGAGCGTCCCACTGAGGCCTTTCTGGAATACCTGCACGACCCCGAGGTGCGCCGTGTGGTGGCGGTCGAGGATGACGGGGAGATCGTCGGGATGGCCGGCGCCTTTCCGGGCGAGGGATGGTCGTCGCACGTCGCTGAACTGCGCGTCATCGTCTCCTCGAACCGTCGTCGGCACGGTGTCGGCCGCGCCTTGGCCCGCTCTGCGCTGCTCGAGGCCCTGGAGCTCGGTTGCAGCCTTGCCTACGTCGAGGTCGTCGCCGAGCAGGATGCTCTGGTGGCGATGTTCCAGGACATGGGTTTCGAGCCGGAGGCGCTGCTGGCCGACTTCGTCCGGGACGGCACCGGCGACTTTCATGACCTCATGCTCCTGACCCACCGCGCCAGTGAGCAGTGGGGTCGTAGTCAGGTCCTCGGCCTGGACGAGGTCGTCGCGTGAGGACGGGGCAACGGGTTGAGCATCGAGAGATCGGTCGAGATCAACGGCCGCAGGGTCCGTGTGCGGGTGCACGGTGAAGGCCCCCCGGTGCTGCTGATCAACGGGCTGGGCGCGAACGTCACCACGTGGACACCCCTTGTGGAGCAGCTCGGAGGATTCCAGGTCATCAGTTTCGATGCGCCCGGAACGGGACACTCCCGGTCGCCGTTGTTGCCGTACACCATCGCGCGGATCGCAGAAGTTGCGCGTCGTGTCCTGGATGACGTCGGCCTCGAACGCGTCGACGTCCTCGGCTACTCGCTGGGAGGTGCCGTCGCACAACGGCTCGCTTTCGACGAGCCCGACCGGGTGCGGCGCCTGGTGCTCGCCAGCAGCTCGTGCGGGGCCGGCGGAATCCCTGGCTCACTGCGAGCGCTGATGGCGGTCTCGACCCCGGCACGCCACTACTCGGAGGCCGGCTACAAGCTCACGGTCAAGATGGTCGACCTCGCCCCGGCGGAGAGGGAAAGCACCTCCGTGATGGCCCAGAACGCGGACTGGCACCGGGAGGCGCCGCCGTCTCCCATCGGCTACGTGCTGCAGATGGCCGCAATGTCGACCTTCCACAGCCTCCCGTGGCTGCATCGGGTGAACCAGCCGACCCTGGTGCTCACCGGCGCAGAGGACCGGTTGATGCCGATGGCCAACTCCGCGGTTCTCGCGGCCTACCTCCCCAACGCGCGACTCGCCGTCTTCGACAGGTGGGGCCACTATCTCCTGCACGACGGTGCGTCAGGTGCCGGCGCTGCCGTCGCCGACTTCCTGGGCGCTGAGGACTACTCCGAGACGCGTGCCTGGACGAACGCGGCGACCGTCGGCTCCGAGGAGCTGGCCGCCTACCTACGCGCGACCCCGCGAAGCGCCCATCCTGGTTATCTGACGAACGGCATCGTGCGACGCTTCAATCCGCGACAGAACGACACCGACTGACGTGGCCCCGAACGAGCCTCCTGCCTGGCGGCGAGCCTTCGACGGCGTGGAGCGACTGGTCACGCCGCCCATCAGATCGGCCACTAGTTCGCCGGACTTCCAGATCGCCGCCCAGCGGCTGGGACGCGCGAAGAGGCTGGTCACAGCGCCGGTCGGTGGCCTCGCCTCATGGGGACTGCAGCTGTTGGGGCTGCCATCGCGCTCACGAGTGCGCGATGTCGAGCGCCAGCTGGGTGAGGTTCAGAGGGAGCTGATGTCACTTCGGCGCGAGCTGGCGAGTCGTGAGCCGGACGAGCTCGAGCCTGAGTCTGAAGAACCCGGTGACGAGGAGCCCCAGTGAACGCGGTGGCCCAGGCGTTGGACGCGGCGCGCGGGATCACGCGCGAGGTGGCGCGCACCCAGCTGCGGGCCAGGAAGGGGATCGAGCTCATCGCTCGACGGCCCCCGCCGCGGATGAGCCTCACGCCCAAGGACGAGGTGTGGTCACTGGGAAAGGCCAAGCTCTGGCGGTACGACAACCCTGACGTGCGACGCAAGCCGCCAGTACTCCTGTTTCTGGGGCTCGTGGGCGACCCCGCCATCTTCGACCTCTTCCCTGGCAACTCCTGGGTCGAACGGCTGGTCGCCGAGGGCTTCGACGTCTTCCTCTTCGACTGGGGGCGACCTGAGGCCGCCGAAGGGCGACACACGCTAGAGACCTACCTCGACGGCTACTTCGTCCATGCCGTCGACGCTGTACGTCGACTTTCCTCGGCGCAGGAAGTGACCTTCGGCGCCTACTGCATGGGCGCGCTCATGGCCTTGCTCGCGCTGGGCAGCAGGACCGACGTCCGGGCCGGTAATCTGATCCTGTTCACGCCACCGTGCGACTACGAGCATTCCCCAGCATTCCTCGGCAACTACCGCGCGGGTCGCCTGAAGCCCGAGGATGCCGTCGACACGACGACGGGGCTCGTTCCTGAGGGCGCCGTTCGTGCCATGTTCCGCATGCTGCAGCCGACCTCGGACGTCGTGCAGTATGTGACCCTCTGGGAGCACCTGTGGCGTGAGGACTACGTGGAGTCCCACCGTGCCGTGAACCACTGGGCCTGGAACCACCGAGCGATGGCCGGCCCGGCGTTCACGGAGCTGATCACCCAGTACGTCCAGGAGAACGCCCTGATGACGGGCCTTGCCAGGCTCGGTGCGAATCCCGTCCGACTGGATCGCATCAGAACGCCTACGCTGATCGTCGTCGCCGAGCGAGACGAGTTCATCCCGCCCGCGAACTCGAAGCCGCTGCCCGACCTGCTCGGTTCCGAGGACGTCGAGGTCCTCCGCGTGCCGGGCGGTCACGCCGGAGCAATGATGGGCTCCGCGGCCAAACGAGTCACCATGCCCGGCGTACTGGACTGGCTGGCGCGTCATTCGGCGCCTGCGTGAAGGGTCGGCACGAGCCACGATGTGCGTGGGCTCAGGACGGAGAAGGTTGATGCCCCAGCGTGCCGGGAGTGAGGAACTCCCGCTAGCAAGATCAAAGGCGCCGAGCGACACCCTGTTCGGGTCCCTGCAACGTGCCCATGAACGTGTCACGTCCGGTCGCCGGGCGCTCGCCGGACTACGGAACGGTGACGAATGGGTGGAACTCACCTACGACGAGCTGATGGCGGACATCCTGACCGTCAGCCGTGCCTCTCCGAGCTGGGCCTGGGACAGGGGGATGTCCTCTGTCTCCAGCTGCCAAACTGGACAGAGGGAGTGATCTACACCTACGCGGCGGCAAGGCTCGGCGCGGTGGTCTGTCCGATCACGACCATCTATCGGCAGCGCGAGCTGACCTTCATCCTGCAGCGAACCGAATGCAAGATCCTGGTTGCCCCGGCCGTCTACCGAAACTTCGACTTCGCCGCCATGGTGCGTGCGGTGGCCGACGACCTGCCGACCCTCCGCCACGTCATCTGCGTCGGCGACACCGAGACCGACGGGGTCATGTCGAGCGCAGAGGTGATTCGGACGAAGAGCGAGCGCCCGTTGCCCCCTTGCCCGGCAGACCCCGACGACCTCGCAATCCTGGCATTCACCTCGGGCACGACGGGTGAGTCCAAGGGAGTGATGCACTCGCACGCCTCCATGCACGCGGTGATCGACGACTTCGTGGAACATTCCGGCTTCGCCCGCGGCCTCACCTCGCTGGTCATGTCGCCGTTCGGTCACCTGACCGGTTTCACCTGGGGGATCCTGATGCCGCTCCGGGGAGCAGGAGACGTCGTGCTGCTGGAGACCTGGGACCCCGCTCGCGCACTGGAGCTCGTCGCGAGATACTCCGTCAACTTCACCATGGGCGCCACCCCGTTCCTGAGCGACCTCCTCGACGTCGCCGGGGAAGGCGGGAACGCCACCTTCCCTGATGTCTTCGTCTGCGCGGGCGCGCCGATCCCGCCTGTCCTGATCGAGCGTGCCGTGACGCTGCACAACTCACGAGTCGTCTCCGGCTGGGGGATGAGTGAGTATCCCATCGGCACGGCAACCACGGTGTTCGACGATCCGGTCCTGGCGAGCACGACGGACGGCCGTCCGGCCGGCAGAGCACAGGTGCTGATCGTGGACGGCGACGGCGTACCTGTCCGCGTCGGGCAGGAAGGCGATGTCGTCATTCGCGGGCCGGGCCTCTTCAAGGGCTACTACAAGCGGCCGGATCTCGACGCGGAAAGCCTCACCGCGGACGGACACCTCAAGACCGGAGACCGGGCACGACTGCTTGACGACCGTCACCACATCCGAATCTCGGGCCGGACCAAGGACATCATCATCCGAGGCGGCGAGAACATCCCGGTGGTCGAGATCGAGAACATCCTGCTCACCCACCCGGCGATCAAGGAGATCGCGCTGGTGCCTCTGCCGCACGATCGCCTGGGAGAGACGGCGTGCGCGTGCGTCGTCCTCAAGCCTGCAACCCCGACCGTGAACCTTGACGAGATGGCCCGCTTCCTGGCCGTCCACGGAGTAGCCAAGCAGTTCTACCCGGAGAGCTTTCGCCTGCTCGCGCACCTTGCCGCGCACACCAAGCGGCAAGATCCAGAAGTTCGCGCTGCGTGAGCTCGTCCTCGAAGCCGGACCGGAAGACAGGCCCTGAGTGACGATGTCCCACTACCTCGCGGATCTTGTCGCCCCTCTGGATGCCCTGTTGCTCAAGGGAGACGCAGATCCGACCACGCGTGCCATCATGTGCGCCGCCCTGGTCCTCGCCGGTACGCCGGAGCCGGCGCGTCTCACGCACGCTTTCGAGCGCGCGTCTCGAGCGGTTCCGCGGATGCGGCAGCGTGTCACCACCTCAGGCTGGCCGCTCGGGCGAGCCAAGTGGGTGCCCGACGATGCCTTCGACGTCGGTGAGCACATACGCCGGGTCGGCGCTCCGGGCGACACGTCGGTCGAAGCGGTGCTCGACATGGCCAGCGAGTCCGCCACCTCCCCGTTCGACCCTGCGAGACCCCTGTGGGACGCGACGCTGGTGACGGGAGTGGCGGGCGACCGGGCAGTGTTACTCCTTCGGGTGCACCACGCGATCGCCGACGGCGTCCGAGCGTTGCACATGTTGGCCAACCTGCTCGACCTCGAGCCCGATCCCGCAACCGAGGACCTGGTCACACTGGAGCAACGCGGGTCGGGCTTCAAGGCAGCTCGGGACCACGTCGTGCGCACCTCGTCCCAGACGGTGCTCACCAGCCAGCACCGTGCAAACTCCTTGGCGCGGCTCATGGTGGGAGGCACATTCCGGCCGGTGGAGACCGTGTCCACGGCAGCCTCCTATGCCAACTCGGCACTTCGCACCTACGGGCACGGCTCGGCGGACCCTTCTCCGCTCCTGCGTGCCCGCAGCAGGGCACGCAAGTTCGCGACTCTCGAGTTCCCACTCAGCGATCTGCGCCGGGTCGCCAAAGCACATGCAGCGACCGTCAACGATGTGTTCCTCGCTGGCTTGCTCGGCGGCATGGGGGCGTACCACGAATCCCATGGCGTGGTCGTCACCGACCTGCCGGTCGCGTTCCCCATCGATGTCGGCGGTGAGCAGTCCATCGACAGCGGCAACCACTTCAGTGCCGCGGTGATATCTGGTCCGTGTTCGGTCAGTGACCCGGTCGGCAGGCTGGAGGCCGTGCATGAGTTGGTGGTCTCCCGGCGCGCCGAGCCCGGTGTCGACGCCCCGCTCCGCCTTGCGCCCGTGCTGCACCAGGCTCCTACCTGGCTCACAGCACCGACGCTCAAGGCCTACGCCAGGCGGGTGGACCTGCAGGCGAGCAACATCGTCGGACCCGACTGTGCGGTCTACCTGTCGGGAACCAAGGTGGAGAGGTTTTACGCGTTCGGACCGCTGCCTGGCATCCCGGTGATGGCCGTCCTGGTCTCGCACGAAGGTATCTGCACCTTGGGATTCACCGTCGATCCAGCCGCCGTGACTGATCTGGCCGGGCTCATGGACTGTACCCGCACGTCGTTCGCCGACCTGATGGACGCCTAGCGGGTGGCCCCGAAGGACGCAAAATGTCAAACACTTCATTCTTTGCTAATCTGCGGACAGGACGCACGAGAGGCCATCGGATGACCAACGACCAGCAGGCCGTCGCCGACATCGCCGACTCCAGTGGTTCGCGACTTCACCTCGTTCGCGACGCAGGCCTGACACCTAAGGACTCACCGACGCCGCCTGGACCGCCGCCCAGCGTTGCCTGGTCGACGCCAGTGGGCTGCGGCCTCGGCGGCAGTCGCACACCGACGTCGTCCGGGCGCTGCGCGGCATCGCCTCGACCGCCAGCAGCACCAGGTCCGGCCACGCTCTTCGGCACCTCGATCCAGACAACGCCGGACCTGGCCGCGTTCGTCAACGGCTCGATCGATCCGCTGTCTCGACTTCAACGACGACTACTTCGGCACCGACGAGTACGAACGCACACGGCGACACCGGGCCGCACCCGAGCGACAACATCGGCGGCGTGCTGGCCGCCGCGCAGATAGCCGGCGCGAGCGGCGCCGACACCCTGCTAGGCGTTGTCATCGCGTACGAGGTGTGCGGACAGTTCGTCGACGAGGTGGTCATTCGCGGCGAACGGCTGGGACCACCCGATCTTCCACAGCATCGCGACCGCGGCGGCGGCGTCCGGCTGCTCGGGCTCTCGCCGGAGCAGGTGGCGAACGCCCTGCGCCTGGCCGTCGTCCCGAACATCTGCCTCTACGAGACCCGGGTCGGCTCCATCTCGAACTGGAAGGGACTGGCCGGGCCCGAACGGAAGCCGCAACGGGCTCTTCGCGGCCCTGCTGGCCGAAGCGGGGATCACCGGGCCAGAAATGGCCTTCGAGGGCCCCCGGGGATTCATGCGCCAGCTGGACCACCGGTTCGCCCTCGGTACCGTTCGGAGGCGACCGGGCCACCCGTTCCGGATCGAGAACACCTACTTCAAGCAGCTGCCGCTCCGCTACGAGATGCAGCTGCCCGGTCCAGCTGGCGCTCGAACTGCGGCAGACCGTCGACCCGCGCCGACATCGCGCGCGATGCGTGTCTACATGGAGAGCAAGTCGGTGGTGGCGCGGGACGCGCGACCCGGCCCTCTGGGAACCGACGAACCGCGAGACCGCAGACCACAGCGGTCCCTATCTCATCGCTGCGGCCCTGGTCGACGGCGCCATCGACTGAAGCGACCTTCGAGCCCGAGCGGTTCCGGGATCCGGACCTGCTGGCAGTCACCGACACGATCGAGCTGATCGAGGACCCGGCAGTACACCGCCAGCTTCCCGTGGCAGATGGCCTGCCGCTTCGAGATCCAGCTCGAAGCGACGGCGAGCAACTGACTGGTCGGCGTGAATCCCAAGGGCCACCCGCTCAAACCGATGAGCGACGACGAGTTCGCGGCCAAGTTCCTGGGTCAGGTGGAGCCGTTGCTCGGGGAACAGCAGGCGAGAGAGCTGCTGCAGGTCCTACGGAGCCTCGAGGGCGAGCAGTCGCTGGACCGCGTCTTCGACCTCATGGTGCCTGGATCCTCCTAAGCAGCCCTAGCCGGAGCCCACCACCAGCCCCCGCGTCAGGCATCACTGCTTCCACCGAGCAGATGCCGACTGATCGCGGCGACGTCCGGGGCGCCCTCGAGGTTGCGGACCAGGCCAATGACGAGGTCGACTTGCTCGGGTGCGGGTGGCTGAGCAGCGACCGCGGCGCAGTCCCTGAACTTCTCGCCGAGCTGATCCCAGGTGGTCGGGGCCTCCGGACTGCCCGGGTAGCCTGCTCCCTCCCGGATGAAGCTGCGTCCGTCGGTGGTGATGATCTCGACCCGGCCAGGAGGAAGGTCGAGCTCCCAGTTGAGGGACTCGTCCGCGACGGGCAGGACCTTGGCGGCCACGCTGCGCACCCGCGAGTCGTGTAGGCCCGTCGTCGTGAAGTGCGCGATCCGGACCGATTGGTGGACTGCTGCCATCGCGACCAGGAACGGCAGGCTGAACTTGGCGTCGACGAGAGTCTCGGGTGCCTGCCTGACCTCCAGCGGCGTGCACATCACTGAGTGGTAGTCCCCGACATGGACGCGAACCTGGTCGATGTCCTCGGGTGCCAGGTTCTCCTCCTGCATGATGCGGATGGTCGCGTGGATGTGGCCGTGCGAGGTCCCGACCGACGGCCAGAGCTTGTAGAGCGTGCCCGCTCCACGGAAGTCGGTGCCCAGGTCGGCAAGCATCGGCTCACGTTCGTACCGGCCGCCGAAGTAGGTGTTGAAGACGCCGTTCGGGCCCTCGAAGAGGCGGTCGACACCGGTCATGCCTCGTTCAGCCAGCAGCGCCGCGGTCACCGCGCCGCGCGCGGAGAAGCCGGCGTACACACCTCTGAGGTCACTTCCTGTGCCGGCCAGCACCTCGCCGATGCCGCTCGACTGCTGGCTGGCGATGCCGAGCGCGTGGTGGACGGTGGGGGCAGGCAGGTCGAGCACCCTGCTGGCAGCCGCCGCGCCTGCGTACACGCCGGCCACGCTGGAGAGGTTCCAGTCCTTGAGCCAGCCGACGTGACACCGGATCCTGGCGAAGATGTCCTGTCCGGCGGCGACCGCGGCAATCAGATCGGCACCACTCACTCCGCCCTTGCGTTCAGCAACGGCCAGACTGGCCGGGATCACCGAACTGCCGGAGTGTTGGCCCCAGGGAGTCTGGTCGTCGAAGTCCAGGCAGTGCGCCAGGGCTCCGTTCGCGAACGCGGCGCTGGACGCTGGCAGTCGGTGCGCACGGCCCCAGACGGTCGCCTCTTCCCGCCCACCCTGGTCCTCCAGGAGGTCGAGCAGGCCCTGAACGGCAGGCTCCACCCCGCTTCCCGCCAGGGCGACACCTATGGTGTCGAGGATGCTCATCTTGGCCGCTTCGATGGCCGCCTCGCCGAGCGCATCGATCGTCACGTTCGCGGCCATGTCCGCCAGATCCTGGCTCACGTCGCGGTGCAAGTTGACCATTCATCCTACCCTTCGTTATCTGCGAGCAAGACTTCACAATACAGATATAGTCTGACAGTATGCGTGATGTGACAATACCGATGCCTGAGGTGCCCGTGTCCGGGTTCACATTCGCCAACAAAGTTGCTTTCGTCACGGGTGCGTCGAGCGGGATAGGGCGTTCGACCGCCTTGGCCTTCGCCCGCGCGGGTGCCGCGGTGACCTGCGTCGACATCGACGAGGCCGGCACTGGTGAGACCGTGCGCCTCATCGCACAGGCCGGCGGTAGCGCGATCGCGGTCACGTGCGACGTGACGGTGGAGAGCGACGTGAAGGCAGCCGTCAGGGCCACCGTCAAGGAGTTCGGCCGACTCGACGCGGCATTCAACAATGCCGGGGTCGAGCAGCCGGTAGCACCGCTCGCCGAGCTGAGCTCCGCAGACTTCGATCGTCTGATCGCAGTGAACCTCAAGGGCGTCTTCCTCTGCATGCAGAACCAGATCCCCGAGCTGCTCGCCAGTGGCGGGGGCAGCATCGTCAACACGGCCTCCGGAGCCGGGGTTGTCGGGATCGCTGGTCAAGCAGGCTACTGCGCGACGAAGTTCGGAGTCGTCGGCATGACGAAGGCGGTGGCACTCGACTACGCGCCCCGCGGCATCCGGATCAACGTTGTCTGCCCGGGCATCATCGAGACGCCCATGATGGACCGGTTCACCGGCGGTACGGACGAGGGGCGGGCCCGGGTCATCGCCCAGGAGCCGATCGGCCGGATGGGCGTACCGAGCGAGATCGCAGATGCGGTTCTCTGGCTCTCCTCGGAGGCGTCGTCCTTCGTTGTGGGTCACGCGCTGGTCGTCGACGGTGGACAGACGGTTTAGAGCGACCTGACCAGAAGCGTCCAACTAGCACGAAGGGAAGATGCGATGACCACGATCGGGTTCATCGGCGTTGGCGCCATGGGTTCCGCCATCGCCAGTCGACTGCTCGAGCACGAGCTTCTCATCAACGATCGAAATCCGGAGGCTGCACCGGACCTTGTCGCGCAGGGAGCGATCTTCGCGAGCCCGGAGGAGATCGCGGAGAAGTGCTCGACGATCTTCCTCTGCTTGCCCGGTCCGCCTCAGGTGACCGAGCTTTTGATGGGTCCGGAGGGGCTGGCCGCTCGGTTGGCAGCCGGTACCACGATCATCGACATCACGTCCGGAACACCGATCGCCGATGCCGAGATGGTGCCGGTACTCAGCGAGGGCGGGGTCACCTATGTCGACTCCCCGATTGCCGGCGGGGTTCGCAGGGCGCGTGAGGGAACTGCGCTGCTGATGGTCGGCGCCGATGCCGAGACGTTCGCCAAGGTCGGACCCTTGCTCAACGAGATCACCAACGAGGTCGTCCATGTAGGTCCCGTCGGTGCGGGGCACGCCATGAAGCTGGTCAACAATCTGCTCAACGCCTGCAATCGGTTCGCTGCACTCGAGACCATTCGCCTGGGCGTCGCGGCCGGCGTGGATCAGAATGTCGTCGTTGAGGTCATCAACAAGGGCAGTGGCCGCAACTACACAACGGAGAACACGTACCCGCTCCTGCTGTCGGGCGACACCTACAAGCCTCAGGGGTTCGCCCTCGATCTGATGCTCAAGGACGTCCGTCTGGCCAACGAAATGGCCGCCGCGCTGGGGCACGAGACGCCCATCGGGAACCTCGCCCAGGCCTTTACTCAGCAGGCCATCGACCGCTTCGGGCCCAAGGCCGACCAGAGTCAGCTGATGGCCGAGTGGTACGCCGACTAGCGCGACCGCCTGACAGATCATCGACCGAGCGATGAGCCGGTCAGCAGAGCACCTCCTCCACATGCAGAAGCAGAGAAAGCAGGGATCGCCGTGGATCTGAAGCTGGGCGGCAAGACTGCGCTGATCTCGGGGGCCAGCGCAGGAATCGGCCGGGTGACGACGAAGACGCTGGCCCGAGAGGGCGTCCAGACCATCGTTGTGGCGCGGCGGGAGTCGGCGCTCGAGGAGCTGGCACAGGAGATCCGCGACGAGGAGCTTCTCGCTCCCTTCATCATCGTCGACGATCTGATGGACGGCGACGCGTTCGACCGGGTGGTGGCCAGGGTCATGGCTGAGTTCGGCGGCGTGGACATCGTGGTGAACAACCTCGGTCAGGCGCGCCCTTTCGACCTCGACACGACCGAGGAGGAGTGGGACGAGGCCTTCCGGTTGAATTTCGCGACTCCGCGGCGGCTCACGACGCCTTTCATCGCGGGGATGCGGGAGCGGGGCTTCGGTCGTGTCCTGTGTATGACGGCGACTTCAGAGCCCGGGCACGTGAGCGGTTCCCTGACGTCCAAGGGGGCGGTCCTCATGTGGGCCAAGGGACTCTCTCGGATGGTGATGAAGGACGGCATCACCGTCAACTGCGTGTCGCCCGGCTACCTGATGACCGAGCAGATCAGGAACAACTTCATCCCGCAGTTCGTGCCAACAGAGCAGGAACAACAGGACTGGCTCGACAAGGAGATCCCGGCAGGGCGCTTCGGCGACCCAGCCGATGCGGCGAACATCCTCACGTACCTGTGTTCGCCGTTGGCCGGCTACATCACCGGTCAGCGAATCTACGTCGACGGTGGTTGGAACCGACACGTATGACCGAGCGCGCTACTTCCCGCTCGATGTCGAGGCGCTGACCGGATGCCGGCGGGACACGGATTCGTCGGTCGTGGTGTGCCTGGCAGGCAAGGGCCGGGGTACCTAAGGCTTGTTCCTGGTCCGCAGCGGATCGCGGCAGGTCATACCGAGGGGGAGGTCATGAGGGAATCGACCACGCAGGGGACATCGGACGACGGCACGGAACAGCTCCGCGAACTGACTGTGGGCCGCCACCGCGTGACGGTGTCGATCCGGGGTCTCGCGCACGGCACGGTCCCACTGCTGCTGTGCAACGGGATCGGTGCAGAGTACCGAGTGCTGGGCGAGCTCCGCAGGCACCTGCGACGAACGTCCGTCGCGCTCGACGTGCAGGGCGTCTTCCTCGGTGTTCCGCCGACGGTGCGGACGTACGCCAAGTTCCTGGCCGGGGTGGTGAACGAGCTGGGGTTCGACAGCGTGGATGTCCTAGGGCTCTCCTGGGGCGGCATTGTGGCGCAGCAGCTCGCTCGCGACCATCCTCAGCTGGTTCGTCGCCTCATCCTTGCCGGTAGCACTCCGGGGTTCGTGTCCGTCCCGGCCAAGGCGCGAGCGGCTCTTTCGCTGGTGACTCCTCGCCGGGATCCCCGCAGTCTGAGGAGCGTCTTTCCCAGGTTGTGCGGGGGTGACTTCCTGAGGGACGCGGAGCTACCGGAGAAGCTGGGCCTCCTGCGCCTTGTGGATGGGCCGACCTACCGCAGACAGATGCTCGCCCTGACGGGCTGGTCGAGCCTGCCGTGGCTGTCGAAGCTGAGGCACGAGACGCTGATCCTGCACGGCAGCGACGATCCTCTCGTGCCGGTCGTCAATGCTCGCATCGTCACGCTGCTGATACCGAACTCCTCGCTGCACATCGTTCGGGACGGGGGTCACCTGTTCCTGTACACGCGCCCGGAGGAGCTCGGCTCGCGAATCGCCGACTTCCTCGAGGAGCCGCAAAGGGTTGGCAGCACCCGGGGTCTGCCATGGCGCCGAAGCATTCGCGTGCTGAAGTCGATGCAGGCGTAGGCGGGTGCTTCTCCAGACGTGACCAATGAATTTCGCTGAACTCCGGATAGGAAGATCAAACCCATGCGCGCCACCCTCATGTACGCCGCCGGCGACGTCCGGATCGAGAACGTCCCCGACCCCGTCATCAAGCATCCGACCGACGCCCTGGTCCGGATCACCGCTTCGAGCATTTGCGGCAGCGACCTGCATCCGTACCACAACATGTCCGCCGACAACGGCCCGGCACGGATGGGCCACGAGTTCATCGGCGTTGTCGAAGACGTTGGCAGCGGCGTCACCACCCTGGAGAAGGGCGACCTGGTGGTCGCCCCGTTCGCGATCTCCGACAACACCTGCGAGTTCTGCCGCGAGGGCCTGCACACGTCCTGCTCGCACTCGCAGGCCAACTTCTGGGACGGCCAGGCCGAGGAAGGCGGACAGGCCGAGGCGGTGCGGGTCCCGCTTGCCGACGGCACCCTGGTCAAGCTCCCGGTTGCCCCTGACTCTGCGCTGATCCCCTCGTTGCTAACCCTCTCCGATGTGTTCGGCACCGGCTACCACGCCGCGTATGCGGCCGGCGTCAGCGCCGGGGAAAAGGTCGCAGTCATCGGCGACGGCGCTGTCGGGCTGATGGCTGTGCTCTCGGCGAAGCGGCTCGGTGCCGAGCAGATCATCCTGATGGGACGCCACACCGCCCGTACCGACCTCGGCCTTGAGTTCGGGGCCACCGACGTGGTGGCCGCGCGTGGCGAGGAAGGCATCGCGCAGGTCCGGGAGCTGACCCGCGGACACGGCGTACACGCCGTGCTCGAGGCCGTCGGTCACGTGCCGGCCTACCAACAGGCCTACGGGGTCCTCCGTCCCGGGGGTGTGATCAGCCGCGTGGGCGTCCCGCAGTATGAGGAAGCACCGGTCGGTTTCGGCAGCCTGTTCCGGCACAATCTCCGCCTGGCTGGCGGCCCTGCACCCGTACGCGCCTACATCGAGCAACTCATGCCCGACATCATGGAGGGCACCATCGAACCCGGAAAAGTCTTCGACGTCACCACCGACCTCGACGGCGTACCCACCGGCTACCGCGACATGGACGAGCGTAAGACCCTCAAGGTGCTCGTCAACCCCTGAGCCGACACACCGGTGCCGGCGCCGGGCGGGATCGGCTGTGAGCGGGAGGGGGAAGTCGTCGTCATGGTCTCAGGCCGCGTGGAAGGGCACGCGGGCCAGGTCGAGGTCCGTCGCGAGGAGCCTGGCCTGCGCACACGCAGCACAAGCCCGTGGTTGGGGCCGCGCCACTCGACGTAGCGGTCAGCGAGCTCGGAGAGTGCACGGACCGCTTCGCTAGAAGGGTCGGTGATGTTCCTCAGGTCGACGTCCAGGTCACCGGTCCCGCCGCGCGACGCGCCGTCATCAGCTCAGCCAGCACACGGTCGACGTCGTCTGATCGGATCACGCCGCGAAGGGAAACGCTGTGCGAGGCGGTGCGCGTGACATCGACGGCCCCGCCGACCGCTTGGCCGACCTCATCGAAGCCAAGAACCAAGGGCGAAAGCGGAGCTGACCGCCGCCTCACTCCACGTAGGGCAGAGTTCGTTCGGTGGTGAGGTCCCCACATGACTGGCTGGCCCGTTCCACCCGTACACCAAAGCGCTCCTTGGCGCGATTCCGTTGCCCGACGGCGAAGGCCGCTTGCCGTACGCGGCACAGGACGGCGACCGAGACTCGTGGACAGAAGTGATTCCTGAAGCCCCTTGGAAATACGTCCCGGCCGGAGCTGATCGCCCTGCATCCTTCCGGCGTCCGAGCGGACTCAGGACTTCAGGACCTCGACCACCAGGTCCAGGCCACGGTCCAACTCGTTCTCCGTCACGTTGAGAGGAGGAGCGATCCGCAGCACACGATCGCCCGCAGAGCCGATGTGCAGGCCCAGGTCCAGCGCGGTGCGTGCCAGCTCTGGGGCCGTGCGAGGAAATTCATCGTCGAGCTCCAGGCCGACGAAAAGGCCCTTGCCGCGGACTTCCTTGAGGGGAAGCTGGTCCGACAAACCACGGAACTTCTCCGCAAGTCGACCGCCGACTTCACGTGCGCGATCAACCAGACCCTCTCGGTCGACAACCTCGAACATCCGCGCTGATACGGCAGCGGGGACGCAACTACCGGTGAGCGTCGTGACGTGCGGCACGCCCTGGTAGGAGTCGACGTCGAACACACCGGCGATGCGCTCGTCAGCGCACATGATGGAGACCGGAAAGCCGCATCCGACGGCCTTGCCGAGCGTCATGATGTCTGGCTTCACCTCAGAGTGCTGATAGGCGAACCACTCCCCGGTCCGTCCACATCCGGTCCACACCTCGTCGCAGATGAGCAGCAGGTCGCGCTCATCACACAGCTCGCGAAGCCCGGCGAGATAGCCGGCGTGCGGTAGGTGGACTCCACCCTCGCCCTGGATGGGCTCCACGATGATCGCGACGGTCTGGTCATCCACAGCTGCCGCCATTGCAGGCAGGTCGTTGTAGGGGACATGGGAAAAGCCCTCCAAAAAGGGCTCGAACCCCTTGCGCGCCTTGTCACCGCTAGTGGCCATCATGGCCGCGAAACCGCGGCCGTGGAACCCGCGGTGCGTCGCGATGATCTTGTAGCGGTCATCGCCCTTGCTCCGGCCATACAGGCGCGCGAGCTTGAAAGCGGCTTCATTCGCCTCAGAGCCGCTGAGGCCGATGTAGCTTCGGCCCCCGAAGCCATGCTTGGCGACGGCCTCAGCCAGCAGGCCCTGCGCTTCCACATCGATGTCGGCGCCGACGTGCCACAGCTTGGCAGCCTGCTCGGTCGCAACTGCGACCAGTTCAGGATGGCAATGTCCCAGGATGCCCGAGCCGAAGCCGGGAAACAGGTCCAGATAGCGCTTGCCCGAAGAGTCTGTGAACTCGGACCCCTTGGCGTGGGTGACGGCAATCCCGACTCGCCGCAGGTTGTTGAAGAGGTAACGGTTCCGCCGATCAATGATCGGGTCGTCCGACGACGAAGAACGGTCCGTCTGAGCGACTGGGGCGACCTGCATAGCCATCACTGTCCTTCGCTTCGACCATGCAACACGGGCGGGACACCAGCAGATGGTCATCGATCTGCGTTGAGCCTTACATTGACGCAGTTGTCTTACAGTATTCGCACTGTCGCCGTGTCGTCAACGCTGAAACAGGCGGTATCGCCGAAGAAGGCCTCCAGGCAGCCGATGTTGCCGCATGCGCATGCCGGTTCAGTGGTGTCGGCACGGATGTGTCCGACGTCGCCCGCCGCAGCCGTCGACGCCGCGATACGGCTCGCCTCGCACGACGATCCCGCACCCGATGCCTGTGCCGACCTTGACAAGAGGAACGAGTCGAGACTCCGGGCGACGCCGGCGTTCAGCTCGCCCAGGGCCATCACGTTGAGATCGTTGTCGAGCACCGCGGGCAGGCCGAGGGCGCTGGCCAACGCATCCGCAAGCTCCGCTGACCCGCGCTGACGCCACACCCACGCCCGTTAACAACTGCCCCAGCCGGGTCTGGTGCACGTTTGCTTGCGGTAAGCCGGAGAGTGAGGGTAGTTGACCTCACCGTGAGGCATCGCAGGCCTCGACTGGACAATTGTGTGACAAGCTGCTTAATGTATGACCATCCTCTCTCCGGTCTGCTCGCGGAGGGCAGGCCGGGAGGCGCCGGCATCCCGCTTGAGTCAGCGGTCGGTTCATTGAATGGCTTTGTGACTCGCACTCGGGTGTACCAGCCAGCAAAGCCGCCGTAGGAGGCCTTTGGATAGCACTGAGAGTCGCGGATCAGGGCCGAGGCCACGACATGGTCAGCTTCAAGAGGCTGTCACTTCCGGGAAACCTAGACAGAGTCGCTCGGCCCGCGCTGCATCGGGACCCGCAGAGAACCACCGAGAATCGCGCCAGAGAGGGGACAAACGTGCCGTGAACATTGTCGTCTGTGTGAAATATGTGCCCGACGCGACTGCCGACCGGCGGTTCGAGTCGGACAACACCGTTGACCGAGTAGGCGTCGACGGGCTGCTCTCCGAGCTCGACGAGTACGCCGTGGAGCAAGCCCTTCAGCTTGCCGAGAAGGCTGGTGGTTCTGAGGGGGGCTCGGAGGTCACTGCGTTGTGCGTGGGCCCGGAGAAGGCAGTCGACGCGGTCCGCAAGTCGCTGCAGATGGGCGTCGACAAGGGCGTCCACGTCCTCGACGACGCCATCGCCGGCTCCGATGCGCCGGCAACCTCGCTGGTGCTCGCCGAGGCGATCAAGAAGACCGGCACCCCGGACCTGATCATCTGCGGGATGGCGTCGACCGACGGCAGCATGAGCGTCGTGCCCGCCATGCTCGCCGAACGCCTCGGGCTCCCGCAGGTCACGTTCGCCTCGGTCGTGGAGACCCAGGGCGACCAGGTCCGGATCAAGCGAGACGGTGACTCCGCGACCGAGGTCATCGGTGCGACGCTGCCGATCGTGCTGTCGGTGACCGACCAGACGGGCGAGGCCCGCTACCCGTCGTTCAAGGGCATCATGGCGGCGAAGAAGAAGCCGATGGAGACCCTGTCGCTGTCCGATCTCGGCCTCTCGGCTGACCAGGTCGGCCTGTCGGCGGCCTGGTCGGTGGTCGAGGAGACCACGGCCCGCCCGCCGCGCACTGCCGGCGAGATCGTCACCGACGAGGGCGGCTCGGGTGCGGTGGCGCTCGCCGACTTCCTCGTTGCCAAGAAGTTCATCTGAGGGGTTGGGTCATGTCTGAAATTCTCGTCCTCGTCGACCATGTCGACGGCAACGTCCGCAAGACCACCAGCGAGCTGCTGACGATCGCCCGCCGCCTCGGCGAGCCGTCGGCTGTCTTCATCGGTTCCCCCGACCAGGCGTCTGGGGTGAGCCGACGCGCTGAAGAAGTACGGCGCAGAGAAGATCTACGTCGTCGACGACGCCGACATCAAGGGCTACCTCGTCGCCCCCAGGGCCGAGGCCCTCCAGCAGCTCGTGGAGAAGCTCAAGCTGACGGGGGAGCCGGCGGGGGTGTCGGTGCGGTGCTGATCTCGTCGTCGTTCGACGGCAAGGAGATCGCCGGCCGCCTGGCCATCAAGATCGAGTCGGGCCTCATCACCGACGCGACCGACGTGCAGCCGGGCGACGACGGAACCCCGGTGACCACCCAGTCCGTCTTCGCCGGCAACTACACGGTGCAGGCCAAGGTCACCAAGGGCACGCCGATCATCACGGTCAAGCCCAACGCGGCCACCCCGGAGGAGGCCGCCGGAGCGGGCACGGTCGAGGAGTTCGCCGCCACGGTCTCCGACGCCGCCAAGGCAGCGCAGATCGTCAACAGCGCTCCGCGCCAGGCCACCGGCCGCCCCGAGCTGACCGAGGCCGCCATCGTGGTCGCCGGTGGCCGCGGCACCGGCGGCAACTTCGACGAGGTCGACGCGCTTGCCGACGCCTTGGGCGGCGCGGTCGGGGCCTCGCGGGCCGCGGTCGACTCCGGCTGGAAGCCGCACACGTTCCAGATCGGCCAGACCGGCAAGACCGTCTCGCCGCAGCTCTACGTCGCCACCGGCATCTCCGGTGCCATCCAGCACCGCGCCGGCATGCAGACCTCCAAGACCATCGTGGCGGTCAACAAGGACGACGAGGCCCCGATCTTCGAACTCGCCGACTTCGGCGTCGTCGGCGACCTGCACACCGTCCTGCCCGCACTGACCGAGCAGGTCAACCAGCGCAAGGGCTGACCCGAGTGCTGCTCCGCCAACACGCGACCCGTTTCGTTCCCGTTCCGCCTCGGCACATGTCAGATCCGGCGGCCAACGCCGGCAGGTTGGAGTGACTACGTTGGTTCTCACGTTGATTCTGGGTCTGGCGATGACCGCGGTTGCGCTGCCGGTTGCGGGGCGGCGGGTCTTGTTGCTGTTCCTGCTGATCACGAGTGGACAGCCGGCACCGGACCGGGTGGAGAACCTCACCAAGCTGACCGGGTCGACGATCAGACCCGGCTGGTGGAGGTGCTCGGCCAGAAGAAGCTGCTGAAGTGGTCAGTCCCCGGCGCCGCGCCCTTCTTCGTGTTCTGGGCGTTCCTGATCCTCGCCTCGGTCTACCTGGAGGCCTCCGGCTCGCTGTTCGTCGAGGGCTTCGGCATCCTGGTGATCGGCCGCTGGTCGGTGCTGGGGTTCGCGCTGGACTTCATCGCCGTGAAGGCGTTCTTCGGCATCGTGACGTTCGCGGTCATCAGGGTGGCGAACTCTCCGGCGAAGCTCGGTCGCAGGTCCAGGTTCACGGGCTCGCATCTGGGTGGCGCCTGGCTGGGTGCTTGGGATGATCGTCAACGTGATCTGGTCGATGTTCCTGTTCCGGGGTGCCGGCGTGAACACCGACACCTTTCCCTACGGCCGGGCCGCGTTCATGTCGCACGCGGTCGGCGAGCTGCTCTCGGGACTGAGTGAGGACGCCAACCAGGCGGTCGAGCACGTCGGCCTGCTGATCCACATCGGGGTGACTCCGGTCAACGATGGCGGGGTCGACAACACGCGTCTTCGAGTGGGGTGTCAGGCTTCGGCTCTCGATTGTGACTTGGCTGGATGCGGGTACTCTGTGGCGGCCCAATTTCCGAGCAGGCGTAGCGCCTCTTCGGAAGCGGACCCGGGCTCGGCGGTGTAGACGGTCAGCGTGAGGCCGGGCTCGGACGCCATCTCCAGTCCCTCGTACGCGACCGTGAGCTCGCCGACGACCGGGTGACAGAAGCGCTTGTACCCGGTGCCGTGGTGCCGGACATTGTGCGCGTTCCAGAGGCGTCGGAAATCGTCGCTGTGCGTGGACAGTTCGCGGACGAGGTCCTGAAGCTGGTCGTCGTGCGGATCGCGGCCTGCCTCCGTGCGCAGGATGGAGACGACCACGTCGGCGGCCGAGTCCCAATCCAACTGCAAGCGGCGGCTCCGCTCGTCGAGGAAGGTAAAGCGCGCGAGATTCGGGTGCTGGCCAGCCATTTCGTACGCGTCCTTATAGAAGGCTCGCGCGAGGCTATTCACGGCAAGCAGATCCAAGCGGCCATTGCGGACGAACGCCGGGCCGGCTGTGATCCCATCGAGTAGCCACTGAAGGCTGGGGTGCGGCCTCCATGCCTGAGGGTCCCGTCGCCTCGGCGGGCGTGCCGCCGGGCTGGCAGCCTGCGCGAGATCAAACAAGTGCGCCCGTTCGGCGTCGTCGAGATGCAACGCCTTGGCAATTCCGTCGAGGATCTCCAAAGACGCGCCGCTGAGGGCACCCTGCTCAAGTCGGGTGTAGTACTCGACGCTGACGCCAGCAAGCATGGCGACCTCGCTGCGACGCAACCCCGATACGCGGCGGTTCCTGCCGTCCGGCAGCCCTACCTGTTCTGGGGTGATCCGGCCACGCCGCGAGACGAGGAACTCCCGCACTTCCGCTCGGTTGTCCATGCCATCGATGATAGAAGATGCAGCCGAGCTGAAGCAGGCCCCGCCAGTACTACCACCATTCGGGTCTCCCTCCTTTCGCGCATGCATGGTTTCCTTCGTGGGGACCAACAAAAACCACCAAAGGAGCCCTGCACCTTTCCGCCGCCGCTATCCCGGCGGCGAATATGGCCGAGAGCAAGCGGATCCATGAGCCCGTCAGCCCTTCCCTTTAAGCAAAGCGTTAACCGATACCCCACAGAGGTCGCGGAGCAGTTGCACGAGGAGTGATCGTCGCCGGGGTGACGAGTGTCGCCAAATGGGACGAGTGCTGAGCCCGCTCGCCACACGCCTCCTCGAGGGCATGGATATCGCCACTCGGTATGCCGTCAGACGGCACGCTGGTTTTGAACCGAAAGTTCGAACGTTGACTGGAGGAAGACGTGTTCGAGTCGATGGAGCGGGGCTCGACCGATCATGCGTCGAGGGCCCCGGGGAGCAGGGTCCTGGTCACGGGGGCTGCTGGATTCGTCGGCGCGCGGGTCGTCGCAATGCTGAGTAGCGAGGGTTCTCACGACGTTCTTGCCACCGATGTTGTGACGTCGCCGAAGTCTGACGCTCTCGCCGAGTTGCCAGGTGTGGAGTTTCGCGCGATGGACCTACGAGACCGAGATCGGCTTGCCGAGGTCGTCGGGTCGGTGGAAGCCATCGCGCACCTTGCGGCGATGCGCCTAAAGGCGTCGGATGCTCAGCCGCGCGAAGGCTTCGGTGTCAATGTGGCCGCGACGTTCGATCTGTTGTCTGTGGCCGCGGACCGCGGGATTCGGGCGTTCGTGTACGGCTCGTCGCAACAGCTCTACGGGTCGTTCTCGGAAGAGCCCGACGCACCGATGCGCGAGGAGGACGGTGCCGTCGGCCGGGATGTGTCGATGTACGCCGCGGCGAAACTTGCATGTGAAGCGTTCCTGCCCCCGTTCGCGGCCAGGGGCGGATTCGACTACTTGGCTCTTCGCTTCGGCAGCATCTACGGACCGGACGCAGCCGAGCATTCCAACAGCTGGATGATGCTCGAAGCACTCAGAGCCGTCGACCGAAGCGAGAAGGCCCGGGTGGCGTGGAGCAAGGACTCGCGACACTCCCTCGTCTACGTCGATGACGCGGCCCGAGCGGTGGTCCGCGCGATCGACCTGCCCCTGCGCAATGTCGCAGTCAATGTGGTGGGTGAGCCTGCGTCCACCGGCGACATCTACTCGACCCTGTTGCGGCTGTACGGCGCCAGTCCTGAGGACATCGAGTTCGAGCACCAGCGACGTCGCTATCAGCTGGTGGACAACGCGCGGCTCAGGACATCGTTCGGATGCCCTCCCGAGACAAGCCTGGAGGCTGGCCTGCAGGCAATCGTCAACTGGCACAACGCATCACGCTGAGGCACTTCCTGTCGCCGAAGCAGGTACTGAAACCTTCGCCGAGATCTTGCACAGTTAGCGGTTGCCATACAAGTAGCGGAGTTCATGAACGAATCCGGCGCTTCACGACGTGCGAAGTTCCGGAAATCCATCGACAGGAAGTACAGAGGTCAATGTCCACCGAGTTCCTCGCTAACTACGACACGGTCTTCATAGACGGCGAATGGCTGCCGGCGGCAACGCGGGACCGGATCCAGGTGGTCTCGCCCTGGAGCGAGGAGGTGATTGCCTCGGTGCCGTCCGGTTCTCGTGAGGACATCGACCGCGCCGTCGGCGCCGCGCGACGAGCATTTCGCATCCGGTGTTTGGCCCGCGATGTCGCTGGAGGACCGAATCCGAATCCTGACCCGGCTTCGTGACCTTCTGGTCGCGCATGCCGAAGAGTTCGCCCAACTGATCACCGACGAAATGGGCTGCCCGATCACGCAGTCGCGGGCAATCCAGGTGAGCAATCCCGTGGGAATCCTGGAGGCCTATCTCGACGCGGCGGCCGAGTACCCGTTCCGCGCCATCCGCCACTCCAAGGTCGGGCAGGCGCTCGTCACGAAAGACCCAGTCGGCGTGGTCGCGGCCGTGGTGCCGTGGAACGTGCCGCTCTCCCTCGCGCTTCAAAAGCTGGCGCCGGCACTCGTCACGGGTGCACGGTCGTGCTCAAGCCCGCTCCCGAGACTCCGCTCGACGCGTACCTCGTTGCGCGACTCCTCAGCGAAGCTGGACTTCCTCCGGGCGTTGTCAACGTGGTTCCGGCGGACCGCGAGGCCAGCGAGTATCTGATCTCCCACCCAGACGTAGCCAAGGTGACCTTCACAGGGTCGAGTGCCGCAGGACGCAGGATCGCCGAGATCTGCGGGCGAGACTTGCGCCGGGTCACTCTCGAGCTCGGAGGGAAGTCCGCGGCCATCGTGCTCGATGACGCCGACCTCGACTCGACAATCTCGGCACTACGCCTCGGCGCATTCCGCAACAGCGGCCAGATCTGCAGTTTGAAGACCAGACTGGTCGTGCCCGAGTCTCGCCACGCCGAGTTCCTCGATCGACTCGAGGCGCTCGTCGACTCGATGCCCGTGGGTGATCCGCACCACGAGGCGACGCACATCGGCCCGTTGGTCAGCCAGCGGCAGCGATCGCGAGTCGAGAGCTACATCGACGCCGGCAAGGCCCAGGGGGCGCGACTCGTCTGCGGTGGAGGACGACCCGCCGGAACTGGGCCGCGGTTGGTTCGTCGAACCCACGGTCTTCACCGATGTGCGTCCCGACGCCACGATCGCCCAGGAAGAGATCTTCGGCCCCGTGGTCGCCGTGATTCCGTACAACGACGAAGACGAAGCCATCGCGATCGCCAACAACTCGCAGTACGGGCTGAATGGATCCGTGTTCACCTCCGACGTCGAACGAGGGCTGCGGGTTGCCGCGCGGATCCAGACCGGCACGGTCGAGCTCAACGGGAACCCAGCAGGCTTCAGGGCACCCATGGGCGGCGTCAAGCACAGCGGGCTCGGGCGCGAGTTCGGTCCCGAAGGACTTGACGCCTTCGTGGAGACGAAATCCATAGGGCTCGCCAAGGAAATAGCCGACGCCCTTCAGTACCCATCCGACGAGGAGAACCATGCGGGAACCAACCGCGGACCTGGCTCATCACTTTGCTGATCTGGCCTTCGACACGAAGTACTCAGACCTGTCGGCGGATGCTGTTAACGCCGCCAAGAAGACCATTCTTGACACGCTCGGCGTCACTCTGGCTGCCAGCGGCCTGGAGGCGTCCGTCGGCTCGGTGTTGGAATACGCGAGAGAGATCGGGGGCCGACCGGAAGCGTCTGTGATCGCCTCGGACGCGAAGCTTCCAGCGGCCTCGGCGGCTTTCGTCAACGGGGCCATGTCTCACTGTCTTGACTACGACGACTACACCTACTGGGGACATCACGCAGCCAGCTCGATCATCCCTGCTGCGTTCGCAGTCGCGGAACGCGCGGGCGGGATCTCGGGCAGGGAGATGATCACGGCCGTCGCGGTGGGCCAAGACATCTTCGGACGACTTCGGCGGTTCGTGGAGTGGCAACAGGACTGGAACATCTCGCCCGTCATGGGCGTCTTCGCTGCGGCCGCGACATCGAGCCGCATTGTCCAGCTCTCCTGCGAGGCGACCTCCAACGCACTGGGGATCGCCACGATGCAGTCGAGCGGGACGATGGAGGTCGTACGGGGTACCAGCGATCTCCGTGGGATCTACGCCGGGTTCTCCGCACAGGGCGCAGTCGTCGCGACCCTGCTCGCGGAGAAGGGCATCAGCGGGGTCGATGCTCCCTTCGAGGGGAGGTACGGCTTTCTGAACACCTATTTCGATGGCAAGTACGACCGCGACAAGATTCTGGAGGGACTGGGCACGGAATTCACCGGCAGCGCCACGCTGTACAAGCGATGGGCGTCGGTGAGCACGTCGCATAGCCACATCCACGCAACCCTCGGACTGGTGGAGCAGCACGACCTCAACGTCGAGGACATCGCGCAGATCAGGGTCTACACCGGCGACTGGCACGATGTGATGTGCCAGCCGCTGGAGACCCGGCGTGCACCAACGAGCTCGCTGGACGGGAAGTTCAGTCTTCCGTTCCTGGTTGCATCCGCAGTGGTGCGCCGCGAGATCGGCGTCGCCGACTTCACGACCGAGGCGCTGAACGATCCTCGTGTTCTTGCGGTAGCCCAGCTCGTCGAGCCTGTTCCGGACAAGTCATTGGACTGGAAGTTGGAGATTCCGTCCGGGCGGGTGGAGATCGTTACGCGAGACGGACGCAGCTACGAGGCAGTGGGCACGAATGTCCCTGGCACGGTGGATGCGCCCATGACGTGGGACGACCTCGGGCGAAAGTTCGACGACTGCGCGGCCGCTGCCGCAGTCCCACTGTCCGAAGACCAGGCCACCAAGGTCAAGCAGCTTGCTCGGGACCTGGAGACGCTCGACGACGCCACGCTTCTGGTGACGGAGCTCTCCGGCTAGCGGTACCAGGCTGCGCGGAACTGGCTGTCGGAATGGACACCAACGGCGAAGCCGTCGATCGCCTATCACCACATCCGTTTGGAGCTCATCGAAGTCACTGGCGGCGAGGAAAGGAATCATCACCGTGGATTTGGGACTGAAAGGAAAGCAGGCGCTCGTCACCGCGTCGAGCGGCGGCCTGGGCCGCAGCATCGCCGACGGCCTGGCCGCCGAGGGGGCGAACCTAGTCTTGTTCGCGCGGTCGGAAGACACGCTGAAGGAGCTCGCCCGGGAGATGGCAGAGCGTCACGACGTCGAGGTCATCGCCCAACCTGGCAGCATGGTGGATGCGGCTGACGTCCAGCGTTTGTCCGCCACTCTCAAGGACCTCGGGGGGCCAGACGTAGTGGTGCTGTTGACCGGGCGGCCACCGACTCCGCTGCGCCCCACGCTGGAGGAAACCCAACAATCCCGCTGGGACGAGGCCTACCGAACCCAGCTGTCCGCGGTCGTCGAGGTCGTCAATGGAGTGGTCCCCCTCATGCTGGGACACGAGTGGGGCCGCATCATCGCGGTCACCTCCGCGCACGCCAAGCAGCCCGTGGTCGGGCACGCGCTGTCCACGGTCTTCCGAGCGGGAGTAACGGCCTACATGAAAGGGCTGGCGGCGGAGATTGCGGGTGAGCGGATCACTGTCAACTGCGTGGCTCCGGCCCTGATCGAGACCTCCCACCGCACCGGCCAGGCGGCGTACACCGACGAGCAGGCCGCACATCGAAGGACCCTCACACCCCTGGGCCGGATGGGAACCCAGGAGGAGGTGAGCGCGGTCGTCACCTTTCTGGCCTCCCGCCAGGCCGGCTTCGTCACCGGGTCCACCGTTGCGGTGGAGGGCGGCATGGTCGGCGCGCTGTTCTAGCGCCGCTGTACCGCGCCAATCGCTCAAGGCCGCAGTGACGGCCACAACTGTTGAGGAGAGTTCATAGATGAAGATCTGGTTCCAGCTGATGGCGTCCGAGCAGAGGAGCCCGGGCTTCATCTCTGCCGTCCAACAGCAGCTTGAGAACTGCGTGAGCCCATCGACGGAGGTGCTGGTGCGCGGGACCACGCACGGAGCCTTCGCTGATCAGTATCGGCTGCTCTTCCACTATGACGAGCGGGAGATCATCACCAACGGACTACAGGCCCAACGCGACGGCTTCGACGTGTATGCCTTGGGCAACTCCCTGGATCCGGGCGTGGTCGCACTGCGCGAGGTCCTCGACATCCCCGTCGTCGTCCAGATGGAGGTCTCGTGCACCGTGGCCATGATGACAGGGGAGGCGTTCGGCGTGGTCGCCACGAACACCAAGTCGGAGCCCCGCTACCGGGAGATCGTGCACGGCTATGGCCTGACAAGCCGCCTCGCGGGTGTTGACTCTGTGCGGTTCGATCACCTGCCGCGCATCCACGAAGCCTTCACCAATCCCGAGATCGCAGAGCTAGGTCGTCGACGCCTACAGGGACGCCACGCGACGCCTGGCCGCCGTGGGTGCAGACACCGTCATCGGCGGCGGCGTACACACGACCATTGCTGCCCAGTACGGTCTGCGCGAAGTCGACGGCGTGACGGTGCAGGACACCTACGCACTGTTGGCTCGATTCGCCGAGACCGCAGCCGCGATCCATCAGTACACAGGTGTCTGGACCAGCCGTGGGCCGCGGTATGCGAAGCCTTCCGCAGCGGTCCTGGCACGTGCGGCCGAGATGTACGACATCCCGCTGCTCGTCGACGGCACGCTCGCGCCCACGGAGTAGGAAGCGGTCATCGGCCACCTGGTCACCGCGAGTACCGGAGCACCCGCCTGATCCGCGCCATCATCGGTGAGCCGATAGCGGGCAAGGATCAACGAATTGCAAACGTCAGAGAGCAAGGATGGATCGTGGCAGGAGAGCATTGTCGAAGGCTTCAGAAGGCCTCGGCGAGCGCCGGAGACACTTCCTTCAGGCGCTGTGAATTGGAGACGAAAGTCTCCTGCTTGCTCAGTGGATAGACGATCGGCTCTATGAACGTTTCCCGTCTTCATCTTGTCTCTAGCTGGTCGAGATCTTGATATATCGCCGCGAGGGTTTCGCGCCTTTCACCGGAGGCACTGCATGACCAAGGCCGCATCTCCTAGGTCTTCGAGTCCGGCGACGAGGTCGACGACGCGCTCGATCGCGTCGTTGCGAAGCGGCGTGGCAGCGGCACCGGCGTTGATCCGGAACTTCTCGACGATGTCATCCCACGACATGGGGTTCTGCGCGTTGCCCGGAGTGGCGTCACCGACGCGTTCGGCCTGGCGCCCGTCACGAGTTGTGATGACGACTCGGCCAGGAGGTATCTCGAGCTTCCAGTCCAGGGACGCGTCGTCGATCGGCACGACCCTTTGCGCCACCCGCAGAACCTCCTCGTCAGCGACCGCCTCTGCGGTGAAGTCCTGGACGGTCATGCCGCGCCGCACGGCGGCGATCGCGACGAGGAACGGAAGACTGAACTTCGCGTCCACCAGGGTCCGCGGTGCCCTGCGTTCGTTGAGTGGGTAGCTCATCAGCTGGTGGTAGTCCCCGACGTGCACACGGATCTCGGCGATGTCCTCGGGTCGAAGATCCAACTCCTCGACGATCTGGATCGTCGCGTGGATGTGACTGTGCGCCGTGCCCACGCACGGCCACTTCTTGTAGAGCGTGGAGGACCCGAGGAACTCCGTCCCCAGGCCGGCGACTAGCTTCTCGCGGTCGTATACACCGGCGAAGTACAGCTGGAAAAAGCCATCACGTCCCTCGAAGAGACGCTCGACGCCCGTCACCCCGCGTTCGGCCAGGAGCGCCGAAAGGACCGCCCCCTGGGCCGAGAAGCCGGCGTACTTGCCGCGGAGATCGCTTCCCGTCCCCGCCACGATTTCGTGCAGGCCCGCGGACTGCTGGCTGGCAATGCTGAGCGCCGCCTGGGTCTGGTGAGCGTCGAGACCGAGGATGCGGGAGCACGCCGCGGCCCCGGCGAACACCCCACCGACGCTCGAGAGCATCCAGTCCTTCCGCCATCCGGTGTGCAGCCGCAGGCGGGTGAAGAGGTCTTGACCGACAGCGACCGCGGTGATCAGGTCGCGGCCGGAAACGCCGCCGGTACGTTCGGTGACGGCGAGCACGGATGGGACGACGGAGCTGCCTGAGTGCTGTCCCCACGGTGTCCGGTCGTCGAAGTCCAGACAGTGCGCGAGAGCCCCGTTCGCAAAAGCTGCGAGAATTGCGCTCGTCTGCTCACCCGAGCCGATGATCGTTGCCTGCGGCGGCCCACCCTGTTCACGCACCACGTCGAGGAACGGACCGATCGAAGGCTCGAGTCCGCTTGCCGCCAGCGCGACCCCGATGGTGTCCAAGACGCTGCACTTCGCCGTGTGCACGGCCGCGTGGTTGAGCACGTCGAATCGGGCGGCGGCTGCGGCGGTCGCGAACGCGTAGGAAGCATCGGGTTCGTCCACGGGCAACCGTCATCTGCCTTTCGGTGCAGGGTCGGGGCTGGAGGCCACCTCACCGACCGCTCGTGCAACTAGACTTGCGCTCACATGACTGGGGGCGCCAGACCGCCCGCCACGTCAGGTTCGGGCACGACCGAGATTCATCGTCCGCAGCCTCATCGCCCGCGTCCTCCGACACCGTGTCCTTCGTCACCGGCCACACGCTCCGCGCATCGAAGACCGCACTGACATCGTCCCCAGGGGCGAATCCCTCGATCTGGTTCGGATGTACCTGCGCGCGAACCTTGAACTCGCCGACATTCAAGAAGACGTCGCACAGGTTGCCCGCGTAGACGACGTCGCGAACCTTCGCGGGTAGCACGCCGACAGCGTCGCTGGCCTCGCACATTGCCGGGCCGCTCGATCCGGATTGACTCCGGTCGGACTGACAGCATGACCGCTTCTCCGCCGGAGATCCCTGGGCGCACCCTTCCAGACACCAGCGGCGACCCAGCACCGTCGATGCGGTACGTCGAGAGCGCGGAAGTTGAACCCGCCGTCTCGATGACGGCTGGGATCAGGTTGCTGAACCCGACGAACTTGGCTGCGAACTCGGACTCCGGAGTCTCATAGAGGTCGCGAGCAGTCCCCTGCTGGACGATCTCGCCGTGGTTCATCAGCACGATCCGGTCCGAGATGACCATTGCCTCCCCCTGGTCGTGCGTCACGTACACAGCGGTGGTCCCGACGCTCTTCTGGATCCGCCGCAGCTCGAACCGCATGGTCTCGCGCAGCTTCGCATCCAGGTTGCTGAGTGGCTCATCGAACAGCAGCACGCCCGGAGCCGCGGCCAGGCTCCGGGCAACGGCCACGCGCTGCATCTGACCGCCGCTGAGCTGCGACGGAAGCCTGTTCTCGAGCCCTTCGAGACCGACCACGCCCAGGACTTCCTTCACGCGGGCCGCGATGCGGCCCTTGTCCCACTTCCGCAGCTTCAGCCCGTACGCGATGTTCTTGAAGCACCGTCATGTGCGGCCAGAGCGCGTAGGACTGGAAAATCAGTCCTACGTTCCGTCGCTCCGGCGGCACTGTGTATCCCTTCCGGGACAGGAGCCGGTCGGACACGGTGATGCTGCCGCCCTGGATGTCCTCCAGCCCGGCGATCGAGCGGAGAAGACTGGTCTTCCCGCACCCACTAGGACCGAGGAGCGACACGAACTCGCCTTCCTTGACGTCGAGCGAGATGCCTCGCAGCGCCACGAAGGTGCCATAGTCCTTGACGACGGTTTCGATCTCGATGTGCGACATTTCTTGCCTCTCGGGAGCTGTTGAGAACTTACTTCCCGCGCGGGAACAGGTTGACTCGGAAGGCGAGCGCCGCGATGGTCACAACGACGAGGATCATCGAGGACTCGACGATCGCGAGGACGGCGGCCTTCTGATAGTCGCCCGCGCTCATCTCGTTCCACATCATCACTGGCACGACGACTGACTTGCTGGTGTAGACCATGATCGCCACGTTGAGCTCGCGCGTGCAGTAGATGACGAGCAGCAGCCAGCTCGACAGGACAGCGGGCTTCAGCAGCGGCACCGTGATCGACCTCATCGTCTTGGTGACGCCGGCGCCCGCAACCCGTGAGGCCTCCTCGAGTCCTCGATCGACCTGGACGATGCCGGCAGATATGACCCGGAGGGCGTGCGGGAGGAAGCGGGCGCAGTAGGCGATCAGGAGGAGCCACACCGTGCCGTACACCGGGCTTCCGACGTACGCCCACAGCACACCAACGCCGAAGACGATGCCGGGGATCGCGACCGGAAGCATCCCCACTGTTTCGATGATGCTGCGCAATGGGGCCTGGGTGCGGTTCCGGATGTAGGACATTGCGAACGCGATCACGACTGCAACGGTTGGAGTCGCAGAACCGACGAGGATCGTGTTCTGGATGGCGATCTGGAACCGGGGCGATGAGAGGGTGACCTGCCAGTTCTGAAGGGTGAACAAGTCCAACGAGAGATCAGGGGTGTAGTAGCGCATGAAGGTCACCAGGATGAGCGCGGCTGCCGGAAGGACCACACCGAGGAGCACGTAGACGGCCGGCACCAGGAACGCAACCCATCGCCAACGCCCGAGCTTGAGCGTGACTGGGCGCGCGCCCTTTCCGCTGATCGTGACGAACCGCGAGCTCGCCTTCGTGGCACGCGCTTGCAGGACAGTGCCGATGAGCATGATGAGCAGGAGCGCAAGTCCAGCGGCGGCCGCGCCGCCCCAGTTGGGCGGTGCCGCCGTGGTGTTCTGGTAGATGAAGTAGGGGAGGGTTCGATACCCGGCCGCCGTGCCGATGAGTCCGGGGATGCTGAACATCTCCGCGGCGAGTACGAACACCATCAGTGCCGCCGACAGGATGCCCGGAATGACCACGGGGAGCGTGATCTTTCGCATCGTGTGGAACACCGAGGCTCCGCCGACCCGCGACGCCTCTTCGAGGCTGCCGTCCATGTTGAGCATCGGGCCCAAGGTGAACAGGTAGGCGAGTGGAGCAAAGGCCAGAACCATCACGAAAACCAGGCCGGGAAAAGTCATGATGTTGACGAACCCGGCATCGTCGCCGAACCACTTGGTCAGGAACCCGTTGATCAGACCCGACTTCTTCGAGCCAAGAAGCACCCATGCCACACCGCCGGCGAACGGCGACAGGAAGATGGGGAGGGATACGAGGACCGAGAGCGGTCCTCGGAACGGAACGTCGGTTCGTCCCAAGATCCACGCCATCGAGACGCCGAGCGTGACGGCGAACAGGCTGACGAGGAATCCGAGCCAAAGAGAGTTGCGAAGTGCTGCCCAGTAGGAGCTGGTCGTGGCGACGGTCGTGATGTTGTCCCACGTGAACTCCGTCGTGGGCGATCCTGGGGAATCCGTTTGGAGGGCTGCGTAGACCAGGTAGCCGAGCGGCATGATGATCAGCCCGAGCATGATGATGTAGACCGGTAGCGCCAGTGTGAGGTCCGACTTGCCGCGAACCCGGTCGATCAGTGTTGGCGTTGAGAGAGACATTTGTGATCCGTCCACGGGGGTAGATGGGTGGTGTCCCGGGTGGGGCGAGAGCTCTGTGGCTTCGCCCCACCGGCGACGATCACTCCTCGGCCGAGCCCACCAGGTCGTTGAAGGTCTTGAGAAGGTCGTCGTAGTTCTTGTCGACTACGTCTTCTTGGACCAGACGCGGATCCTCCGGGGTCTGCTCCCACCAGTCGGCGTCGACGACGGGGGTGTCAAAGCCCTCGCGGCGAGCAGACCAGGAGAGCGTGTTCTGCACGGACTCCTGCCCCCGCTCTGAGAACAGCCAGTTGAGCCAGAGCTTGCCGGCCGCCTCGTTAGGTGCCTCGTCAACCAGCGCCGAGGCGAAGGTGTAGTAGGGCTGCGTATTCACCCGTGATGCACTCGAGCGGTGCGTCTTCACGGTAAGCACGGGCGCCGTAGCCGGTGATGACGTTGAACACGACGTCGTACTCGCCGGCGATGACCTGCGGCACGGCGATGTTGCCGCTCGTGTAGACGGTGGGTTTCAGCGCGGCGAGGTCCGCCAGCCACGGCTTGCCGAGTGCCTTGTCCCCGTACACCCATTCGGTCATGGCGAACCGGTATCCGAAACCGTCGACGTTGACGAGGGCGGCGCGGTCCTTCCACACC
This sequence comes from uncultured Actinomycetota bacterium, assembly GCA_963719255.1. Classification (GTDB taxonomy): domain Bacteria; phylum Actinomycetota; class Actinomycetes; order Propionibacteriales; family Nocardioidaceae; genus Nocardioides. The sequence goes on along the minus strand of CAVRBN010000071.1, from coordinate 38,646 downwards.
GGATCGGTCCAGCCTTCGTAGGTACCCAGCAGGGCTACCTCCTCCTCGGACACGTTGTCCGGGTTGTAGCAAGCGCCGGGGTAGAGGTTGGCGAAGGAGTACGCGACCCCGTCGATGTAGCTGGATTCGTCCTCGTCGTAGAGGTCCACGTCCTCCGGTTGGAACTCCGTGAGGTAGCCCTCTTCGTTGATCCGCTTGAACGCCGAGAGCCCACCAAGCATCAGGACGTCTGCGTTGGACAGGCCAGACCGCTTCTCCGTCAGCAGGCGTTCGGAGACTTCGTCCCCTGTGCCCGAAATGTAGCTGACGTTGATGTCGGGGAAGTCCTCGTTGAACAGGGCAATCAACTGGTCCATCTCAGTGTTGCTGCCGGTGCCGATGAAGACGCTCACGTCTCCGCCCGCTTCGACGGCCTGGTCGTACAACTCCCTTTGCGCGTCCGAGACGTCTTCGCTGACGTCGCCGCCGCCGCCGAGCGCGGCACAACCTGCAGCGACGAGGCCGAGGCTGGCCAGCATCGCACCTGTCAGCGCCGAGCCGCATCTACGTCGCGTTCCCGAGTTCGTTCTTGACATGGTCGCGTCTCCTAGTCATCGGTTGTGATGGCGAACACCTCCTTTCAACATAACTCCGAATTGCCAATGTGGCAACTGTCTGACTATAGAAGTTCTGTGACGATCTGACAGACGGTAAGGTGGCCAGCGACCCCGGCGGAGTTGACGGATTGGCGGCCTCTTGCCTGGAGATGGATGAAATGTGGGCTACGTGCTCCCGTACTCGTTGCCCCGCTCTGCGTCGGTCTGACACGTCGCCGGCTGGCAGACCGCTAGGTAAGTTCTGCCGATCCGCGCTAGTAGCGGCTTCGTCCGCCATCCTTACCAAGGGCGAGCACCAAGGTCCCTGCGAGGAGCAGCAGGGCCGCCGGCCCGAGGAACGCCGCTGCGATGCCAGCGGCTCCCGCGAGCGAGGCCACCCCGAGCGGCACCAACGTCTGCCCGAGGCGGTTGCCGGCCATCCGCACACTCATCGCAGTACCCCGCACTTCTGGCGGCACCGCCCCCGCGACCCACGCGATTGCGATCGGCTGACACAGGCCGATTCCGGCGCCACTGACGAGCATGAGCACGAACAATCCCGGAAGCCGACGACACGAATGGGACGCTCGCGAGGCCCGCTGCTGCCACTGCAAGGCATGCACTCAGCAACGCGCGCCTCGTGAAGCGGTGAAGTAGTCGCACCATGCAGAGCCGGACGGCGATCGCTGCGAGGCCATGGGCGGAGATGAGCAGACCGACCATCCCCGGTGAGAGCCCACGAACCTGTCCATAGGCGGGGAGGAACGCGACAAGGAGGTCGGCTGCCGAGAGGACGCAGAAGCCGACAATGAGTGCTATCACCACAGTTGGATCGCGAAGAACCTGCGCCATTGCTCCCGGTGACGGGGCACCGAAGTGTTGTGGACGCTGGGCGAGCGTCCCAGGTCGGCGCACGAGCGAGATCGCAGCGATGAGGCCCACAACGCCGGCGAGCCCGGCCACGATCTGCACCGAACCCAGTTGCAGTTCTTCTGAGGTGTCCGACGACCCGCCCCCCGAGACGAGAAACCCCCCCAGGGCCGGCGCCGCGAACTGAGCCGTCGACGTCACCAAGGTGAAGTTGGCAAAGCGTGCGTCTCTTCGGGCGGAGTTACGACCGTTGGCGATGATCGTCTGACACGCGATCATTGTGAGGAGCTGCCCGAGGCCCAGTGCTGCACTGGCGACCATGAGGACCTCCAGCCGGCGCGCTCCGAGCATGACCAGGACCGCCAACGGCAACAGGGCCGCCCCCGCCAGGAGGAATCCGCGCTCTCCACGGCGGTCGATTCCCCGGCCGATCGGGATGGCGACCGCGAGCGACACCACCGAGAAAGAGCTGACCAGTAGGCCGAGCTCCGCTGTCGAGGCGTCCAGTGAGAGCGCTTGATATGTGAGCACGGGCCGCAAGGCGAACACGACCAACTGCGACGTGGCCGTCACGACCATGAGACGCGCGAACCAACCGTTCATGAGGTGAAGCCAGACACGGAGGCGCTCAGAGCAAGATCACGCCCTTCTCTATGGTGGCCACTCGATTCCGAGATGAGGAGACGCAGATCTCGAGCTTCAGCCAACTGACTTGCTGCGCACGGAGCTGGACAAGCTCAGCGGGTGTCAACCTCAGGGCCTGACTGAGCGCGGCGTCCGTGTCGACGGACAGGACGGGAGCCGGGATGTCGCAGGTGAGCAGAACAGCATTGCCACCGATCTCCTTGCCCTTTTCGCAGCATCCGTCCAGGGATCATGTTCACGTCCTCGGTCTGAAAATGTGATCGGGAAACTACAGAACCGATACTGTCAGATAGTTCGCATCTTGTGAAGAACAGGCTGACGCTCGGGGATCGCATGCCCGAGAGCGCGGGGGATGTCTCGCACCACTGGTGCCGTCGCCGCAATGGCATCGAGCTGGCCGTTCGTGCCGTGATGGACATGGTCGAAGGCGACGGCGGACGCGAAGACTCCACGTGGGGGTTCGGACGGCGTGTCCCGGCGGGGAGCGCCGCGCTCGCCAACGGTGCTCGTGCATGTCTGGAGACGACCACACGCCGTGGGGGCAGCACCTCTCCAGTTCTGTGGTGCCCACCGCCCTGCGCAAACGCGTACAACCGACGGTCCGCTCGCCCGAGCATCCTGACACCGGCTGCGCCGATCGGACGGCTTGCGCTGACGTTCATGCGACCGGATCGAACTGTCACCCGTGGGCAGCGACGCGGCCAGCCGGGCGGTCGGATCCCTTGGCGGCCCGCAGCTTGCTCCTCGAAGCTGAGTGGCGACGACGGGAGCAACGACGGACCTGTTGCGTCGCTCAGTTGCAGAACTGACCTGCGAAGACTCGCCGGGCGCCCGCCGGCTCTCAAGGCGATGGTTTTAGAACCTCGCCAGCTTTCCGACCGAGTCGCGCAGCGCGTCCTCGCCTGCGCGGACGTAGTGGTTCAGGACGGTGGTGAGCTTGTCGCCGAGGTATTGGGCGACGACCTCCCATGGTTCCCCGAGTTCTTCGTGGAACCACTTGGTCGCGGCGTGGTGGCGCAGGTTGCGGTAGACGATCGTGCGTGGCCAGGCGTTGTCGGGGTCGTTCTCCTCGACCCACGCGCGGACTCGGTGCCACCGTTCGTTGTGCATCTCCGGCTTCACCGGCAGCCCGGTGACAGTGTCGACGAAGAGCCACAGCTCGTCCTCGGGCGGCACGGGGTAGTTCCACCACGCGAGGCTCCTGTCGGGCTCGCGAGCCGCGAGGTCTGCTCGTCGCTGCCGCTCGGCTTCCTGGGCGTTGAGCACCTGTTGCAGCGACGCCTTCGCGGGCAGCCCGAGCAGCTCCTTGACGCGGGGGAGGAGCTCGTCGTGCATGAGTGACTTGGGCAGTGGCACCTCGTGCAGGGTGTGGTTCTTCACCGGGCCGCGGAACCCGGCCTGGCCGCGTGGCGTGATCCACGAGCCGTTGACGTGGACGTAGCCGCGGTCGAAGAAGACGTCGATCGCGCGGAGCGCGTTCTGCTCGCCGAGGCGGAGGCCGCCGAAGCCGGCGACGCGGATCTTCGTGCCGAAGAGCGGGAGCCGGGTCATCAGCGGGTCGGTGCCCTCGGGGCCGCAGAGCTTGTCGGCGCGCATCGGCCATCGCGCGCACCTGACGGGTCTCGGGGCGCAGGCGCGGATCGACGTACTGGGCTGTCGCTCCGTGCAGGATGTTGGCTCTTCCGATCTCCAGGCCGTCGAGCGGGTCGATCGCTGCGGTCGAGCCAGCCCAGCCGCCAGGCGAGCTTGCGCATCGCGGCGAGTTGGCCGCGCAGGTCCTCGCGGCCGCGGCTGGGAGAAGATCGTCTTCGACTCCCTTCTCCATCACGCTTGCGGCTGTGCTCGACTCGCCACTTCGTCACCGGCACGTCGCCGATGGTCGGCAGGATGTGGGCGTTGAGTCGTGACTCGCGTCGCTCCATCGTCCGGGGCTGCTTGCCGCGCTCGATGCTGTCCTTGAGGTACTCCTCGCCGAGCATCCGGATCGTGCGGGAGGCGCGGACGTCGGCGCCGGCCGGCGTCTCCTACTCGGTGTCCAGCGCGGCCTCGGCCTGCGCGAAGATCTTGCGCGCCTCTTCCTCGGAGCTCGCCCGTCGCAGCACCCGCTTCCATGGCTCGCCCTCGCCGGCCGGTGCCCGGAACATCACCTGGTACTTGTTGCCGCCCGAGCTCCGGCGCGTAGAGCCGCACCCGCCACGGCCGCGTCGCTGCCGCCCAGCATGCGCGGCTTGCCCTGCGCGAGCAGCTTGGGCTTCTTGCGCGTGTGGCACCGGACGTCCCTCCTAGGCTGGACGAGTGGGCCTGCGCAGAGCCCGGCTCCGAGAATCTGCTTCGTGTATCACTCTCGTGTATCACTCGAGGAAAATGATGCACGTGCCACTCGTCAGGAGTCACAGGAAATGGCCAACCGTCTCGCCAACGCAACAAGCCCCTACCTGCTCCAACACGCGGAGAATCCGGTGGATTGGTGGGAGTGGGGGCCCGAAGCGTTCGCCGAGGCGAAGCGCCGTGATGCACCAATCCTGCTGTCGCGTCGGGTACGCCGCCTGCCACTGGTGCCATGTGATGGCCCATGAGTCGTTCGAGGACGCCGACACCGCGGCGTATCTCAACGCGAACTTCGTCAGTGTGAAGGTGGACCGCGAGGAGCGGCCGGACGTCGACGCGGTCTACATGAACGCCACCCAGGCGATGACCGGCCAGGGCGGCTGGCCGATGACGTGCGTGCTCGACCACGAGGGATCGCCGTTCTTCGCCGGCACCTACTTCCCCGACCAGCCGCGGCACGGCCAGCCGTCCTTCCTGCAGGTGCTCACCGCCATCACCGACGCGTGGCACAACCGCAGCGGCGACGTCGCCCAGGCGGCCGGCCAGATCCGCGCCCACCTCCAGCAGGCGCTGACGATGCCGGCCGGGGAGCTCGGCGAGGCCGCCCTCGACGCAGCTGTGGCGACCCTGGCAGGGGAGTACGACGAGGAGCGGGCCGGGTTCGGCTCGGCACCGAAGTTCCCGCCCTCGATGGTGCTGTCGTTCCTGCAGCTGAGGTCCGACCCGGATTCGCGCCGGATGCTCGACGCCACCTGCGAGGCGATGGCACGCGGCGGGCTCTACGACCAGCTCGGCGGCGGCTTCGCGCGCTACTCGGTGGACCGCGGCTGGGTGGTGCCGCACTTCGAGAAGATGCTCTACGACAACGCCCAGCTCCTCGGCGTCTACGCCCGCTGGGGTGGGCCGCTGGGGGAGCGGGTGGCCCGTGAGACGGCCGACTTCCTGCTGCGCGAGCTCCGCACCGACGACGGCGGGTTCGCGTCCGCGCTCGACGCCGACACCGAGGGGGAGGAGGGCAGGTTCTACGTCTGGACCCCCGACGAGCTTCGCTCCGTGCTCGGCGCCGACGACGGCAGCTGGGCGACCGAGCTCTTCGAGGTGACCGGCACCTTCGAGCACGGCACCTCGACGCTCCAGCTGTTGCGCGATCCCGACGACGACGCCCGGTTCGGCGACGTACGACGGCGGCTGCTGGCCGCCCGCGACCTGCGTACCCGTCCCGCCCGCGACGACAAGATCGTGGCGGCCTGGAACGGGCTGGCGATCAGCGGACTGTGCGAGGCCGGCACCCTGCTGGGCGAGCCGGCGTACGTCGAGGCCGCGTCCCGGGCCGGTCGGTTGCTGGTCGACCTGCACCTGGTGAACGGACGGCTGCGCCGGGTCTCGCGGGACCGTCTGCTGGGTCGCCACGAAGGAGTCCTCGAGGACTACGCCTGCGTGGCGACCGGATTCCTGTCGCTTGGCCCAGGCGACCGGCAACGCGGTCTGGCTCGAGCATGCCCGCGATCTCCTCGATGCCGGGCTCAACCACTTCCGGGCCGACGACGGCGGCTTCCACGACACCGGCAACCATGCCGAGGCGCTGATCGCCCGGCCCCGTGAGTTCTCCGACAACGCCAGCCCCTGCGGCCAGTCGGCGATGGTGCACGCGCTGATCACGTACGCGGCTCTCACCGGGGAGGGCAGCTACCGAACGGCCGCCGAACAGGCGCTGGCCGTGCTGGCCGGCCTCGCCCAACGCGCCCCGCGATTCGCGGGCTGGACTCTCGCGGCGGCCCAGGTCATGCAGGACGGCCCGGTCGAGATCGCCGTGGTCGGTCATCCCGGGGAGTCCCGGGACGCTCTCGAACGGGCGGCCCGTCGCCGCCGGGGTGCGGTGGTCGTGGTCGGTGAACCCGGCCGGACCGACATCCCGCTGCTGTCTCGTCGAGACGAGGTCGGCGGCCGGCCCGCGGCGTACATCTGCCGCAACCTGGTCTGCGAGCGACCGGTGACCGAACCCAGTCTCGTCTAGACGGACGCTGGGACTTCTAGGAGAACTGCGCGAGCAACCGGGTGGCGAACGCGTCCCTGGGCAGGTCGCTGGTCACGAGGTCGAGGCCGGTGTGGAAGCCGTAGGCGAGCAGCGCCATCGCCGCCGTACCGATGAGCAGGCCTCGGTAGGGGCTCGGGTCGCGTTCGAGGGCGGCGCCCCGGAACCGTTCGAGCCAGTGGGTCAGGGCGGTGGCGACGACGGTCGCCACGACGTTCATGACGGCCGCGCCGACGATGGTCCCCATCAGGCCGAGTCTGGTGCTCAGCGCGGCGGCGGTCGCAGCAGCGACGGCACCGCCGATGACGGTGGGGAGGGACAGGTCGAAGTTCTTCTTATGGTCAGACATACAAGTGGTTTGACGAGTAGGGGACGCGGAAGGTTGCACAACGTGACGGAGCGCACGCTCGCCGGCGACGGATCGAGGATCTGTCAGCGCAGGGAGTACGTCGCCAGCGAGACGCCGACGTAGTGCACGACGAAGGCCAGGATCGTGAAGCTGTGGAAGATCTCGTGGAAGCCGAACCACTGCGGGAACGGGTCGGGCTTCTTCAGCGCGTAGACGACCCCGCCCAGCGTGTACAGGGTGCCGCCCAGGACCACCATCACGAGGACCGCCGTGCCGACGCCGACGCCGAGTCGGTCCGCCCCGTGGGCGAAGGCGGGCAGGAAGAACACTGCGGCCCAGCCCATCGCGATGTAGATCGGGACGTACAGCCAGCGTGGGGCCCCGAGCCAGAAGATCCGGAACAGTACGCCGAGGATGGCACCCGTCCACACCATCGTGAGCAGGATCACCTGTTCGCTGCCCTCGAGCAGCATCACCGTGAACGGCGTGTAGGACCCGGCGATCAGCAGGAAGATGTTGGAGTGGTCGAACCGACGCAGACACGACCACGTCTTCGGTGACCAGGTGCCGCAGTGGTAGATCGCGGACACGGTGAACAGCACCAGCGCGCTGCCGATGAACAGTGCCGAGCCGACGCGGGTGGACGCGGTCGGGGAGAGCACGACCAGCACGATGCCGCCGACCAGGGTCAACGGGGCGGTGAACGAGATGCTGCCAGCCTCGCAGCCTGGGTTTGGCCTCCTGAACGACCTCGTGGACCCGCTCGGCCACCGAGTCCGCGGCGGAGCGCACGACATGGTTCATGCGGACCAAGTTACCGGACCCCTGGAGTTGCCGAGGAATTACGGGATCACCCGCAGACGTGACGTTCGCCGCTAACATCGAAGGCGTGGCGGACTGGACGGCGAACCTGAAAAATTCGGTCAGACGTGTCCTATATCCGGCGTACGAGGCCCGCGTCGTCAAGTTCCTGCCCGAGGACCGGCTGCCACGCCATGTCGGCGTCATGCTCGACGGCAACCGCCGCTGGGCGAAGGCGGTGGGTCAGGACACCGCCCACGGCTACCGTGCCGGAGCAGCCAACATCGAGCCGTTGCTGGGCTGGTGCGAAGAGGTCGGCGTCAAGGTCGTCACCCTGTGGCTGCTCTCCACCGACAACCTCAACCGGCCGCCGGACCAGCTCGAGGGGCTGCTCGCGATCATCGAGGGCGTGGTGGACCGCCTGGCCGACGAGAAGCGGTGGCGGCTGCACCCGGTCGGCTCCCTCGACCTGCTCCCGGCGGCGACTGCGTCCCGGCTCAAGGCGGCCGAGGACGCCACGTGTGACATCGACGGGCTGCTCGTCAACATCGCGGTCGGCTACGGCGGCCGCCGCGAGATCGCCGACGCCGTACGCGCCCTGCTCCAGGCCCAGGCCGACAAGGGCATGACGATCGAGGAGCTCGCCGAGGTCATCGACGTCGAACACATCGCCGAGCACCTCTACACCAAGGGTCAGCCCGACCCGGACCTGGTCATCCGCACCTCGGGCGAACAGCGTCTCGGCGGCTTCCTGCTCTGGCAGAGCGCGCACAGCGAGTTCTACTTCTGTGAGGCGCTGTGGCCCGACTTCCGCAAGGTCGACTTCCTCCGCGCGATCCGTGCCTATGCCGAACGTGAACGCCGCTACGGCGAGTGAGTCAAGCGCGAGTCGTCGCATATCCTCGAGTCGTCGTAAGTCACGACGACTCGGCGTGTCACCGACCATTCACCCATCGTTCGGGCGTGTCGGGCGGTAAGGGTTGAGCGGGCGGCGTACTTTCACGAATAACGGTGAGTGGGGAAGCTTGCCGTATCGGGAGGCCCGTTCGTGACAAGTCACGACTGCACCGCACGGCATCAGGCAGCAGGTTGTGCCTGGCCGTGCGTCGGGAGCCGGCACCCCGGCGCTCGGGCCACAACCCTGGGCGAAACTCGCCTGAGGTCCCGGTCCGTCTGCATGAGCTGAGGACCGGGGCCGCGGGTGCGCGTTCCGGTCAGGTGAGGGGTTAGGCCGTGGCCAGCAAGCGCACACCGTCATCATCGGGAGCAGCAGGTGGACAGGCAGGGGTCCGCACCTACGTTCTCGACACCAGCGTCCTGCTGGCGGACCCGGGGGCGCTACGCAGGTTCGACGAGCACGAGGTCGTCCTCCCGATCGTCGTCATCACCGAACTCGAGGGCAAGCGGCACCACCCGGAGCTGGGCTTCTTCGCCCGCACCGCGCTGCGCTCACTCGACGAGCTACGGATCTTGCACGGTCGGCTCGACGAGCCCGTGCCGATCGGAGTCTCCGGCGGCTCGCTGCGCGTCGAGCTCAACCACACTGACGCCGACTCGCTCCCGTCGGGCTTCCGGCTGGGCGACAACGACACCCGCATCCTGGCCGTGGCCCGCAACCTCGCCAACGATGGCCGCGCGGTCACGCTCGTCTCCAAGGATCTGCCGCTGCGGATCAAGGCCGCAGCAGTTGGGCTCGACGCCCAGGAGTACCGCGCCGAGCTCGCCCACGAGTCCGAGTCCAGCTACTCGGGCATGGCCGAGCTCGAGGTCACCTCGGCCGACGTGGACGAGTTGTACGACGACGGGACGGCCGATCTGGAGGCCGCCCGCAACCTGCCCTGCCACACGGGTCTGGTGCTCCTTTCCGACCGGGGTACGGCGCTGGGCCGAGTCGGCCCGGACAAGCAGGTCCATCTGGTCCGCGGCGATCGGGAGGCGTTCGGCATCCACGGTCGTTCCGCTGAGCAGCGGATCGCGTTGGAGATGCTGCTCGACCCCGAGGTCGGCATCGTGTCGCTCGGCGGCCGGGCCGGCACCGGCAAGTCAGCGATGGCCCTGTGCGCCGGCCTCGAGGCCGTCATGGAACGTCGCCAGCACAAGAAGGTCGTCGTCTTCCGGCCGCTGTTCGCCGTCGGTGGGCAGGAGCTCGGCTACCTGCCGGGCTCGGAGTCGGAGAAGATGTCGCCCTGGGGCCAGGCGGTGTTCGACACCCTGGGCGCGATCACCTCGCGCGACGTGATCGAGGAGATCCTCGACCGCGGCATGCTCGAGGTGATGCCGCTGACGCACATCCGCGGTCGCTCTCTCCACGACTCGTTCGTGATCGTCGACGAAGCCCAGTCGCTGGAGCGCAACGTGCTGCTCACGGTGCTGTCCCGGATCGGTGCCAACTCGAAGGTCGTGCTCACCCATGACGTCGCCCAGCGTGACAACCTTCGGGTGGGCCGCCATGACGGCGTGGTCGCGGTCGTCGACAAGCTGAAGGGGCACCCGTTGTTCGCGCACGTCACCCTGACCCGGTCCGAGCGGTCCCCGATCGCGGCACTGGTCACCGAGATGCTGGAGCACGCCGCACTGTAAAAACTTGTGTAACGGTGGTGGTCCCTGAGGTCTCAGGAGCCACCTGTGACGGTTGAGAGACGGTGTGATGAGCGTCGCACGCTGATTCGCGGGCCTCGATTTGGGGCTGCACATCGATCTCCGGCAGGGTAAGTCGTGATCGATTCGTGACCTTGGGGGGTTCTACAGGTCGCGTCACTGTCCTTGTGCCGTCTACCCGTGAGTCGAATCTTGCCTAAGCATCCGAAGCACCTTCCCCTGCACCGCACGCCCTCACGCCTCCTTGCCGCACCCACGAAGTTCCTGCGCAACACGCTGGTCCTGTCGTCGGTTGCCGTGGCCGCGACCGCAGTCTCCGTCGTCCGGTGGAGTGCTGTCTCAGCCGGCCGACCACGTCGACACGGTGTCCGCCTCGGTCGACACCGTCACCGACGTCCCCGCGCTGACCGCTGACCAGCGGGCCGAGCGTCGGGATTCCGAGGCCTCCCGTGACGACCGCCGCGAGAAGCTCGATCCCGCCAAGAAGGCCGCGTTGTCCGCCGACAAGGGCGACGCGGTGACGCGTGACCGAGGACACGAGCGACGACGACCCGCGCGAGATCGCCCAGGCGCTGCTCGGTGAGTTCGGCTTCAGCCAGAGCGAGTTCGGCTGCCTCGACTCCCTCTGGACCCGCGAGAGCGGCTGGAACGTCAGCGCCGACAACCCGTCCTCGTCGGCCTACGGCATCCCGCAGGCCCTGCCCGGCGAGAAGATGTCATCCGCCGGATCCGACTGGGCCACCAACCCTGCGACCCAGATCCGCTGGGGTCTCGGCTACATCCAGGACCGCTACGGCAGCCCCTGCGGCGCCTGGGGCCACTCGGAGTCCTACGGGTGGTACTGACCCACCCGCTGCGTAGCGCCTGCTGAAGCAGGACGCGGGTCAGGACAGTCCAACCAGTCGCGCGCTCTCGTCGTACAGGCGTTGGCCGACAGCCTCGTCGCGCGCCAGCGCGGACGGCTTCTTCACCCGGTCCTGGTCGTAGTAGCCGCCGGTGCGTCCCTCCACCTCCGGGCTGGTGGCGAGGTAGGTGATCCTGCGTCCGCCCTCCTCGGGCGAGATCATCCGGAACCGCTTCGCGATCGCCAGGAACGGCCGGGCGTACGCCGGCGCACCGCTCCAGATGTCGGTCGCGACCGTCCCGGGATGCAGCGCGTTGACGGTCACGTCGCTGGCCTCGAGCTCGTTCGCCAGATGCCGCGCGTAGAGCACGTTGGCGAGCTTGGACCGGCCGTAGGCGTCCATGATCTGGTAGCCACGTTCGAAGCCCAGGTCGTCGAAGTCCATCGTGCCGCGGTGGTGGGCGACCGATGACGTGAACACGACCCGGGCCGGGGCGCTGTGGATCAGCAGGTCCTTCAGGAGCTCGGTGAGCAGGAACCCGCCGAGGTGGTTGACCGCGAAGGTCGACTCGATGCCGTCGGTGGTCAGGGTCCGCTTGGCGTGCACTGTGCCGGCGTTGTTGACGAGTACGTCGAGCCGATCGAGACGCTCCAGCACCTGCTCGGACAGGGCCCGGACCTCAGCCTGCGAGGCGAAGTCGCAGATCATCGAATCGATCGCGGCACCTGGCACTGCGGCGCGGACCTGCGCCACCGCGGCGGCGGTCTTGTCCGGATTGCGCCCGACCATCACCACGTGTCCGCCGCCCTCGGCGATCTGGCGCGAGGCCTGGAGACCGATCCCGTCGCTGGCACCGGTGATCAGGAACGTCTTCACGGATGGGTCATGCCTTCCAGGTCGAGTGCCTCGTCGAGCTGTGCCTCGGTGAGGGAGCCGTCGGACACCAGACCCATCGCGATCACGGTCTCCCGGATCGTGGCTCCGTCCGCGAGCGCCTGCTTGGCGACCTTGGCGGCGGTCTCGTAGCCGATGTACTTGTTCAGCGGGGTGACCACGCTGGGCGAGGACTCGGCGTACTTCCGCATCCGGTCCTCGTCGGCGGTGATCCCGTCGATGCAGCGTTCGGCCAGCAGCACACTGCTGGTGGACAGCAGCCGGATGGACTCCAGCACGTTGCGCGCGATCACCGGCAGCATCACGTTGAGCTCGAAGTTGCCGGCCGCACCCGCCGTGGTGACGGTGACGTCGTTGCCGATCACCTGCGCGCACACCATCAAGGTGGCTTCCGGGAGGACCGGGTTGACCTTCCCGGGCATGATGCTGGACCCGGGCTGGAGGTCGGGAAGGTGGATCTCGGCCAGCCCGGTGGTCGGGCCGCTGGACATCCAGCGCAGGTCGTTGCAGATCTTGGTGAGGCCGACCGCGATGGTCCGGAGCACGCCGCTGAGCTCGACGAGCGAGTCGCGGGTGCCCTGAGCCTCGAAGTGGTTGCGGGCCTCCGTGAACTCCTCCCAGGTCAACTCGTTGAGGACCTCGATCACCTTCGGGGCGAAGCCGACCGGCGTGTTGATCCCGGTGCCGACCGCGGTGCCCCCGAGCGGGAGTTCCCGGACCCGGGGAAGGACGGCGTCGAGCCGCTCGAACGCGAGCCGGACCGTCGCGGCGTACCCGCCGAACTCCTGGCCGAGCATCACCGGCGTCGCGTCCATGAGGTGGGTGCGGCCCGACTTCACCGTGTCGGAGAACTCGGTCGCCTTGCGCTCCAGGGAGCTCGCGAGGGTGTCGAGCGACGGCATCAGCTGTTGGGTCGTCGCGAGCACGGCCGCGACGTGGATGGACGTGGGGAAGGTGTCGTTGGACGACTGGCTGGCGTTGACGTGGTCATTGGGATGTACGTCGACCCCGGCCCGCGCGGCGATCGACGCGATGACCTCGTTGGCGTTCATGTTGCTGCTCGTGCCCGATCCGGTCTGGAAGACGTCGATCGGGAAGTGGTCGTCGTAGTCGCCGGAGGAGACCAGCGATGCCGCAGCAGCGATGCCCTCGGCCTGCTCTGGGGTGATCACCCCGAGCTCGCCGTTGACTCTCGCCGCTGCCGCCTTGATCAGGGCCAGCGCGTGGATGTGTCCGGGCTCGAGCGGGGTGCCGCTGATGGGGAAGTTCTCGACGGCACGCTGGGTCTGGGCTCGCCACATCGCGTCGGCGGGCACCCTGACCTCTCCCATGGAGTCATGTTCGATGCGGAAGTCGTTCACGGTGACGACGTTACTCGTGCCGGTTCACGGCACGAGCGCGACGTACAACCAGTAGTGCTCGGCCCGGTCCTGCAGTTCCACGTCGCAGGACCGGGCCCTCACGTTGCCGAACACGTTCCTCATCGCAACCTCGAGCTCCGGCGCGTCGTCGGCCGACCAGACCACCAGCGCACCGCCCGGGGCGATGGCGTGCTTGCAGGTCTCGAGGAAGGGCTCGCGGTAGATGGCCGCGTTGGCGTCGTACACCAGATAGCCGGGGCCGTTGTCGACGTCGAGCAACACCAGGTCGTACGACGACTCGGCCGCCTCGGTCAGCGCCGTCGCCACGTCGGCAACCGTGACCGTCAGCCGATCGTCGGCCAGCATCTGCGGGCCGTGGCTGACGGTGCCGTCGCGCATCCAGTCGACGACGGCCTGCTCGATCTCCACGACGGTGCACTGCTCGACCCGGGAGTCCGCCAGCACCTCGTGCATCGTGAAGCCGAGCCCGAGTCCGCCCACCAGGACCCGCGCCGGATCCTCCAGGACGCTCAGCGCCTGATGAGCCAGGGCGCGCTCCGTGGAGGTCTCCATCGTGTCCATCACGAAGATTCCGTTGACCCGAAGCTCGAGGGCGGTCGGGTCCCGGCGTTCGCGCAGCACGATCTCGCCACGTTCGGACTCGGCTCGGGCGATCTCGGCATAGTCCATGGTGATCACCGCAGGGTGCAGTCGACCACGGTGATGCCGGGGCCCGACGCGGGACCGTCCATGGCCGCGAGGGCCGCACCCGCGCCGTCGAGCCCGATGACGCTCCCGACCAAGCGGTCGGGGCGCAGGGTGCCGGCGGTCACCATCGCCAGCATCGCGGGGTACTCGTGGGCTGCCATCCCGTGCGAGCCGTACACCTCGAGCTCCTGCGACACGACCAGGTCCATGGGGATCGGAGGTGTCGAGGACTCGCCGAGGAGCAGGCCCACCTGCACGTGCCGGCCGCGGCGACGCAGACAGCGGACCGACGTCACCGCGGTCTGCGGGGACCCGAGCGCGTCGATCGAGACGTGCGCCCCGCCGTCCGTGAGGTCGCGGATCGTGGCCGCCGGATCCGGGTCCGACCCCGCGTCCACGACCGCCTCCGCGCCGAGCTGGCGGGCCCGGTCGAGAGCCTTCTCGGCGACGTCGACGGCGACCACCCTGGCTCCGAGTGCCGACGCGATCATCACGGCCGACAGGCCGACCCCACCGCAGCCGTGGACGGCCACCCAGTCACCGGGCCCGACCCGGCCGTGGACCGTGAGCGCCCGGAAGGCCGTGGCGAAGCGACAGCCGAGTGACGCGGCGGCGACGAAGTCGACGTCGGCCGGCAGCGCGACGAGGTTCGTGTCCGCCGCGTGCACCGCGACCCGCTCGGCAAACGAGCCAAAGCCGGTGAACCCCGGCTGGGTCTGGTCGGGACACACCTGCGCGTCACCGGCGAGGCAGTAGCCGCACTTGCCACAGCCGCACACGAACGGCATCGTGACGCGATCTCCGGCCCGCCACCGGGTGACCGAGGGTCCGACCTCGGCAACCACCCCGGCCAGCTCGTGACCCGGGATGTGCGGCAGCTGGACCAGCTCGTGTCCCTTCCACGCATGCCAGTCCGAGCGGCACACGCCAGTGGCATGGACGGTGAGGACGGCCCCGTCGTCCGGGCAGATCGGATCGGCCACGTCGGTCAGCACCGGAGTCGCGCCGTACTCCGAGTAGACGACTGCCTTCACGTGGCCGAGGGCTTCTCGGCGCTGCGCACCCGGATTCCGGAGATCGGGACCGTGACGGCGCCGGACGGATCGGTGAAGAAGTCGTTGCCCTTGTCGTCGACCACGATGAACGCCGGGAAGTCCTCCACGTCGATCTTCCACACCGCCTCCATGCCCAGCTCTTCGTACTCGAGCACCGACACCGACTTGATGCAGTCCTGGGCCAGCCGGGCTGCGGGACCGCCGATCGAACCGAGGTAGAAGCCGCCGTGGGTGTGACAGGCCTCGGTGACCTGCCGGGACCGGTTGCCCTTGGCCAGCATCACCATCGAGCCACCGGCGGCCTGGAACTGGGCGACGTAGGAGTCCATCCGTCCGGCCGTCGTCGGGCCGAACGACCCCGAGGCATAGCCCGCGGGTGTCTTGGCCGGGCCCGCGTAGTAGACGGCGTGGTCCTTGAGGTACTGCGGCATCTCCTCGCCGGCGTCGAGGCGGTCCTTGATCTTGGCGTGGGCGATGTCGCGGGCGACCACGAGCGGACCGGTCAGCGAGAGCCGGGTCTTGACGGGGTGCCGGGACAGCTCGGCGAGGATCTCGGTCATCGGCTGCGTGAGGTCGATCTTCACGACGTCGTCGGACTCCAGATGCTCGTCGGTGGTGTCCGGCAGGTACTTCACCGGATCGGTCTCGAGCTGCTCGAGGAACACCCCGTCGGCCGTGATCTTGCCGAGTGCCTGCCGGTCGGCCGAGCACGACACCGCGATCGCGACTGGGCACGACGCCCCATGGCGGGGCAACCGCACGACGCGGACGTCGTGGCAGAAGTACTTGCCGCCGAACTGCGCACCGATCCCGAACGACTGCGTCAGCTTGAACACCTCCTCCTCCAGCTCCACGATCGCGGAAGCCGTGCGCCGCCATCGAGCCCGAGGTCGGCAGGTTGTCGAGGTAGTGCGCCGACGCGTACTTCGCGGTCTTGAGCGCGAACTCCGCGCTGGTGCCGCCGATCACGATCGCCAGGTGGTACGGCGGGCACGCGGCCGTGCCCGAGCGAGCGGATCTTCTCGTCGAGGAACGTCAGCATCCGCTGGGGGTTCAAGACGGCCTTGGTCTCCTGGAACAGGAACGACTTGTTCGCCGACCCGCCGCCCTTGGCCATGAACAGGAACTTGTACTCCGGCTTCTTCCCGTCCTGGGCGGGCGCGGAGTAGAGCTCGATCTGCGCCGGCAGGTTGGTGCCGGTGTTCTTCTCCTCCCACATGTTCAGCGGCGCGAGCTGGGAGTAGCGCAGGTTGAGCTTCGTGTAGGCGTCGTACACGCCCTTGCTGATCGCCTCGCCGTCGTCGGCGCCGGTGAGGACCCCTTCGGACTTCTTGCCCATCACGATCGCGGTGCCGGTGTCCTGGCACATCGGCAGCACGCCGCCCGCGGAGATGTTCACGTTCTTGAGCAGGTCGAGGGCCACGAACCTGTCGTTCCCGCTCGACTCCGGGTCGTCGATGATCTTGCGCAGCTGCGCGAGGTGCGCGGGTCGCAGGTAGTGGCTGATGTCGTGCATCGCCTCGGCGGTCAGGGCCGCGATGGCCTCGGGCGAGACCTTCAGGAACGTGCGCCCGTCCGCCTCGAAGGTGGACACCCCTTCGGTGGTGACCAGCCGGTACGGGGTCGCGTCGGGGCCGGTCGGCAGCAGGTCGGAGTAGCGGAATTCCGGTTCGATGCTCACGCACGAAGGTTAGTCCAGCGGGTCTACGCTGACGCCATGGGAGAGCTCGACAAGCCCGATCCGCAGCAGCTTCGGATCTCCGACGACGACCGGCACAAGGTCGCCGACATCCTCCGAGACGCGGCCGGCGACGGTCGCATCGACTTCGAGGAGCTCGACGAACGGCTCGAGGCGACGTACGCCGCCAAGACGTACGCCGACCTGGTGCCGATCACCCTCGACCTGCCGGCCAGCTCCGTGGCCGCCCCGGTGACGCCGTCCACGCCCGCCACCGTCGGTGCCACACCCAGCCCGGTCGTGGCCGGTCCCGACAGCTCGAGCCACGTCGCCATCCTCGGGGGCCTGGACCGCACCGGCCACTGGATCGTGCCGCGCCAGATGTCGGTGTTCGCGATGATGGGCGGCGCCAACCTCGACATGCGCGAGGCTCAGTTCGCCGACCGGGAGGTCGTGATCACGGTCAACGCGTTCATGGGCGGAGCCGAGATCATCGTCAACCCGCACACCAACGTGGTGATGGAGGGCACCGGGATCATGGGCGGCTACGCCGGACCCTCGGGCAAGGTGCCCGCCGAGCTCGACGCCAACTCGGTGACGGTCCGGGTCCGGGGTGTCGCGATCTGGGGCGGCGTCTCGGTCTCCCGCAAGCTGCCGCCGGGCGAGTCCCGCAAGTCCCTCAACCGCGCCTGAAATGCCGAGTCGGCGCTTAGGGACACGTCCCTAAGCGCCGACTCGGCGTGAAAATCAGGCAGTAACAGTTTTGCCCGAGGCGTCCGACTTGTGGATGCGCCCGGCCTTGGACGCGTCCACCGTGAGGTTCTCGCCCGTGCCCGGGTCGAACAGGTGCATCTTCGCGGCGTTGACCCAGATCTCGGCCTCGTCGCCCGCCCTGATCTGGCTGGCGCCGTCGAGCGAGACCACCAGCTGGGTGCGCAGGGACTCGCCGTCGAGGTCCCGCTCCAGCTGCTGCAGCTGCTCCTGGACCTCCGGTGGCGCCTCGAACGGGATGTAGGCGTAGGCCTCGTTGCCGAGCCACTCCACGACGTCGACCTTTGCCCGGAAGGTGTGACCTGCCTTGTCGGCACTCACCACGGAGGCGTCCTCGAAGTGCTCCGGACGGACACCGGCGATCAGCAGGCCGCGGCCCTTCGCCTTCTCCGCCTTCTCGGCCGGGATCTCGACGGTGCCGAACGGCAGCTTCACCGCGTTGCCCTCGATCGTCGCCGGCATGAAGTTCATCGGCGGCGAGCCGATGAACCCCGCGACGAACAGGTTGCCCGGGTTCTCGTAGAGCTCCCGCGGCGTCGCGAGCTGTTCCAGGATTCCGCGCCTCAGCACCGCGACCCGGTCACCGAGGGTCATCGCCTCGGTCTGGTCGTGGGTGACGTAGACGGTCGTGATGCCGAGCCGCTTCTGCAGCCGCGAGATCTCCGTGCGCATCTGGCCACGCAGCTTCGCGTCCAGGTTGGACAGCGGCTCGTCGAACAGGAACGCGTCGGCGTCCCGGACGATCGCGCGCCCCATCGCCACCCGCTGGCGCTGGCCACCGGACAGGTTGCCCGGCTTGCGCTGGAGGTGCTCGTCGAGCTCGAGCGTCTTCGATGCCTTGCGCACCTTCTCGTCGATCTCGGAGTCCGGAGCCCCGGCCAGCCGCAACGGGAACGCGATGTTCTCGTAGACGGTGAGGTGGGGGTAGAGCGCGTAGTTCTGGAACACCATCGCCAGGTTGCGGTCGCGCGGGGCCAGGTCGTTGACCTTCTTGTCCGCCGATGATCATGTCGCCGGACGTGATGTCCTCCAGGCCGACGATCATCCGCAGCAGGGTGGACTTCCCGCAGCCCGACGGACCGACGAGGATCATGAACTCGCCGTCGGCCACGTCGACGCTGACGTTGTTCACTGCCGCGAACCCGTCGCCGTACTGCTTCACGATGTTCTTCATGTCAATGGCAGCCATGAGCAATCAACCCTTCACTGCGCCGGCGGTCAGACCGGCGACGATCTTGCGCTGGAACAACAGGACGATGATGATCACCGGCACGGTCACGATGACCGAGGCGGTGGCCAGCTGGGAGTACGGCGGGTTGAACGGGTCCGGCCCGACGAAGAACGACATCTGGGCCGGCACGGTCCGCGAACTCGTCGTGGACGTCAGCGAGATCGCCAGCACGAACTCGTTCCACGCGAAGAAGAAGGTCAGGATCGCCGCGGTGAAGACGCCGGGCGCCGCGAGCGGCACGATCACCTTCCGGAACGCCTGCCATGACGTGGCCCCGTCGACCTGGGCCGCCTGTTCCATCTCCCACGGGATCTCCCGGAAGAAGGCGGACAGCGTCCAGATCGCCAGCGGCAGCGTGAACGACATGTAGGGGATGATCAGGCCGGGCCAGGTGTCGAACAGGCCGAACGTGCGCCACATGTCGAACAGCGGACCGACCAGCGACACCACCGGGAACATCGCGATCGCCAGCGCCAGCGAGAGCACGAGCCGCTTGCCCTTGAACTCCAGCCGGGCGATGGCGTACGCCGCCAGCGTCGCGAAGATCACCGACAGGAGAGTGGCGATCAGCGAGATGGCGAACGAGTTGCGCAGCGCCAGCAGGAAGTCGTGACCGGCGGGCGTGTCGAAGTCGAGCAGCACCTTGTAGTTGTCCAGCGTGGCGTCGCTCGGCAGGAACTGTGAGCTCCCGGCCGTCGTCTCCGCCAGGGACTTGAACGAAAGGGACACGATCCACGCCACCGGCAGCAGACACCAGATCAGGATGAGTACGAAACCCACGTAGGTGCCCCACGAGTTCTTGTTCTTCATCAGCCTTCACCCCTTGCCTGCGCCAGGTCGACCTTGAACATCTTGACGATGAGCCATGCGAGCAGCAGCACGGACAGGAACAGCAGCACCGACAAGGCCGAGCCCATCCCGAGCTGCATCTGTTCGATGACTTGTCGATAGGTGAGGAACGAGATCGACTCGGTGTTCTCGGCGCCCTTGGTCATCACGAAGATGTTGTCGAAGATGCGGTAGGCGTCGAGTGCGCGGAAGAGCACCGCCACCATGATCGCGGCCCGCATGTTCGGCAGGATCACCTTCCACAGGCGCTGCCACCAGGTGGCGCCGTCGACCTGGGCGGCCTCCAGCATGTCGCTCGGAGACCTGCGACAGGCCCGCCAGCAGCAGCAGCGACATGAACGGCGTGGTCTTCCAGATCTCCGAGACCATGATCGCGAAGATGGCGTGCGGGAAGTCTCCGAACCAGTTCGTGTCCTCTGCGATCCACGGCAGCCAGCCGAACCAGCCGTTCACGAAGCCGTTGTTGAGCGAGAACGCGAACTGCCAGGCGAACGCGGAGACGACGGTGATGATCCCGTAGGGGATCAGGATCGAGGTCCGCATCACTCCACGGGCGAAGATGATCTTGTGCATCACCATCGCGAACGCGAAGCCGATGACCAGCTCGACGGCCACCGTGACGATCATGATCAGCACGGTGACCCCGGTGTCGCGCCAGAACAACGCGTCCGTCAAGACGGTGACGTAGTTGCTCGAGGCCCGCGAACTCCCTGTCGTCCGGGGCCGTCAACCGGTAGCGGAACAGCGACAGGTAGAGCGCCTGGAGCATCGGCCAAGCGGTGACGAGCAGCATCAGGATGACGGCGGGCGCCACGAGCTTCTGCCCGAGCCTGTTTTCGGCCACCGACCGGTCGCTGGCCGGTGCCGGCTTCTTCTTTGTGGCAGGGGTGGCAGTAGTCGTGGTCATAGCAGCTTCTCCCCATGGAGGATTTCGTCGATGAACGTCGCCGACTTCTCCGGTGTGTTCTGATCGACCGAACCGGGTGAATGCCAGGTGCTCTGGATGGAGCTGGAGATGTCACTCCAGTAGGGGGTCGCGGTGCGCGGAGCGGCGGCCTCGACGCTGTCCTGGAACAGCTGGAGCAGATCCGCTGGGTACTTCTCCTGGAGCGCCGGGTAGTCATAGCCCGCGGCACTCGCCGGCATGTTGCCGGTGAGATCGGCGTTCACACCCTGGTTCTCAGGGCTGACGAGGCACTCGGCAGCCTCCAGCGCCAGCTCCTTTTCGTCGGAGTACTCACTCACCCCGATCCCGATGCCGCCGTACGGCGGGCGAGCTTCTTCGCCCTCGACGGTCTCCGGGTACATCGTGTAGCCGATGTCCTCGGTTACGGCCTGGTCGTCGGGGTAGTTGGTGAAGATGTAGGTCCAGTTGACCAGGAACGACCCGACGTCGGATCCGAACGTGGAACCCGCCGTGCCCTCGTTGGAGACCGAGAGGTCAGGAGGAGCGGCCGGGGACGACGCCAGCTTCTCGATGATCCGCGCGGCATCCTTGCCCGCATCGGAGTTGATGGTGATGTCGGCTTCGGCGCCCTTGTCGGCGTTCTCGACGATGGTGCCGCCTGCGCCCGAGATGAGGGCGTTGATCCACACGACGTAGCCCTCGTACTTGTTGGCCTGGACGCCGATCTGCCCGCCGTTCTCGCTGGCAGCATCGATGATCTGGTCCCACGTGACCGGCTGGGCCATGTCGATGCCTGCCTTCTCGACGAAGGACTTGCGGTACCAGAGCACCTGAGTGTTGGACCAGAACGGGAACACCGCGAGCTTGCCGCCCCAGGTGCCTGCGGCGACGGCTCCCTCGAACGACTGCTCGGTCAGGGATTCCTGGACGTCGGACGGGATGTCGGCCAGGAAGCCGGCGTCCGCGAACTCGGCCGTGAACGGCGGGTCGAGACTCATCAGGTCGATGCCCGGGTCATGCGCCGCGATCCGGCGGGCCAGCTGGATGCGCTGCTGGTTGGCATCCTGCGGAAGGACCTGGGTGCGTGATCGTGTACTTGCCCTCGGCTGCGTCGGAGCAGTTCTTGGCGATTGCGGCCTGCCCGCCGGCGTCCGGGTTTATGTACCAGACGAGCTCCGGGGTCCCCGAGTCGCGAACCCGAACAAGCGGCCAACAATCCCGAGGCCAATGTCAGCGCCGCAAAAGCCGCCACGCGCTTGCGCGTCGACCGGCGGGTCCGCGATCTGTCATGCGACGGATGCGTCATGCGCCCCTCCCTCATATGTGGTCTAGGTCACGTCTAGTCCTGTTGAGCGGAAACCGCAACTATCTCTGGACCAGCATGGACACGCTTCCGGCTGCCCGCTAGGTCGTCGACGCGCGACTCAACATAGCGGGCGTTCGACACGCGAGCGGCGACGACACACCTGTCCCACGATCAGCGAAAACTGAGGTTCTTGCCGCGATCATCCGCAATTGGCCGGCTCGCTCTTTCGATTGAGCACACCTGCCGCGTACCCCGTTCCCGGGAATGCACGCGCACGGGGCAGAAAATGGCCCCTGCGAGCCATGGCTACCGACGACAGGTGAGCGCCACACTCAATAGTCCTGGCCGCCCGGAACGGACCAATCGAGGTTTTCCGGCACAGCCAGGCGGGGGCGGAGTTGAGATGGGACTTCGATGCGGGAAACCGGGCCGTTCAGGCTCGGTTGGCGGTCCGGCGTACCACGTCCGTGATCTGCTCGAACAGAGCGGCCGGGATGTCGTGGCCCATGCCGGGCAGCAGCACGAGCTCGCTGCGGGGGATCGCCCGGGCGGTGGCCCGGCCGCCGGAGACGTGCACCATCCGGTCTTTCAGGCCGTGGATGACGGCGGTCGGCACGGTGACCCGGCGCAGGGCGGCTGTGCGGTTGGGCTGGGTCAGCACGGCGAGCATCTGGCGCACCACTCCCGACGCGCTGAACCCTCGGTCCCAGGTGAGCCCGGCGCGGTCGAGCGCGAGCTCCCGTGGCTCCGGATAGCCGGGCGAGCTGATCCGCTCCCAGAAGGCAGCCGAGGTCTCCAGGTAGCCCTCGCGGCCGCCCTTGCGGGGAGCCAGCATCGCCGGCATCAGCTTGGGGTCCTGCCAGCCGACCCGGCGATGGCCCGTGGTGGACATGATCGACACCAGCGACAGCACCCGGTCGGGATGCTCGACCGCGAGCGTCTGAGCGATCATGCCGCCCATCGAGATCCCGCAGACGTGCGCCTTGCGGATGCCCAGCTGGTCGAGGATGGCCAGGCCGTCGGAACCCATCCGGGACAGGGAGTACGGCGCCCGAACCGGTCGCCCTGACGAATGCCTTGACCACGTCGCCGCGGGTCACCCGCTCGTGCTTCAGCTTGGTCGAGCGGCCGGTGTCGCGGTTGTCGTAGCGGATTGCGTAGAAGCCCTTGGTCGCAAGGAGTTTGCAGAAGTCTTCGTCCCACCAGGTCATCGGGCCACCGAGTCCCATGATGAGTAGCAACGGGCGCCCGTCGGGGCTGCCGAACGTCTGGAAACAGATCTCGACGCCGTCGTCGACGGTGACGAACTGTTCGTCGGACACGGCGACCTGGAACGGTATCTGCGATGACGACGTCATACTCCTAGTGAACACGATTAGACATCGGAGATCCCGAGATGCCTCCATATTCAGCTGTTTGGGCCTAGCGTCATGAGGGTGAAGAAGCCGACCGCGCCCTTCTTGCTGCCTGCGGGCTTCGAGCCGCCGGCAGCTTCCGCGTTGCTGCGCGAGTTCCGTTGGGTCTCCGAAGCCGGCCGGGCCACGGTGCGATACGCCTCCACCGGAGTCCGGTGTGGCGTGTCGAGCGAAGCGCGTCGACGAGCCCGTGCTGCTGATTCCGGGCCTGATGGCGGGCGACCGGACTCTGGCCGCGCTGTCCCTACAGCTGCGCCGGGCGGGCTTTCGGACCTACCGCTCCGCCATCTACGCGAACGTCTCGTGTACGGCGCGCACCGCCCGCCTGATCGAGACCCGGCTCGAGTCGATCGTGGAGCGGCGCGGGACCCGGGTGCGGATCGTCGGTCACAGTCTCGGTGGCATGCTGGCTCGCGCGGTCGCCGTACGCCGTCCTGACCTGGTCTCCGGCATCGTGACGATGGGCAGCCCGGTCCTCGCGCCCGGCGCCCACCACGCCGTACTCGCGTCGAACCTCGAGATGCTGGTCCTGCTCAGCAGGTACGGCGTGCCGCAGGTGATGTCTGCCGACTGTGTCGCCGGTGCCTGCGCCCGCGAGAGCTTCGACGACGTGCGGGCGCCCCTGCCGCCTGACGTCGAGTTCACCGCGATCTACTCACGTCAGGACGGGATCGTGGACTGGCGCGCCTGCCTGGACCCGGAGGCAGAGCTTGTGGAGGTGCCGACCTCGCACATCGGCATGGCCTTCGACCCGCGCACCGGTGACGCAGTGATCGCCGCAATCCTTCGCCAGATCGCTGTCGGTGCGCTTCCGCTCGACGAGGTCGGCTGAGCTAGCGGGGATAGTCCGAGAGGAAATGGCTCCTTCTACGGCGTGTCGGGGGCCATTTCCTCTCGGACTATCCCCCTTCGCGGCTAGTCGAAGTCGATCGCGGCGTAGGCCTTCAGCTTGGAGAGCCGGTGCTCGGAGGTGATCGAGCGGATGGTGCCGCTGCGCGATCGCATGACGAGTGAGTGCGTGGTGGCGCCGCCACCGCGGTAGCGCACGCCGCGCATCAGCTCGCCGTCGGTGATGCCGGTCGCGACGAAGAAGCAGTCGTCGCCGGTGACGAGGTCGTTGGTGAAGAGCACGAAGTCCGGGTCGAGGTTGTGGCCCGCGTCGAGGGCACGCTGCCGCTCCTCGTCGTCCTTCGGCCAGAGCCTGCCCTGAATGGTGCCGCCGAGGCATTTCATCGCGCAGGCCGCGATGATGCCCTCGGGGGTCCCGCCCACGCCCAGCAGCAGGTCGATGCCGGTGTCGGGACGGGCGGCCATGATCGCACCGGCGACGTCGCCGTCGAGGATGTACTTGATCCGGGCGCCGGTCTTGCGGATCTCCGAAGCAATCTCCACGTGCCGGGGCCGGTCGAGAAGGACGACGGTGACGTCCTCGGGGTGTGATCCCTTGGCCTTGGCCACCCGCTGGATGTTCTCGCCGATCGGCAACCGGATGTCGACCACCTCGGCCGCCTCCGGGCCGGTCGCCAGCTTCTCCATGTAGAACACGGCGGACGGGTCGTACATCGAACCACGCGGTGACACGGCCAGCACCGAGATGGCGTTGTTCATGCCCTTTGCGGTCAGGGTGGTGCCGTCGATCGGGTCGACCGCGACGTCACACTCCGGGCCGGTGCCGTCGCCGACCTTCTCCCCGTTGAACAGCATGGGCGCGTCGTCCTTCTCGCCCTCGCCGATCACCACGGTGCCGTTCATGCCGATGCTGGCGATCATGACGCGCATCGCGTTGACCGCGACCTCGTCGGCGTCGTTCTTGTCGCCCCGGCCGACCCAGCGTCCGGCCGCCATGGCGGCGGCCTCCGTGACGCGGACGAGCTCGAGGGCGAGGTTGCGGTCGGGCGACTCAGGCGCGGGAGAGAGGGGCATGACGTGAGCGTAACCGAGGTTTTACCTAGCGGTCAGGCGTCTCCCGCTCACCTTCGCGCCCGCGCATCCGCGGAAGTAGACGACCCGCGTCGCGTCGTACCAACAGCCGATTGGGAGAATGCTCGATCGTGAGTGAGCAGGCTGGGCGCTACCAGCGTTCGTTTTCGGGCCTGATCGGCGCCCTGGTCGTCACCCTCGTCGCGATCACGGCCTTCGTTGTGTTTCGCGCGCTCAACCGAGACGACCTGGACGTGCGGCCCGAACCCGTCGACTACCTCGGGTCGGTGAAGTACATCCGGCAGTCGGGCGGCAGCGTGGTCTATCCGCGCACGCTGCCCTCCGGCTGGGTCGCGACCAGCGCCGACTACAGCCCGGGGCGGAACCCCGAGTGGGACCTGGGAGTGCTCACGACGCAGGACAAGTTCGTCGGGCTGCACCTCGAGGACGCCTCCGTCGAGGAACTGGTCGGTGACTACGTCGACAAGGACGCGATCGAGGGCGATCCGATCCAGCTGACGAGCGAGGTTGCCACCACGTGGCGCTCCTTCACCGACTCCGGCGGCGACTATGCCCTGGCCGCGGAGATCGGCGACCTGACCCTTGTGGTCTTCGGCAGCGCCGACCCCTCCGAAATCCGCGACTACACCGCTTCCCTGCTCACCACCAAGTAGCCGAGTCGTCGCATCTTCCGCGAGTCGTCGTAACTTACGACGACTCGGCATGTCACAGGTGGCGGGCGGGCGGTGTCTTGATGGTGAACGGGCCGAACTGGGCCCCGGCCGATGGAGGCAGACATGACCACCAAGGAGTACGCCGACACCGCCAGCCGCCGCGCCGCAGTACGGGTTCCGCTGGACGAGCCGAAGGGCCTGTTCGGGCGGTTCGATCACCTGGTACACCAAGCGCACCTACGGGGACGTCCTCGACAACGCCCTGGCTTTGCTGCACAACCCACCAGTGCTGAAGGCGGTGCTGGGCTTCGAGAAGAAGGTCGCCAAGTGGGACCGGCTCGACCCCGACCTGAAGAACCTGGCGCAGCTGGCCAGCGCAGGCAGCATCGGTTGCAGCTGGTGCATGGACTTCGGCTACTACGCCGCCCACTCGAAGGGCGATGACGTCAGCAAGCTGCGGGAGGTCCCACGCTGGCGCGAGTCGGACGCGTTCACCAACCTCGAAAGGCAGGTCCTGGAGTACGCCGAGGCGATGACCGCGACGCCTCCGCTGGTGACCGACGAGATGGCGGAGGGGCTGCGCACCCAGCTCGGCAACGATGGGTTCGTGGAACTCACCATGATGGTGGCCGTGGAGAACGAACGCTCCCGCTTCAACTCAGCGCTCGGCCTGACCAGCCAGGGCTTCTCGGACCGGTGTGAGCTCGCCCCGTGATCGACGCCACCGCCAGCTTCGCCGAGCACCGGGGACTGCTGTTCACCGTCGCGTACGAGATGCTGGGCAGCACAGCGGATGCGGAGGACGTCGTCCAGGAGACCTGGCTCCGCTGGGATGACGTGGACCACGACGAGGTACGCGATCCACGGGCCTTCCTGGTCCGGATCGTCACCCGCCTCTCCCTCAACCGGCTCCGCTCGCTCAAACGACAACGCGAGACCTACGTGGGCCCATGGCTGCCGGAGCCGCTCGTCACCACGGCCGATGTCGCCGACGACGTCGAGCTCGCCGACTCGGTGTCGTTCGCGATGCTCGTCGTACTCGAGACCCTTTCGCCGCTGGAGCGGGCGGTCTTCGTGCTGCGCGAGGTCTTCGGCTACGGGTACGACGAGATCGCCGCCGCGACCGACCGCTCCGCGTCGGCCGTGCGCCAACTGGCGCACCGGGCGCGGGCCCACGTCCAGGAGCGGCGTCCGCGCGTCGAGCCCGCGGCCGACGCCGAGAGAGGTCGCCGAACGGTTCTTCGCGGCGGCGACGACGGGCGACGTACAGGGCCTGATGGATGTCATGTCGCCCGACGTCGTGCTGCTCACGGACGGTGGTGGAAAGGTCCAGGCGGCCCTCCGCCCGATCCTGGGAGCCGGCAAGGTGGCGCGGTGGCTCCAAGGCGTCCTTCCCGAGGGAGCGACGGTGACCTTCGAGTGGACAGTGGCCAACGGCTCTCCGGCCGTGCTGCTGAGCCTCGACGGTCAGCTCGACACCATCGCGAGTTTGCTCGTGATCGACAGTCGGGTTGCGGAGATCTACATGGTGCGCAACCCGGACAAGCTGCCGACCAGTATGGAGCCGCGGCTGGTCACGCTGGGTCAACCCTCGTCGGACTGACTCCCGTCGATGGCGGCGTCGAGGCGTTTGCGGGCGCCGTCGAGCCAGTCCTGGCACACCTTGGCCAGCTTCTCGCCGCGTTCCCACAGGGCGAGCGACTCCTCGAGCGAGGTGCCGCCCTGCTCGAGCCGGCGGACGACCTCGATCAGCTCCTCCCGGGCGTCTTCGTAGCTCGGTGTTTCGGGGGCCGGTGTCTCAGGCATGCGAGTCCTCGTTGTCGATGAGTTCGGTGGTGGTCGTGGTGGCGTGGATCCGGCCGTCGGCCACGCGCACCGACACTGCCAGACCGGCGTCGACGCCCACGACCGAGGTGATGACCCGGCCGGCGTCGTCCTGGAGCACGGCGTAGCCCCGCTCGAGCGTCGCGAGCGGTGACAGCGACCGGGCTCGGGCAAGCTGGTGGCCGATGTCGTCGGCGGCGCGGTCGAGGCGGTGCCCGACCGTCCGGCGCGCGCGCTCGACCAGCAGGCCGACCTCGACGGCACGTTCGTCGAGGAGCGTGCGCGGGTCGGCCATCACCGGGCGCGACCGCATCGAGTCGAGGCCGGCCTGCTCCCTGTCGAGATAGCGGCCGATCGCAGCCCGGCCACGGTCCCGCATGGCCGTCACGCCGGCGGTCTCCTCGGCCATGTCGGGCACGATCCGCTTGGCGGCGTCCGTGGGTGTCGAGGCACGCCAGTCGGCGACGAGGTCGAGCAGCGGAGTGTCCGGCTCGTGCCCGATCGCCGACACGACGGGGGTGCGCGCGCGGTGCACCGCCCGGATCAGCGCCTCGTCGGAGAAGGGGAGCAGGTCCTCGACCGAGCCGCCGCCCCGCGCGATCACGATCACGTCCACCGACGGGTCGCGGTCGAGCCGCTCGAGGGCCTCGATCACCTCGGTGGCGGCTCGCGGGCCCTGCATCGCGGCGTACCGCACCTCGAACGCGACCGACGGCCATCGGCGCCTCGCGTTGTCGAGTACGTCGCGCTCGGCGGCCGAGCCGGGTGCGGTCACCAGCCCGACCCGCGACGGGAGGAACGGCAGTGCCCGTTTCAGCTCGGCGGCGAACAGTCCCTCGGCGGCGAGGAGCTGACGTCGTCGCTCCAGCCGGGCCAGCAGCTCCCCGAGGCCGACCATCCGGATCTCG
Organism: uncultured Actinomycetota bacterium; assembly: GCA_963719255.1. Classification (GTDB taxonomy): domain Bacteria; phylum Actinomycetota; class Actinomycetes; order Propionibacteriales; family Nocardioidaceae; genus Nocardioides. The sequence continues at coordinate 10,102 of CAVRBN010000071.1, read as the reverse complement.
CGCGCGAAGAGGGAGAGGGTCCCGCGGTTGGCGTAGAACGACGGCTTGGCCTGGATCACGACGCTCGCCCCCTCGACCACGGGTGGATTGAGCGAGTCGAACGTCGTGCGCGAACAGGTCACCGAGATGGAGATGTCGGCGACGGTGTCGCGCAGCGTCAGGAACACGGTGTTCATGCCCTGGCGCCGGTTGAGCTGGGCGATCTGGCCCTCGACCCACACCGGGCCGAGCCGGTCGACCCAGCCGGCGATCGCGTTGGCGATCTGGCGGACGGGTGCCGGCGACTCGAGCGACGTCTCCAGTCGTGGGCTGGCCATGGTCGGTGAGCCTAGGGGACGGGGCGGACAGTGGCCGTCAGGACGGTGGGTCGAAGACTCGCAGGCCGAGCGGATTCCTGGCCTGCCGGCGTTGACTCCCGAGGACTGAGCCGGTCTGATCGGGTCATGGGCGAACGACGAGTGATGGTCCAGTGCAGCCTCTCCATCGACGGATACTCCAGTGGACCCGGCGGTCCCGAGCACGACACCTGGCTCCACGAGCACGCGATGCGGCCGGCAACGGGCGAGTACTTCGAGGGCATCTGGCGCGGTTGCAGCACCGCCCTGATGGGACGCAACAACTACGTCGGGTTCCACAGCGTGTGGCCGGGGATCACCGAGGACCCGGCGACCGATCCGCGCACCCGCGACCTCGGCCGCTGGTTGTGCTCGGTCGAGAAGGGCGTCGTGTCGACGACTCTCCCGGAGTCGGAGGCGACCTGGGAGAACACCCGGGTCTTCAGAGACGCCGGCGAGGCAGTCGCCACGCTGAGAGCCGAGCCGGGGCGCGACATCCTGGTGCTCAACAGCGCAACGCTGATCCAGTCCCTGCTGGCCGCCGACCTGGTAGACGACCTGCGGCTGGCCGTCATACCCGTGCTTCTCGGCGGCGGGCTGCGCCTGCTGCCGGACGGCGTGTCCGGCGCCTGGGACCTGGTGTCGTCGACAACCCTGCCCGACGGCGCCCTGGGCGTGCACTACCAGCGGCACGGATCGCCCTAACTCGTTCCGTCGGTGGCTCTCAGCGGCGCGTGCCGCCACGGAGCGACCGGCGTGCGGTGATCGGCCGCGATGTCGTGCAGCGGGCACGCCTGCCGAGGCTCGCGCGGGCACAGCACGAACGCCTCGGTGACGGTCGCCCGATACAGGCGGTAGCGGGACGGCGCGGTGACGTCGGCGAGCTCGACAGCAGTCGCGCCCCGGCTCGCCGGTCCCGGATAGATGCCCAGGCCACGGTCGAGGTCGCGGCCGGCCAGTTCGGTGGCCGTGGCCGAGAGGTACACCGCGCGGCCGTGGTAGGTGGGAACCTGGGAGTCGAAGATCACCATGCTCACCTGCGGACGTCGGGCGATGTTGCGTGAGTGCGCCGCATCGTCGGCCGACGTCCAGTAGAACTCGGCGTAGTCGGCTGTCGCGAAGTACACGGGCGACACCCAAGGGGTGCCGTCGGCGTCGGCCGTGCCGAGCGCGACGTACAGGTTGGCGTCGATGAGCGCGCGGGCGTGCGCGTCGAGGTCGTCCATCTGATTCAGCCTTCCTTGACGATGCGGTAGCGCAGGTGAGTGGCCAGTGGAGAGTCGACGGTCTCGACGAGCTCGAGCTGCACGTGCCCCAGGTCGAGCGGCTGGAACATCGGCGTACCACTCCCGAACAGCACTGGCACCAGGTGGATCGAGATCTCGTCGACCAGGCCGGCGGCCAGGTACTGCCGGCCGAGGTCGGCGCCACCCATCACGGTCACGATCTTGTCACCGGCCGCCTCGCGGGCCTGCCGCAGCGCGCTCTCGATGCCGTCGGTGACGAACTGGTAGACGCCGCCTTCCGGGCTGTCGTCGGGCGCGTCGTGCGTCACGACGAACACCGGCCGGCGCGCCGAACCGCTTGGCCCGTCCGGCCCCCACCACGGCAGGGAGGTGTCGTACGTGACCCGGCCCGCGATCACGGCGCCGAGGCTCGCGACGTTCCGCTCGAGGTAGTCGCGGTCGCTGGTCCACTCGACCAGTTGCAGCCCGCCTTGCCCCATTGGTTCCTCCGGCGTGCGGCCGGCTGCGGTCATGTAGCCGTCCAAGGACATGCTGGTGTCGAAAACGACGGTGCTCATGGAGAGCCTCCTTCTGGTTGCGGGATGTGTTGTACCTCACCCTCGGCCGTGGCGACGGCGGTGGCATCGGGGTCGGCCACTGATCCACTACGGAGTGGCCACGGACTTCGGCCATGCTGTTGTCATGGATCTGGCCGATGTCTCCTCGCGCGAGGCGGAGGTGCTGGCGGCGCTCGGCGCGCACCTGTCGAACGCTCAGATCGCCCGGCAGCTGCACATCTCGGTGCGCACGGTCGAGAGTCACGTGTCCGCGCTGCTGCGCAAGCTGGATGCGTCGGACCGGCAGGCCCTCGCGGCGATCGCCGACCGGGCCCGGACTGGGCCACTTCGTCGGCCTGCCGGCCAGCATGACGACGTTCGTCGGGCGATCCACCGATCGGGCCGCGATCCTGGCCGCGCTGGACGAGTCTCGTCTGGTCACCGTGGTGGGTCCCGGCGGGGTTGGCAAGACCCGGCTGGTCGCGATGGTCGCCGACGGCGCCGAGTCGCGATTTCCCGCCGGTGGAGCGTTCGTCGACCTGGTGCCGGTCCGCGCCGGCTCGGTCCTCCGGGCGGTCGCCGACGCGCTGGACGCGACGGAGGGCCCGGCCCGATCTGTCGAGGCCGGCGTGTTCGAGAGACTTCGGGTTGGCCGGCCGTTGCTCGTGCTGGACAACTGCGAGCACGTCATCGATGACGTCAGCGCGCTGGTCGAGCGGGTGCTCGCCGAGTGCCCGCACGCCACCCTGCTCGCCACGAGCCGCCAGCGGCTGGGCGTCACGGGCGAGCGGCTCGTGCACCTGCAGCCGCTGGACGTGGCCGAAGAGGCCGAGCAGCTGTTCCTCGACCGGGCGCGGGCCGCCGACCCGGACTTCGCCGCCGACCCGGCGACGGTCGCCGAGCTCTGCTCGCGGCTGGACGGGATGCCGCTGGCGATCGAGCTGGCCGCCGCCCGCGCAGCCTCGCTCGGCGCCGACGGCCTGCTCGCCGGCCTGGACGACCAGCTGCGGCTGCTCGCGGGCGGACGCGGCGGGCACGAGCGGCACCACTCGCTGCGGGCCGTCATCGGCTGGAGCTACGACCGGCTCGACGACGACGAACGGGCGATGTTCCGCCGGCTGGCGGCGTTCGTCGGCGCGTTCGACCTCGCCGCCGCCGCCGCGATGAGCCCGGACCTGACCCGCGCCGAGGTGGCCGACGTGCTTGGCCGGCTCGTCGACAAGAGCCTCGTCGGGCGGCACGGGGCCGTGCGGTGGCGGATGCTCGACACGATCCGCGCGTTCGGCGCGTCGCAGTTGGCGGCGCTGGGGGAGCAGGACGTGGTCGGCGAGCTGCATCGCGCCTGGGCGCTCGACGCCGCGACGGATCTCGAGCGTCGCCTCGACGGAGATTGGCAGCCGGTGTTCGACGAGATCGCCGACGACCTGCGGGCGGTGGCCGACCGGCGGCGTGAGCACGATTTCGTCCGGACCGCTGGCGCACCTGACCTTCGCCCGCGGACAGTTCCTCGACGCGCGCGGCTACTACCGGGACGCGGCCGCGCGCGCGCCCGACCGTCGAGCAGGCGGTGCAGGACCTGCGGGACGCGGCTGACGTCGCGCTGGCCGTGGCCGACAACCGCGCGGCCGTCGACCTGATGCTCGAGGCCGTCGCCCGCTCGGATGCCGCCGAGCTGCGGGCCCAGGCCGTCACGGTGGCGGTGCGCTACGAGCTGGACGTCCGAGTGGCTGTCCGGCGCAACGCCGTACGACGCTGCTGGCCCAGGCAGCCGCAACCGCTGACCCGGCGGACAAGCGCCTGACCGCCCTCCTCGCGACGGCGTCGGCGTGGCACGAGGGAGCCGGCTCGATCGCCGATCTGGAGCTGTCCCGGACGGCCGTCGCCGCAGCGCGTCGGGCTCGGCGATCCCGTCCTGCTGCTCGGCGCTCTCGACGCGCTCGGCCGGTGCCGTCGCCCAGGCGGGCGGACTGCGCGAGGCGCACCGGCTGGGCAGCGAGCGACTGCGGCTGGCCGCCGACCTGCCGCGCCACGACCCGTCCGCGGCCGCCGAGATCACCGACGCCTTCCACGCCGCGTCCACCGCCGCGATCGCCGCCGGCGACCTGCCGGCGGCGGAGGCCATCGCTCGACGCGCTCGCAGCGACGACCCGATCGGCAGCCATCCCTACATCTGGGCGCCCCGCCTGGTGCGGGTGCTTGCCCTCACCGGCCGGTTCGACGAGGCGATCGAGCACGGCGAGGCGCTCTGGGACGGCTGGCAGCGAGACGGCGCGCCGCCGATGCCGTGGATGTCCTCGGCCATCGCCACGCTCGCGATGGTCCACGGCCTGCGCGGCGACGCCGGGTACGCGCGCTGGCGGTCACGGGCGCTGACCGTCGCCCGGTGCGAGGACGCGACGCAGTCGCCCGACCTCGCGGCATGTCTGGCCTTCGTTGACGCGCGGGTGGCCGTCCAGCACGACGCGAGCAACGTCAGGACGCTGGTCGAGCGGGCGTTTGAGACGTTCCCCGAGCCCTGGTGGGCCGCGTACGCACGCGCCGCGGGCGCAGAGTTGGCCGTCGTCGCCGACCTGCCCGATGCCGCCGAGCGGATCGCTCTCGCCGAGCCGTTCGCCGCCGAGAACGACTGGGCGGCGGCGTGTCTGGCCCGCGCCCGCGGCCGCTTGGGCGACCGCACTGCTCTGGCCGACGCCGTCGAGCGATGGGAGCGCCTGGGCGCCCGCTTCGAGCGGGACTGCACCGCTGCGCTGATGTCGTGACGATCAAGGGGGCGGGGGCCACCGATGCGGGTCACCCGGAATCCGGCGCAGGATCACTCGGCGGTGTAGGCCGGGAGCGGTGGGTCGAAGGTCAGCACGGTGTTGGGCGCCTCGTCCGGCTTCTCGTCTCGCGGCCAGACCGCCGTGCCGAGGTAGCGCTTTCCATCCAGGGTGAGCAGCACCTTGTAGGTGAACGGTGGCCGGCCCAGCTGGGCTGCCTGTTGTGCTGGACCCTGCTCGCCACGGAAGAACAGGGAGCCCTCGGCGTAGCACTTGCCGTCGTCGTCAAGCTCGGCGTCGAGGATCATCGAGCGCCCATTGGCTGCGGTGACGGTGACCTCGACGTCAGCCTCCCGCGGTTGGAAGGCCAGGTCCTGGACGCCGACCTCGAGTTGGTAGGCCCAGAGCTCGTCGCCGTCCCCGGAGATGAGCGCGATGTCGGCGGTGGGCTGGTCTAGCGGCCCGTCGGTCGGGGTGGTCCACAGGAAGCTGGTGCTCACGCTGCCGTGGCGGCCGCGACCAAACAAATCGACGCGGTAGCGGCCGGCCACACCGGCAGGTTCAAGCCGGAACATCTGGTCGCCGGTGCGCATCGCCTGCACGGTGTGCTGCCGTGGGCAGTCGACGCCGAGCTCGGTGAACGTGGCCTCGAAGCCCCAGTCCTCGACGCCGAACCAGAAGTCCACGGAAGCGGGGCTCCCGACACTCTCCAGGTCCTTTGTCCTGCGCGTAGCCGTCGACGCAGATGCCGGGCGAGATCCCTTTCCGGTTGGGTGGCCCGTTCCAGCAGTAGGACCACGGCTTCAGCTCGAGGTCGCGGCCGGCAAGTCGGAGCACCACCGGCGAGGGCTGTTTGCTCCACTCGTACGTCGGTTCCGCCCGCCGGGTCTCGGTCGACGGGGACTAGACGAGGGACTACTCGTGGAGGGGCCACCGTGCGTCCGTGGGGTCGGCCGGTCCGAGCAGTTGGCTGCCGATCGCGATTGCGGCGACCACGACCATCGCCGTACCGCCAGCTGCGAGTGCCCGGCGACGCCGGCGACGCTGGTCACGTCGCGTCAGGACCTCTCGGAACGGCGCCGACTGCTCCGGTGTCAGGTCGTGGACGTGCCTGCGCAGGCGATCCCCGAAATCGTTCATGTGGTGCTCCGTTTCTCGTCGGCCAGCAACGGAGCGAGGGCCGCGCGAGCGCGCGACAGCCTCGACTTCACCGTGCCAGTGGGGACGTGGAGCAGCTCGGCGACCTCGGCGACCGGGAGGTCGTACAGGTGGTGCAGCACCAAGACCGCGCGACGGTCGACGGGCAGGCCAGCGAGAGCCTCCTCCAGTTCCATGTCGCGCCCCGGCCCGGCCGCGTGCAGTGCAGGTGCGGCGCGTCGGCCGAGCACGGCCAGCCCGCGGGCCGCCACCTGGCGTCGACGGTGGCGCGACACGAGCACCCGCACCGCGACCGTGCGCAGCCACGCCTCGGGGTCGGCGTAGTCGCGGACCTTGCCCCAGTGCTCGAGCAACCGGACGAAGGCGTCCTGGGCGACCTCCTCGGCGTCGGCCCGGTTCCCGCCGATTGCCGTGAGCAGGCCCACCAGCGCGGGGCAAGCCCGCGCATACAGGGCGGCGACTTCGTCCGTCTCCACACCCTTATCACGCGACAGCGCTCGATCCGGTTCCATGCTGGATAGGACGGTACGAACTGACGGGGAGTTCCGGGGCGGCGGCGTGTCTGCCCGCGCACGCGGCCGTATGGGGGACCGCAGCGCCCTTGCCAAGTGGATCGAGGAGCCTTCGAACCTCTGGGATGATTGATCGGAGCTCGTGGAGGCTGGGATGGGTCGGATCGAGGAAGTTCGCCGGCGGCTGAACGCGGAGTTGCCACGCTTGATGACAGCGCACGAGGTGCCTGGGGCGTCCGTCGCGGTGCTCGTCGATGGGCAGGCGACTGAGGCCACGGCCGGTGTGGTGCACCTGGGCACGGGGGTCGAGGCGACACCAGGTGCGTTGTTCATGATCCAGTCGATCTCCAAGGTGTGGACTGCAACGTTGGTGATGCAGCTCGTGGATGAGGGCCTTGTCGAGTTGGACGTTCCGGTGCGGGTTTTCCTGCCAGGCTTCCGAACCGACGACGACCGCGCCAGCGCTGATGTCACTGTCCGCCATCTGTTGACGCACACTGGTGGGTTCGAGGGTGACTTGTGGGCGGCGACCACATCCGACGAGGATGCGCTGCAACGGTTCGTCGAAGATCTTGTTGCCGGCGCACCGCAGCACTCGCGCCCCTGGAGCTGTTCGCGTATTGCAGCGCCGGCTACGGGGTGCTCGGCCGGTTGGTTGAGGTGCTGCGGGGGATGCCGTACGCCCGGGCCCTGCGCCGCCCTGAGTCGGGCGTGGCGATCGCGGTGCTGACCAACGGTCAGGCCGGCGGGCCGCTCATAGAAGAACTCATCGACCCCATGCTCGGCGACTTGGCCGCGATCCCGCCCGCTCCCACCCTGTCCGCCCCCGACGGCAGTGCCCGGGTGGCCGAGCACCAGCGGTATCTGGGCCGCTACCAGACCCGTCCAGCCGTCCACGATCGTGACGCTCGACGAGGCGGGTCGGTTATGGCTCACGTCCGCCTCACGCAACGAAGCGCTTACCATGGCAGAAAGAGCCGGCGTACCGAGCAACCCGGAGCGGCACGAACTCCGACCGGCCGGTGGCGATGTCTTCGTGCTCACCGACGCGTCCGGTGTGCCACATCCGCCGTCGAATTCCTGGGCCACAGCGCCACCGGCGGCGCACGATTCCTTCACACCGGACGCGCCGCTCCACGAGCCTCATGATCGCCCTAGTGGATGAGGCTGGCGCCGACCGCACGCTTGGGCAGACCATCCCGCGACGGCCAGTCCACAGGCCGATGGTGCGTTGTAATCGAACACCCGTTCGAGTAGAATTGGCACATATCGATCGCCCAGCTTCGAGCCCCAGGACGGGCCGGGGCGTGTGTCGCGCAGGCCCGTCGGGCGGTGGGTGAGGGGTTGTCGGTCCCGGCGGGTGCGCTGTCTGTGCACGAGTTGGGGGAGGCGATCGCGGAGTTGTCGGCGTTGGAGTCCCAGGTCGCGGCGTGGCGGTTGGCGTTGGCGGCCGAGGCGGATGTGCGGCGGGTGGCCGAGGAGACCGCGGACACCGATACGACGGCGTGGCTGATGCGGTTGACCGCGGATCCCCGCGAGGTCGCCTCGGGCGGGTTGTGGCTGGCGAGGCGGTTGCAGGAGAGCTATCCGGCGACCCGGGAGGCGTTCGCGGCCGGGTTGTTGCGGGTCGAGCAGGTCCGGGTGATCGTGCGGGCGGCCGAGCGGGCACCGGCGGGGGTGACCGGCGAGCAGCTCGCGGCCGCGGAGGCGGAGTTGGTGGCGAAGGCCACCGGGGTGGGTTCCCGGACGGGTCGGCCGATGAACGCGAAACGACTACGCCAGGCGGCGCGGCGGATGTTCGAGTCGGTCTCGGTCGAGTTGGCGGACCGGCACGAGTCGGACCAGCTGAACGCGGAGGCCGATCGGGCCGAGGCCGAGACCTGGTGCACCCTGTCCGACAACGGCGACGGCACCTACACCGGCCGGTTCGTGATCCCCGAGCTGCACGGCACCCTGTTGAAGGCGGCGCTGGACCGGCTGACCGCCCCCCGCCACCACACCACCCGACCCGGCAGACCCGAGGGGGGTCTGGTCACCGATCCGACGCTGATCAGCACCCCGAACTGGTCCGAACGGCTCGGGATGGGGTTGGTCGAGCTGATCGAGCACCTGCCCACCGGTGGGTTCGGCGCCGGCAACGCGGCCGGGGTGCTGGTGACCATCGGGCTCGACCGGCTGGTGTCCGGGATCGGTGCCGCCGGGTTGGACACCGGCGTCCGGATCTCGGCGCGCGATGCGCGACGGCTGGCGTGCAACGCCGGGATCATCCCCGCCGTCCTGGGTGGTCAGTCCCAGCCGCTGGACCTGGGCCGGGCCCGGCGGCTGCACTCGGCCGCCCAACGCAAGGCGTTGGCGTTGACCCACGACTCGTGTGCGATCGGCACCTGCGACCGGCCGTTCGCGTGGACCGAGATCCACCACCTCCACCCCTGGTCCCAAGGCGGCAGGACCGACCTGGCCAGCGCCCTCCCGCTCTGCGGCCATCACCACCGACGAGCCCACGACACCCGCTTCGACCTCCGCCGACACGGCCACGGCGACTGGCGCTTCCACCGACGCAGATAGGCCGATTGGGTCTTGCGCCGTCCACCCAGACTCGTCGGCATGACCACGCAGATGGGTACGTGCGACACTCAGTGCGGATCTCGCTGGCCCCTCCGGGCTTCAATCGACTCCGCGGATGCCGCGGACGAAGAGGAAGACAGGCTTGGTGGCGAGCACGTGTCGGACCCGTTCGTCGCCGTCGGTTGCTTGCTTCGGTAGTGGTTCCTCCACGGAATCGATGAGAAAGCCAGCATCCCGAAGGGGTCCGAAGACCGCGCTCAAGGGCCGCCGATACATCCCAGCAGTTACGGCCGTCCCATCCCAGTTCCACTGCCGTGGATCAGTTCTGTCCGGTGATAGTCGGCGTGATCGGAGAGCGCCCAACCCGTGATCGGGTGGTGGATCGAGAACACGAGCACGCCGCCTGGCAGTAGAACGCGGAAGAGATCCAGAAAGAGCGGCTCCCAATCTGGGAGGTAGTGCAGAACCAGCGACGCCAGCACGATGTCCGTGCTCGCCGACGGCACCATGACAAGCGGTTCCTCAAGATCGGCGACTTCGAACCTCGCCTGGTCGCCGAACCGTCGCCTCGCACGCTCGACGAGTGCCGGCTCGCGGTCGAGCGCCAGCACCTCTGCTCCGCGTTCGATGAGATGTCCAGTCAATCCACCTGCTGCGCAACCGAGTTCGAGGACCCGCCTGCCGTTGAGATTCCCGGCTAAGCCCAGCATTGCCGGGCGGTCGTAGAGCGCGTTAGGAAGGCTGGTCTCGGCGAACGTCGCGTAGACCTCGGCATTGTCGCGGTAGATCGAGTCACTCACCCCGCGACCGTAGAACGCTCATCCAGCCGTCGTCCGCAACGTGCCGCATGCCCGCGCCTGGGTGCGTGGCGAGGTCAAGCCGGCTGTGCGATCAAGGCCGTCCGTGCTGCTGCACCGGCAGGCGATGTCGTGGCTTGGTGCTTGAGTGCTGAGCGCCGTTACGACTGGCAGGAATGGGTGTCGCTCGTTA
>CAVRBN010000070.1:0-129137 GCA_963719255.1 uncultured Actinomycetota bacterium | reverse complement strand
AGGTCGATCTTTTCCGGGCTGAAGAGCTTGATTCTCTGCGAGTTGGTTGTCTGAAGCGCCTGAAACAACAAATTTGCAAGACTCAGCATCCGGGAGTTCGGGTTGCGGTTCAGGCAAACCCGCTGTGGTTCCTTCCGTGCCTTTGGTGCCCCGTGCGTGGACGGGGTCGCCCCACCAGGATGTCGGCCTGCACAGCCATCCGGTCGATGCCGCCGTAGGCGTCGAGGATCACCTGATCGCGCGCCGCGACCGTGACACCGTCGATCTCGGTCCGGCCGAGCTCACTCACGCCGTCGAACGGGATCAGCGTGACCCGCATCCCGAACGAGCCTGGCTCCTTCGACGTGCAGGCCGGCCGCCTCGACCCCGCGACCGACGTCCTCGACGTAGAGCACCGGCCAGGCTTCGCCAGCGCTGGAGCGGTAGAGGTTCGCGCCGGCGTCACCCGTCAGCGCGTAGTCGACGCCTGCCCCACGGAATGCCTCGGCGACGTCGTACGCAATCGGCCCGGCATTGAAGTCCACGGCGCCGGGGCGACGCGTCAGCCGCGCAGCACGTCCGGCATGGAACAGCAGGTCCGCCTCGTTGCCAGGCATCACCCGGCCAGAGGCATCGATCAGGTCCGATGCGCTCCCACCGCTGCAGCCACGCCTCGATCGCCGTCGTCACCACGATGTCGAGCGTCGGGTCGAGCGCCAGTCTCGCGGCCGCGATCGCCCGGGGTCGGACGACTCACCGCGCCGGACTCGATCCGGGTCACCGTCGTCGGGGCGACATCGACCAGCGCCGCGAGCTAACTCAGGCGACCAGGAATGTTGCCCTGACCAGCGGCTTTTGCAACGACCGGGCCGCGCGTGACGTGCCTCGCGTTAGGGGACGCGCGCTGACAGCACGCCCGGTCCGTCGCCGATCCGGTCGAGCAGCCGGCCGAGCTCGGCGAGCCCGTCGGAGTCGGGGACGCGCCAGGAGATGCGGACCAGGCCGCCGCCAAGCCGGTCGACCCACGGCGTCCACCCACTCGCGCGTACGGCGGCCAGCACGCTCGCCCGCCTCGCGGCCGTCACGGTCACGGTCGCGTCGTCACCCAGCTGGTGTACGCCGCGGGCCGCGGCCGCTGCCCGGGCTGTCGCGGCCGGGGCGGTCGCGGCGTCCAGGCCGTCGGGGGCCGGGTCGCCACCGAGGATCGCGTTCCACAGGATCCGCTGGGTCCCGTCGGTGAAGGCGCGGAAGTTGGGGTCACCTGCGAAGAGCACGACGCGCCCGTCGGCGTACCGCTCGGCGACGACCGCCGTCGTGCCGCGCAGCTCGTCGGCGCCGCGCTCGAAGCCGGAGACGAAGAACCGTGGGCCGGAGGGGTAGAACACCGCCGCCGCGGACGGGCGGGCCAGCCGCATGACCTGGTCGTACTCGTAGTAGTTCCAGGCCTGGCCGCCCACCCCGCGGGTCAGCGTCGAGGGGTGGGTGCGCACCCGGAGCAGCGACCCCGGCACGTCGGAGGTCGGGTTGCTCAGCTTCGCCGTGGTCAGCTGAAGCAGGGCCGCGAGCTGCGTGCCGCCCCGCATCGAGACGACCCGGCCACCGGCACCGACCCACTCGCGCAGGGTCCGCCGGCCGTCGGGCCCGAGGGCGTCGTACGTCGCCTGAGCGTTGCCGTTGGGCACGACCAGCACGTCGAGCGGCGCCAGCGCGCCTTCGGTGATACCTGGCGTGGTGACCGAGCGGTACGGCAGGCGCCACTTGACCTCGAACAGCCAGCGCAGCCAGCCTTCCGACTCGTAGGCCGAGGTGCTGTCGTCGGTCAGCCACAGCCCGACCGCCGGGGTCGAGCCGGGCAACTAGGGCGCAGCCGGCGCGGAGACCAGACGCGCCGGCCGCGAGGCGGGCCTGAGCACGGCGCCCGACCGCCCGGCCGGCACGTTGAACAGCAGCGGGCCGCTCCACGAGGTCACGTCGTAGAAGTAGGGGAACGGCACGTAGGAGTCCTCGCCGAGCATGGCCTGGACCCAGTGCTTCTGGGCCTGGGCCATGGGCACGTACCAGGTGCCGGCCGGCAGCACGACCCGCCGCGGGCCGTCGCCGTACGGTCGGTAGTCGGGGACGACGAGCGGCCGGGTGAGGCGGCGTACCTCGACTTCCATGCGCTGGAGCCGGCGGACCAGAGCGCGCGCCTCGCGCCGCTTCCCGTCCGTCGAGCGAATGAAGTAGCTGCGGACCGTCTCGTCGGGCACCTCCTGCTCGACGGTGTTGCCCTCCTGGAAGACCTGGTTGGGCTCGAGCCTGCCGGCGCGCCCCTGGGCACGGGCCTGGCGGTAGTTCGCGGCCCAGCCACGCAGCACGGCGCTCTTGCTGTCGGCCAGGGCGTACATCGACGCCCACGTGGCGACGAACTGCTGCTCGCTGCGCTCGGCGCATGGGCGCGTCGCGACCCTTCTCGTAGGTCATGGCGGCGCTGTTGAGAGCGGTGGTGGGGACGGAGTCGCCGTACCCCATGTAGAGCAGGTCGTAGATGTCGTAGCTGAAGTGCGGCCAGCCCCGACGGTCGAACGCCGCGGCCATCGCGCCGCCGTAGAAGTCGTTGATCCAGGAGATGGACCGGTCGGCGACCTCGTGGTGGATCGGGTCGGCGTTCGGCGGGAAGAAGAAGCCGGTCCGGCTCATCTCGTGGTTGTCGCTGAGCAGGATCGGCGGGTAGCGCAGCAGCAACGAGAGCTTGCCGTCGGTCTCAGCCTGGGTGCGGGCGAACCAGTCGCGGTTGAGGTCGAAGCCGTAGGCGTTCCGGCGCTGGTCGAGCTGGCGGCCGTCGGGGTTCTGACTGGGGATGATGACCGTCACTGTGTGGTCGCGGATCACCGTCGCCGCGCAGTCTGTCCGGTCGGTGAGGTCGTAGAGCATCTGCAGCGCGGCGTCGCCGCCGCTCTCCTCGTCGCCGTGCACGTTGCTGGCCATCCACACGATGGCGGGCGCGGCGGCGGCAACCTCGGCCGCCCGCGCGCGTGAGGTATTGGGGTTGCGGAGCACGCGCGCGGCGCGCTGGGCGGCGGTGACGTCCGCCGGATCGCCCACGACGGCGTAGGTCAGCGGTCGGCCCTGGACGCTGGTCCCGAAGGTGCCCGTGCTGACCTCGTCCGAGGCCGCGTCGACTGCGGCCACGTAGGCGTTCAGCTGCGCGGCTGTGGCCTCCTGGCTGCCGATGTCGAAGCCCAGCACCTCACGGCCGGTGGGGATCTCCCCGGCGTACGTCGGTGTCTCGTCCGGCGTGCAGACCGCCGCGGCCCCGGCACCCGGACTGCCACCGATGGCGAGCAACGACGGTGCGCCGAGCGCGAGCAGGGCGGCGGGGACGGCGAGGCGACGGCTCATCGGGGCTCCTCGAGAATCGACCGGTGTCGGCCCTGTCTAGCGCGGAGACACTGTTGTGTCCACCCCCTTTCCCGTCGCCTTGGCCGTGATCGGCGGTCGACGATCCGGGCGGCGCGTCGGGAGCGGGGTTGGCGTGCGGAGGTGACCAGCACCCCTGGCGGACTTCCCGGCCGACCACCCTCGGCGCCCTCCCGCCACCGGAGCCACGCACAAGCCCCGCGGTACTAGGGTGGCCGGCGTGGAGGTCGCCGAATTCAACGTCCTCAGCGCCGACGACGCCAGGACGCTCGTGAACGGCTGCCTCGGCGTGCCCAGATGGGTGGACGAGGTCGTCGCCGCCCGGCCGTACGCCGACCTCGACGCACTCCGGAAGCAGGCCCACGAGAGCGCCCTCGAGCTGTCCGACGACGAACTCTCGTCCGCACTGGCGCGGCACCCGCGGATCGGCGAACGACGGGAGGGAGCCGACAGCGAGGCGAGCTTCTCCCGCGCCGAGCAGGCCGGCGTGGAGGCCTCCGACGAGCAGCGGCTGCGGGCCGGGAACGCGACGTACGAGGACCGGTTCGGACACGTGTTCCTGATCCGGGCAGCCGGGCGCAGCAGCACCGAGATCCTGTCCGAGCTCGACCGGCGGCTCGACAACGACCCCGCCACCGAGCGCGAAGAGACCGTGACCGCCCTCCGCGACATCGCCCTGCTCCGGCTCGACCAGGTGGTGAAAGAGTGAGCCAGGTGACCACGCACGTGCTGGACACCGCTGCCGGCCGGCCGGCGGCCGGGGTCGCAGTCAGTCTCGAGAGCGAGGACGGTGTGGTGGCGACCGGCACGACCGACGCGGACGGCCGGATCGGCCAGCTCGGTCCCGAGCGGCTCGACCCCGCGACGTACCGCCTGCGCTTCGACACCGGAGCCCACAGCCCGTTCTTCCCCGAGGTGGTGATCGCGTTCGTGATCGACGGGGACGCACACTTCCATGTGCCGCTGCTCCTGAGCCCGTTCGGCTACTCCACCTACCGAGGGAGCTGACATGGCCATCGTTCTCGGGGCCAACCGCTACGGAAAGGCGGAGACCCGGCTGTTCCGGATCAACCGCGACTCCGAGCGGCACACCGTCCGCGACCTCAACGTGTCCAGCTCGCTGACGGGCGACTTCCGCGCGGCGCACCTCGACGGCGACCAGGCCAACGTGTTGCCCACCGACACCCAGAAGAACACCGTGTTCGCCTTCGCCAAGTCGGTCGGCGTCGGCGAGATCGAGGAGTTCGGACTGGCCCTGGCCCGGCACTTCGTCGACGACGTCGAGCCGGTCACGGGCGCGGACGTGCGGATCGAGGAGTACGCGTGGGAACGGATCCCCGTGGACGCCGAGGGCCACGACCATGCGTTCACGAAGGCCGGTCAGGAGGTGCGCACCACCGAGGTCGTGGTCGACGCGACCGGCAGCCAGGTGGTCAGCGGGCTCAAGGACCTGGTGATCCTGAAGTCGACGGGATCCGAGTTCGCCGGCTTCCTGGTCGACGAGTACACGACCCTGCCCGAGACCCACGACCGGGTCCTCGCGACCGCGCTCACCGCCCGCTGGACCTACGCAGACGACGCCCTCGACGGCCTCGACTGGGCGAAGGCCCGGGCCGCGATCCGGGCCGCCCTGCTGGAGCGCTTCGCCAACGTGCACTCGCTGGCGCTCCAGCAGTCGCTGTGGGAGATGGGCAGCGGTGTGCTCGAAGCAGAGCCCACGTGACGTCCATCGAGCTGGTCGCCCCCAACATCCACCACGTCGCGGCCGACCTGGCGCCGTTCGGGCTGGACAACCCGGGCGAGGTCTTCCACGTGACGGACCGCCCCTACGGGCTGATCGAGGTCACCGTGGAACGGGACGACGCGTGATGGAGTTCCTCTCCCCCACGTCACTGTCCGATGCGCTCGCCGCCAGGGCTGAGCACCCCGGTTCCGTGCCGATCATGGGCGGCACCGACGTGATGGTCGAGCTGAACTTCGACCGCCACCGGCCCGAACAGCTCCTCGACCTGACCAGGGTGCCGGAGCTCGCGACCTGGGAGCGCGTGAACGGCGAGATCCGGCTCGGGGCAGCCGTCTCCTACACCCGCGTGATCAACGAGCTCGGCCGCGAGCTGCCCGGCCTGGCCGTGGCCTCGCGCACTGTCGGGTCGCCGCAGATCCGCAACCGCGGCTCGGTCGGCGGCAACCTCGGAGCGGCCTCGCCCGCCGGTGACGCGCACCCCGCCTTGCTTGCCGCGTTCGCCGAGGTCGAGCTCTCCTCGACCCGAGGAGTACGCCGGGTGCCCGCGAACGAGTTCTACGCCGGGGTCAAGCGCCACGTCGGTCTTCCCGACGAGCTGATCACGGCGATCTGGATCAGGCCGGCCTCCGGGCCGCAGCAGTTCAGCAAGATCGGCACGAGGAACGCCATGGTGATCGCAGTGGCGGCGTTCGGACTTGCCCTGCACCCGGAGCGGCAGATGGTGGGGACCGGCATCGGGTCGGCCGCCCCGACCCCGCGTCGCGCGGTCGAGGCCGAGGCGTTCCTCGGAACGCAGCTGGACTGGGCTGCTCGCGCCGACGTGCCGCCCGAGGTGGCCGACGAGTTCGGACGGCTGGTCGCGGCCGCCGCATCGCCCATCGACGACGTCCGCGGGACGGCGGCGTACCGCCTGCACTCGCTCTCGGTGATGGCCCGGCGCTGCCTGGTCTGGGCCTGGACCGAATACCAGCAAGGAGACGACCGATGAGGGTCACGATCACCGTCAACGGCGAGCGCCGCCAGGTCGACGACGTGTGGGAGGGCGAGAGCCTGCTCTACGTCCTGCGCGAGCGGATGGGCCTGCCCGGCTCGAAGAACGCCTGCGAGCAGGGCGAGTGCGGGTCGTGCACGGTCTATCTCGACGGGGTGACCTGCTGTGCCTGTCTCGTCGCGGCCGGTCAGGCGGACGGGCGCGAGGTGGACACGGTGGAAGGGCTCGCGACCGGAAAGGAGCTGCACCCGGTGCAGCAGGCATTCGTGGACGCCGGCGCCGTCCAGTGCGGCTTCTGCACGCCCGGCCTGCTGGTCGCGACCCACGACCTGCTGGCGCGCGACCCCGACCCCGACGACTCCGAGATCCGTGAGGCGCTGGCCGGCAACCTGTGCCGGTGCACCGGCTACGAGAAGATCATCGATGCGGTCCATCTCGCCGCGGGACGGATCTCGTCCGATCAGCGGGAGATCCCCGATGACCCTGGTGATCGACGGCTGCGCGGTGGTCACCATGGACGGTGACCGGGCCGAGTACGCCGTTGGGCATGTCGTGGTCGACGGCAGCCGGATCACGGCAGTCGGCGAGGGCCGCGCGCCCCGGCTCGACGATGCGACGTACGTCGACGGCACCGGCTGCCTGGCCACGCCGGGGCTGGTCAACACCCACCATCACCTCTACCAGTGGCTGACCCGCGGCTTCGCCGTCGACCACACGCTCTTCGAGTGGCTCACCGCGCTCTACCCGATCTGGGGCCGCCTCGACGAAGACTCGGTACGCACCGGGCGCGACCGGGGCGCTCGTCCAGCTGGCCCGGACCGGCTGCACGACCACGATGGACCACCACTACGTGTTCCCTGCCAACGGCGGCGATCTGCTGGCCGCCGAGATCGAGGCGGCTCGCACGGTCGGGCTGCGGTTCCTGCCCACGCGGGGCTCGATGGACCTCGGCGAGAGCAAGGGCGGACTCCCGCCGGACCACGTCGTCGAGGAGATCGACGCCATCCTCGAGGCGACCACCGAGGCGATCGACCGCCATCACGACCCGTCGCCGGACTCGATGCTGCGGATCGCGGTTGCCCCCTGCTCGCCGTTCTCGGTGACCGGCGAGCTGTTGAAGCAGGCCGCCGTCCTGGCTCGCGACAAGGGGGTCCGGCTGCACACGCACCTTGCCGAGACCGTCGACGAGGACGACTTCTGCCGGGAGAAGTTCGGCTGCTCGCCCGTTGAGTACGTCGAGTCCCTGGGCTGGCTCGGGCCCGACGTCTGGCTCGCCCACGGGATCCACTTCGACGACGGCGCCATCAAGGCGTTGGCCGGCTCACAGACGGGCGTCGCCCACTGTCCGTCGTCGAACGCCCGGCTCGGAGCCGGCATCTGCCGCACCCGCGACCTGCGTTCGGCGGGAGTCCCGGTTGGGCTGGGCGTCGACGGTGCCGCCTCCAACGAGGCGGCGTCCCTCGTCGAGGAGCTCAGGCACTCGGTGCTGTTCGCCCGCGCCGTCGGCGGGCCGCAGGCACTCACGGTCCGCGACGGCCTGGAGCTGGCCACCCTGGGCGGCGCGCGGGTGCTCGGCTGGGACGACCAGATCGGCTCGCTCGAGGCCGGGAAGCTGGCCGACATCGCGCTGTGGCGACTCGACACCAATGCGCACGCCAACATCGCGGATCCGGTCGCCGCGCTGGTGCTGGGTTCGCCTCCGCCGCTGGAACTGCTGCTGGTGCAGGGGCGGCCGATTGTCCGGAGGGACGAGATGGTCGACGTCGACGAGGAACAGCTGGCGGTCGACCTGCGTGCTGCTTCGGAGTCGTTGGTGGGCGGGGCGGTGGGTCGATGATGCGGGGTGCTGGGACGAGTGGTTTCGAGACGGTTGCTAGCGCAACCTCCTCAACCACCGAGGTGGCTAGCGCAACCTCCTCAACCACCGAGGAAAAGGCGCGGGTGCGCACTGCGGGCGGGGTCGGCGAGTCACCGCTCCGGCCCGACGGGACGCTCAAGGTCACCGGGGACTTCGCCTACGCCAGTGACCTGTGGATGGACGACATGCTCTGGGGCGTCACCTTGCGGAGTCCGCATCCGTCCGCGCGGATCCTGAGCGTCGACATCACCGAGGCGCTGAAGACGGCCGGCGTCTTCGCCGTACTCACCCACGACGACGTGCCCGGCGCCAAGTACTACGGGCTCGAGCACCAGGACCAGCCGGTGCTCGCGATCGACGTGGTCCGCTACCAGGGCGAGCCGATCGCGCTGGTCGCCGCCGACCATCCGGAGACCGCCCGCCAGGCGATGAAGAAGATCGTCGTCGAGTACGACGTGCTCGAGCCGATCGTGGACGCGGAGAAGGCGCTGCTGCCGGACAGTCCGCGGCTGCATCCCGACGGCAACCTGGTCCGCCATGTGAAGATCCGCGTCGGCGACCCGAGCCCGACCGCAGAGGTCGTGGTCTCGGGCGACTACGAGGTCGGGATGCAGGACCAGGCGTTCCTCGGTCCGGAGTCCGGGCTCGCCGTACCGGACGACGTGGGCGGCGTCGACCTCTTCGTGGCGACCCAGTGGTTGCACGCCGACCAGCGCCAGGTCTGCTCGGCCCTCGGGCTCGGTCCGGACCAGGTCCGGCTCCGGCTCTCCGGCGTCGGCGGCGCGTTCGGCGGTCGCGAGGACCTGTCCATGCACGTCCACGGCTGCCTGCTCGCGCTGCACACCCGCAAGCCGGTCAAGATGGTCTACAACCGCGAGGAGTCGTTCTTCGGGCACGTGCACCGCCACCCGGCGTCGATGCACTACGAGTACGGCGCCGACCGCGACGGGAAGCTGGTCTACGCGCGCGTCACGATCCATCTCGACGGCGGCGCCTACGCGTCCAGCACACCTGCGGTCGTCGGCAACGCGGGCACGATGGGACTCGGCCCCTACGAGATCCCGAACATCCACCTCGACTGCTACGGCTCCTACACGAACAACCCGCCGTGCGGCGCCATGCGCGGGTTCGGCTCGGTGCAGACCGCGTTCGCGATCGAGGCGATCATGGACAAGCTTGCCGACGCGGTCGGCGTCGATCCTGTGGAGATCCGGGTCCGCAACGGGTTCAAGGAAGGATCGACGGCACCGACCGGGCAGATCATCGACAGTGCCGCACCCGTCGCCGAGCTGGTCCAGCGGCTGAAGGCGATGCCGATGCCTGAGGAACGTGGTCTCGACAAGCTCGACCACCGAAGGACGGTGTCGACTTGCGCCAGATGCCCGGCGGGGTCTCGAACACCACGCACGGAGAGGGCGTACGCCGCGGGGTCGGCTACGCCGTCGCCTACAAGAACGTCGGCTTCTCCGAGGGCTTCGACGACTACTCGACCGCCCGGGTGCGCCTGGGGATCGTCGGCGGCCAGCCGCTGGTCACCGTGATCACCGCCGCGGCCGAAGTGGGTCAGGGCCTGATCACCGTGGAGCAGCAGATCTGCCGGACCGAGCTTGGCGTCGAGCGAGTCGTGGTGGCCCCCAAGGACACCCAGGTCGGGTCGGCGGGGTCGAGTTCCGCGTCGCGGCAGACCTATGTCACCGGCGGCGCCGTCAAGGCGGCCTGCGAGAGCGTCCGTCGTCTGGTCTTCGCCAAGGCTGAGTCCAGACTGGGGCAGGTGGTCGACGATCTGGTCCTGGAGGACGGCCAGGTGCTCAGCCGCTCGTACGGCGTCTCGATGAGCCTTGTGGAGCTCCTTGGCAAGGATCAGGTCGAGGACACCGTCGAGTGGCGACACCGGACGACGTACCCCATCGACCCGGAAACCGGACAGGGCTTCGCGCACGTCCAGTACGCCTTCGCCGCCCACCGCGCCGTCGTCGACGTCGACGTCGAGCTCGGGCTCGTCAAGGTGGTCGAGCTCGCCTGCACCCAGGACGTCGGCAAGGCGATGAACCCGCAGGCCGTCGTCGGCCAGATCCAGGGCGGCAGCACGCAGGGCCTGGGTCTGGCGCTGATGGAGGAGATCCAGATCGTCGACGGGAAGATCACCAACCCGTCGTTCACCGACTACCTCATCCCGACCATCCTCGACACCCCACCCATGCCGATCGAGGTGCTCGAGTACGCCGACCCGCACGCGCCGTACGGGCTGCGCGGCGTCGGCGAGGCCCCCACGATCTCGTCCGGTCCGGCCGTGGCGGCGGCGATCCGCGCCGCCACCGGCGTGGACCTGCGACGAGTCCCGATCCGACCCGAGGATGTGACCGGCACGCGATGAGCAGCCAGGAACCGAAGGACCTGATGACCGAGGACGCCGTCGCGTTCGTCACCGACCTGCAGCGCCGGTTCGGCCCTCGCCGCGACGAGCTGCTCGCCGCCCGGAAGGCGCGCGGCGCCGCCGACGCGACTTCCTGAACGAGACCGCCGACGTACGCGACGCGGACTGGCAGGTGGCGCCGGCGCCCGCCCGCGCTTCGTGACCGCCGGGTCGAGATCACCGGGCCGACCCAGCCGAAGATGGCGGTCAACGCCCTCAACTCCGGCGCGAAGGTCTGGCTCGCCGACCTCGAGGACGCCAACACCCCGCACTGGTCCAACGTCCTCGAGGGCCAGCAGGTCCTGCTACGACGTCGCCCGGCGCCAGCTGCGAGTTCGACCTCGCCCGAGGGCAAGCACTACGCGCTGAACGACGGGCCGCTCGCCACGGTGCGTCGTCCGCCCGCGCGGCTGGCACCTCGACGAGAAGCACGTCCCGGTGGACGGCGAGGCCGTTGACCGGTGCCCTCCTCGACTTCGGCCTGCACTTCTTCCACAACGCCGCGGAGCTGGTCGCGCAACGGCGACGGGCCGTTCTACTACCTGCCCAAGATGGAGAGCCACCTCGAGGCCGGCTCTGGAACGACGTGTTCACCCACGCCCAGCAGGCCTTCGACCTCCCGCACGGCACGCATCCGGGCGACCGTGCTGATCGAGACGATCAACGCCGCGTTCGAGATGGAGGAGATCCTCTTCGAGCTCCGCGACCACATCTCGGGGCTGAACGCCGGCCGCTGGGACTACCTGTTCAGCGTGATCAAGAACTTCCGCGACGCCGGCGAGGAGTTCGTCCTGCCCGGACCGCGCCGACGTGACGATGACCACGCCGTTCATGAAGGCCTACAGCGACCTCCTCGTCGCCACCTGCCACAAGCGCGGCGCGTTCGCGATGGGCGGGATGGCGGCCTTCATCCCGACCGAAGGACCCGACGACCAACGAGGCCGCCCTCGCCAAGGTGCGCGCCGACAAGGAGCGCGAGGCGACCGCCGGGTACGACGGGTCCTGGGTCGCGCACCCGGGCCTGGTCGACGATCTGCCGCCGAGGAGTTCGACGCGGTGCTCGGCGAGCGGCCCAACCAGCTCGAGCGGCAGTTCCCGGAGACCGTCGGTCGACCGCCGCGGACCTGCTCGACGTCGCGTCCGCCGGCGGGGCGGTCACCGAGGCCGGCGTACGCGGGCAACGTCTCGGTCGTCGCTGCGCTACCTCGTCGCCTGGCTCAGCGGGCAACGGCGCGGCCGCGCATCGACAACCTGATGGAGGACGCCGCGACCGTCGAGATCTCCCGCAGCCAGCTGTGGCAGTGGATCCGGCACGGCACCACGACCGACTCCGGCGTGGTGATCAGCCGCGACTACGTCGCCGGGCGTGCTGGAGCGAGGAGGGCGACCGGATCGCGGCCGGCCTGGACGAGGCGATGCGGGCCCGGCCTCGACCAGGCCCGCGACCTGTTCGCCCGGGTGGTGCTGGCCGACGACTACCTCGACTTCCTGACGCATCCCCGCCTACCCGGACTACGTCGAGTGACCCAGACCCAGGCTGGGCTCCGGCAGATCTCGCCGCCGTCGAGGAGATCATGGCGCCGGCGGACGCGGCCCTGGCCATCGGCTACCCCGGCGACACGGGCGCCCGGCAGCCGGTCCACACGGTCTACGTGCCGGCGGACCGGGTGACCGCCGACCTGGTCGCCGGCTACGGGAAAGCCGCGCTGGCGACGCTGGTCGGACACGGACCGCCAGGCCCTCGCGGCGATCGTCGGCGCCGATCGCGCGCAGACGACCGCGGCCTGGCCGCTGCTGCTGGCCAAGCTGTCGAACGAGCCGGTCGAGGACCTGCGGATCGACCTGGAGGACGGCTACCGCGGCCATTCCGACGACGAGGAGGACGCCGACGCCGTCGCGGCGGTCCGGGCCGTCGCGGCTGCTCCCCCGCCGTACTGGGGGGTGCGGTTCAAGTCCTTCGAGGCCACCACCCGGGCCCGCGGGCTGCGCACGCTCGACCTGGTGCTCGGCGCTGCCCTGGAGGCCGGCCCGCTCCCGGACGGCTTCCGGCTCACGCTGCCGAAGGTCACCTCGGTCGCGCAGGTCCGCGCGATGGTGGAGACCTGTGGCCGGCTGGAGGCGGCGTACGGGCTGGACGACGGTCGGCTGTCCTTCGAGGTCCAGGTCGAGACACCCCAGGTCATCCTGGGACCCGACGGGGCCGCGACCGTGGCCCGGCTGGTCCACGCGGCCGAGGGCCGTTGCAACGGGCTGCACTTCGGCACCTACGACTACTCGGCCGCGCTCGGGATCGCCGCCGGACAGCAGGCGATGGACCATCCGGTCGCCGACCATGCCAAGAACGTGATGCTGCTGGCTGCCGCCGGCACCGGTGTCTCGGTGTCGGACGGCTCCACCAACATCCTTCCCGTCGGTTCGCGCGAGCAGGTCCACACCGGCTGGGCGCAGCACTTCCGGCTCGTACGTCGCTCCCTGGAACGCGGGCTCTACCAGGGCTGGGACCTGCACCCTGCCCAGCTGCCCACCCGCTTTCTCGCCACCTTCCTGTTCTACCGCTCGGGCCTCGACGCCGCAGCCGCCCGGCTGCGGGGTTACCTCGGTGGTGTCGAGGGAACCGTCCTGGACGAGCCGGCGACGGCCAAGGCGCTTGCCGGCTTCCTGCGCCGCGGCGTGCACTGCGGCGCGTTGACGGCCGACGAGGTCACGACCTGACGGGCGCGCCTCTGTCCACGCTCGACGACCTTGCCCTGCGACGGGTCGGCTGAGTCGTGCCCGCCGCGGACCTGGCGATCTCCGGCCGCACACTGGTCGACGGTGAGCTACGTTCCGGCCGTCGTTGTCTGTGGCCGACGGCCAGGGTCGTCGCGGTGGAACCGCCCGGCACCGCAGCCGAGGCTGGCCAGCGCATCGCCCTCACCGACGACGAGGTGCTGCTGCCGGGCCTGGTCGACACCCACGTCCACGTCAACGAACCCGGCCGCACCGAGTGGGAGGAGTTCTCCTCCGCACCCGCGCAGCAGCCGCGTGTCGGTCTAGGCGGTCTCCGTCGACGGGTATCCGTCTCCGTACAAGCTGATCGCCCTCGACTGGGAGCCGATCCTGGAGAAGTCACTCGCGGCGGGCGGCGACGACCTGGTCTCGGCACCCATGTCCGGCTCACGAGCCACCCAGATGGCGGTTTCGCCCGCTTCAGGGTGCACGGCACTCGGGTCCCGGACCCGCGCTTTCTCTCCGGCACGATCGATCTCGCCGCGCTGGAGAACGGTGGCTCGCTGGTCGAGTGCTCGGACGCGTTCTACGGCTCCGCGGCCAGGCTGATCCTGCCGGGGCGGGCGCGGAACATGGGAGAGGGCTGGAGAATGCCCGGCGCCGGGGCGACGGCAACGACTGGGCGTTGTTCCGGCTGGCTGGAGCGGCGTCGTCCGACACGTCGAGCTGGACACGTCGTACTTCGTCGGAAACGCGCCCGGCTGGGTCCAGCTGTCGGATGCTCGGCCGCGCCCGACGACGTCGGCTCCGCCAGTGTTCGACCTTGCCCAAGCAACGCTCGCAGCCAGACACCCGACACCGCTTCCTGGTCGACGAGCCGCGCACCGTCAAGCACGCTCGGCTCGGCGTCTACCCCGACGGCGGCATGGCTCGCCAGCGCGTCTGGTGCGAGCTGGTCTGTACCAACCTCCTGCCACACCGGGTGGCGGCCGCGTAGAGTAGTAGAGGATTCAACCCTCCCCTCCGCCAGCGAGGAGCGCCATGACTCAGATCGACCTGTCGGCTGTCGAGGCCGAGCGCGAGCGGATCCGCTCGACGTACCTCAAGCCCGAGTCCGAACGGCCGGCCTCAACGGCGCGGGGGCTGCATCACTTCGCCGTCATCTGCACCGACGTCGAACGCACCGTGCACTTCTACCAAGAGGTGCTGGAGTTCCCGCTGACAGAGATCTTCGAGAACCGGGACTACGCGGGGTCGAACCACTTCTTCTTCGACATCGGCCACGGCAACCTGCTCGCCTTCTTCGACTTCCCGGGGCTGGACGTCGGCCCGTACGCCGAGGTGCTGGGCGGCCTGCACCACATCGCGATCTCGGTGGAACCCACCACCTGGGAGCGCCTCAAGAAGAACCTCGACGCGGCCGGCGTCGACTACCTGAGCGAGAGCGGCTCGTCGATCTACTTCTCCGGCCCGGACGGCGAGCGGCTCGAGCTGATCTGCGACGACCTGGGAGAGATGTACGGCACCAAGGTGCTGTGATTCCTGGTCGCTGCGACTGGTGAGCCGCGGTCCTACGAGAGCATGGCGACCGCGGCCGTGATGCCGGCCGCGACGATCAGCACCCGGAACAGGGTGGGCGGCAGTTTGCGGCCCACTCGGGCGCCGAGGTAACCCCCGAACACCGAGCCGAGCGCGAGGAGTCCGACGGCCGCCCAGTCGAGGTCGGCGACGAAGACGAAGATGAATCCCGCGACGAGGTTGGCGGACAGCACGGCCAAGGTCTTGAGCCCGTTGACGACTCGGAAGTCGAGGTCGAGCCCGAGTCCGAGGACGGCCACCATCATCACGCCGGAGCCGGCGCCGAAGTAGCCGCCGTACACGCCGGTGAGGGTCGCGAAGACCGCCGTGACGGGCGACATCATCGTGCGCGGCTCGACGGGGTGCAGTTCGTCGTGCTGGCGTCGCAGCCACCGGGTGATCCAGGGTTGGGCGCCGACCAGCAGGCAGGTGAACAGGATCAGCCAAGGGACGACGGCCTCGAACACTCCCGGGTCCAGGCCGAGCAGGAGGGCGGCGCCCGCGACGGCGCCGACCGAGCAGCTGATGATCACTGCCCAGGTGACCTTCGGGTGCTCGCGAAGCTCCTCGCGGTAGCCGAAGGAGCCGCTCAGCCCGGCGGGGATCAGACCGACGGTGTTGGAGGCGTTGGCCACCACGGGAGGTATGCCGAGCGCGACGAGGACCGGGAAGCTGACCAGGGACGCGACGCCCACGGTTGAGGTGAGGACTCCAGCACCCAGGCCAGCGGCCAGGATCGCCAGCTGGTCGGCCCCGGTCACCGGCGGTCGCGGAGCAGGGCCACGTCGCTGACCATGCCGACGTGGTCGTGCATCGCGGCTGCAGCCAGGTCGTTGTCACCCGCCTCGATGGCGTCGGCGATGCGCCGGTGACCGGCGAGTGAGTCACGTGGCCGGCCGGGCTGGGACAGCGACTCGATCCGGGTTTCCCGGATCAGCTCACTGATCGTCTTCATCATCATCGCGAGCAGGGGCGAGTGGGCAGCCGAAGTCACTGCGGCGTGGAACCGCTCGTCGCCTTCGACACCGCGGCCTCCTGACTCGATGTCGCGCTCCATCTCGTCGAGCGCAGTCCGGATCCGCGAAAGGTCCTCGTCCGTTCGCCGCAGGGCCGCCAGCGCGGCAAGCTTGGTCTCGAGCGCGTCCCGCGTCTCGATGATGTCGGGCAGGCGTCCCGCGTGGGCGCGGATGGCGTCGGTGATCTTCGCCGTGCCGGCCTTGTCGGTGAGCACCGTGCCGTCGCCGTGGCGCACGGCGACCACGCCGACCACCTCGAGCGCGACGAGGGCCTGGCTCAGGGTGGCGCGGCTGACGCCGAGACGTGCGGCGAGGTCTCGCTCGGGCGGCAGACGGTCACCCTCGCGGAGACCGTTGTCGACGATCCACGCGGAGATCTGCTCGGCCACCTGCTCGTAGAGACGAGTCCTCTGGAGGGGCTTCGGGTACTGGACCCGGGACATCAGACATGGGCCCAGTCTATTGACAGATGGCTCATTGTCCTATTGGCTAGGCCACTGAACCAGTCGTGACGGTCGTCACGCAACGGAAGGAACTCGTCATGGGACCGGAATGGGTAGCGATCATCGCGTTGGTCGCCCTCTTCGTCGTCGGCACGCTGCTGCCGATCAACATGGGTGCGCTCGGGTACGTCGCGGCGTGGCTCGTCGGGATGTATTCCCTGAACCTCGATGAGAAGGAGATCCTGGCCGGGGTCAGTGCGGACTTGGTCCTCACCCTGATCGGCGTCACCTATCTCTTCGCGATCGCAAGGAACAACGGCACGGTCGACCTCATAGTCCGGGGGGCGCTGCGAGGCGTCGGCGGTCGGGTCGCGCTCATTCCCTGGGTGATGTTCGGGGTCACGGCGCTGCTGACCGCCATCGGCGCAGCCAGCCCGGCAGCGTGCGCGATCATCGGCCCGATCGCGCTCGGATTCGCCGGGCGCTACAAGATCAGCCCGCTGATGATGGGCATGTTCGTGGTCCACGGCGCCCAGGGCGGCGGGTTCTCTCCGATCAGCATCTATGGGCTCATCACCAACTCGGTGATGGAACAAAACGGCCTGCCGGGCAGTGAGATGACCGTGTTCCTCACCAGCCTGATCGTCAACATCCTCATCGCGGTGGTCCTGTTCTTCGTGCTGGGCGGCCGCGAGCTGATGTCGCAACGCCTTGATCCGGACGAGCCCGACACCGTGTCGGAGGACCTGCACCGCGGTGGCGCCACGGTTCCGGCCCGCGGCACCGGCACCATGGCCCCGACCGGCACCCAGGCCCTCGGCGTCCGGCATGACCAGGTGCTCACCCTGGTCGCATTCGTCGGAGTGGCGCTCATCGCGCTGGTCTTCGACAAGAACATCGGCTTCGTCTCGATCACCGCTGCCGTGATCCTCGCGGCACTCTCCCCCACGCAGCACAAGGACGCCGTCAAGCAGATCGCCTGGCCGACTGTGTTGCTGGTCGCCGGTGTCAGCACCTACGCGACGATCCTGACCACCGCCGGCTCCCCGGAGTTCGTCGGCAAGTGGGCCGCCGGCCTCGGTGCGGTTGCGATCGGAGCCCTGATTCTCTGCTACGTGGGCGGTGTGGTGTCCGCGTTCGCGTCGTCGACCGCGCTGCTGCCGGTGATCATCCCCATTGCGATCCCGTTGATCGCCGAGGGTGGCGTCAGCGCCGCACTCTTCGTCGCGGCCCTTGCGGTGTCGTCCACGATCGTCGACGTGAGCCCGTTCTCCACCAACGGGGCACTGATGCTGGCCAACAAGCCGGACACGATCGAGGAGTCGGTCTACTACAAGCAGATCCTGGTCTACAGCGTGATCGTCGTGGTGGTCGGGCCGCTTCTCGTCTGGGCCGCCCTGGTCCTCCCGGGCTGGTGACCGGCGTGAACGGATCTCTCGAAGGCCTTGTCGTCGTCGACCTGTCCCGCGCGCTCGCCGGCCCGCACGCCGCGATGATGCTCGGCGACCTCGGCGCCCGCGTCATCAAGGTCGAGGCCCCGGGCCACGGCGACGACACCCGCGGCTGGGGCCCGCCGTTCGTCGGCGACCCGGGCTCGGTGGAGTCGACGTACTTCCTCTCGGCGAACCGGAACAAGGAGTCCATCACCCTGGACCTCAAGGCCGACGCTGACCATGACGTCCTGCTTCGCCTCGTGGACCGTGCCGACGTGCTGATCGAGAACTTCCGAACCGGCGTCCTCGAGCGGCTGGGGCTCGGGATCGAGGCGCTGCAGTCGCGGAACCCGCGGCTCGTGGTGCTCTCGATCACGGGCTTCGGCCACGACGGACCCGAGGGCGGTCGTGCGGGCTACGACCAGATCGCCCAGGGCGAAGCAGGCCTGATGTCGCTGACCGGTTCCGGACCGGACGACCCGCAACGAGTGGGCACACCCATCGCCGACCTGCTGGCCGGCATGTACGGCGCGTACGGCGTGGTCGCCGCGCTCAACGAACGGCACACGACCGGACTCGGGACCGTCGTCAGAACCTCGCTGCTCGCGGCGAGCGTCGGCGTACACGCGTTCCAAGGCACGCGGTGGACCGTGGCGGGAGAAGTGGGACGGGCGCAAGGCAACCACCATCCAGCGATCGCTCCCTACGGTCTGTTCCACTGCCGCAACGGAAGCGTGCAGATAGCCGTCGGCAGCGAGGGTCTGTGGCAGAAGTTCTGCGCCGCCTTCGGGATCGACCCCGCGACCGAGGGACTGGCGACGAACCGAGACCGCGCGGCCCGGCGTGCGCAGGTCGTCGAGCTCATCGAGAGCGTCTTCGCCTCCTGGGACGCCGAGCCGCTGCTGGCTCGGCTCGCCGAGGCCGGCATCCCCGCCGGCAAGGTCCGCACCCTCGACGAGGTCTACGCCTGGGAGCAGACCAAGAGCCAGGGCCTGCTGGTGGACGTGGACCACGCGACCCTCGGGACGGTGACCCTGCCTGGCCCACCGCTGCGCTTCTTCGCCGGAGACGGCAAGGAGGTCACCCGCCGCGACCACGCGGCACCTCCCACCCTCGATGAGCACGGCGACGACATCCGAGCCTGGCTCCAGGAGGATGCGTGACCCGGCGCCGGTCGGCCCGCGAGATCCTCGAGCTGGTCCTCGACGAGGGCTCCTTCGAGTCGTGGGACAAGCCGATCGACCGATCGCGACTCGACGAGGACTACCGAGCCGTCCTGGCCGCCGCGGAGGAGAAGTCCGGCGTCGACGAGTCCGTGCTGACCGGACGTGGCCGGGTCCGAGGTCGGCCGGTGGCTGTGGTGGTCAACGAGTTCGGCTTTCTCGCGGGCTCGATCGGGCGAGCGTCCGCGGCCCGCATCATCGAAGCGGTGCGGCGGGCCACCGCCGAACGGCTCCCGCTGCTGGCCGCGACTGCGTCAGGCGGCACCCGAATGCAAGAGGGTACGCCCGCCTTCGTCCTGATGGCCGAGATCGCGCGGGCCTTGATGGCCCACCGTGCCGCCGGACTCCCCTACCTCGCCTATCTCCGCCACCCCACAACCGGAGGTGTCTTCGCGTCCTGGGGGTCGCTCGCGCACGTCACCGTGGCCGAACCCGGCGCGCTGGTCTGCTTCCTCGGGCCGAAGGTCTACGAGGCGCTCGAGGGCCGGCCCTTCCCGGCCGGGGTGCAGACCGCGGAGAACCTCACCGCCCATGGCGTGATCGACGCCGTGGTGCCGGCCGACGAGCTGCGCGGGCTCGTCGACGACGTACTCGCTGTGCTGGTCGACCCGCCGCAGCAGCCGGCACTCCCCCGACGTACGTCGAGCACGCTCCGGCCGAAACCGGCCTGGGCCTCGGTCGAACGCACGCGGGCGCCCGGTCGGGCCGGCGTGCGCGACCTGCTGAGGTACGGCGGGCGCGGCACCATTCGACTGCACGGGACCGACGAAGGAGAGCGGGATGCCACGGTGATCGTGGCCCTGACCCGTCTCGACGGCCAGCCGTGCGTCCTCGTGGGCCAGGACCGGTCGCGGCAGAGCAAGTCGACGCCGATGGGCCCCGCAGCTCTCCGCGAGGCGCGGCGCGGGATGCGGCTGGCGCAGGAGCTCGGCCTCCCGCTGGTGACCGTCATCGACACCCCGGGCGCCGAGCTGTCCCAACGTGCAGAGGAAGGGGCGATCGCCGGTGAGATCGCCCGCTGCATCGCGACCCTGACCACGATGACCGTCCCCACGGTCTCGGTGCTGCTCGGACAGGGCTGCGGAGGAGGGGCGCTCGCGTTCCTGCCCGCGCAGGTCGTCGTGGCCACCCAGCACTCCTGGCTCTCCCCGCTTCCTCCCGAGGGTGCCAGCGTCATCGTGCATGGCGACATCGACCACGCCGCCGAGATGGCCGACCGCCAGCGGGTGAAGGCCGCCGACCTTGTCGCCGACGGCATCGTGCACCACGTCGTCCCCGAGAACGACGATGA
This sequence comes from uncultured Actinomycetota bacterium, assembly GCA_963719255.1. Classification (GTDB taxonomy): domain Bacteria; phylum Actinomycetota; class Actinomycetes; order Propionibacteriales; family Nocardioidaceae; genus Nocardioides. Next base: position 109,060 of record CAVRBN010000070.1, on the reverse strand, counting down.
CGGCCCGGCCGAGCTTGCCCGAGCCGTCGTCGGCGAGGTCTCACGGCAGCTGGCCGATGGCGTCCGGAATGGGGTGTAATGAGAGGGGCGTGGGTTCCGGCTTCATGGACTCCCCCGGCTGCTCGACCTGCTCGCCCACTGGCACGAAAGAGAGACACCTCGTGGCTGACCACAGCACAGATGGCGCGTGGGACCTGATCGTCACGCCCTGGCACCTCGACGAGCACATCCCGGCCTTCCCGATCCCCGCCACTGCGACTCAGGTCATCCGCCCGGTCCTCCCGTCCGGCCCGGTCCCGGCCCGCATGAGCCTGCTGCACCGGGCCGCCGTCGACGAGGTGACGCGGGCCGCCAGACCCCTGGTGCTCTCCGGCGACTGCCCCACTGCCCGGGCATCGGTGGCCGGGCTGCAGCGCCGCCATCGCGACCTGGCCGTGCTGTGGCTGGACGCCCACGGCGACTTCAACACCCCCGCCATCTCGACCAGCGGCTACCTCGGCGGCATGGCACTGGCCATGCTGACCGGCCGCACACCTGGTCTGTTCGACGACACGCTCGGCCTGCGACCGTCCCCGAGACCAGCGTCGTGCTCGCTGACGCCCGCGACCTCGACCCCGCCGAGCGCGACGCCCTCACCACCAGTCACGTCCGCCGCGTCCCGCCGACCCCGCCGGATCACCTCCGCCCTCGGCCAGCTCGGCGACGCGCCCGTCTACCTCCACCTCGACATCGACGTCATCGACAGCGCCCAGCTGCCCGGCGCGCGCTTTCCCTCAGGCCCCGGACCCTCCGTCGCCCGATCGAGGAATGCCTGGCCGCCGCCTGCGCCATCGCCAACATCGCCGCCGCCTACATCGCCGCGCCTGGCTCCCCGAGCACGTCAGCGACCACCGCCGCCGACGATCACCCGCCTGACCGCAGCCCTCGGTGCCAGCGCGGCGTGGCCCGAGACCGCCGGCAGCTGACCACCCACATCGTTGGGGGGCGTCGTACGTTGGGAGGCATGGCGACCATCGAGCTCACCGAGGAGAACTTCAACCAGACGGTCGAGGACAGCGGCATCCTCTTCGTGGACTTCTGGGCGAGCTGGTGCGGCCCGTGCCGGCAGTTCGCTCCCACCTACGAGGCCGCGTCGGAGGCCAACCCCGATCTCGTCTTCGGGTCGATCAACACCGAGGAACAGCGCGGCCTGGCGAGCGCCGCCGACGTGACCTCGATCCCCACCTTGATGGCGTTCCGCGATGGCATCCTGGTCTACGCCCAACCCGGCGCGCTGCCACCGGCGGCACTCGACCAGATCATCGGCGCGGTCAGAGACCTCGACATGGACGACGTACGGCGCCAGCTCGCCGAGCAGGAGGGGTGAGCCGGTGGACGCGGAGGCCTGGGACGAGCGGTACGCCGACAGCGAGCTGGTGTGGTCGGTCGAGCCGAACCAGTTCGTGGCCGCCGAGTGCGCGGACCTGCCGCCGGGCCGCGCGTTGGACCTGGCGGCCGGCGAGGGCCGCAACTCGATCTGGCTGGCCAGGCGTGGCTGGGACGTGACGGCCGTCGACTTCTCCCAAGCGGGCCTGGACAAGGGGCGCCGGCTCGCGGGTGAGCTGGAGATCGAGTGGGTGTGCGGGGACGTGGTGACGGGAGTTGGTCTCGACAAGCTCGACCACCGAACCGGGCTCGACCAGTCGGCGTACGACCTGTGTGTGATCGCCTACCTGCAGCTGGTCGCCGAGGAACGGCGTGCGGCAGTCCGACGGGGTTTCGCGTCGCTTGCGCCCTGGCGGGACCCTTCTGCTCGTTGCACACGACACCACGAACCTGACCGAGGGCACGGGCGGCCCGCAGGACCCGAGCGTGCTGATGACCGCCGAGGACGTGCTCGACGATCTGGCCGGCGAGACCCACAAGGTCGTCCGGGCCGAACGGGTCGAACGCAAGGTCGACGACGGGCACGGCGGAGTGGCCGGGGCGACGGCGTACGACTGTCTGGTGCGCGTCACCCGCGGCTAGCCGCCACCAGGTGCCTGGTGGTCGCCGACCATCGTCCTGGCCTCGGCGAGCGTGGCGTCGTCGATGTCGTCTGGCGGTGGCTCGGTTCGAGGCCGAAGCGTGAGTCGTACGCCGCGAGCAGCGCCTGCTCCAGCCCGTCCAGGGTGGCGTCGGGACTCTCGTCGTGTACGGCGCCGACGGATGCCGGGTCGAACGGTAGCTCCAGCTCGTCGTACACGGTCTGCAGCAGCGACCGGACCGGGTCGGCGTCGTCGAACATCACCACCGAGCTGAACAGCCAGGCATTTCGGACCATGCGCTGCGCCGTCCCGACGAGCTTCACCTGCCCGCGTGCGTTGACGCTGTGGGCTCCGGGGCAGTACTCGCCGGGCACCTCACCGACGCGAGCGTCGATCCCGAAACCGCGCAGGACTTCGGCCAGCAGCTCGCCGAACTCCTCGAACCGGTCCTGCATCCCGGATGGGGAGAGCGCGTCGGGGCTGATGTGGTCGAGGACGATCGAAGCCCCCGTGCAGGCGACCGCTCGCCCGCCGGAAGGACGAACGACGGGCGTGAAACCGGCCTCGCGGCAGGCAGCCGCAGCAGCCGCGAACCCTGGGCGGTTGGTGTCGCGCCGGCCGAACGCGACCAGGTTCGTGACCGGCCGGAAGACGCGGAGCGTGGCGCCCAGCTCGCCTCGGCTGACCCGCCGGAGCAGCGCGTGCACGACTGCCATCTCCATGGCCGGTCCCTCGTCAGGCGTCAGTGGACCGCGCAGGAGACGCACCTCAGACGGTGTGGTTGTCGTCCTCGGGATGGACCGGCTCGTCGCCGTACACGCCGGCGTCCCGGGCCTTCTGTGCCTTGCGCAGCTGCCGGACGAGGCTCCAGCCCAGGAACGCGACCGCGAGGATCAGCCCGATGAAGACCGCGAACGCCGTCCAGCCGGCCTTCACGTCCTCCGGCTTCGGAGCTTCGTCGCTGAGCAGGAGGACCACGGAGACTGCCAGCGCGTTCATGCGGCCATTGTCTCACCGCGACTTCGACCCGATCAGTCGGGCCTGACCGACCAGGCTCCGTCCGCGGCGGCCGCCGCGGCGAAGGTCGCGAAGTCGCGTGGCTCCCTGCCGAGCACCCGGCGGACGCCGTCCGTGGCCGACTCGTTGCGTCCGTCGAGCACCTCGGCGAACAGTCCGCCCACGCCCTCGGCCTCCTCGGGCGGAAGCCCGGCCTCCACCAGCTCCTCGACGAACGCCTCGGTCGACAGCAGGCGGTAGTCGATGGGGCGCCCCGTGGCCGCCGCGACCTCCTGCGTCGCCTCTTCGAAGGTCATCAGTCGCGGGCCGGTCACCTCGTGCACGACGCCGCTCGGCGCAGCTCCCTGCAGCACGGCGGTCGCGACCTCGGCGATGTCGTCCGCATCCACGAACGGCTCGCGGACGTCGTCAGCGGGGAAGCCGACGTCGCCGGCCGCGAGCGATCCGGCCAGGAACGACTCGCTGAAGTTCTGCATGAAGAACGCCGAGCGCACCACGCCCCACTCCGCGCCGTACCGCTCGGCGGCGGCCGCGAACAGCTGTTCGGCGCGGAAGGCCTCGGGCTCCCCGCGGCCGGACAGCAGGACCAGGCGGCGTACGCCGTTGCGGGCGGCCAGCTCGGCGAGCCCGGAGACCGCCTCGGGCCCGCCGGGGAAGACGAGGTCCGGGGCGTAGGTGACGTAGGCGGCGTCCACGCCCTCGACGGCGGCGGGCCAGGTGGACGGCTCGTTCCAGTCGAAGGAGGGACGGTTGGCGACGCGGACCGGGAGGCCCCGGTCTTGGAGGCGGGCAACGACGCGACGACCGGTCTTACCGGTGCCGCCGATGACGAGTGTTGGGTTCATGCACGCCAGTCAACCGGCGAGGATTGAGACTTTCCATGGCTGAAAGTCTCGGTTACATGCGTGGTCGTCTCATCTTGACGGTTCCGTCGATCCCGGCGAAGAGGTCGTCCTCGGGGGTCGGCGAGTCGACATGGCTGACCGCGAGCTCGTAGTCCTCGGTCGGCCACACCTCCTGCTGGAGCGCCAGCGGCACCGAGAACCAGAAGCCGTCGGGGTCGATCTGGGTGGCGTGCGCGAGCAGCGCCCGGTCGCGGATCGGGAAGTACTCCCCGCACGGCACCTTCGTCGTGATCCGCGCGTCGTGCTCGGGGTCGGGCTTCCACTTCTCGAGTCGTTCCTTCCACGGCGACTCCAGGCCGGCGGCCTCCATGGCGTCACTGATGGCGACGGTCCGCGGGCGGTTGAACGAGTGGTGGTAATAGAGCTTCAGCGGCTGCCAGGCCGCTCCCAGGTCGGGGTAGCGCTCCGGGTCGCCGGCGGCCTCGAACGCGTGCACGGTCACGTTGTGGCACATGATGTGGTCGGGGTGCGGGTAGCCGCCGTTCTCGTCGTACGTCGTCAGCACGTGCGGCTTGAACTCGCGGATCACCTTGACCAGCGGCGCGGCTGCCTCCTCGAGCGGCACCAGGGCGAAACAGCCCTCCGGCAACGGGGGCGGCGGATCGCCCTCGGGCCAGCCGGAGTCGATGAACCCCAGCCAGTCCTGGCGTACGCCGAGGATGTCGCGCGCGGTCTCCATCTCCTTGCGCCTGATCTCGGTGATGTTGGCCACCACCTCGGGACGGTCCATCTTGGGGTTGAGCACCGAACCGCGTTCACCGCCAGTGCACGTGGCAACGTGGACGTCGACGCCCTCGGCGACGTACTTCGCGGTCGATGCCGCACCCTTGCTCGACTCGTCGTCGGGGTGCGCGTGGACGTGCATCAACCGAAGGCCGGACCGGTCTGCAGGGCGGTCTGCGGAGCTGTTGGTGGGGCCGTTGACCATGCGGGTGAGTCTAGGGGGACGTCTGGGAGGATGAACGGATGACCGATCTCGCCGACCGCTACGCCGGCAAGCGTCGCGGCCGGCTCGTCGCGGTCGTCGCAGGGACGGTCGTGGCCGTCGCGTTCCTGGGCTGGCTGGCCTGGTCGACGTGGTTCTACTCGACGCCCGAGATCCGCTCCGAACTGGTGTCCTACGAGGTCACCGGCGAGCACGAGGCAGTCGCGCTGGTCGACGTACATCTCAAGGACCGGACCATCGTCGGCACCTGCCGGCTGCAGGCCTTCGCCACGGACCACACCGTGGTGGGTGAGCGGGTGTTCGAGGTGCCCGGCACCGGATCGAGGGCACTGACGAGAGCACGGCGACCAGGAGGGCGGCACGATGGCGATCACGGTCCGCACCGAACGTCGCGCGACCTCGGTCGAGCTCGTCGGCTGCACGACCCCGGGCCAGTCCCGGCCCCGGTGACAACGCGGGTGACGCGGTGACACGCGGTGAGAATGGGCCGCGCGACGCGTTTCTTGTTAGACTTTCGATCTTGATTCATCCCGCAGGGCGGCCAACCGAGTCTGGTGGCGTGCCCCACGCGCTCAGCGGCCACGCTCAGCCGCGATCGGCGGGGTGCACCACCAGACCAGCGGGTGCGGCAGCGCCGTACCCGTGGATCGAAATTGGCAGGAGTATTGAATGACGACGAGCGACCAGGACACGATCTGGCTGACCCGCGAAGCTTTCGACAAGCTGAGCGCGGAGCTGGAGGATCTCAAGGGCCCGCGCCGCCAGGAGGTCATCGACCGCATCTCTTCCGCCCGTGACGAGGGCGACCTCAAGGAGAACGGTGGCTACCACGCCGCCAAGGACGAGCAGGGCAAGATCGAGGCCAGGATCCGTCAGCTCGAGGACATGCTGCGCCGCGCCGAGGTCGGCGAGACGCCCCCTAACGATGGCGTCGTCGAGCCCGGCATGGTCGTCACCTACCGGTTCGTCGGCGACGAGGACACCGACACGATCCTGCTCGGCGCCCGTGAGATCGGGGACGACCGAGATCAAGGTCGTCTCGCCGCAGTCGCCCATGGGCTCGGCCATCCTCGGCTCCAAGCAGGGTGACACCGTGACCTACAAGGCGCCGAACGACAAGACCCTCAAGGTCGAGATCGTCAAGGCCGTCCCCTACGCCGACTGATCCCACCCGCCGAGTCGTCGCATCCTCACCGTGAAGATGCGACGACTCGGCCATTTCAGAGCCGGTTCAGGGACAGGTCAGGACATCTCGATGACCCGGTAGCCGCAGTCGCGGAGGCGGGCGATCACGCGTTCGGCGTGGGGTACGCCGCGGGTCTCCATCTGGAGGAGCACCTCGACCTCGTCGAGGTGGAGGTCGGCGGAAGTGCGTTCGTGGACGACGTCGAGAATGTTCGCGCCGGCGTCGGCGACCTCCTTGAGCAAGGCGACCAGCCCGCCCGGAAGGTCGGGGATGCAGACCCGGACCTGCAGGTAGCGGCCGGCCGCGGCCATGCCGTGCCGGATCACCTTGCCGAGCAGGAGCGGGTCGACGTTGCCGCCGGAGAGTACGGCGACCGCGGGGGTCCGGAACTCGTGCGGATTGTCGAGTACGGCGGCGACCGCCACCGCGCCTGCCGGCTCGACGACCATCTTGGCCCGCTCGATCAACGACAGCAGCGCCCGTGAGAGCGACTCCTCGGACACCGTGACGATCTCGTCGACGAAGTCCCGGACCGCGGCGAAAGTGAGGTCGCCGGGCAGCCCTACCGCGATGCCGTCGGCCATGGTGTGCATGCTCTCGAGGGCCACGGGCGCGCCGGTGGCCAGCGAGTTCGGGAACGCCGCCGCACCCTCGGCCTGGACCCCCACGACCCGGATGTCCGGCCGAGTCGCCTTGATCGCGATCGCGATCCCGGACAGCAGTCCGCCGCCACCGGTGGGCACGAGGACGGTCTCGACGTCGGGCACCTGCTCGATGATCTCGAGGCCACACGTGCCCTGACCCGTCAGCACGTCGAGGTGGTCGAAGGGATGGATCAGGACGGCCCCGGTCCGGTCCGAGAACGCCCGGGCCTCGGTCAGGGCGTTCTCGAGGTACTTGCCGTGGAAGATCACCTCGGCGCCGTACTCCCGGGTGGCCTTCTCCTTCGGGATCGGCGCCCCCTCGGGCATGAACACGGTGGACTTGATCCCGAGCATCTGCGCCGCCAGCGCAACCCCCTGCGCGTGGTTGCCGGCGGAAGCCGCGACGACGCCCCTGGACCGCTCCTCGGGCGACAGCCGGGACATCCGCACGTAGGCCCCGCGGATCTTGAACGACCCGGTGCGCTGCAGGTTCTCGCACTTCAACAGGACCGGCCCGCCGACCAGGGCCGCGAGCCAGCGCGACTCCTCCATCGGGGTCCGGATCGAGACCCCGTCCAGCAGCGTGCGGGCCGCCTCGATGTCGGCAAGCGTGACGTGTTCAGGCATCTTCCGCCTCCGCGGGTATCTCGGGTCTGTCCGGGCCGAGTTCGTCATCCAGCCGCTCTTCGGCATCGTCGCCGACCGACGTGAACGAAGCCAGGTGCTGCACGACGGCGTTCGCGGCCGCCGCGAAGGGTACGGCGATCAGCGCCCCGGCCACGCCGGCCACCAGGACGCCGCAACCGATCGCGAGGATCACGCCGAGGGGATGGACCGAGACGAAGCGGCCCATCAGGAACGGCTGCAGGACGTGGCCCTCGATCTGCTGTACGACGATGACACCGACCAGCATGAACAATGCCGTCACCGGCCCCTGGTCGACCAGCGCGACCAGGACCGCGACCGTGCCGGCAATGGTCGCCCCGATCATGGGGATGAACGCGCCGAGGAAAACCAGGACGCCGATGGCGAGCACGAACGGCACCCCGAGGACGGCTGCCACGAGCATGATCCCCACGGCGTCGACGGCCGCCACCAGCACCGTCGCTCGGACGAACATGGTCAGCGACCGCCAGGCGACCCGCCCCGAGCTGTCGACCTTCTCGCGAGCCGCCCGCGGGGCGAGCCGGACCACCCAGGACCAGATCCGGGCTCCGTCGGCGAGGAAGAAGAACGTGGAGAACAGGACGATGAAGAAGCCGGCGATGAGGTGGCTCACCGCCGTACCGACCTCGCTGAGCTGCTTGACGACCTCGCCGTTCTTGGTGGAGTCGCTGATCGCCTTCTGGGCCTGGTCGATGTAGGAGTTGATCTGGGAGTCCGACGCGTTGAGGGGGCCGTCGCGGAGCCAGGCCTTGATCTCGTCGAGGCCCGCGACCACTTGGTCAGCGAGGTCCGACGCGCCGCTGGCGACCTGCTGACCCGCGAAAGTCAGCAGCGCGGCCACAACGGCGATGCCGCCGACGACCACGAAGGCGGCCGAGATCCCGCGCGGGATCCCGATGTCGGCGAACCAGCTGACGACGGGCCCGAACAGGGCCGCGATCAGCAGGGCCACGATGACCGACAGCGTGATGACCGACAGGAAGGTGAGCACGCGGAACAGGACGTAGACGGCCAGGCCCGATGATGAGCAGGCGCCAGGCCCAGGCCGCGGCCAGGTCGACGCCCCAGGGCACGTGCGCGCGCGAGAAGTTCGACGGGCCGGTGCGGATCGGCTCGGGCTCGCGGCGCCGCTCTGCTCGGATCTGCGCCCACTGGTGAGCAAACTGCTGGCTGAGCCGGTCCGAGAGGGTCTCCGCCTCGCGCTGGCGCCGGGACTTGCGCAGCGGGATCCGGTCCAGGATTGGATGATGCTCCTCGGACGACGAATCCGGTGCCTCGTCGGCCCGTCGACGATCGACCTTCGACCTCGTCGACCCCGTCAGCTTCCTTACTCACGTGCGACAGGCTACCGACCGCCGCGTCCTCGGGGGCTCAGCCAAGTGCTCGCTCGAGGTCCGCGATCAGGTCGACGTCGGTCTCGATGCCGACGCTCAGCCGGATCAGGTCCGAGGGCACCTCGAGATCGGTGCCGGCGACACTGGCGTGGGTCATCCGGCCGGGGTGCTCGATCAGCGACTCGACTCCACCCAGCGACTCTCCGAGGGTGAAGACGTCGGTCGCCGCGCACACGTCGAGCGCATGCTGCTCGCCGCCGGTGACGCGGAAGGACACGATGCCGCCGTACCGCTTCATCTGCCTCGAGGCCACCTCGTGCCCCGGATGCTCGGCCAGCCCGGGATAGATGACCTCTGTGACGTGGGGGTGGCCGGCCAGGAAGTCGACGACCTTCTCGGCGTTGTCGCAGTGCCGGTCCATCCGCAGCCCGAGGGTCTTGAGCCCGCGCAGGGTCAGCCAGGCGTCGAACGGGCCGGCGACCCCGCCGATCGCGTTCTGGTGGAAGGCCACCTTCTCCGCGATCTCGAGGTCACGTACGACGAGCGCGCCGCCGACGACGTCGGAGTGACCGCCGGCGTACTTCGTCGTGGAGTGGATGATGACGTCGGCCCCGAGCGTCATCGGCTGCTGGAGGTAGGGCGTGGCGAACGTGTTGTCGACGACGAGCAGGGCTCCCGCTTCGTGGGCGATGACGGCCGTCGCCTCGATGTCGCCGATGTTGAGCATCGGGTTCGTGGGGGTCTCGATCCAGACCAGCTTCGTCTTGCCGGGCCTGATGGCGGCCCGGATCGCGTCGAGGTCGGAGACCGGCGCCGGACTGTGGTCCAGCCCCCAGACCTTCTCCACCTTCTCGAACAGGCGGAAGGTGCCGCCGTACGCGTCGTCGGGGATGACTGCATGGTCGCCGGGCACGCACAGGCTTCGGATGAGGGTGTCCTCGGCGGCCAGCCCGGAGGCGAATGCGAAGCCACGCTCGCCTTCCTCCAGGGCCGCGATGTTGCTCTCGAGGGCGGTGCGGGTCGGGTTCGCCGAGCGGCTGTACTCGTAGCCGCCGCGCATGCCGCCCACACCGTCCTGCTTGTAGGTGCTGGTCGCGTAGATCGGGGGGATCACCGATCCGGTCATGGCGTCGGGCTCGTAGCCGGCATGGATCGCGCGGGTCTCGAAGCCGGACTTGGCTGCGTGGTCCTGTCTCACGGGCCGAGCCTAGACCCGGAGCGTCAGCGGGGTTCGGTGGCCTCCGCGAGGACGGCGGCGATGTCCTCCGACATCGGCCGACCCTTCGGCGACTCGCATGACCAGTTCGAAGTCGTCGCCTCATCGTTGTGAAGGTGACCACGACGGCGTTCATGTCCAGGAAGAACGTCGCCGCCAGCCAGCGCCAGCCGCTTGTTGCCGTCGACGAGCGCGTGGTTGCGGCGATCGAATGCACCAGACGCCGCAGCCTTCAGGATCGATCGACGGTACGCGTCCTCGCCGAACGCGCTCGACCATCGGCCGCGCAGCGGCGGACTCCAGGAGGCCGATGTCGCGGACCTGACCCGACCCAGAGGTCGCGGGCGACGAGCAGGTCTCCGGCAGGTCAGGTAGATCACTGCCCGAGTCGCTCACACGCTGCCCAGCCGGTCGTACCTCGGCACCCCGTCGTCGAGCACCCGGTTGAGCGTCTCAGCGACTCGCTTCGTGGCTCGGAGCGCTCGTCGCGCTCCATGCCTGCACGCGGATGACTTCCTGCAGGGATGTCCCCTCCGTCTCGGCCGCGTCGGCGCAGCGCATCCGCCTCGTCATCCGTCAGTCGAAGTGTCATGCGCCATGAGAGGATGGTATCAACTCGGTACACCACCAACAGGATCTTACGAAGCGCTGACGCAGGGAACGAACCGCCTGACTTGATTGTTCGACAGACTGGAAGCACAACCAGCCACTGAGGAGGCGCCGTGTTCGGCCGCAACAAGACCCAGATCGTCAGCCCCGACAAGGTTCTGCCCGGTCGCTCCGAACGCTCCTTCCCGCTGTCGGTCAAGCACCGGGTGCTCGAGGCGCCGCTCGTCACCGACACCGCCCCGGACGGCCACGAGGTCGCGATCTTCGGGCTCGGCTGCTTCTGGGGAGCCGAGGAGATCTACTGGCAGATCCCCGGCGTCTGGTCGACGTCGGTGGGCTACGCAGGTGGGTCGACGCCCAACCCGTCGTACGACGAGGTCTGCTCCGGCATGACCAACCACACCGAGGCGATCCGGATCGTCTTCGATCCCGAGGTCGTGTCGTACGCCGACCTGGTGAAGCGGTTCTTCGAGGTGCACGACCCGACGCAGGGCATGCGCCAGGGCAACGACGTCGGCACCCAGTACCGCTCGGCGATCTACTTCACCTCGCCCGAGCAGGAGGCGACCGCCCGCGAGCTGACCGCCGTGTACGGCGCCGAGCTGTCCCGCCGTCGCCTCGGTGACATCACCACCGAGATCAGGTCGGCGCCGACGTACTACTACGCCGAGGACCACCACCAGCAGTACCTCGCCAAGAACCCGTTCGGCTACCGCTGCCATGCGAACACCGGGGTCAAATTCCCCGATTGACCTTTGCCCTCTTGGTCGACTGGGACACTGGTGAGGTGACCGACCTCCCCCGCAAGGCTGCCGCCCGTACGGCGCGGCTGGCCGCGCTGCCGCTGGGGTACGCCGGCCGTAGCGCCCTCGGGTTCGGCAAGCGGATGGGCGGGAAGCCGGCCGAGGCGGTGCTGGCCGAGATCCAGGCCCGGACTGCGGAGCAGCTGTTCCGGACCCTGGGCGAGCTCAAGGGTGGGGCGATGAAGTTCGGGCAGGCGATGTCCGTGCTCGAGGCGGCGCTCCCGGACGAGCTGGTCGGTCCCTATCGCGCACAGCTGACCCGCCTCCAGGACTCGGCGCCGCCGATGCCGACCGGGCAGGTTCGGGACGCCCTCGCCCGCGACCTCGGGCCCGACTGGCGCGGAGCAGCTGGTCTGGCTCGACGGAGGCCCGACGGCGGCGGCGTCGATCGGGCAGGTGCACAAGGGGCGGTGGGCCGACGGCCGCGAGGTAGCGGTCAAGGTCCAGTACCCGGGAGCGGGTGACGCGCTGCGTTCCGACCTGCGTCAGCTGGCCAGGCTGGCGAAGACCTTCCAGCCGATGATGCCGGGCGTCGACATCAAGCCACTGGTGGCCGAGCTCCAGGAGCGGGCCGCCGACGAGCTCGACTACCCGTTGGAGGCCGAGGCGCAGTCGGCTTTCGCCGCGGCGTTCCGGGGCGACCCCGAGATCGTGATCCCCGATGTGGTCGCGGTCGGTGAGACCGTCCTCGTCACGGAATGGCTCGAGAGCCCGGCTTCCCTGGCCAGCGTGATCGCGTCCGGGACGCAGGAGGAACGTGACCACTACGGCGAGCTCCTGGTGCGGTTCCTGTTCTCCGGACCGGCCCGCACCGGCATGCTCCACGCGGACCCGCACCCCGGCAACTTCCGGGTGCTCCCGACCGCCGACGGCGCTCCCGGCCGACTCGGGGTTCTCGACTTCGGCGCGGTGGCCCGGCTCGCCGGCGGCACCCTGCCGCTGGCGATGGGCTCGCTGATCCGGATCGCCGCGATCGAGGACCGAGACGAGCTGTTCGCCGGCCTGCGTCGCGAGGGCTTCATCAAGGATCACGTCCAGGTCGACCCGGATGCGTTGCTGGACTACCTGTCGCCGTTCGTCGAGCCGACCAGGGTCGAGCGGTTCCGCTTCTCCCGGGAATGGATGCGGACCCAGTTCGCCCGCATCAACAATCCCCGCGACCCGTCGTACACCCTGGCGCTGAAGCTGAACCTGCCGCCGTCGTACCTCTTGATCCACCGGACCTGGCTCGGCGGGATCGGCGTGCTGAGCCAGTTGGAGGCCGAGGCGCCGTTCCGGCAGATCCTCACCGACTCACTCCCCGGTTTCGCCGACCCCGCCTGATCCGCCGGCTACCCGCGAGCTGGCAGTTCTGGCCCCGCGAGCCGGCAGTTCTGGCCCCGCGAGCCAGTTGTGGCCACCGACCCCGCGAACCGGGCTGCAGCCGTGGAGCGATGCCAGAGGCTACCCGCGTCGAGCTCGACCCGATCGAATCACGGCACCAGTCATCTCGTCGCTGACCGAGGATGAGTCATGGGTGACGCGGACCGGGTCCGGGACGGATTTGCCCGGCTGGGGCCGAGCGTCGGCCCCGCCGTACGCCGTCGGCACGCCGCCGACGGTCCCGTTGTCGGCCGCCGCATTTGTCGCCGCCGTGCCGTGCTGGTGCCGTTGTCCCTGCAAGGCAGCGGACGGTTCGGCCGGCCCACGGACCGGATCATCCCGCCGCACCGGGTCGTCGTACAGCCCGCCGGACCCCTGGACGATCAACGCGTGTCCTGCGAGCCCTGACGCCACGAATTCGCGGCGGCGCTGCCGTCCCGGATCGCCAGCATCCGGATCTGCGACCTCCCGAGACGCCGGCAGTTCTGGCACCAAGTCTCCGCTGGATGCCCTCATCCTCCGAGCTGTCCGGATTCTGGTCGCCGACCTCGAATCCGCTCCGGCAGCGGATCCAAGCCGCTGCGCGGCGTCCGAGCCGGTTACGAGCTCAGTCATGGTGGTGACCGACCCACGCGGCGCACGAGACCGTCGTCCCGGTGGAGGGTTGCTACGACATCGGAGTCGACGGGCGAAGGATCGACGTGGCGGACATGCACGCAGTCGTGCTCCAACATCTGGCCACCCAACGACGTACGATGCCCGGCCGCTGGTCTGGAGGACTGCAGACTGCGTCTTGCTCGGCGACTCCGACTGCAGCCCTGTTCGAACCCGGCACCGAGCAGGTCATCGCCGCATCGATCTGCCCGGGAGTCTGGTGCCGACCGGTTCCTCGCGGTGTCAGCTCGACCTGATCCGGTCTGCGTGGGAGTCCGCCGTTCGCGTGGACGCGGCTGGATCCCTGGCGCGAGGCGAGTCCGCCGACTCGTGATGACCACCGACTTCGGTGACCCCTGTCGCGTGGACGCGAAGAACGGCGTCGACCGGCTCGTGGTGACCACTGACTTCGGCGACACCATCGCGTTCGCCTTCGACGACCGGACTGCGACAACCTTGTCCAGTCCGCACCATTCTCAGACTCGCGCCCCTGACAGCTGCAGCTCGACGAACCGCAGACTGGCCCAGCTTGGCCTCCTGCGTGGCCAGGACTGCCAGTTCGCGGGGCCACAAGCGCCAGCTCGCGGGGCCACAACTGCCAGCTCGCGAGACCAGGATCAGACCCAGAAGCCGCGGTCGGCACCGAACCAGTCACGGTACGACGAGCCGTGGCCGACGGGGTCGCGGGAACCCAGGTAGGAACCGACGACGGCGGCACCGAGGTCGTCGAGCTCGGGGGCGACCACCCTGCCGTCGACGCGGCGGGCCATCTGGTCGATGAACCGGCCGAGACCGGGGTCCTCGCCCAGCTTGAAGAACGTGGTCTGCGCGCCGAGCCGGCCGGCGTTGTCGAGCTCGCGGACGCTGTAGGCGATCGTGAGCGGATGCGGGGGGTAGGCGAAGTAGACCTCTCCGTCGGGCTCGAGGTGCGAGGTCGGTTCGCCGTCGGTGACGATGAGCAGGACCGGCTGAGCGTGGGGATGCTTGCGGAAGTGCCGGTTGGCCAGCAGCAGCGCGTGATGCAGGTTGGTGCCCTTGTCCCACATCGCGTCCAGAGCCGTGAGCTCCTCGATCTCCATCACCTGCGCGTGCCTCCCGAAGCCGATCACCTGGAGGGCATCGCCCCGGAAGCGCGACCGGATCAGGTGGTGCAGCGCGAGCGCCGTACGTTTCATCGGGACCCAGCGGCCGTCCATCGCCATCGAGAACGACGTGTCCACGAGCAGCGCGACCGCGGCCTGGGTCCGGGCCTCGGTCTCGGTGACCTCGACATCGCGGATGTCCAGGAAGGGCTCGACCCGTGGTGGTTGCGGTGAGTGGACGGCCTTCTGCAGCATTGCGGACGATCGCATTCGTGACCGTGCGGGTCACGTCCCACGGCTCGGTGTCGCCGAAGGCCCACTCGCGGGTGGCGCCCGAGCGCTCCCCCGCCGCGCCGGCCTGGCGCAGGTCGCGCTGTCCCTGGCGGGCCGACATCCGGTTGGCCACGTCGCGCAGCAGGGCTTGGCCGAGCTGACGCATCGCCTTCGGCGACAACTTGAGCTGCCCGTCGGAGCCACGCCTGAGGTAGCCGGTGTCGCGCAGCGCCTGCTCCAGCCGCGCCAGCGTCGCGGCGTCCACCGCCGACTGGTCGCCCAGCTGCCGCGCCAGCTTGTCGAGGTCGACGTCGTCCATCCGCGCGCCGTCGTAGGACTGGGACAGCTGGTCGGCGAGGTCGTCAAGGTCGGCCAGATCCTGGAGTACGCCGGTGCCGTCGCCCAGGCCGAGGCCCTGTTCGCCGTCGAACCGTTCGGACCCGCCCCAGTCCTCGCCAGGCCGCAGCGCCTGGAGGTTGGCGTCGAGCTGCGGCCAGCGACTGCATCAGGCCCGGCGACCCGAACGCCTGCTGGGCCAGCGCGTCCAGCTCGTCGCGCTGCTCCTGGGTCATCGAGTTGCGCATCCGCTGGGCGGCGGCGGCGCGCTGGGCGAGCGCGTCGAGGAGCTCGTCGATGTTCTGCGGGTTCTCGGGGAAGAAGTCACCGTGCTTGTCCATGAAGTCGCGGAACTTCTCGGTCGTGTCCTCGCCGAGCCGGTGCGCCTCGAGCAGCCGGTTGAGGTCCTGGAGCATCTCGTTGACCGCCGCGCGGTCCTCGTCGGTGGCGTTCTCCAGCGCCTGCTTCATCCCGGCGAACCGCTGGTCCAACATCTCACGGCCGAGCAGGTCCTTGATCCGCTCGTAGTCCTCGCGAGCCTGGGAGCTGCGCCAGTCGTAGTCGCTCAGCTCGCTGACGGCCGCGGCGGTCTACGGCGGCAGGTTCTCCATCTGCATCTCGGCGAACGCTCGGTCTGCGTCGTCGTCTCGACGTCCCGGGCGAGCTGCTTGCGCTCCTCGAGTACGGCGCGGTCCAGCAGCTCGCGCACCTCCTGCATGGTGCCGTCCAGGTTGTGGCGCCGGAGCAGCTCTCGGCGGCGCTCGGCCACCCGGCGGGCCAGGTCGTCGAGGCCCGTCTGGTCGCGGCCGCCGCGGCGCAGGAACTCGCGCATGGCCCGCTCCGGCGAGTAGCCGGCCATCACGTCCTCGCCGATCGCGTCCAGCGCCTCGGCCAGGTCGACCGGCGGAGCGAGTGGGTCCGGCCCGCCGTCGTACCTGCCGTAGCGGGTCCTCATGGCCTCATCCGTAGACCGTCTCTCGGCCGCCGGACTCCTTGCTGATCTTGCGGGCCAGGTAGAGCCCCTCGAGAGCGAGCTCGATCGCGCTCGCACGTTCCCCGTCGTTGCGGGCTCCGAGCCGGTCGCAGACCTCGTCGTACAGCTCGGACTCGCCCAGGACGGGCAGCCCGGACAGGAAGTCGAGGGCGCCGACCTGTTCGCCGGTGACGACCATGGAGCCGGCCTCGATGGCGTCGACGAGCAGCGCGAAGTCGATCCCGCGGAAGTGCTGGCGGACCGTCTCGGCCGTGGCGGTGCGGAGCAGGTGCTCGAGGATCTCGTGCTCGCGACCCTCCTCGCCGCTCTCGAACTCGACCTTCCCGCCGAGCACCTCGACCGCGCACTCGAGGTCGACGACCCGGGCGACGGCATCGGGCTCGCCCTGGCTGGTGGCCCGGTGCAGCGCGGCGGCGGCGAGTGTCTCCGCGCCGGCGATCGCGAACCGAGCAGAGACGCCCGAGCGCTGGTCGACACTGCTGGACTCGCGCAGGTTTCGGGTGAACCGGGCCAGGATCTCCACGAGATAGTCGGGTACGTCGGCGACGAGGTGCGCCTCCTGACGGACCACCGCCATCTCGTCGTCGAGCTCCACCGGGTAGTGGGTGCGGATCTCGGCACCGAACCGGTCCTTGAGCGGGGTGATGATCCTGCCGCGGTTGGTGTAGTCCTCGGGGTTCGCGCTGGCGACCACGAGCACGTCGAGCGGCAGCCGCAACACGTAGCCGCGGATCTGGATGTCGCGCTCCTCCATCACGTTGAGCATCGCGACCTGGATCCGCTCGGCGAGGTCGGGCAGCTCGTTGATTGCGACGATTCCCCTGTGTGACCTGGGGATCAGGCCGAAGTGGATGGTCTCGGGATCCCCGAGCGAACGCCCCTCGGCCACCTTCATCGGGTCGACGTCGCCGATCAGGTCGGCTACGGAGGTGTCCGGGGTGGCGAGCTTCTCGGCGTACCTCTCGTCGCGGTGCCTCCACGCGATCGGCAGGTCCGCGCCGGTCTCCTCCGCCCTCCGCCGGGACACCGGGGTGATCGGCTCGTAGGGGTGCTCGGCGAGCTCCGACCCGTCGATGACCGGCGTCCACTCGTCGAGCAGCCCGACGAGGGTGCGCAGCAGCCGGGTCTTGCCCTGCCCGCGCTCGCCGAGGAGTACGACGTCGTGGCCGGCCAGGATCGCCCGCTCGAGCTGCGGGATCACGGTCTCCGCGAAACCGTGCAGGCCGGGCCACGGATCGCGACCCTGTTTCAAGGCATCCAGCAGGTTGCTGCGGAGCTCCTGCTTGAGGGTCTTCTGGACGTGGCCAGAGGCGCGGAGCGCCCCCACTGTGGTGATCTCGGGAGCAGTCACCCGACCACGCTAACCCTGTGGGCCAAGGCGTGGGCAACGCCTTTCCTCCGGCCTGTGGTTGCGGTATCCTCAAGGCGAGCGACGAGCTCTCGGCTGGCCATTCAGTCGCAGACCGCGCGTGCTGCGATCTCCAAACGGCTGACGAACGCGCTCAGGGCACCTGAGCCGTCGTGCGTGACGCGTCGACAAGCCGCTCGCTCGCCCCGCTTCGCTCGCGTCGGCGGGTCGCCGACCGGCTCTTTCGACGAGTCGCTGACGCTCCGGTACCGCAGGCCTGTCGGCGCGTCCCGCTAACGTGGCCGCGTGAACTCTGCCGTGACCATCGCCGTGGTCGTCTACCTCGGGGTCGTGGCGGTCCTGGCCGCGGCCGGCGCGGGTGGCCTGCCCGTGGAGCGCGTCGCGCGGATCGGGCTCCTCGTCGGCCAGGTCGGCGTCGGGCTAGTTGTCGCAGCCGATCTGATCTCGCTGGCCCGCGGGCACCGGCCCGACGAGCTCGTCACCCATCTCGGGTACGCCGCAGCCGCGGTCGGGATCACTCCGCTCCTGCTCGGGCAGCGATTCACCGAGGAAGGCGAGGAGCGGCGCAGCCCACCGCTCCTTCTCGTGGCTCTTGCGGCGGTCGTCATGGGCATCGTGGTCCTCCGACTGGGGCAGACATGGAACTGACACACCGGGGGCCGCCTCCTGGTCGCGGTGTACGCCGTCTTCGCCGTGGCCGCGGGCGCCAGGTCCACCGTGCAGATGTTGACCAAGTTCGACGAAGCGCCCTTGGCCTACCTGCTCTCCTTCGTCGCAGCCCTGATCTACGTCGTCGCGACGCTGGCGCTCCGCAGGACGTCCGAGCGGGCGTTCCGCGTCGCCGTGGCGGCCTGCACGCTCGAACTCGCCGGCGTCCTCATCGTTGGAACCCTGTCGCTGGCCCGCGCGGACCTGTTCCCCGACCAGACGGTCTGGTCGGACTACGGCCAGGGCTACGGCTACGTGCCGCTGGTCCTGCCCGTGATCGGGTTGGGCTGGCTGGCCCGTCGGTCGCGGCGGTCGGACAAGTCAAACGCCTGACCCGAGGCCCAGATACATCACGTGCAGGCCGACCAGCCCGTGGGCAGGCGAGCGAAACGCGTCGGGCACGGTGCCGATGATCTGGAACCCGAGGTGCTGCCACAACCTGACGGCGGCGGTGTTGGTCTCGACGACGGCATTGAACTGGATGCCGTGGTACCCGCGGTCGCGGTGCCACTGCACGACGTACTCCCCCAGCGCGCGGCCCACGCCGCGGCCGCGGGCCTCCGGCGCGACCATGAAGCTGGCGGTGCCGATGTGGTCGCCGTGGCCGGGCCGGTTCGGGCCCATCTTGGCCGTGCCGAGGATGGTCAGCCCAGTCCCGGGGAGGTCCTCCTCGAGTACGACGGTCTCGCCGGGCGGCTGCTCCATCCACCAGCCGCGGCCGGTCTCGACCGTCAGGTCCATCGGGAACGCATAGGTCTCCCCGGCCAGCACCGTGGCGTTGAAGATCGGCCAGATCCGCGGCCAGTCGTCATCGGTGGCGGGACGGATGCTCATCGCGGAAGTCCTCGGGACGAGACCGTCTGAACCCGTCATTCGCCGGTCACGCCGTCGATCGACTCCCGGATCAGGTCGGCGTGGCCGTTGTGGCGCGCGTACTCCTCGATCATGTGCAGGATGATCCAGCGCAGACTGAACTGCTCCCCTGTGTGCTTGCTCCGCACAACCGACAACGTCTCCAGGCCACCGTCGGCCAGCGCGTCGCCGATGATCGCGTCTGAACGGGCACAGGCCTCGTCGAACAGAGCATGAAGCTCCTCGGGGGTGTCCTCGGTCGCGCTGTGCCACTCCCAGTCCCGGTCGGCATCCCAGTCGACGGTGTCGAACGGCGGCATCATGCGGCTCGCCGAGCAGGTCCTCGGAGAACCAGCTCGACTCGACCAACGAAAGGTGCTTGAGCATCCCGCCGAGAGTCATCGTGCTGGGCGCCAGGGCCGCGCCGAGGCCGGCTTGATCCAACCCGTCGGTCTTCATCCGGAGGGTGTCGCGATGGAAGTCGAGAAAGGCCAACAGCGTGGTCGCCTCGTCGGCGGCCAGCGGAGGGTCGGTGCGTTTGTGTCGTCACCACGCCGACGCTAGTTGGTTTCGGCAAGCCCAACCATCGAGATTCAGTCGAGCAACCCGGTCTTCGGGTTTCGGTCGGTGAGGCAGTACGCCGATCCGGCGGGGCTGCGCAGCACCGTCCACCGTTCGTGCACCCGGACCAGCTCCGCACCGAGCCCGACGTGCCGACCAGTCTCGGTCGGACGGTCTGAGCAGGCCAGGTCGGGATGCGCCCGGACTCGGCCGTCGCGATCGCCCAGCCGCTGCAACAGGATCCGGATCGGTATCTCGCGCGGCCGGACGACGAAGCCGAACTCCTCCGCCACCGGAGACTGACGCAGCTCCCAGCCCGTGAGGGCGGACCAGAAGGCGCACTCGGTTTCGTAGCTGATCGGCCGGGATGTCGAGGCACACCTGGTCGAAGATGCTCCAGCTGTCCCCCGCCCAGACCGCGGGCAAGGGGCGGACCGCCGCGGGCTCGCGCACGAAGCAGAACGTGAACCCACCCGGCGAGGTGAGCACGACGACGTGTCCCGGGTCCGGGTGTCCGACGACCTCTGCGCCGAGCTCGACCGCCCGCTGTGCAGCCGTCGACGGGTCGTCCACGTGCAGGTCCAGGTGGATCCGCGACGGCCCGTCGGCCAGCCGTTGCACCCGCAGGAAGGCGTCCCCGTCGGGCGGCATCAGGGTCGCGAACTCACCGTGGTCACCCCGGGCGGGCGACACGGCGTACCCGGTCACGTCGCTCCAGAAGGCGACCTCCGAGTCGAACTCGTCTGCCGGGAAGTCGAGGAACGCGGTGACCCAGAAGACCATGCCGTCACACTAGGGGCCATGCAGCTACTGCCACCGTGTCCGTGCGGAAGCGGGTCGTCGTACGACGCCTGCTGCGGCCGGTTCCATCGGGGCGACGCGCTCCCGTCCACACCCGAGGAGCTGATGCGCTCGCGCTACGCCGCCTACGCGGTCGGCGAGCTGGACTACGTGTTCCGCACCTGGCATCCGCGGACGCGCCCCGACGAGATCACGCCCGCACCCGGAGTGACCTGGACCGAGTTGGCGATCGTCGACGTCGAAGGCGACATCGTCGAGTTCCAGGCCCACTTCCGCACCGCATCAGGTCCCGGCGTACTCCACGAGCGCAGCCGGTTCGAGCGGCGCCGGGACAGGTGGGTGTACGTCGAGAGCGTCGGCTGAGATCGACCCAGGTGGGCTCGACGTGCGCCGCGGCACACCATCGCGCCAGCAGAGGACGAGTAGCGTTCGGAGTATGTTCGCTGCTCTCGGAAGGCTCGTCGTCCGCGCCCGCTGGTGGGTCATCGCGGCCTGGATCGTTGCCGCCGTGGTCATCGCCGTGACAGCCCCCGCCCTGCAGTCCACGCAGGACCAGTCGGAGTTCCTGCCCGGGCACTACGAGTCCGTCAAGGCTCTCACCGTGCAGCAGGAAGCCTTCCCCGAGCGCGGTGAGATCGGCGCGATCGTGGTCTTCGACCGGGAGGATGGCGGCAAGCTGACCGAGGACGACCAGGCCATGGTGTCCTCCATTGCCGAGCAGCTCAACACCAAGAGCTACGACAACCTGGGCACTGCGGCCGCTGCCCCGGCTTCGGACAACGGCTTGGTGCAGGCGATCTTCGTGCAGGTCAAGCCGGGCAAGAACGCCTTCGACCCGGCTGCCATCGAGGACGCCCGGAACCTGCGCGCCGACCTCGAGCCACTGGTTGAGGGGACCGACCTCCGCTCGGGCGTGACTGGCCCGGCGGCCCAGTCGCTGGACTCCCAGGAGTCGTCCGAGCAGGCGCTCGCCGTGGTCAGCATCGTGACCCTGTTGCTCATCGTGGTCCTGCTCGCGCTGATCTTCCGCAGCGTCATCGCGTGCGCCCTGCCGATCGTGACCGTCGCCCTGGTCGGGACGACCGCCAACGGGCTCATCGCGGTGGCGAACGAGGCGTTCGACCTCAAGGCCGACAGCTCGATCTCGGTGATCCTGTTCATCGTGCTGTTCGGCATCGGGACCGACTACATCCTGTTCTTCCTGTTCCGTTACCGCGAGGCCCTGCGTCTGGGCTTCGATGGCCGAGGCGCGGTGTCCCACGCGGTCGAGCGGGCCGGTGAGGCGATCGCCTCGGCCGGCGGGGCGGTCATCATCGCCTTCATGGCGATGGTGCTGTCGTCCCTGAGCATCTTCCGCTCGATCGGCCCGGCGCTGGCGATCGCTGTTGCGATGGCCGTGCTCGCGGCGTTGACGCTGGTCCCCGCGGTCGTCGCGGTCCTGGGGCCAAGGGTCATCTCCTGGCCGTCGAAGAAGTGGATGGTCGAGCCCGAGGCCACTCGGTTCCGCGCCATCGGACGGTCGGTTGCCGCGCACCCGGTCCGCTACGCAGTCGTCTCGGCGGGGTCGCTCGCCGTCCTGTCGCTGTTCGCACTCGGGTTCAACCCGACCTTCAACTTCTCCGACAGCAGCACCGAGAACACGGAGTCGGGCCAGGCGCTGATCACCTTCGAGAAGGGCCAGCCCAGTGGTGCCGCCGACCCCACGTCGGTGCTGCTGCGCTCGACGGCCGGCCAGCCGCTCGACGACGCCGAGCTCAACACGTATGCCACCGAGCTCGGCACAGCGAGTGGGGTCGCGTCGGCGGCACTGGCCGACCGCACCGAAGACGTCGCGGTCTTCACGGTCGTCCTCTCCGACGACCCCGCGTCCGACGCGGCGCTGGCCAACGTCGAGGGTCCCCTGCGCGACACCGCGCACTCGGCCGCGCCGGACGGAACCGAGTCCTTCGTCGGCGGCACCACGTCGATCTTCGTCGACCTCGACGACGCGATGGCGCGTGACTACTCGGTCGTGTTCCCGGTCGCCGCAGTGCTGATCATGATCATCTTGGCGTTGATGCTGCGCAGCCTCGTCGCGCCGTGGTACCTGATGCTATCGGTGGGCCTTGGCTTCACCGCCAGCCTGGGCGCGACCGTCCTGGTCTTCCAGGGCCTGCAAGGACAGCAGGGGCTGATCTTCATCCTGCCGATCTACATCTACCTCTTCGTGGTGGCGCTGGGCACCGACTACAACATCTTGATGGTGGCGCGCCTTCGGGAAGAGGCCCGGGAAGGGCTCGAGCCGCGGCCAGCGGCCGCAAAGGCGATCGAACATGCAGGTCCGACGGTCGCAGCCGCCGGCCTGATCCTTGCCGGCACCTTCGCCTCGCTGATGTTCGCGGAGGGCACGTTCTTCAAGTCGATGGGCTTCTCGTTCTCCGTCGGCATCGCCATGGCCGCGTTCGTGATGGCACTCTTCCTGACTCCGGCGCTCACCGCACTCATTGGGCACGGCGCCTGGTGGCCCGGCCACGGGGACCGGGCGACCGACACCGCCGAGGAGCCCGCCGAGGAGCGCGTCTTGGAGGGTTGACCCGACCGGAACCCGCTCTGGTCGGAGACTCTTGCTCGGCCTGAGCCGCGCGACTACAGTTTGAATTACCAAGGAAATCAGCAGGCGCCGCTCCGCCCGCTACGGCGCCGGTATCAGCGGAGGTGGCACCTTGGGATACGTGGAGCTGCGGGGCACGGACAGCTTCTCTTACCTGGTCCTCGACCTGGCGCGCTACTTTCTGTGGGCCCTGATGGGAGGGCTCATCACGGCCGGGGCGTCTATGTACGGCGGGTACGAAGCCCATCGCAGCTACCACGCGTGGCAGGACTCACATCCGCGAGACCGCCGGCGCTGGCATACCACGAACTCGCTTGAGGCGGCTCGAGGCATTGGCGAGATCGAGGCGTACCTCGCGACCGGTCCTCACCTCGCAGGCCCGCCTGCCCCGCCCGCGCCTCCAACGGGCACCGCCTCCCCGGAACCAGCTCAGCAGCAACCAGGCAGCCCGCCCCCTGGACGGCGGCCCGACGCCCACGAGTGATCACCTGACGGGTGGCGACTACAGGGCAGTGGGTGTCAGCTGAGGTCGACCCACGTGCTTCCGGCTGGTTCGGGAACGGCCGAGCCACCAGTGAGTTCCGCAACCAGCGGGGCCAGCGACGACGCGTCCAGCACTCCGAGGCGGAGCGTGACATCGGGGCCGTAGTCCGCGTTCAGCACCTGGACGTCACGCGTCCGCAGCTCGCTCTCGACCCGGCCCGCGTCGGCATGGGGCAGGGACAACGTGAACTCCTGAACCAGTCGGCGTTCACGGACACCCGCCGAGTCCAGAGCTGCCCGGACCGAGTCGCCGTACGCGCGAACCAGACCGCCGGCACCGAGGAGTACGCCGCCGAACCAGCGCGTCACCACGGCGACGACGTCCGAGACCTCACGCCCCCGCAGCACCTCGAGCATCGGCGCCCCTGCGGTGCCCGACGGCTCGCCGTCGTCCGACGAGCGCTGCAGTTCGGACGCCGGTCCGATGACGAACGCCGAGCAGTGGTGGCCGGCATCCCAGTGCTTCTTGCGCGCACGATCCACGACGGCCCGCGCCTCCGCCTCGGAGGCCACCCGAGCCACCGAGCACAGGAAGCGCGAGCGCTTGACGACGATTTCGGCGGTGCCGGGTCCGGCCGGCACCAGGTAGCGGGAAGGCGTCACGGGGCGGCCGGGTCGTCGGACACGGTCTCAGGCGGCTCGGTGTCGTGCGGGTTGCCGTGCGGGTTGCCGTTCGGTCATGGTCGGCGAACTTCACCTCGACGATCTCGAACCCCTTGTGCCGCTGGGCGCGGGCGTAGCCGGCGTACGCACGTCGATCTGCGTCTGTCAGCTCGAGGTCGTCGGTGAACGGAGCGAGCAGGGCGCGCGGATAGAGCCGTTCGGCGAGAACGACGTTGATCTCGATGCCCAGCACGGCCATCACCGAGCCGAGGTAGATGATGCCGATCAGTCCGAGGACCAGGCCGAAGGTCTGGTTCATGTCGTTGGCGCCGACCAGCACGCGGGCGACGTACAAGGTGCCGAGGTACTGCAAGACCTGCCACATGACCGCGACGGCGAACGCGCCCGGCGCCGCCCGGAAGAAGCTGAGGTGACCGGCGGCGGCAGTCCGCAGGAGGAGCGCCAACACGCTCCCGACGACGAGCACCGTCACGAGGTTGATCAGCCAGCGAAGCCCGATGTCGACCTCTTCGCTGAAGACCTGGGTGTTGCTGCCCACCGCCGAGACGACGCTGACCGCGAGCACCGCCATGCCAGCCGTCAGCAGCAGCAGCAGACTCTTGAACCGCTGGTAGAACGGGTTGGGACGGCTGTTGCGGGGCACCGACCAGGCGACGTGCATCGTGTTCTGGATCGCCTGGCCAAGTCCCATGGCGCCGTAGAGGGCGGCGGCGGCGCCGACGATCACACCACCCGTCGAACCCTGGAGACCTTCAGGACGCCCGAGCTGGTCACCGATGATCGGGAACTGGGCGAGGGCGGAGTTCAGGATCGCCTCCTGGAGAGTCGGCGCTGCCCTGCAGCACGAAGCCCAGGATCGAGGACGCGAGCAGCAGCGTGGGGAAGATCGCGATGAAGGCGTAGTAGGTGAGCGTCGCCGACAGGTAGTTGCCCTGGTCGTCGAAGAACTTGTAGATCACCGCCAAGGGAACGGACGTGCGAGGGTGTCGCCGCTGGAAGCGGTCGACGGCACCCACCACCTTGGCCACGTGCGGACTGTACCCAGTTCGGTCAGCCCGCACCTTGGCAACGGCCGGACCATACCCAGCCGGGTTAACCCCAGAGCCCGACCACGTCGCCGCCGATCCGGACGACGAATGCCGAGACCACGACGATGAAGAAGATGCGGACGAACCTGGCCCCGCGGGCCACCGCAGTCCGGGCGCCGAGATAGCCGCCGACCAGGTTGGCCACGCCCATCACGAGTCCGACCCGCCACAGCACCGCGCCCTGCGGCACGAACACCACCAGCGCGGCGATGTTGGTGGCCCAGTTGGCCAGGCGGGCCTTGGCGGATGCCTCGAGGAAGTTGTAGCCGAGGAGGCCGACCAGGATGAAGACGAAGAACGAACCCGTGCCCGGGCCGAGTGCGCCGTCGTAGAAGCCGACGGCGAGACCGGTCAGCATCGCGGCCAGCGTGTGCCGATGGCCGGCGAAGCGGAGCTCGGTCTGCTTCGCCGAGCTCGGGCTTGAGCAGGACGTAGGCGCCGACCACCACGAGGACGACCAGGATGATCGGGTCGAACGCGGAGCGCGGGATGCGCGACGCGACCAGGGCCCCCGCGACCGAGCCGACGAAGGCCAGCGCCATCAGCGGCAGGAACGTCCGGGGGTCGGGTTTGACCCGCCGGTAGTACGTCACCGAGCTCACCGTCGTACCGCACACACTGGCCAGCTTGTTGGTCGCCAGCATCTGCACCGGTGTCGCACCGGGAAGGCCGACCAGCAGCGCCGGTAGCTGGATCAGCCCCCCGCCACCGACGACGGCGTCGACGTACCCGGCCGCCAGCGCCGCCAGTCCCAGCAGCAGGACGACCTGGAGCGAGGGATCGGCCACGCCGCTGATCCTAGGATCGAGTCGTGCGCATCGTGTCACTCCTGCCCTCGACCACCGAGATTCTCTTTGCGATCGGCGCGGGCGACGACGTTGTGGGAGTGACCTTCGAGTGCGACTTCCCCGCCGAGGCGAGGACCCGGACGATCGTGTCGACCTCGGCGATGCCCGAGGGCCTGTCGACCACGAGAGATCGACGACTGGGTGGTGCAGGCGATGCACCGAGGCGACGACCTCTACCACCTGTCCGAGAACGCGTTGCGCGATCTCGACGCCGATCTCGTGGTGACCCAGGACCTGTGCGCGGTCTGCGCGGTCGACGTGTCGGTCGTCGACGACGCGCTGGCTCACCTGGGCTGCACGGCCGACGTACTCACCATCGATCCGCACACCCTCGACGAGGTGTTCGCCTCGATCCTGACCCTCGGCTCGGCGACCGGGCACTCCCCCGAGGCGACTGATCTGGTCGCCGACCTGCGCGCCCGCGTCGAGCAGGTCGTACGGCGCGTGGCCGGCCGCCCGCGGCCGCGAGTCATGCTGCTGGAGTGGACCGAGCCTCCGTTCGCGCCCGGCCACTGGGTCCCGGAGATGGTGGCTCTCGCAGGCGGCGAACCCCTGCTCGGCGTCGCCGGTGAGAAGTCCTACCGGGTGACCTGGGACGACGTGCACGCTGCGAAGCCCGAGGTGATCGTCTGTGCGCCCTGCGGCTTCGGCCGGGACGCGTCACAGGCCTTGGCCGACGACCTGGTCGCCTCGGGCGTCCTGCCCTCCGACGTCCCGGTCCACGCCGTTGACGCCAACGCCTCCTGGGCTCGCCCGGGCACCCGGCTCGTCGACGGCATCGAGGAACTGGCCGCCATCCTCCACCCCTCTGTTGGTTGAGGAGGGCGCGCTAGCGCCCGTCTCGAAACCTCGGTTGGCGTGGTTTCGAGACGGTTGCTACGCAACCTCCTCAACCACCGAGGAGACTGCAACGTCCTCAACTACCAAGGGCGAGGTAGGCGAGCAGGTCCTGGCGGGTGAGCACGCCGACCGGCTTGCCGTCCTCCTGCACGAGCACGGCGTCCGCGGACTCGAGGAGGCTGACGGCGTCGCGGGCCGCCTCCGTCGAGCCGATCGTCGGCAGCGCGTCCGACATGTGCTTCTCGACCGAGTCGGTGAGCTTGGCGCGGCCGGCGAACAGGGCCTCGAGCAACGTCCGCTCGGAGACCGACCCGGCGACCTCGGCCGCGACGATCGGCGGCTCGGCGCGGACGACCGGCATCTGGGAGACGCTGTACTCCTGGAGGATGTGGACGGCCTCGGCGATGGTCTCGCCGGGATGGGTGTGCACGAGGTCGGGCAGCCGACCGGACTTGCCGCGCAGCACCTCGCCGACGGTCTGGGCATCGCGGGCGGCACCGTCGCCCAGCGGGAAGCCGTACTGGCCCAGCCACTCGTCGTTGAAGACCTTGGTGAGGTAGCCGCGCCCCGAGTCCGGCAGCAGTACGACGATGACCGCGTCCGTCACCCTCGGGCGTGCCGGCCAGCTCTTCGGCGAGCTGCTTGGCGGCATAGGCGGCCATGCCCGACGAGCCACCCACGAGCAGCGCCTCCTCGCGGGCCAGTCGCCGGGTGAACGCGAACGAGTCGGCGTCGGAGACCTCGATGATCCGGTCCGCGATGTCGCGGTCGTAGCACTCGGGCCAGAAGTCCTCCCCCACGCCCTCGACGAGGTAGGGCCGGCCGCTGCCACCGGAGTAGACCGAGCCAGCGGGGTCCGCGCCGACGATCTGGACCGACGGGTTCTGCTCCTTGAGGTAGCGACCGATCCCGCTGATCGTGCCGCCGGTGCCGACGCCCGCCACGAAGTGGGTGACCCTGCCCTCGGTCTGCTTCCAGATCTCGGGGCCGGTGGTCTCGTAGTGGGAGCGCGGGTTGTTCATGTTGGAGTACTGGTCGGGCTTCCAGGCACCGGGCTGGGAGGACAGTCGGTCGGACACGTTGTAGTAGGAGTCGGGATGCTCGGGCGCCACCGCTGTCGGGCAGACGACCACCTCGGCGCCGTACGCCTTGAGCACGTTGCGCTTGTCCTCGCTGACCTTGTCGGGACAGACGAAGACGCACTTGTAGCCCTTGGC
Organism: uncultured Actinomycetota bacterium; assembly: GCA_963719255.1. Lineage (GTDB taxonomy): Bacteria > Actinomycetota > Actinomycetes > Propionibacteriales > Nocardioidaceae > Nocardioides. Next base: position 80,986 of record CAVRBN010000070.1, on the reverse strand, counting down.
CTGGGCCACCATCGCGAGACCGACACCGGTGTTGCCGGAGGTCGGCTCCACGATCGTGCCACCGGGCTGGAGCTCACCGGAGGCCTCGGCCGCCTCGATCATCCGGGTCGCGATCCGGTCCTTCACGGAGCCACCGGGGTTGAAGTACTCCACCTTCGCGAGCACCAGCGGGCCGGTCGCTGCAGGATCGTGGCGCTCCCCCGAGCCGGGCGTAGGGTCGTCGAGCGACGCCGAGAGCCTGAGGAGCGGGGTGTTGCCGATGAGGTCGAGGAGTGAGTTCACGTAGTCCACTTGTTCAGGCTAGTCGCGCAGGCGGCCGAGCGCAGAATGCCGGAGGCGCATAATTCGTCACCGGGGATGAGTGCCGATCCGTAAGGTTGGAGACGTGGGAAAAGCAGCAGCCGCCAGGAAGCTCGCCTCCGCCGCCGCATTCGGCGGCGGCGGCTTGTCGGTGCTCGGCGCTGGGCTGTACGGCGTCCTGACCGCCGAGGCGAAGCTGGCCCGGCGGGCGATCGGCAACGCCAAGGGCCGGCCGCCCGACGCGACCGGGTGGTACGGCCGGGGTCGGCCCGGGCCCGCGATCAAGGTGGCCCTGCTGGGAGACTCGAGCGCAGCCGGGTACGGCGTGCACCGGGTCGAGGAGGTTCCCGGAGCGATCCTGGCCTCCGGGCTCGCAGAGCGGGCGAACCGCCGGGTCTACCTTCGCGAGTATGCGGCGGTGGGCGCCCAGTCGTCAGACCTGGAGCGGCAGGTGGACCGGGCCCTGCCCATCGAGCCCGACGTCGCCGTCATCCTCGTCGGCGCCAACGACGTCACCCACACCGTGCTCCCGTCGCAGGCCGTGCGCCATCTCGGCGAGGCCGTCCGGCGGCTGCGCGAGCGCGACGTGGCCGTCCTGGTCGGCACCTGCCCGGACCTCGGCACGATCAAGCCGATCGCGCCGCCGCTCAAGCAGGTCGCCCGGTCCTGGTCGCGCCGGCTGGCCGCCGCCCAGACGATCACTGTGGTCGAGGCCGGCGGCCGGACGGTGTCCCTGGGCTCGATCCTGGGCCCCGAGTTCGCCGCCGCGCCCGCGCTCCTGTTCGGGCCGGACAGGTTCCATCCCTCCGCCAACGGCTACGCCTCACTGGCCGGCGTCCTGCTGCCGTCGACGCTCGCCGCACTTGGCCTGATCCCCGACGACGAGGCCCGGCCCGAGGCACTGCGCGGCGAGGGCGTGCTGCCGGTCGCCGCAGCAGCGGTCGAGGCAGTCAAGACTCCCGGCACCGAGCTCGACGGCGCCGAGGTCGCCGGCGCCCGGCGCGGCGTACGCGGACTGTGGGTCGAGCTGCGGCACCGCCGTCGGCACCCGCAGCCCGGTGCCGAGGCGCCCTACCAGCCCGAGGTCAAGGCCGAGGAACGAGCCGAGGACCTGGACAGCGCCTGACCGACAAATTGCCGATTGTGCGGTTGATCGGTCGACCGTTGAACCGATCAACCGCGCTGAGGAACCGAAGGTAGGGAAAACCCCACCCCGGTTGGCGGTCTGCGCCCAGTGAGCGGAGCCCGCCGTCTTCCTAGCGTCGTAGGTGTCAACGACACCACGACCAGGAGAAGACATGAACCCGACAACCGAGGCCCTCTCCGTACGCGGCCTCACCCACACCTTCGGCAACGGCGACACTGCCGTCCACGCGCTGCGCGGCGTCGACCTGACCCTCGACGGCGGCACGTTCACGGCGGTCATGGGCCCCTCGGGCTCCGGCAAGTCCACGCTGCTGAACTGCGTGGCCGGCCTGGAGTCGCCCACGTCCGGCAGCGTCGAGATCGGCGGCGAAGACATCAGCGGCTGGTCCGAGTCGCGGCGTACGACGTTCCGGCGTACCCGGCTCGGCATCGTGTACCAGGGATTCCACCTGATCCCGTACCTGACCGCCGAGCAGAACGTCGGCCTGCCGGTCCGCCTCGCCGGCCGCCGGCCCAAGCGAGCCAGGGTCCGTGGACTGCTGGAGTCCGTCGGGCTCGGTGACCGTGCCGGTCACCTGCCGGCCGAGCTGTCCGGTGGACAGCAGCAGCGGGTCGCCCTGGCCCGCGCGTTCGTCACCGATCCCACGGTCCTGCTGGCGGACGAGCCAACGGGCGCCCTCGACACCGTCGGCGCGCAACGCGTCCTGGACCTGCTCAGGGAGGCCGTGGACAAGGACGCCCGCACGGTCCTGATGGTGACCCACGACCCGGTGGCTGCGTCCTACGCCGACCGCGTCGTGTTCCTCGTGGACGGGCGGGTGGCCGGGCACATGCGCGGCCCGACGGCCGAGGCCGTCGCCGGCCAGCTGGCCCACCTCGACGAGCTGGTTGCGGCGGGGGTGTCGTCATGACGGGCCTGGCCTGGCGGTCGTTGCGGCACCGTCTGCCCTCGTTCACCGCGACGTTCGTCGCGATCCTCCTCAGCACGCTGGTCGTCGGCGCGTTCGCGACCCTGGTGGAGACCGCGACCGGTCCCGTCTCCGGCGATGACCGCGAGACGCTCATCATCATGGGTGCCGTCATCGGCGGCTGGGGCGCCTTGATCGCGATGTTCTCGCTGGTCTCCACGCTGTCAGTGGCGGTCCGCCGCCGCGACGTGGAGATCGGCCTGCTCCGCGTCATCGGCGCCACCCCGCGGCAGGCTCGGCGGATGGTCCGCACCGAGACGGCCGTCGTGGCGCTCGCCGCCGCGCTGACCGGCGCGGTGGTTGCCTGGCCCGCCGGGCGTGCCCTGCTCGCGATGATTCGGGACGGCGGTCTGGTGGCCCCGTCAGTGGAGTACGGCGGCGGCGTCGCTGCCCTGGGCGCCACCATGCTCGTGGTGATCCTGACCAGCCTGGTCGCGGCCGGGTTCGCCACCCGCCGGGCCACCCGTGCCACGGCCCGGCTCGCCCTGGCCGAGGAGGTAGGTGCGCCACCGCTGTCGCGCTGGCGACGGATCGCCGGCGTCGTGCTGATCGGCTACGCCGTCGCCACGGGCTTCGTGACCGTCTTCGTCACCGGCAACAGCGACGACCCCTACGGAGCCATGCAGACCTCCGGTGCGGCGTCCATCCTCGCCGGCGTCGGCCTGGCCGCGTTCGCCCCCGTCCTGCTTCGGGTGTGCGGCCCGGCTCGGCCGTCCGCTGATGGACCGTGGGGCCGCCGGCCACCTCGCCGGCTTCAACGCCGGTCGGCGCGCGCACCTGCTCGGGCCGGTTCTCGGGCCGGTCATCGTGTTCACCGCCGCCACCGCCGGCACGCTGATGCTGGTCGGCATCGACAGCCGCACCCTGGTGTTGCCGCCCGACATGACCGCGGCCGAGGGTGACACGATCACCCTGCTCAACAACGTCGTGGTCGGGATGATCGCGGTCTTCGCGGCGATCATGCTGGTGAACGCGCTGCTCGCCGTGGTCGGCGATCGCGCCGCCGAGTTCGGCCGGTTGCGGCTCGTGGGCGGCACCCCCGACCAGATCCGGGCCTCGGTGCTGGCCGAGACGCTGCTGGTCTCGGGCGTCGGCGCCGTGCTCGGGCTGGTCGCCTCGCTCGCGACCATCGTGCCGTTCTCGATCGCCCGCGACGAGGGGTTCGTCCCCGACGGTCAGCTCTGGCTCCCCGTGGTCGTCGCCGCCGTGGCCGTCGTACTCACGGTCGGCGCGGGCCGGATCGCCGTACGTCGTGCCCTCGGGGCAGGCAGCGCCGTCGAGGTCGTGGCCGCGACATGAACACCGACGCGAAGCCAGTGGAAGACTGGGTCACCATGGTGGGCATGGACTGGGACCTGCGGGTCGAGTCAGCCGACCCCCGCCCGCTCGACGAGCAGGGGCTGCGCAAGCGGCTCGTGCTCACGGGGCTGGCGCTGGCCCAGGCTCTGCTGGCCATCCCGGCCCTCGCACTGTTCATCCTCAGCGTGCTCAGCATCCCGCTGGCGCCGCTCGGCGTCGGCCTGGTGATCGCCCACGGCGTCGTCCCGGCAACGGAGGCGCTCACCCGGCTGCACCGTCGGCTGGCCGGGATGGTGCTGGGCGAGGAGATCCCCGCGTCGTACGCCGAGGGCAGCGGCGCCATCCGCGGCCCGGTGACCTGGTTCCGCGACCAGGCCCGGTGGCGCGACTTCGCGTTCCTGGCGTTCTCGGCGACCGGGGGGCTCGTCCTGTCGGTCGTCGTGCCAGGCCTCCTGGCCAACCCGGTCACGAGCCTGGTCGGGCTGGTGCTCGACGGCGGCTGGACGTGGGCGGTGCTGACGTTCGTGCTCGCCCCGGTGTGCGTGACGACCTGGTGGCTGGTGACCCCGGGCCTCGTCCGGGGGCGGGCCCTGGCCGAACGAGGCATTCTCGGGGCCCGCGCCGAGGAGCTCGAACGCCGGGTCGCCGAGGTCACCACGACCCGAACCGAGAGCCTGGACCACTCGGCTGCGGAGATCCGGCGGATCGAGCGCGACCTGCACGACGGCGCGCAGGCCCGGATCGTGTCGCTGGGCATGAACCTGGGCCTGGCCGAACAGCTCGTCGGCTCCGACCCGGACGCCGCGACGGCGCTGCTGCGGGAGGCTCGGGAGTCCACGGTGACCGCGCTGGAGGACATCCGGTCGGTGGTGCGCGGAATCCACCCGCCGGTGCTCGCGGACCGCGGTCTCCTCGGTGCGGTCGAGGCGCTGACCATGAGCCTTGCCCTGCCGATCACGGTGACCGACCAGTTGCCCGGCCGGGCGCCGGCCCCGATCGAGTCGGCCGTCTACTTCGCGATCGTCGAGTGCCTGGCCAACACCGCGAAGCATGCGCAGGCCAGCCGCGCCTGGGTCCGGCTGTCGCACCAGGACGGGCGCCTGAGAGTCGATGTCGGCGACGACGGGCAGGGTGGGGCCGATGCCGAGGGTTCCGGACTGGCCGGCGTCCGCAGTCGGCTGGCCGCCTTCGACGGCACTATCCTCGTCGAGAGCCCGGACGGCGGGCCGACCGTCGTGAGCCTGGAGGTGCCGTGCGCGCTGTCGTCGCCGAGGACAACGCCCTCCTCCGGGAAGGACTCGCCCGGATCCTGACGGCCAACGGCATCGAGGTCGTCGCCACCGTCGACAACGCGCCGTCGCTCACCAGAGCGCTGGCCGAGCACGACGTCGAGGTCGCGGTGGTCGACGTACGGATGCCCCCGACGCAGACCAACGAGGGCCTGGTCGCCGCGATCGAGGTGCGCGCCAGCCGCCCGGCCTTCCCGGTCCTGGTGCTCAGCCAGTACGTCGAGCCGCTCTACGCCCGCGAGCTGCTGGCCAGCGGTGAGGGCGCCGTCGGCTACCTGCTCAAGGACCGGGTCGTCGACGTCGCGAGCTTTGTGGCCGCCGTCCGCCAGGTCGCCGAGGGCGGCACCGTGCTGGACCCGGCGGTGGTGGCGATCATGCTCGACCGGGCCGACGCCACCAAGCCGGTCAGCCGGCTCACCGAGCGCGAGCGCGAGGTGCTCACGCTGATGGCCGAGGGCCGCTCCAACGCCGCGATCGCAGCCCGGATGTTCGTCACCGAGAAGGCCGTCGGCAAGCACACCAACAACATCTTCGCCAAGCTCGACCTGCCGCAGGCGCCCGACGACAACCGCCGCGTCCTGGCTGTGCTCGCCTGGCTCGACGGCGCCTGAGACGCACCCTCGAAATGGACGAAGGCCCCGGCATCGCCGGGGCCTTCGAGGTGGTCGGTCGAGGTCAGTTGTCGCTGAAGATCGCCAACAGGCGCAGCAGGTTGGTGTAGATCCAGACCAGGCTCACGGTCAGGCCGAACGCGGCCCGCCACGACTCCCGCTCGTCGAGCCCGGCGGCGACGCCGCGCTCGATGAAGTCGAAGTCCATGATCAGCATGAACACGCCGAGCACGAGGCCGGCCACCGCGGTGAGCAGGCCGAGTCGCGCCGAAGCCGAACAGCCCGAACGAGCTGCCGAACATGCCCAGCACCAGCTCGAGCAGGCTGAGCCCGACCATGCCGAACATCGCCGCGACGACGATCTTGCGGAAGCGGCTGCTGACCTGGATGTTGAAGAACTTGTACGCCGCCAGCGTGCCGACGAATGCGGCGAACGTGCCGATGACGGCACCGGACACGACCCCGCTGCCGAACATGGCGTCGAAGAACTTGCTCAGCGCCCCGAGCGCCACTCCCTCGAGGGCGGCGAAGGCGATGACAAGCGCTGGGCTGACCACGCGCTTGAACGAGTTGACCAGCGACAGCGCGAACGCGCCGCCCATGCCGATCATCATCGCCAGGTAGAGCGTGCCGGCGGTCTCCTCGTTCTTGATGTCACCGGTGAACAGCCACGTCACCGCCGCCATCACGACGACCACGCCGATCGTGATCGCGGACTTCTGGACGGTGCTGTCGATCGTCATCCGCTCGCGGCGGGTGGGGTCGAACCTCGCGGTGTCGACGGGCGCGCCGGTTCCCCAGGTGGACGGGTCGGATGCTCCGTAACCCGGGTAGGACTGGCCCGCGCCCGGGTAGGTCTGGTTCCCGTAGGCGTTCTGCGTCGCCTGACCGTTGAAGCCTTCCGAGTTGCGGAAGACGGGGTTGTTGCTCTGCATGATGGTCTCCTCCTTGGAGGCCGTGGCGACCGCCGCTTGACGGTCGCCGTTGTTGATCCATTCTAGGCTGAACACCTATCCGGACAACGATGCAGTGGGCATTCGGTGTTCCCGTGCAACCTGTGAATCGCCTGTGTGTCCTCAGCCCGTTGGCTTCGACGCATGCAGGTGCGCAATCCGCCATCCGGCGTCGATGTGCGTACAGCCCAGCGTCATCCGGACCGGGAACTTCGACTCTTCCTCACCTTCATGCCGGATCTCCCGTCCGAACGCCACGATCCAGCCGGACCGCTCGTCCGCGGAGACCTGGCAGGCGTCCCACTCGAAGGAGAAGGACACGGGCTCCGCGGCGTACGTGTCGAAGTAGTCGTCCAGGTGCGGCCGGTCATGCAGCGCCAGGCCGTCCGATGCGACGAAACACACATTGCCGTCCGCGAAGACAGCATGCAATCGGTCGCGATCCTGTTCGGCGAAGGCCGCGCAGAACTCGTGGAGCAGGTCGATGACCTCCTCGTCAGATGTCGTCATCGCCCCAGCATGGCGCGGTCGGCCCGGTGTCGCCATGCTCCGAACGGGTGGTGCCCCCGGTGGGGGTCGAACCCACACTGAATCGCTTTTAAGGCGACTTCCTCTACCAATTGGGATACGGGGGCCCGTCTAGAGTCTGCCGGTCTAGAGTGTGGCAGCCCTCACGAGGACGGCGTCGAGCATCTCCTCGGTGAGCTTCCCGGTGAAGGTGTTCTGCTGGCTGGGGTGGTAGCAACCGAGCAGGGTCAGCGCCGCAGCGTTCGCGGTCAGGTCGGCTTCGGCGCCGTGGCCGAACCTCGGCTTCGGCTTGGGTACGGCGTAGCCGGCGCGGCCGAGCGCCTTCAGCGCGGCGTCCCACCCGAAGCTGCCCAGCGCCACGACGACGCGGACGTGCTCCTTGACCAGCGCGATCTCCGCGTCCAGCCAGGGCGCACAGGCGTCGCGTTCCTCGATCGTCGGCTTGTTGAGCGGCGGCGCGCACCGGACCGCCGCGACCATCCGGGTGTCGACCAGCTGCTGACCGTCTCCGGCATGGATGCTGGTCTCCTGCCGGGCCAGGCCAGCCCGGTGGAGAGCCGCGAACAGCCAGTCCCCCGACCGGTCGCCGGTGAAGATCCGACCGGTCCGGTTGCCACCGTGGGCGGCCGGCGCGAGCCCGACGATGAGCACCCTGGGAGTCTCGGAGCCCCAGCCGGCGATCGGACGCCCCCAGTAGGGCTCGTCGGCGTACGACGCCCGCTTCGTGACCGCGACCGACTCGCGCCACTCCACCAGCCGCGGACACTTCCGACAGACCGAGATGTCGGCGCTGAGCCGTCCCAGCTCCGTCCTCGGGTCGTTCGTCGGGTCGTCCGGCCACCCAGCGCGGGGCGGGACCGGGCTCGCGAACTCCTCTCCGGTGATCGGGTGCGGGAGTCTCACCCGCACATCATGACCGGATCGCGACGAGGTCTACCGCACCATCGACCAGGCGATGCCGTGCAGGATGTCGGACTCGGAGGCCACGATGTCGGACACGGTGGTCCGGGCGAGGACCCGCGACAGGATGAGGGCGCCGGCACCGATCACGTCGGCGCGGCCTGGGTGCATGTAGGGCAGCGCCAGCCGCTGCTCGACCGTCATGGCCAGCAGCCGTCCGACGTAGTCGTGCACGGCGGAGACGGAGAGCACGGACTGGTCGATCCGGCTCTTGTCGTACGACGGCAGGTCGAGCACCCCCGCCGCGACCGTGCACACCGTGCCGGCGATCCCGACGACTGTCGCGGCATCCGCCGGCGACACCGGGCAGGCGTCGAGAGCCGCCTCGATGTCGGCGGTGGCGGCCGCGACCTCCTCCGCGGTCGGCGGGTCGGAGTGCAGATGGCGTTCGTGCAGGCGTACCGACCCGATGTCCATCGAGGACGCGGCAGTGGGCTCGTCGGCGCCCAGGATCAGCTCGGTGGACCCGCCGCCGATGTCGACGACGAGGACGGGCGGTGCGGCAGGGACCCGGAGGTGGCGGATCGCGCCGTCGAACGCGAGCGCGGCCTCCTCCTCACCGGAGATCACCTCCGGAGAGACCCCGAGCCGGGCCCGCACTCCTTCGGTGAACACCTCGCTGTTGCTCGCGTCGCGGGTGGCTGACGTGGCGCAGAACCGGATCAGCTCGACCGGATGCGCGGCGATCAGGGCGGCGTACTCGTCGATGGCGGCGAACGTCCGCGCCAGCGCCTCGTCGGCCAGCCGACCCGTCCGGTCGACGCCCTGGCCGAGTCGGACGATCCGGGTCTCCACGACCGAGATCGCGGGCAGGTCGCCGATGAGGAGCTTGATGGTGTTGGTGCCGCAGTCGATCGCGGCGACCATCATGTGGGTCGAGTCGTTGGTCGAGCCTGTCGAGACCATCATGCCGGGCAGTCACGCAGGGTCCCGACCTCCACCATTCACCGAGCAGGTCGAGCACCTCGTCGCCCAGGGGGTTGGCGCCTCGTCCCTGGGCCAGGGCCTGCCCGGCCAGCACGTGCAGGCACTTCACCCGGTCCGGCATCCCGCCCGCGGAGATGCCTTCGATCTCGGGCACCGAGCCGATGGCGCCACGGGCGGCGAGGTAGGCCTCGTGCGCTGCGGCGTACGACGCGGCCAGCTCCGGCTCCGAACCCAGCCGGTCCTGCATCTGCTTCATCAGCCCCGACGCCTCGAGCGTCCCGATCTTCGAGGATGCCCGCGGACAGGTGAGGTAGAAGGTGGTCGGGAACGGGGTGCCGTCGTCGAGCCTGGGTTCGGTGGTGACGACGTCCGGGTTGCCACACGGGCAGCGGTGTCCCACCTCGTGGATGGAGCGGGGCGCGCGGCCGAGCTGGGCGGCGATTGCCGCCTCGTCGGACGGGGAGATCACCGGCCCGGGGCAGCCGGGCCGGAGTTGGCCTTGGCCGGGTTGCCCGCGAGCTCGACCGACTCCCACGCCGTGTCCCACCAGGGCGTCGGGTCCCGCTTCACGACCTCGCTCGCATCGTGCAGCCGGTCCTGGCCGTCGAGCGGCTTGCCGTCGGAGTCGAGCACCTGGTAGCTGGTCTCGCCGGGGAAGAGGAAACCGAACCGCTCGCGGGCCTGCTGCTCGAGGAACGCGTCGTCCTTCCAGCGCTTCTTCTCACGCTCGAGATCGCCGATGCTCGCCGAGCGCTCCGCGATCTGGGACTTGAGGTCGGAGATGTGTCCACGCTGTTGCAGGTAGGCACGCAGGCTCGACGCGTAGGACACGGTCAGGACCGCGATGAGCAGGATCAGGATCGCGGCCCGGCCGGTGAGTCGCGGGCGGGGAGCGTCCTTGCCCGATCTGCTGGCCGGCCTGGCGGTCGGGGGCCGCTCCTGAACCGCCCGGCCGCCCCCCGCGGACGCCCCGCTGCTCCTCGTCGCGCAGGCCGCGCGGCAGGCCGGCGAGCGGAGGCTCCCCGGTTCGAGCGCGGGCGACGGTCGGCCATGGTCTGTCCGGTCAGCCCTGGTAGCGCGGGAACGCGCCGGCTCCGGCGTAGCGGGCGGCGTCTTCCAGCTGCTCTTCGATGCGGAGCAGCTGGTTGTACTTGGCCACGCGTTCGCTCCGAGCCGGTGCACCGGTCTTGATCTGGCCACAGTTGGTGGCGACGGCGAGGTCGGCGATGGTGACGTCCTCGGTCTCCCCCGAGCGGTGGCTCATCATGCAGCGGTAGCCGTTGCGGTGGGCCAGCTCGACGGAGTCGAGGGTCTCGGTGAGCGAGCCGATCTGGTTGACCTTCACCAGCAGCGCGTTGGCCTGACCACCGCTGATCCCGCGCTGGAGCCGCTCGACGTTGGTGACGAAGAGGTCGTCGCCGACGATCTGGGTCTTCGTCCCGAGCTCGTCGGTCAGGGTCTTCCAGCCGTCCCAGTCCTCCTCGTCGAGCGGGTCCTCGAGGGAGACGATCGGGTACGACGCGACGAGGTCGGCGTAGTAGGCGACCATCTCGTCGGAAGACAGCTTGTTGCCCTCGAACGTGTAGGAGCCGTGGTCGTGGAACTCGCTCGCGGCGACGTCCATCGCCAGCGCGATGTCGGTGCCGAGATTCAGGCCCGCCGCCGAGACCGCCTCGGCGATCAGGTCGAGCGCAGCCCGGTTGCTGTCCAGGTTGGGGGCGAAGCCGCCCTCGTCGCCGAGCCCGGTCGCCAGGCCCTTCTTCTTCAACACCGACTTGAGCGCGTGGTAGACCTCCGCGCCCTGGCGCAGCGCCTCGCGGAAGGTCGGCGCCCCGATGGGCGCGATCATGAACTCCTGGACGTCCACGTTGGAGTCGGCGTGCGACCCGCCGTTGAGGATGTTCATCATCGGCACCGGCAGCAGGTGGGCGTTGGGGCCACCGACGTAGCGGAAGAGCGGGAGGGCCGCGGACTCTGCGGCGGCGTGGGCGACCGCGAGCGAGACGCCGAGGATGGCGTTTGCGCCGAGCTTGGCCTTGTTGGGCGTGGCGTCGAGGTCCAGCATCGTCTGGTCGAGGAGTCGCTGCTCGTCGGCTTCGAGGCCCTCGATCGCCGGTGCGATGGTCTCGAGGATGCCCTTGACGGCGCCAACCGTGCCCTTCCCGAGGTAGCGGTCGCCGCCGTCGCGCAGTTCGACGGCCTCGAATGCTCCCGTGGACGCGCCGCTGGGCACCGCCGCCCGGCCGAACGCCCCGTCGTCGAGGGCGATCTCGACCTCGACGGTTGGGTTGCCGCGCGAGTCCAGGATTTCGCGCGCGTTGACGGCTTCGATGGCGGCCATGGTCATGCTCCTGAGGAAGAAGATCTACCGGTCGGCACCAGCCTAACGTCGTCGGTCAGCCGATCCCCGCAAGGTCCACGCCCGGCGAGGGAACCGTCCGCAGGTTGCGCCGGGCGTAGCCCCGGACATCGGCGTCGCTGTCCTTGGTCGCGGCCTCGAACGCGTCGCGGACGTCGGGGCGGTCCCGCCAGTTGGCCAGCGCGAGGACCGCCGCCTTGCGTACGTCGGCATGCCGGTCGTCGAGGCCGCCGAGGAGCCGAGGGCACCGCCACTTCGGCGGGAGCGGCGGCCAGCCCGCGGACCGACCCGACCCGGACCTCCCAGCTCATGTCCACCAACCCGTCCAGGGCCAGGGACGAGCAACGGCTCGGGGCAGCCCAGCGCTGCGGCAGACTCGAGCGCCGCGGCCCGGACCAGGGCATCGGCGTCCGCCGCCAGCGCCGTCAACGGCCCGAGCGCCGCGACGTCGCCGATGGTGCCGAGCCCGTGGGCCGCGGTCACCCGCACCTCGCGGGCGCCGTCGACCGCGGCCGCGGCCACGCCGTCGACGTCGTCGAGCGAGACCAGCCCGCTCACCGCTTGCTGGCGGACCCGCGGGGACGGGTCGGCGGTCGCCGCGCGGAAGGTGTCCGGGTCCCCGAGCCGCAAGGCGCGCAGTACGTCGAGCACAGCGGCACGCGCCACGGGGTCCGCCACCAGTGCGGCATCGCGCAGCGCCGAGCCCAGGGCATCGTCGGGCGGCAGCACCTCGACCAGCTCCCTCAGCGCACTCGCCGCGGCTCCACGTACGTCCGGCGTCGGTGTCCCGAAGCACGCCCACCAGTGCCGGTCCGACACCCTCCGGGACCACCTCGGTGAGCACCGACACCACGGCACGGCGTACCTGCGGATCTGCGTCCGCGAGGAACGGCGTGATCGCGTCCAGCCCGGGGGTCGAGTCCGCCAGGGCGAGCAGCTCGAGCAGGCGCGGCGACCGGGATTCGACGGCGGCCGGCGACTCGGCGTCCTCGCCCGTCCGGCCGGCCACGGCGCCACGGGTCTCGGCCACGCCGATCAGCACCGGGTCGTACGACGCCGGCTCGTCGATCACGTAGTCGTCGACCGGGACGACGTACGGCGCGACCGGGCGCCGCAGGAACTCCATCGCGCCGTCCGCGCGACGCCGCACGTTGAGGTGGAAGAACCAGTCGGCGTCGTTGCGCAGCGGGATGTCGGCGCGCGAGTGGTAGAGGCCCCAACGGCTCTCCTCCCGCACCAGCGAGGTGCGGGCGGCCATCTCGGCGCAGTCGCGGATGAACGTCACCTCGGCGCAGCGCATCAGCTCGTGCGCCGTCCGGCCGCCCATCTCCTCGATCTCCCCGACCATCCGGTCGAACGTCTCGATCGCGATCTCGAGCTTGGCGGCCGTCTTCGGCGGGGCGACGTAGTCGTTGACGAAGCGGCGCAGCTTGTACTCGACCTGCGGCTGCGGTGGCCCGTCGGGCTTGCGGAGCGGCCGGTAGATGAGCTCGTGGGCATCGGCGATCTGGTCCTCGGGCAGGTCGGCCCGGCCCGGCGGAAGGTGGCCGGTCGCGTGGGTCCCGGCCAGGTCGCCGAACACGAACGCGCCGATCATGTAGTTGTGCGGGACGCACGCGACGTCGCCGGCGGCGTACAGGCCGGGAACGGTGGTCTGGGCGTTCTCGTCCACCCAGACGCCGGATGACGAGTGTCCGCCGCAGAGGCCGATCTCCGAGATGTGCATCTCCACGTCGTGCGTCCGGTAGTCGTGGCCGCGGCCCTGGTGGAACGTGCCCCGGGTCGGCCGCTCGGTGTGGTGCAGGATGCCCTCGAGCTCGGTGAGCTTCTCGTCGGGAAGGTGCTTGACCTTGAGGTAGATCGGCCCGCGGGCGGAGTCGATCTCCTCCTTGACCTCGGCCATCATCTGGCCGGACCAGTAGTCACAGTCGACGAACCGGTCGCCCTCGGAGTTCACCTGGTAGGCGCCGAACGGGTTCGCGACGTACGCGCAGGCCGGCCCGTTGTAGTCCTTGATCAGCGGGTTGACCTGGAAGCACTCGATCCCGCTCAGCTCGGCGCCCGCGTGGTAGGCCATCGCGTAGCCGTCGCCCGCGTTGGTGGGGTTCTCGTAGGTGCCGTACAGGTAGCCGCTGGCGGGCAGCCCGAGCCGACCGCACGGACCCGTCGCGAGGATGACCGCACCGGCCTGCACGGTGACGAACTCACCCGACCTGGTGTCGAACCCGGCCGCGCCCACAGCCCGGCCGCCGGCGGTCAGCACCCGCACCGGCATCACCCGGTTCTCGATGGTCAGCTTCTCGCGGACCTCGCGCTTGCGCATCACCCGGTAGAGGACCTTCTTGACGTCCTTGCCCTCGGGCATGGGCAGGACGTAGCTGCCGGAGCGGTGCACGCGGCGGACGTTGTACTCGCCGTACTCGTCCTTCTCGAACTTCACGCCGTACTTCTCCAGCCGCTGCACCATCGCGAACCCGCGGGTGGCGGTCTGGTTGATCGTGCGCTGGTTGATGATGCCGTCGTTCGCGCGGGTGATCTCGGCGACGTAGTCCTCCGGCGTCGCCTTCCCGGGGATGACAGCGTTGTTGACGCCGTCCATGCCCATGGCGAGGGCGCCGGAGTGGCGGACATGCGCCTTCTCCAGGAGCAGCACCGACGACCCGGCCTCGGCCGCAGTGATCGCGGCCATGGTGCCGGCGGTGCCGCCGCCGATGACGAGTACGTCGCAGCTCAGCTCACGGCGTTGGGCGACTCGGGGGATCTGCATCAGGCGACAGCCTTTCGGTTTCCGAGCTCGGGGTCTGCGCCTGTCAACACGAGCTTCTCGAGGATCTCGGCACGGACCCTCGGCTCCAGCGGGCTGGTGAAGTCGCGGGGTCGCGCGACGCGGTGCTCGGCGGTGACCCCGTTGCGGGCCAGTACGACGACCCGGTCGCCGATCGCGAGGGCCTCGTCGACGTCGTGGGTCACGAACACGACCGTGCAGCCCGATGCCTGCCACGCCTCGACGAGGAGGCGCTGCATGGAGCAGCGGGTCTGCGCGTCGAGGGCTCCGAACGGCTCGTCCATGCAGATGACGCCCGGTGCCCCGGCGAGGGCGCGGGCGAGCTGGACGCGCTGACGCATGCCTCCCGAGAGCTGACCGGGGAGCCGGTCGGCGTGCTGGGCCAGGCCGACCCGCTCCAGCCACTCGTGGGCGCGGCGGCGACGTTCGGCCCGGCCGACTCCGCGCAGCGCCAACGGCAGCTCCACGTTGCGGCGGGCCGTGCGCCACGGAAGCAGCGCGTCGTCCTGGAAGACGAGTGCTCGGTCGGCGCAGGGACCGGTCACGGCCTCGCCGTCGGCGACGACCTGGCCGGCGAACGGACGCAGCAGGCCGGCGATGGCGCGCAGCAGGGTGGACTTGCCGCAGCCGGAGGCGCCGAGGATGACGAGGATCTCGCCGGGTTCGACGTCGAAGTCGATGCCCTCGACGACGGTTTGCTCTCCGTAGCCGAGGGACAGGCCGACGGCGCTGAGGGCGGCGGCGGTGGTCATGAGTTGCTCCTTTGCTCGGAGGAGAGCCAGCGGGTGAGGCGGCGGCCCAGAAGCTCGACGCAGCCGGACGTGATCCAGCCGATGGCACCGATCGACAGCATGCCGACCAGGACGCTCGGGTAGTCGACGATCGTGTAGGCCTGCCAGGTGCGGTAGCCCAGCCCGTAGTCGCCGGAGATCATCTCCGCGGAGATGACACAGATCCACGCGACGCCCATGCCGACCGACAGGCCGCCGAAGACCCCCGGGACGATGCCGGGCAGGACGACGGAGCTGAGCACCCGGCGCCGGCTCGCCCCCATCGTGCGGAGCGCGTCCTCCCACACGGTGGGCAGGGCCCGGACGGCGTGTCTGGTGCTGACCAGGATCGGGAAGAACGCGGCCGTCGAGGTGATGAACACGATGCCCTGCTCGTTGGTGGGGAACAGCAGGATCGCCACGGGGACGAGGGCGATGGCCGGGATCGGCCGGACCACCTCGAGGATCGGCTGCAGGACGTCGGTGAGCCATCGGGACCGGGCGAGCAGGATGCCCAGGCCGATGCCGGCGACCGACGCGATGGTGAAGCCAGTCAGGATGCGCACCAGGCTCTGGGCAAGGTCCTGGTAGTAGACCGGCGTCGCGAGCTGGCGGCGGAACGCGTCGTACACCTCGACCGGACCCGGGAGCTGGTCGAAGCGGAGCCAGAAGCGGACGTCGTTGGCGGTGACCAGGTGCCACAGCAGGACTGCTGCGACCAGGGAGGCTGCCCGCACGCCCCACCGGACGGCCCACTGGACACTCAGGTTGCCGCGCCTGCGGGCTCGGGCGGGCTGCTCGCCCGAGTCCGGGCCCCGCGGCGTCACCGGAGAGGGGCCGATGACGTCGGGGAGCTTCTCGATGGCGGTCACCTCGCCGCCGCCAGCGCCTGCGCCCAGCTGAGTTCCTCGGTCCCGTCGTGCGCGTCGGCGTAGGCGTCCGCCGTGGCCCGGGTGGCGAACGGCAGGAGCTTTGCGCCGTCCCGCAGCCAGATCATGTGGTCGGCGAACCAGCGGGTTCCGGTCGTGGCGTCGGGGACGTAGACCGCCCGGAAGCTCCCGCCCTTCGCCTCGATGGCCGCGACGTTGCGCAGCAGGCAGACCGGGTCGGAGACCGGCCGGGTGTCCTTCTCGCCGTCCACCCAGACCTCGCCGGCAAGGAGTGGGTCACGAACCTGCTTGCCGCAGACCTGGTCCCTGCCGGTGATGGCGGCCGGGTTGGCCAACGACGAGTCGGCCTTGGCGTATCCCTCTCCGTAGAGCTCGCGGACGTAGTCGTCGTTGACGAACGCGTCGAGGTCCAGCGGGTCCTCGATCACCCCGATCGACTCGAGGAAGGGCACGTCCTGCTTGAGGGCGTCGAGCTGCTCCGGCTTGATGGTCGGGTCGAAGGTCGAGACGCCGTTGCGCCCGTTGTAGAGGTAGACGACCTCCGGCGGCAGCCCGGTGGCCTTCGCGACGTCCTCGGCCGCCTCGACCGGGTTCTCGTGGAGGTACGTCGTCGCGTCCTGCTCGGCCTGGAGGAATGCCTTGACGACGTCCTCGTCGGAGTCGGCGAACTCCTTGCGGGTGACGATGCCGTGCATCGTCGGTACGTCGAGCTGACCACCGTCGTACACCAGGCGGGCGCCGTCGCGGAACGTCAACAGCCCGGGCCAGGCCACGAACTGGGCCACGGCGTCGACCGAACCGCCCTTGAGGGCCGCGGCCCCGACTGCGGGGTCCTGGTTCTCGATCGTGACGTCGTCGTTGGGGTCGATCCCGGCCTTGTCCAGCGCCTGGACCAGCGTCCCGTGGCCGGCGGAGCCGACGCTGGCGGAGATGCTGTGGCCCTCGAGGTCCTCGAGCCGCTGGACGTCCGACGAGTCGTCGACGACGACCCCGTTGAGCGCGCCGCGCGGGTTGTAGCCGGTGACGGCAATCATCTCGGTGCCGTGCTCGTCGGTGCCGGCCCGGGACCCGTTGATGAGCAGCGGGTAGTCGCCCATCGACCCGATGTCGATCTTCCCGGCAAGCATCTGCGCGGTGATCGGGGCGCCGGTGTCGTAGTCCTGCCAGTCGACGCGGTACTTCTTCCCCGTCTCCTTGCCGAGCTCCTCGAGGCGCTGCTCGAAGTAGCCACGCTCCTTGAGCAGGGTGCCGGCCGTCACCGTGTTGATGGTCTTCGACTGGTAGCCGATCGTGATGACCTCCGTGTCGGCATCGGCTCCCCCCGCCACCGAGCAGGCGCTCAGCGCCGTCGCGGTGAGCGCCAGGTTACGGCCACGGCGACTGCGGCGGCGTACGTGCGGTTCTTCATTCTTCGTCCTCCGGTAGGGCGGGTCAGCGCAGCAGGAAAGGAATGTTGACGGTGACGGCGCCGGTGGGGCAGCGGTCGGCACAGGGGCCGCAGTACCAGCACTCGTCGACGTGCATGTAGGCCTTGTTGGTCTCCGGATCGATCGCGAGCGCATCGAGGGGGCAGACCTCGACGCAGAGGTTGCAGCCCTCGATGCACAGCGACTGGTCCACGGAAACCGGGACCTCGAAGCGCTGGCTGATCAGAGCCGCGCGCTGCGCGGACTCGCCGTCGGTACAGGTCGCCTTGGTCACGGGGTCTCCTCGTTGATGGAGCGGTGGGGGGAGCGCGGGACGGTTCCGCGCATGGTGATCCGGTCTCCCCGGAATCGGATGAACTCGAGGTCGACCGGGCGGCCGTCGTCGAGGCGGGTGAGGCGCTCGAGCATGAGCAGCGGGGCACCGCTCGGGACGTCCAGGATCGCGGCGGAGTGGCTGTCGGCTGCGATCGCCTCCAGGGTCAGCTCGGCTTCACCGAGCGGGACGCCCGCGATCTGCTCGAGGAGCACGAACACGTCGCGGCCGGAGAGGTTCTCCTCGAGCAGTTGCAGCCCGAGGTCCTGGACGACGTAGGTGAGGTCGAGGGACAGGGGCACGTCGTCCACGAACCGGCGGCGCTCGAGGTAGACCACCTGCTCACCGGGGGCCAGCTCGAGCCGGCGGGCGACGGTGGTGGGCGCGGGCAGCACCTCCGAGATGCGGACCTCGTTGCGGACCTGTCCGTGGCCCTTGAGCGTCTCGGCGAGCCCACGCAGGTGGTCGATGCCGTGCAGGTACTTGCTGCCGGCGACGACGGTGCCGACCCCGGGAACGCGCTCGACGAGCCCCTCCTCACGGAGCAGGTCCAGCGCCTCGCGGACCGTGTTCCGGGAGACCCCGAACTCGTCCGCGAGCGACGTCTCCGACGGCAGGAGGCCGTCGCCGACCAGCCCGTGCAGCACCTGGCGCCGCAGTACGTCGGCCACCTGGAGGGCCCGGTCGGCGCGCAGGCGCCGAGTTCGGCCGAGTCTGGTGACCCCGTCTCCGGTCGAGGTCCTGAGCGGCTTCCATGGCACTAAAGACTACATATTCAGTCGACTAACTGAAGAAGCCGCGCGCTCCGCCACCAAATTCGTTGGTCACCCCCGCCTGACCTGCGCAAACGCCTCTCTGCCAGGTGGTTACGCCACCAGAAAAGTCCAGATCGCGGGACCCGTGGCGCGTCTGGGTGGCGTCACAGGATCCGGCGTACGGCCTCGCGGAGCGCCTGCTCGGGGTCGACGCCGGTTTCGCGGCACTCGGCGACGAGCGCCAGGAGTCGGTCGCCCAGATCGTCGCGGGCCATTCGTGCCAGCTCGCGGGGCCACAACTGCCGGCTCGCGGGGCCACAACTGACGGTTCGCGGGGTCGAGGCGCGCAAGGCGGTCGAGGACCTTGTCGGCGTAGAGCAGGGCGGGAAGCGTCGGCGGGATGCCGTCGAGGACGGAGTCGCGCTGCTTCTCGGTCGCCTTGATCGACTCCCAGAGCTCGTTGACCGACGCGGCCCCGGACACCTGCGCGTCGCCGAAGACGTGCGGGTTGCGGCGGACCAGCTTGGCGATCAGGTCACCGGCGACGTCGTCGATGTCGAAGTCGCCGTGCTGGGCGGCTATCTCGGCATGGAAGTAGACCTGCAGCAGCAGGTCACCGAGCTCCTCCCGCAGATGGGCGAGATCGCCGGTGTCGATGGCCTCGAGGGTCTCGTAGGTCTCCTCGAGGAGATGTCGCGCCAGCGAGCGGTGCGTCTGCATCGACTTCCAGTCGCACTCGGCACGCAGCCGAGCCATCACCCGGACGAGTTCGACCAGGTGCTCACCGGTCGGGGGTTCAGCCACACTGCTGCGAAGGCGGCAGTGACTCGACCCACGCCGGGTCGGGCGCCTCGGTCGTCGTCTGCTTGGCCATCTCGGCCGAGGCCTGCTTCGCCAGGTCGCTCACGTCGAACGCGGTCTCGTCCGGGGTGTACGTGGGGCCTTGGTCCGCGAGGATGCTGATGTCGGGGAAGCGGGGATCGATCTCGATGCCGTTGTCTTCCTCCCACTCCGCTGCAAGCGCGAGGCCCCTTCGAAGCGAGTCGTTGGGCGACGGCTTGGCGGTGCCCGAGGCCGTCAGGTCCTTCGCGCCCACCGAGGCAAGGATGTCCTGGAAGTAGTCCGACGAGGTCGCAGTGTCCAGGACGTGCGATTGAATCTCGGGGTCGAGCTCGGGGATCTGGGCGAGGCCTTGCTTGGTCTGCTCGACAACGTCGTCGTAGGCGTTGGTGCTCGTCACGCCGTAGTCATCGGCCATCTGATCGGCCATTGCGCGCAGCACGAACCCCTGGACGACAAACTGGAGCCATGTGCGACCGGGCGGAGGCGGCGGTCGCGTCCGGTTGGGCCTGGATCGCGGTGCACACCTCCTGGGCGAGCTGGTCGACCTCGGCGTCGGTGATCGACTGGTCCCCCACCTCCGCGGCGATGCCCGGATGCAGGCCGCCGCACCCGCTCAGGGCTGCGAGGGCGAGCAGGACCAGCCCGGCCAGACGAGTGCGGGTACTGGTCACTTTGGTGCTCCTCCATCGGTCGGATCGATGATGGCGTCGATCACGCTTCGTGCCCATTCAAGCAAAGGCATCCCGGTGATCGGGCGCCCCCCGACGACGGCGGTCTGCGGACGCGGCACGAGGATCGTCTTGACCGGCGCCTTCACGAGGCTTCCGGGATGGATTCGGCCGAGCCGGACGACCCGCGACTCGGGGAGTACGACGGGCGCGAAGCGCACGTTCTTCCCGGCGATGGTGACCTCCGAGACCCCTGCCCGGCGAGCCCGGCCCCGGAACCGCGCCACCTGCAGCAGCGAGGCGGCTGGCTCGGGCACCTGCCCGTAGCGGTCCTGCATCTCGTCGCGCAGCAGGTCGACGTCCTCGTCGGTCCGCACCTCGGCGAGCCGCTTGTACATCTCCAGCCTGAGCCGCTCGCTGGAGATGTAGTCGTGAGGCAGGTGCGCGTCGA
Organism: uncultured Actinomycetota bacterium; assembly: GCA_963719255.1. Lineage (GTDB taxonomy): Bacteria > Actinomycetota > Actinomycetes > Propionibacteriales > Nocardioidaceae > Nocardioides. Next base: position 60,744 of record CAVRBN010000070.1, on the reverse strand, counting down.
TCGGCAGCTCGATCCGGACCTCCTGGAACTCCGGCTCGGTGTCTCCCCTGTACTCCGCCACCGCCTCGCCGACCAGCCGGACGTAGAGGTCGAAGCCGACGTCGGCAATGTGGCCGGACTGCTCGCCGCCGAGCAGGTTGCCCGCGCCCCGGATCTCGAGGTCCTTCATCGCGATGGCCATGCCGCCGCCGAGGTCGGAGTGCTGGGCCAGGGTCGCCAGCCGTTCGTGTGCGGTCTCGGTCAAGGGCTTGTCGAGCGGGTAGAGGAAGTAGCCGTAGGCACGTTCGCGCGATCGGCCCACCCGCCCGCGAAGCTGGTGCAGCTGCGACAGGCCGAGGGCGTCGGCGCGCTCGATGATCATCGTGTTGGCGTTGGAGACGTCGAGCCCCGACTCCACGATCGTCGTACAGACCAGCACGTCGAAGCGCTTCTCCCAGAAGTCCAGCATGACCTGCTCGAGCTGGTGTTCAGCCATCTGGCCGTGCGCCGTGGCGACCCGGGCCTCCGGCACGAGCTGCCTGATCTTCGCCGCCGCCTTCTCGATCGAGTTGACCCGGTTGTGGATGTAGAACACCTGGCCCTCGCGCAGCAGCTCTCGCCGTACGGCCGCGACGATCTGGCGGTCCTCGTAGGCGCCCACGTAGGTCAGCACCGGGTGCCGTTCCTCGGGCGGGGTGGTGATCGTGGACATCTCCCGGATGCCGGTGATCGCCATCTCGAGCGTGCGCGGGATCGGCGTGGCCGACATGGACAGGACGTCGACAGTCGTCCGCAGCCGCTTCATCTGCTCCTTGTGCTCGACGCCGAAGCGCTGTTCCTCGTCCACGACGATCAGGCCGAGGTCCTTGAACCGGATGTCGGGGTTCAGCAGCCGGTGGGTGCCGATCACGATGTCGACCGAGCCGTCGGCGAGGCCCGCGATCACCGAGCGCGCCTCCTTGTCGGTCTGGAACCGGCTCAGGCTCTTGAGTACGACGGGGAAGCCGCTCATCCGTTCGGCGAACGTCGAGAAGTGCTGGGTGACCAGGAGCGTGGTCGGCACGAGGATGGCGACCTGCTTGCCGTCCTGGATTGCCTTGAAGGCTGCCCGTACGGCGATCTCGGTCTTGCCGTAGCCCACGTCGCCACACACCAGCCGGTCCATCGGCACCGTCCGCCGCATGTCGGCCTTGACCTCGTCGACCGTGGTCAGCTGGTCGGGGGTCTCGTGGAACGGGAACGCGTCCTCGAGCTCGCGCTGCCAGGGCGTGTCCGGCCCGAACGCGAACCCCTTGGTGGCCTGGCGCGCGGCGTAGAGCTTGATCAGCTCGGCCGCGATCTCGCGGACCGCCTTGCGGGCCCGGTTCTTGCGCTTCGACCAGTCGGCGCCCCCGAGCCGGTCGAGGGACGGCTGCTCGCCGCCGACGTATCGGGTGACCTGGTCGAGCGCGTCGGCGGGGACGTAGAGCCGGTCTGCCGGGCCCCCACGCTTGGAGGCGCCGTAGTCGAGGACGAGGTACTCACGCGTCGCGCCCTGCACCTCGCGCTGTCTCATCTCCACGAACCGGCCGACGCCGTGCTGCTCGTGGACCACGTAGTCGCCGGCCTTGAGCTCGAGCGGGTCGATCTGCTTCTTGCGGCGGGCCGGCATCTTGCGCATGTCGCGGGTGGATGCCTTCTGACCGGACAGGTCGTCGCCGGTCAGGATCGCCAGTCGGAGGCCCTCGTGGACCAGGCCGTGCTGGAGGCCGCCCGTCGTGACGATGACGACCCCGTCCGCGGTGGTCGAGGAGGTCGCCCTGCCCGTCCTCGACCAGCCGAGCCGCGACGTCGTGCTCCCCGAGCACCTCGACCATCCGCTTGGCCGGACCGAGTCCGGGGTGGAGGACGGCGACCCGCCAGCCGTCGGACAGCCAGCGCTGGATGTCGACCACGGCCTGCTCGATGTCGCCGCGGTAGGCCTCCGCGGGCTTCGCCGTGACCACCCGGGACTCGACCCCTCGGTGATCGGAGCTCGAGCGGTGATCGAGCTCACCGCTCGGTGATCGAGCTTGTCGAGATCACTTCGGGCATGGTCTCGACAAGCTCGACCATCGAGCCGGCTCGACCACCGAACTGTCATCCAGCCCGAACGGGCTGAGCGTCCACCATGCCTTCCCCTGGCCGAGGGTCTGCTCGCGGACGCCGCCGAGCTCGCGGTAGGACGCGGCGCCCAGGTCGATCGGGGCGACCCCGCCGCTGGCCGCAGCCGCCCAGGACGCGCCGAGGAACTCCTCGCTGGTGGCGACCAGGTCGTGCGCCCGGCTGCGAGCGCGCTCGGGGTCGAGCACGAGCACGTGCGTGTCGGCGGGCATCAGCTCGGTCAGCATCTCCATCTCGTCGACGAGCACCGGCGCGAGCGACTCCATGCCCTCCACGGCGATGCCGGCGGCGATCTTGTCGGTCAGCTCGACCAGCTGCGGATGCGCCTCGCCGAGCTCGGCCGCCCGGCGCCGTACGTCATCGGTGAGCAGCAGCTCGCGGCACGGCGGCGCCCACAGCCTCTCGACGGTCTCCAGCGTCCGCTGGTCGGCGACGGCGAAGGACCGGATCTCCTCGACGTCGTCGCCCCAGAACTCCACCCGCAGCGGGTGTTCCTCGGTCGGCGGGAAGATGTCCACGATCCCGCCGCGGACCGCGAACTCGCCGCGCCGCTCGACCAGGTCGACGCGGGAGTACGCCGCATTCGCGAGGCGTCCTACGACGTCGTCGAGGTCGACGGTGTCGCCCTTGCCCAGCGCCACCGGCTCGAGGTCTCCGAGTCCCTTGACTTGCGGCTGGAGCACCGAGCGGACCGGCGCCACGACCACCCTGAGCGGACCGTCGTGAGCCGTCGTACCGGGGTTGCAGATCCGGCGGAGGACCGCCAGCCGGCGGCCGATGGTGTCGCTGCGCGGGCTGAGCCGTTCGTGCGGAAGCGTCTCCCAGCTCGGGTAGTAGCCGACGAGGCCGGGGTCGATCAGGTCGCCGAGCTCTTCGACGAGGTCCTCGGCCTCGCGGGCGGTCGCCGTCACCGCCAGCACCGTCCTGCCGGCGTCGACCAGGCCCTTGACCGCGAACGGCCGCAGCGCCGCCGGACCGGTCAGGTCGAGCGCCGCGATGGTGTTCGCGTCGGTCAGCGCAGCGGCCAGGGTCGGATCGGCGAGGACGGCATCGGCCAGTCCGGTGAGGTGCACGGGTTCCCCTTCGACAGCACGACAGCCCCCGGCCACGAACGACAGGGGGTGAGGGACGTCAGTCTACGTGCGCGGCCCGCCTCGGCCTCGGACCGCAGCACGCAGAACTCGTTGCCTTCGGGGTCGGCCATCACGACCCAGCCGACACCCGGTCCGTAGTGGTTGCGCTGGTCGTCGACCTCGGTGGCCCCGATGCCGAGCAGCCGCTCGACCTCCTGGTCGCGGGTGGACGACGTCGGCCGCAGATCGAAGTGGATCCGGTTCTTCACCGACTTGGCATCGGGCACCTCGATGAACAACAGCTGGTGATCGCCGTCGGGCCGCTGGATCATGCACTCCTCATGCCCGGGCTCGTTGGGGTCATCGGGCAGGTCGACGTAGTCGAGGACCTGCTTCCACCACTCGGAGAGCTCGTAGGCGTTGGCGCAGTCCACGGTCGTGTGGGAGATGTAGGAGGTCATGGGTCAGTCCGTTCCGTGCCGCCGTACGAAGTCGACGATCTGCTCGGCGAGCTCCGGGCGGCACACGATCAGGTCGGGCAGCGAGACGTTGTCCTGGTTGTAGACCAGCGGCGAGCCGTCGACCCGCGAGGTGAACAGCCCGGCCGCCCGGGCGACGGCGACCGGGGCGGCGGAGTCCCATTCGTACTGACCGCCGGCATGCACGTAGGCGTCGCTGACGTCGCGAGTCACCGAGATCACCTTCACGCCGGCCGACCCCATCGGCACGAGCTCGGCGTCGAGCTCCTCGGCCAGAGCCTGCACGAACGCCGGAGGACGGGTGCGCGAGACGGCGATCCGCGGGCGGTTCGACGTGCGCTCAGGTACGACGGGCGGCTGGCCGGTGTTGAAGGTCTCCCCCAGCGCCGGCTGGGCGACGGCCCCGGCGATGAGGTCGCCACCGTCGACGGAGCCGGACCACAGCGCGACGTGCACTGCCCAGTCGTCGCGGGGCGGCTCGGAGAACTCGCGGGTGCCGTCGAGCGGGTCGATGATCCAGACTCGGTCGGCCACCAGCCTGGACTTGTCGTCCTTGCCCTCCTCGGAAAGGACTGCGTCGCCCGGACGATGCTCGGCGATCAGCCGCATCAGCAGGTCGTGGGCCGCGCGGTCCCCGGCGTCCTTGAGTTCCTTGCCCTCGAGACCCTCGGCGCGGACCTCGAGCAGGCGCTCACCGGCGACAGTGGCGGCCCAGGCTGCGAAGACATGGTCGTCGGTTGCTGCCTCGATGGCCGGCGATCCGGGGACGAACTTGGAGTTGGTGTCGGTCACAACCCCACCTTCTCACGACGAACTCCCAGCCCTGACCCGGCCACCTGGGCCCCGTTCGGGTCAGGCCCGAACGGATACACGGCTCGCGAGGACACGTCGACTTGCCGCCCCTGAGTCTGGGCCATGACCGCAGATCAGATCCTCAAGAAGGCGAACCGTAACGACGTTTCAATCCAGGCCGCTAGGCCTTTGGCCGGATGACCGAAGCGGTGGAAGCCGGACTCTTGGCTGGACGAGAGAGGAGACGACTCCGAAGCGGAGCTTGGCCCGTTCAGTTGCTGCTATTACCAGGCTGTTCGTGTTGTATGCTCTGGCACGTTACGGTTGCGATAGCAGCCAGATAAGGAGGAATTCCCGTGGAGTTCGAGGAAATTCGCGATGCACTCAAGGGAGTCCCCTTTATCAATGAGCAAAATGCACGATACCTCTATGACCTAATCTTGGACAATGACGTCTCTGACATTCTTGAGTTGGGCATCGCACATGGGACGGCCACGTGCTACATGGCTGCCGCGCTGCGGAAGCGTGGCAGCGGAAGAATCGTTGCAGTAGATCTGGAAGGGGTAACGTACTCTCCATCTGCTGAAGAGCAAATCTCGAAATTCGGTTTCGACGATATCGTTGAGATTCGTCGGATGAAGACTGGATACAATTGGTATCTTCATCAAGAGATATCAAAGAACACGGCGAAGGATGCCTGCTACCCCCGTGTTCGACCTTTGTATCATCGATGGGCCGAAGAACTGGACGATCGACTCATCAGCGTTCTTCCTGGCTGACAAGTTGTTGAGGAAAGATGGCTGGATGATCTTCGATGACTACTAGTGGACGTACGGATCAGCAGATCTAATCGTGATGCTACTGACGGGATTCTCCATCGTTCTCTTTCCGACGAGGAATTACATACCCCGCATGTGCAGGAGATTTTCGAACTGCTGGTGAAGCAGCACCCTGACTATGGTCGCTTCATCGTCAGGGACGATACTGACTGGGCTATCGCCCAAAAGAACGTGGCAGCCCAGAAGCAGTACTCGATTCAATACAGCAAGACACTCGGCGATACCGCGCTCGGTTATATGAAAGCCGCCAAGAGGCGCATCAGCGCACGGAAGGGCTGAGCGAGGCTCACGCCTCGGACCGCCGAGGTCGGTGGTTGCGAGCCCTACGGCTGACTAGTGTCCCGTCAGGTTGAAGCAGTCACTCATTCGAGGCGTCGGACTGGCTCTCGGAATGACCGGAGAGTGCGGCCAGAGCCAAGCGGAGCCTCGAGCTGGACGTGTGCACGGTGTAGGGGAAGTAGACCACTTCCACACCGACTGCTGCGAAGTCCCGCTCGAGCTTCTCGCCCCTCGGGGTTCCCCGCCAGTCGTCTCCCTTGAAGATCCTGTCGAACTTGAGGATCCGCCAGGTGTCCAGCTTTTCCGGCACCGTCTCGGCGTGCACCTGGTCGACATAGGAGATGTGGCTGACGATCTCCAGGCGCTCCGTCAACGGGATGAACGGCTCCTGGCCCTTCGCCCACAGGCACATCTCATCGGAGACGACGCCGGCAATCAGGTGGTCACACTGGCTCTTCGCATGGCGCAAGATGTTGAGGTGCCCTACGTGGAAGAGGTCGTAGACCCCCGGCGCGTAGCCGACTATCTTGCTCACCAGTTGCCCCGCTTTGCCTGGAAGATCACTGCGATCCCATGGACCCCGAATTCTAGTGGCGTTCGGGCGGGTCGCGGAATGGTCCGCTTCGTCTGCCCAGACCGGTCCGTGAGAACCATGGATGCCCTAGGCTTGCGACCTAGGGTACGGGACATCGTTGGCCTAGGGACGGGAAAATCGTTGTGGGGGTCGCCGGTGGATGCGTCTACTGACAAGGGCACGCTCTCGGGGCGCTACCGCACCAATCTCGATTCCCTGAGCGCCGCCCAGAAGCCGGCGCGCGGCACGCCCGCCTACAGCCGGCTCGTCAACCGTCCCGCGGGACGCAAGGTCGCGGCAGCCACCGATCTGTGGGGGCTCTCCCCCAACGGAGCCACCGTCATTAGTGCCACCCTGTCGGGGCTCGGCATTCTGGCGCTGTGCCTGCTGGAGCCCGGCCTCGGAGTGGGCGTCCTGGTGGCTGCGCTGCTCGCCTCGGGTTACGTCATGGACTCCGTGGATGGCCAGCTGGCTCGACTGCGGCGTGCCGGCTCGGTGCGCGGCGAATGGTTGGACCACACCGTCGACTGCTTCAAGACCAGCAGCCTGCACCTGGCAGTGGCGATCTCCTGGTACCGGTTCCCCCCGACCGACGAGCGGGCAGCGCTGCTGATCCCGCTCGGGTTCTCGGTCGTTCAGTCGGTGACGTTCTTCGGACTCATCCTCCTTCCCTTTCTGCGGAAACAGGCCGGTGCGCGGCCGGCATCCGCCGACGCCACCGGTGAGCACCCACTGCGCAAGTGGCTCATCCTCCCCACTGACTACGGGTTCCTGTGCTGGGTGTTCGTGCTCCTGGCCTGGCCGACCGTCTTCTTCGGCGTCTACACGGCCCTCTTCGTCCTCAGCGCAGCGATGCTGGCAGTCGCGCTCCGCAAGTGGTGGCGCGAGCTGGGCGCCCTCGACGGTCAGCGGGCCTAGCCGGATGCCCGGCCGTTCGCCGTGTCGGGGCTAGATCCGCTCGAAGACGTAGAAGTCCGCGAACGATCCCGCAGTGGTGTCCCCCGTGTACGGGTACGGGTTGATGTGCTTGTCCTTCAGCCGCCACTCGGGGGCGTGCGTCTCGACCCAGTCCGTGAAGCACCGGTGCCGCACGTGCACGGCCGATGGCTGCTCGTCGTAGTTGGACGAGTAGACGATGACAAAACGGTGCGCGGAGGCGAAGAGGTCCCGCATGTATGCGTCGAACGTCGCGTCTTCCACGAGGTGGTAGATCACGTCGAGCGACAGGGCGACGTCCGCCGTCTCGCCGCTAACGTCGCTGGGCAGCGCGAACCTGCGCGTCGGGTCACCGGCGAAGGCCTCGGTGCAGCGGGCGACTGCCGTGGCTGACACGTCGACCCCGAGGTAGGCGGGGAAGTCGAATCGGGCGGCTTGCGCGCCGTCACCGGCCCCCCACTCGATCACGGTCTGCACGTCGTTGCTGCGCACGAAGTCGTTGAGGAGGTCGGCTTTGTACGCCGCGAGCTTGTCATAGGAGCCGTCACCGGATGTGCCGCCCTCGCGGTAGCGGGACTCCCAGTAGGCGGTCGAATGGAAGCTCTTGCGGGCGCGTGCCCTCTTGGCTCCGCGAAGTGGTGCGGTCACGAGGTCGAGAATGCGCACGGAGTCCCCCGAGTGCTTGGTCCCGCTCGGTGCGGGATCGATGACTGGACGGTAACTCGGACCGTCCGTCGATAACATGGTCACTTCGGACTACCGTCCACAAGGCCGGTCTCAGTCCAAGTCGGTCGGCGGTCCCCGCCAGGGCGTTCCACAGGTCGGCCGGATCGGCGGATCCGGCCGACCGGCCCGAGGAACAACCCTCGGGCCGGCCCAGCCGGTCGAGGATCAGTGGTCGTCCCAGAAGATCCCTACGACGAGCCCGGTGAGCTCGAAGGTGTTGCCGGTTGCGCTCACTCCAGTTCCGTTGACCGCCACGATGGGGCAGGTCGGCACGAGGCGGTTCGGACCGAACTTGTTGTCGATGAGCTGTGCGCCGGTCAGCTGGTGGCCGTTGAGCTCCTGGATCTTGACCGTGCAGTGTCCACCGTCCAACCAGTTGCCGCGCACGAGGAGGCCGGAGTTGTCACCAATGTCGGCTGCGCCGAGGACGGCGAAGTTCGTCGCCTTGCGGATCGTGTTGCCGATGATCTTGACGTTGCTGCCACTCTGGATCTGGACGTTGTCGTTGTGGGTCGGGCCACCGCCCTGGTTCGGGTCATGGGCGTAGTAGGTCGTGTTCTCCAGCAGTGAGTTCTGGATCGTCACGTTGCTGCCCTGGATCTTGACCGAGTCGACGTTGCCGGTGATGTAGACCCGCTGCAGGGTGAAGTCGGACCCCTTCACCCCGTCCTGCCAGACAGTCGGGTGCTCAGGGATGATGTCGCTGTCCTGGACCACGAGGTTGCTGAAGCCATAGTTCGTGATGACGCCACGGTTGTAGGTCGCGGTGCCGCCTCTGATGATCGAGTTCTTGATCACCACGTTGGCAGCCTTCACGTTGATGAACCCATGGACGTCCATCGAGTCAATGACCGTGCCAGGCTGGGTGACGGTGATGTCGCCGTTGTGCTGGGTGAGGTGCGTCCCGGCGGGGACTCCGGTGTTGTCAACCGACGGTTTGGCGCTCGGCGGGGCCGGCGGGGCTGGCGGGGTCGAGGGGGCGGACGCGAGGAGGTCCGCATAGGGGACGACGACTGACGCGGATGCCGACGAGCTGAGGTAGGCCCAGGCTCGAACGCTTCCGGCCGAGCTGATCCGGGCGCTGGACGTGTCGACGGCCTGCACCTGCCAGTCAGGCTTCGTCGAACCGACAACCCACGCACGCATCGCGAACGACACGGGCGACGTACCGGTGACCGTCGTCTCTACCTGCACCTGCGAGCCAGCCGTGACCGTGCCCCTGAGGGCGGCGGAAGCAAGGGTCGTTTCGACTCCATTGCGGACGCGGACCGCATAACCCCTCAGCGACCCGTCGCTGTCCACCTTCACCTTGGCGCGGTAGCCCTCAGCGTCTCCGGAGGAACGAGCCGCCACGGACAAGAAGAGGGGGGCGTCGGTGTCGCGAACGGTGTAGACCGCGCTCGCGCGGGTATCGACACTCGTCCCTGCCACGCCGACGCTCGCCGAACTGACCAGGTGCGAGCGTGAGCGACCCGGCCGCGGCCTCAGACGGGGAGGCCATGACCGCGAACAGGCTGGCTGTCACGAGGGCGGCGAGCCCCGCAGCGGACCAGCGCTGGGCCCTGGGCAGGATCCTGAACGGCGCGCGTAGAGCGAGCCGTCTGTTCGGTCGAGTACGCACAGCGGCGTGACGTGGGGGCGATGACGACATAAGCAAACCTCTTCGTTCGGGGGACACGAAAACTTGCAGGTTCAAAGCTTTCTCCTGAACCGGCAGGCAGTAACCTAGTGAGGCCATGCCGAAATGACCCAATCGGGCTATATGCCGAATGGCTCAATCGGGCTAGATGGAGAGCAAGGTCACATGGCGACCCGGTGAAGCAGGTCACCGTCGGTCGACGATCAGTGGTCGACCCAGTAGATCCCGACGTGGGCGCCGTTGCTCTGGCGAATGTTGCCGCTGGCCGCCACTCCGGCCCCGACAACCGCCGCGATGGGGCAGCTCTGCACGAGGCGGTTCGGACCGAACCTGTTGTTGATGAGCCGTGCACCTCTCAGCTGGTGGCCGTGAAGCTCCTGGATCTTGACCGTGCAGTGTCCACCGTCCAACCAGTTGCCGCGCACGAGGAGGCCGATGTTGTCACCTATGTCGGAATTGCCGAGGACGGCGAAGTTCGTCGCCCTGCGGATCGTGTTGCCGATGATCCTGACGTTCCTGCCAGTCTGGATCTGGACGTTGTCGTTGTGGGTCGGGCCACCGCCCTGGTTGGGGTCATGGGCGTAGTACGTCGTGTTCTCCAACAGTGAGCGCCGGATCGTCACGTTGCTGCCCTGGATCTTGACCGAGTCGACGTTGCCGGTGATGTAGACCCGCTCCAAGGTGAAGTCGGAGCCCTTCACCCCGTCCTGCCAGACAGTCGGGTGCGCTGGGATGATCGCGCTGTTCTTGACCACGAGGTTCCGGTAGCCGTAGTTCGTGATGACGCCACGGTTGTATGTCGCCCTGCCGCCTCTGATGATCGAGTTCTTGATCACCACGTTGGCTGCCTTCACATCGATGAACCCATGGACGTCCTTCGAGTCAATGACCGTGCCGGCCCGGGTGACGGTGATGCTGCCGTTGTGACGGGTGAGGTGCCTCCCCGCGGGGACTCCGGTGTTGCGCCGCGACGGTTTGCTGCTCCGCACCACAGACATGGGGATCGCTGCGAGATTCGCATAGGGGACGACGACGGAGGCGGATGCCGACGAGCCCAGGTATGCCCAGGCTCGAATCGTTCCGGAGGAGTTGATCCGGGCGCCGGACCTGTCCACCGCCCTCAGCTGCCAGCCCGGCTTTGGCGAACCGACCTTCCACGCACGCAGCAAGAACGTCACGGGCGATTTACCGGTGACCATCGTCTCCACCTTCACCCGCGAGCCAGCCGCGACCTGGCCCCTGAGGGCGGCGGAAGCAAGGGTCGTTTCGACTCCATTGCGGACGCGGACCGCATAACCTCTCAGCGACCCGTCGCTGTCCACCTTCACCTTGGCGCGGTAGCCCTGTGCGTCTCCGGAGGAACGAGTGCCCACGGACAAGAAGAGGGAGGCGTTGCTCTTGCGAACGGTGTAGACCACGCTCGCGTGGGTATTGAGATGACTGCCGGCCACGCCGACGCTCGCCAGCATGACCAGGCCTGAGCGTGAACGACCCAACGGCGGCCTCGGATGGGGAAGCCATGACCGCGAACGTGCCCAAGGCCACGAGGGCGGCGAGGCACGCCGCGGACCAGCGCCGGGCTCCGGTCAGGACGCCGAACGGATCGCGCCGCGCAGGCGGGCGGTCCGGTCGAGTGAGCGCAGCGGGGTGATCTGGGGAACGCGACATCGTGAAACCTCGGGTTCGGGGGACTCGAAACCTGCAAGTTCAGGACCTCCGCCAAACCTGGCAGGAGGCAGATCAATCAGGTCACGTGAGACGGCCCAGGTGGGCCAGACTATGACAAGACCCCCAGAGTGACCCCCAGAGAAAGCCACTCGTCGGCCTGTCGGGCTCGTATGGACTAGTCCAATCGGGTAGAGTTCTACGCTTTTCCTGCAGATCTGTCTGCTTCGTGTCTCCTCGAAGCAGGGCCTACTCCGTCAGGAATCGGTCCAGGTCACGCTGACTCGCCGACCACCGGGCCGGTAGTAGTTCTCGGACTGCGAGAGGGACGTTCCCCTGACGGCGACGAGCGCGCAGTCGCGGACCCTCCTGTTGGGACCGAACTTGTTGTGGTGTACCTGAGCCGACAGCGAGAAACCGTGCAGCGCCTGAAGTTTGACGGTGCAGTGACCACCGTCGAGCCAGTTCCCTTGGACCCGTAGACCCGGCGTGTGGCCGATGTCAGAGGCCCCGAGGATCGCGAAGTTCGAGCTGCGGCGGATGTAGTTGCCGTGGATGGAGACGTTGCTGCCCTGCTGGACCTGGATGCCGTCGTTGTGGGTGGGTCCGTTGCCCTGGTTGGGGTCGTGCGCCCAGTAGTGCGTGTTGCCAAGGAGCGAGTTTGCAATAGTGACGTTGCTGCCCTGAACTTTGACCGAGTCGACGTTTCCGGTGATGTGAACGCGACGAAGCGTGAAGTCCCAACCCTTCATTCCGTCCTGCCAGACCGTGTCGTGGCTGGGCAGGAAGTCGGTGTCGGCGACCACGAGGTTGTCGTAGCCATAGTTGGTGATCATGCCGCGGTTGAAGGTCGCCGTGCCGCCTCGGACGATCGAACGGGTGATTGTCACGTTCGGCGCCTTGATGGTCACGAAGCCACGGATATCGAGCCGGTCGATGTGCGTGCCCGCCCGCGTGATGGTCAGGTCGCCACGGTGGGTCCGAAGCGATACGCCGGACGGCACCCCGGTCGACCCGAGACTCGGCCTGGCCCGAGCGCGCGGTGGCCTGAGACGCACTGGCATGCCCGTTGACGGACCTGTCACTCGCGGCGACACTCGTGTGGCCACCTGGACTGACGCCGGGGCCGGACGAGGCGGCGTTGCTGGACACGGGCGCCACGGCGACCAGTCCGACAGTCAGAGCCGTGATGCCACAGAGCAGTGAGGTTCGGAGTGCATTGGGAGTCACTAGAGAGTCCTAGTCATCGGGGATTGAGCAAACGGCGCTCGGGGGTGCGACCGTCCACGTAGAATAAATCAGGTCCTGCGCCACCGAGCAAACTGGCACAGAACGTGGGAACCGGCCCGAATCGGGCGGATTACGACGAAAAGGTACGGGGAAGTCACTTCATGAGCGGAGACGGCACAAGGCGGCCTGCCAAGCCTTCAGGAGCGCGAGTCTGGGTAATAGCGCTCGGATGCGGCGTCCTGGTGCTGGCTGTCGTGGCCTGGCTGGCATTGCGAGGTGACGAAGACCCGGAAGCCGCGGGGGACCGACCAGAACCCGTCGTCGACTGACTCGGCGTCACCGAGCGGAACTGGCTCCGGACCGGGGAGCGCGGACCCTTCCGCCCCGGTCACGGACGCGACGACACCCTCGGCGCCAACCGCCCCCGCCCATCCCGAGAAGCCCGTACGTGAGGCCGCTCGGCGAGCCTGCCGATCTGGACAACGGTGTCAGTGTGACGATCACCCGCGTCGAGAGCGTCAAGGGTGTGGGCCGGGGTATCGGCGAGAAGAGCGGCCCGGCGCTCCGCCTTACCGTCTCTGTGAGACAACGACACGGCGAAGACGCTTTCCCTGGATCTTGGCTTGCTCAATGTGTACTTCGGCGCCGAAGCGTCGCCCGCCTCGCCCCTGAGTGGCCCCGGTGCACGCGCGCTTCCCAGTTCGGTCAAGGCCGGTCAGACAGGCACAGGCAAGTACGTCTTCGGCGTCCCGACCAACCAGCGCGGCAAGATCCGAGTCGACTTCACCTACACCACTGCCGCGCCCAGGGCCATCTTCACCGGACCAGCCAATGGCTGACCCGCCCCCCAACCGGCAAGCGGGCGAGGTCCCGTACGGCCGGAGACGCAGGCGCAACGGGGACAGTGACCTGCGTCAGCATCTGCGCGCATTGGGACGGTTCTGGCCCAGCCTGGCGTTACTCACCGTTCTCGGCACCGGGCTCGGCTTCCTGATCTCTGCGCAGACGACCCCCGTCTATGAGGTGACGACCAAGTTCTTCGCCGCGGCGCAGGGCGGCGGCGAGGGAGAGGCAGCTGCAGCAGGACGAGTTCGCTCAACGCCGGATCAACTCCTACATCGGCGTGGTCAAGAGCGAGCGGGTCGCCCAGATAATCCAGAGGTCCAGCGGCGTCGACCTGACCCTGAACCAGATCTCCCACCGCTTGAGTGCGTCAGTTGATCCCGACACCGTCCTGCTCAACGTCCGGGTGCACGACACCAACAGCGATCGGGCGATGCTGATCGCGGGAGCCATGTCGCGCAACCTCGACGAGGCCGTCGCCGCGATCGACCCGTCGGGCAGCTCCGCCGGCGTCAAGCTCACCATCATTTCCGGCCCGACTCTCACGCCGTACCCGGTTGCGCCCCGGACGAAGCTCAACGTGGCGATCGGTTTCCTGATCGGTCTGGGACTCGGCATCGGTCAGGCGCTGCTTCGTGAGCAGATCGACCAGACCTTCCACAGCCGCGACCAGCTCGCCGAAGAGTCCGGCTTCCCCGTCCTCGGTGTCCTCTACTACGACCGTGCGGCCCGCAAGCGCCCGGTTCTCTCCGAGCAGGATGGGCTGACGCGCCGGGCGGAGGCCTACCGACATCTGCGCACGAACCTGCGCTTCCTCGATGCGGCGAGCCCGGTCTCGGTTCTCGTGGTGACCTCCACGACCGAGCGTGAGGGCAAGACCTCAACGTCTGCGAATCTCGCGTTGACGCTGGCCGCGGCCGGCCGCAAGGTGCTCCTCGTCGACGCAGATCTGCGCCGCCCAGCGATGAGCCGCTACCTCGACATCGAGGGTGGTGCGGGTCTGACCAACGCTCTCGTCGACCACGTCGACGCCGAGCACCTGGTGCAGTACTGGGGGCCGGACCGCCTCGCGGTGCTGGCCAGCGGCCCCATTCCTCCGAACCCATCCGAGCTCTTGAGCAGCCCCGCGATGGACAAGCTGCTGCGGGACCTGCGCAACCAGTACGACATCACGATCATCGACACGCCACCGCTCGGGCCAGTCACCGACGCGGCCGTCATCGCGGCCAAGGCCGACGGCGCCATCCTCGCGGTGCGCTACGGCTCCACCAAGCGCGATCGCGTCTTCAGCACGCTCGAGTCTCTCGCGGCCGTCGACGCCAGGGTGCTCGGCACCGTGCTCACGATGTGCAAGGACCGCCGCAAGAACCGTTCGTCGTACTACTACGACGGCGGCTCCGAGTCCAGGCCGAGCTGACTCGTGGCGCATCTGGCAGGCTGGCTCGCTGTCGCGCTCGCGATCGCCTTCCTGTGCCGCCGCAAACCCATGCGGGGCGCGAGCATCGCCTTGGCAATCTGGGTGTTGATTCCTTCGGTCGCTGCCTACCACGTCGTCGGAGCCGTCTACCGGCCCGTTGGCGGCACACCCTGCCACCTGGTTGTTGTTGGCGCAGGTGGGCATCGGCCTCCTGTTCGACCCCCAGCCGCTCGGGCGTGCGTTCAACCGCCACCTGGCGATCTTCGTCGTCGCCGGCTTCTTCGTCGTCGGCGCAGCTGTGACCAGCATGCTCACGGGCTACAGCGGTCTGCGGCTCCTGCTTGACCAGATCGTCGGCCCACTGATGCTCTTCTGGCTGATCACCGGCTATGCGTTCAGGGACCGCCCCGCGATCCACCTGGTGCGCAACACCATCATCATCCTGGCCGTCGTCGAGTCGATCATCGCGCTCTTCCAGTTCTTGCAACAGCGCATGCTGTTCTACGAGTCCGACTACCTGTCCTACTACTGGTTCGACCCCGAGCGGTTCGACCGCTGGATGGGCACCACCGACAATCCACTCGTGATGGCCCTGCTCGTCTGTATCGCGGCTCCCCTTGCGGTGGGCCTCCGAGAACACCACGATCCGGCTAGCGGCGATGATGGCCATGCTCGTCGGTGCTCTGACGACTCAGTCACGCGTCGGGGTCGCGGTCATGTGCGCGCTCTTCATCTACATGCTGGTGCGGGGTCGGATGAACGTCTTCACGAGGTTGCTGGTCGCCGCGCTGATCGTGATCGCGGGGCGAGCCATTCTCTCCTCGGAGCTGGTCACCGGCATCAGCTCACGGCTGAGCAACGACACCGGTTCATCCGAGGCACGCGGGTTGGCCCTCGACACCTTCCTTGATCTGGCTGCGCGACATCCTGCTCACCGGCAACGGGCTCACGTCGAACTACCGCATTGGCAGCGAGGCCGGCCTGCAGACGAGCCTGGAGAGCTCGTTCATGATGTACGCCGTGGATGTCGGCCTTCCCCTCGACGCTGCTCTACTTCGGAAGCCAGGTCCTGCTGGTCCTGCGACACGGTTACGGCAATCGCCTGCTGGGAGCCTTTGTCGCCGCCGGCATCGGCGTCACTCGTGCAGCACACGTTCAGCGCGCTGGCCTGGTCGAACCTGTGCGGCGCGGTCATCTGGGCCACGCTCGGCCTGCTCGCCGCGAGATCCCGGCGTTTCGACGAAGGCAACGAGGCCGGTTCCGCGCCGATGGTCAACGCCGGCTAAGGTGCCGCTCGCCTCAACGACCTGACGTCGGCATCCGTGTAGAGCGCCTGGATCTGCTCGTCGTTCCCGCCCGAATCAACGTTGTGCTACGTCAAGGCATCGGTCTGCGAGCCGGGAACCATCGGGAAGTGGCGTGGCGTGGGCGAGATCTGGCGCACCGGACGTGACGCCTGCAGCGCCACCCAGTGCAGCCAGACGTCGTCGGCCCGGGGGCAGGAAGCCCGGAAAGCGTCGTTGCGGGCAGACAGCTCGTCGAGCATGGCAGGCGGATAGATCACCCCGGACACCCCCGTGGCAAACCGGGTCAAGGAGGCCTCGGTATCCCTGGACCGGGGCCAGGAGTGGTACGGCGCCAGGTGGTCGCCGTCCAGGCACACCACGTTCGCGCGGTAGCAGGAGACACGACTTCTGGCCGTTCGACGTACGCCGTCATCAGGCCGGCCAGCCAGTAGCGGGGATAGAGGATATCGTCGTCGGCCGTGGCCAGCGGAAGTTCGTGAGACTCCACGGACCTGACGTAGGGAAAGTACTTCTTGTGCGGGCCATAGTTCTGGGTGGATCGCACCTCGAGGCCGCGGGCCATCTGCTTCGTGAGCGACTCCGGCAACGCAGCCAAGATCCGCTCGTCGTCCAGCCACAGGATCAGCCGCCGCGGACGCACGCGCCCGGCACCGATCGACTCGATGGCGAGCGACACGTCCTGGACCCGCTTGCCGTAGCTGGTCAGACTGACAACCACCGGCGCGTCGCCGGTCAGCGGCCGTTTCCCGGCGGCGATGCGACGACGCAGCATCCGGATCCGGACCACGCGCATAGGCGCGCTTCGCGCCCTTGCGAGCGCCTCGGACGACGGGCCGCAGCCTGGAGCCGGCCAAAGCGGATCTGATGCTCATCGTGCCCTCGATGCTTGGTTCTTGCCGTACTCGTTGTAGACACACATCATGAACTCCCGATGGTCGCTCGACGTCGTCACAGATCCCCCTTTGAAGGCAGCAGCCTCCGACGTACGAGGCGGTTCCAGCTCGACCTGTGGAACGTGCGGAGAATGGCGAAGCCGGTGGAAGGTACACGATCGCACCTACCAATCAGTGTCGCCGACTCCGACCAGCCAAGGAGCCGAACCAGCAAATAGGCACCCGCACCCCAGGCACTGCAGTGGATCCACGGCATGAGCGCGCCGAGCTGCTCGCGCGCACTCAGCCCGGCCAACCGCCGCTGGATCATCATGAGAACAGGCGTCAGAGCAAAGCCCGCAACGGTGAAGCCGATCGCAACGCCGACGATTCCCCAGTTGAGACCGATCACTATCCCGACGAGCTGGCACGTCGTCGCGCCGATCTCGTAGCGAAGGATCAGCTTTCCCGCTCCCTTCGCGCGCATCAGGGAGTGCGTCGCCTGGAGGGCTGTCTCGCGGGCACCGGCGATGGCAAGGATTGCCAGCACCGGTATCGCCCCAACCCACTCGTCGCCCAGTACCAGTCGCACGAGCTCGGGCGAGGCGACCGCGCCGAACACCATGGGTGGAACCGCGGCGGTCGCGAGGAGTTCGCTGATCCGCAGCATGAGGGCGCCCACCTGCTCCCGGTCGCCGGCAATCCTCGCGAGAGTCGGGAAGGACACCCGGTTCACAGTCTGACCGATCATCTGGACAGGGATCACCAGCACCCGGTACGCCATGGAGTACAGCGACAGCGACTCCACTCCGAGGTAGCGGCCGACCAGGATGTTGTCACCGTTGCGCGAGAAGAATGCCAGCGAGGCGCTGCCGAAGATGCGCAGACTGAACGGCAGAAGCTCGAGGAATTCATGCAGATGCAGGTTCGGCCGACCGCCTTGCCGAGTGGCGAGAAGGATGATGGCGACGACCGCGTCGGTGACCAGCACCTGCCACGCCAGAGCC
Source organism: uncultured Actinomycetota bacterium (assembly GCA_963719255.1). Classification (GTDB taxonomy): domain Bacteria; phylum Actinomycetota; class Actinomycetes; order Propionibacteriales; family Nocardioidaceae; genus Nocardioides. Next base: position 42,945 of record CAVRBN010000070.1, on the reverse strand, counting down.
CACGGGCCGGCGTCGAGGAGACCTGCGCTGATGCCGGCGACCGCGCCGAGGAGGCCACCGGCGACATCCGCGACAGCGATGGCCCGGAAGCGCAGATTCCGCATCAGCATCGCCCGCGGGTTGATCGCGGCGGCCTTGAGCATCAGGCCGATGCCCAGGACCCGAAGCAACGGCGTCAGTTCGTCGACCCCGAAGAAGTCGGAGACCGCCGGTGCAGAGAACCAGGTGGCGGCACCCAGCATGGCTCCCATGACGAGGTTGGCCGTGGCCACGGCCCCGGCCGCGTGCTGACTGAGCTGCGGTCGCTGGACGAGCGCCGAGGCGAGACCCTGGTCGAGCACGAGCGTCGCGAGAGTCACATAGACCGTCGCCGCGCTGATGATGCCGTACTGATCGGGACCGAGCAGGCGCGCCAAGAACAGCGCGCACACCATCTGGCTGGCTTGCCGACCGACGACTGCGAACGCGCTCCAGCGCACGGCGCCCCGAAGGGGACCCGGCCGCACGGATCCCGTAGGCTGCTCGGCACCCGATGCCGCGACGGGACCGGACCCCCCGCGCTTTCTCCGGCCCACGCCCGGAATCATACGCGTGAACAGTCCTCCGCATCTGTCCTCCTTCATCCCAGTGGTGCCTAGTCACCCTGCCTAGTCACAGAAGACTATGGATTATTGACCCGCTGTAACGGAACACTTGCCATGCCGAGCGCCCCAGGGGGCGGCGCTGGTTGGCTGTGGCCAGAACACACGACGTGAAGGGGTGGGGACAGGGCGAGTCCGGTCAGCTGCATTTTGCTGACGTTCGTCCTGTCACCAACAGGTGGGGTGGAGAAATGCATTTCAAACGATTCTGGCAGCCGAGGTTCTTGGGCGCCAGCTTGGCCGCGGCACTCGTCATCGGCGTGTTCCAACTGAGCGGGACGGCCCACGCCGACACGGCTCCCGCCGTGCCCAATGACCCGACCAACCCGCAGACGGCTGTCGGCGGACCCTCTCCCGACGGTTCAGATCGACGGTGTCGTGTGGTCGCAGACGGTCGTCGGCAACACGGTGTACGTCGGTGGTGAGTTCACCACGGCGCGCCCGGCCGGCGCCGCCCCAGGCGTCAACACCGTGCCCCGGGCCAACCTGCTGGCGTACGACGTGCGCACCGGCGTACTGATCGACAGCTGGGCACCGACGACCAACGGCGAGGTTCTGTCGTCACCGCCTCCCCCGACGGGTCCCGGATCTACGTCGGCGGCATCTTCACCACACGTCAACGGCCAGACCAGGAACCGCATCGTTGCGCTGAACCCCACCACCGGCGCAATCATCCAGTCCTTCGCCGTCGTCGCGGACGCCAGCGTCCGGGCGATCGTCGCCACGGACACGACTGTCTACCTCGGCGGCCTCTCGACGTCGCTCAACGGCGCAACTCGCAGTCGCGCTGGAGCCGTGTCCGCGGCTGACGGATCCGTGCTCCCGTGGGCGCCCGTCGCCGCCGGTGGCAGCGTCTGCGCACTCGCCGCTGACCCCGGACGGCAGCAAGGTCGTCATCGGCGGCAGCTTCACGACCCTGAACGGGTCGACCAACCCCGGCTACGGTCTGGCAGCGGTCGACCCCGCCACCGGCGCGTCGCTGCCGTGGGCGGCCAACAGCGTGGTCCGCAACGGCCGGCGACAACTGTGCCATCACCTCGCTCACGGCCGACAGTGACTCGATCTACGCCTCCGGCTACACGTTCGGCCGCGACTGCGGCACCCTCGAGGGAACAGCGAGGATGAACCTCGACGGCACCCTGACTGGGTGGAGGACTGCCACGGCGACACCTACGGCACCTATCCTCGCGACGGCGCGCTCTACGCCGTCGGTCACACGCACTACTGCGGCAACGTGCCCGGCGGGTTCCACCAGACCGAGCCGTGGAGCTACTACTACGGTCTTGCGTTCAGCAAGCCAGCGACGGGGACGTTGAAGGCCGAGTACTTCGGCTACACCAACTTTGCCGGCACGCCGGCGCCGTCGATGCTGCACTGGTTCCCCGACTCACCGCGGGAACCTTCACCGGACAGAACCAGGCCGCCTGGAGCATCGCCGGCAACGACGACTACCTCGTTGCGGGTGGCGAGTTCCCCACGGCGGGCGGCGTACCCCAGCAGGGCCTGGCCCGCTGGCCCACGCGGGCCGTCGGGCCGAACGACGTTGGCCCGGAGCTGAGCGGCTCGCACGTCGATCCCGACGGTCACGTCTCCGGCGCCCGGACAGGCGCTGGTCACCTGGCAGACCAACTGGGACCGCGACAACGAGAACCTCACCTACAACGTGATCCGCAACGGCAACTTGACGACGCCCGCGTACACCGTGACCGCGGCGTCGCAAGCTGTGGGACCGCCCCTACCTCAGCTTCGTCGACAACAACCCGACCCAGGACCTGGTTGCCGGCCAATCGGTGCGCTACCGCATCTTCGCCACCGACCCGCTCGGCAACGAGTCCCGCTCGGACACCGTCAACGTGACGCTCGCCGACGACGGGCACCCCGTCGACACCTACGCCAAGGCGGTGCTCGACGACGGCCCGATGCACTACTGGCGCTTCAGCGAGCCGTCGGCACCGCGGTCGCCGACTACACCGGGCTCGACCCGTCGACCGCCACCTCGGGGGTCACCCGTGGCACGGCGGGCGCCATCGCGGGCAACACCGCGGCGACCTTCCCCGGCAGCGGCAGCAGCACCGCATCCAACGCCACCGCACGTCACGGCCCGTTCTGGTTCACGCGTCGAGGCGTGGTTCAACACCACGACCAACCGCGGCGGCAAGATCATCGGCTACGGCTCGTCGAGGACCGGCAACAGCTCGGCCTCGCAGAGCGACCGGACGCTCTACATGGGCAACAACGGCGCCCTCAACTTCGGCGTTCGACAGGGCTCCACCAACCGGGTGATCACCAGCCCCGGGACCTACAGCAACGGCGTCTGGCACCACGTGGTCGGCACCGTTGGCGACACGGGCATGAACCTGTACGTCGACGGAGTCAAGGTCGCCAACCGCAACGACACCAGCACCGGCCAGTCCTTCAACGGCTACTGGCGCGTCGGCGGCGACACCCTCAGCGGCTGGACCAACCGTCCGACCAGCGACTACTTCGCCGGCGCCATCGACGAGGTCGCCGTCTACCGCCAGCCGCTGACCGCCAACCGGATCCGCAACCACTACGTGGCCAGCGGCCGCGTGGTCGCCGGCACGCCGTCCCGACCGACACCTACGGACAGGCCGTCTACAACGACGGTCCGGACTCCTTCTGGCGCTTCGGCGAGACCTCGGGCACCACGGCCGCAGACTCGTCGCAGAACGGCCAGACGGCCGGCTACGTCAACGGCGCCGTCCTGGGCGGCGCCAGCGCCATCGGCCTGGCCGGTGACAGTCCGTCACCTTCGACGGCGTCAACGACTGCGTGGCCGCCAACACGCCGTGCAGAACCCGAACGTCTACTCCGACGAGATCTGGTTCAAGACGAGCACCACCCGGGGGGGCAAGCTCATGGGCTTCGGCTCCTCGCGCACCGGCAACTCGTCCAGCTTGACCGTCACGTCTTCATGACCAACGCGGGCAAGCTGCGCTTCGGCGTCTACACGACTGGCGAGAGCACCATCGAGACGGCCGCCAGCTACAACGACAACGCCTGGCACCAGGTCGTCGCCACGCAGGGCACGAACGGCATGAAGCTCTACGTCGACGGTCTGCTCGTCGGCAGCAACCCGCAGGTCAGTGCCCAGCAGTACACCGGTTACTGGCGCGTCGGGGGCGACAGCCTCGCCAGCTGGGCTTCGCGGCCGACCAGCGACTAGTTCGCCGGCTCGCTCGACGAAGCCGCGGTATACCCGCGGGTCCTGACGGCAGCGGAGGTGCAGGTCTCACTACATCGACGGCGGAGGCTCCATCGCCAACGTCCTGCCGACGGCTGCGTTCACCTCGTCGCCGACCAACCTCACGGTCGCCTTCGACAGCTCCGGCTCGACCGACCCCGACGGCACCATCGCGTCGTACGCCTGGACCTTCGGTGACGGCGGCACGAGCACCGCGGCCAACCCGAGCCACGCCTACCCAGCCACGGGCAACTACACGGTCACCCTGACGGTCACCGACAACAGCGGCGGCATCGCGACCGTGTCGCACGACGTCTCTGTGCTCGCCGCCAACGTCGTGCCGACCGCAGCGTTCACCCCGACGGTGGACTTCCTCGACGTCGACTTCGACAGCTCCGGATCGTCCGACTCCGACGGCACCATCGACTCGTACGCGTGGACCTTCGGTGACGGCGGCACGAGCACTGCGGCCAACCCGAGCCACACCTACGCGGCCGAGGGCACCTACAACGTCACCCTGACCGTGACCGACGACCGTGGCGGCACGGACACCGTGTCCCACTCGGTCACGGCGATCAACCCGCCACCGCTTGGCGTCTTTGCCGAGGACGACTTCGGTCGCACGGTGACCAACGGCTTCGGCAGCGCAGGATCGGGTGGCCCGTGGACGCTCAACGGCACGGCCAGCCTGTTCCAGGTCAACAACGGCAGCGGCGCGATCAGGATGAACGCCGCCGGCGCCGGCCCGAGGGCGTCTTTGACCTCGGTGCCGGCCACGGACAGCGACGCCACCGTGACAGCCTCGCTGAACAAGATCGCCAACGGCGGCGGGGCGTTCGTCTCGCTCGGCTCGCGGGTGATCGGCAACAACAGCTACCGGGTCAAGGTCAAGGTCGACGCCGCCGGACGGGTCACCGTCTACCTCGTGCGCGTCGATGCAGCCGAGACCACGCTGGCCTCAGTGCTGCTGCCAGCCTCGACGCTACCTACGCCGCGGGTGACAAGCTCCAGATCCGGCTCCAGACCGAGGGCACCTCGCCCACCACGCTGCGCGCCCGGGTCTGGAAGGTCGGCACGACCGAGCCCACCACCTGGCAGGTCACGACCACCGACAACACGGCCTCCTTCCAGAGCCCCGGTGGCTTCACGCTGGCGACCTACCTGGCCGGCAGCGCCACCAACGCCCCGGTGGTGGCGAGGTTCGACGACCTGTTCGCGTCGGTCATCGGCGGTCCCCCGCCGGCGAACATCCCCCCGACTGCGGCGTTCCGTCGAGGTGGACCATCTTGAGGCCAGCTTCGACAGCTCGGGCTCGCAAGACACCGACGGCACCATCGCGTCGTACGCCTGGGACTTCGGTGACGGCGGGACCAGCACCGCGGCCAACCCGGACCACACGTACGCAACGGGCGGCACCTGGGATGTCAGCCTCACCGTGACCGACGACGATGGCTCCTCCGACAGCATCACCCACCGGTACCACCAGTGTGGCGCCGCCGGCAGTGCTCGCCAGCGACGACTTCGATCGGACCGTCGTCAACGGCTTCGGCACCTCAGTGGCCGGTGGCCCGTGGAGCCTCAACGGCACTGCCAGCCTGTTCCAGGTCAACAACGGCAGCGGCGCGATCTCGATGAACAGCCCCCGGCGTCGGGCCCCGAGCGACCCTCGGCACCGTATCGGCGACCAACAGCGACGCTACGGTCAGGGTGTCGCTCGACAAGGTGGCCAATGGCGGCGGATTGTTCGTCTCGCTCGGATCGCGGGTGATCGGCAACAACAGCTACCGGACCAAGGTGAAGGTCGACGCCACCGGACGCGTCACCGTCTACCTCGTGCGCGTCGACCCAGCCGAAACCACGCTCACGTCGGTGCTCCTGCCGGTCAGCGACCACCTACGCCGCCGGCGAACAGCTCAACATCCGCATGCAGACCCAGGGCACCACCCCGACCACGCTGCGGGCACGGGTCTGGGAGGTCGGCGCCACCGAGCCGGCCGCATGGCAGGTCACGGCGACCGACGGCACAGCCTCGTTCCAGAACCCAGGCGGGTTCACACTGGTCACCTACCTGACTGGCAGCGCCACCAACGCACCGGTCGTGGCCCGGTTCGACGACTTCCTGGCGACGGCGATCCCCTGACCTGTTCTGTAAGCCGGGTCGCCTCTCTCGGGGCAGTGGCCGAAGTCTGGGGTTGTCCCCAGCATCCGAATGGACTATGGAGGCGCTGTCTTCGCTCCAGTCCAGACTTTGAGGGGGAGTGGGACCAATGCACACACGACGTTCTGGACATTCATCGGCACGAATCTGGGGGTTGCTCGCGGGGCTCGTTCTCGCCTGCCTCCAAGTCCCGGGATCGGCACACGCGGACACGGCACCTCCCGTGGCGGGACAGCCCGACAACCCGCCGACGGTCTCGGCCGACGCGCTGCCGACGGTGCAGATCAACGGGTCGTGTGGGCGCAGACGGTCGTCGGCAACACCGTCTACGTCGGAGGGCAGTTCACCAACGCGCGACCCGCCGGCGCTGCGCCGGGCGTCAACACGGTGAGCCGCAGCAACCTGCTGGCGTACGACATCCGGACCGGCGTGCTCATCAACTCCTGGGCGCCGACGGTCAACGGCGCCGTCGACGTCGTCGCCGCGTCTCCCGACGGCTCTCGGATCTACGTCGGCGGTAAGTTCACCACCGTCAACGGCCAGACCAACAACCGGATCGCGGCCCTCAACCCGGCGACCGGCGCCGTCATCACGGCCTTCGCGGCCGAACTCGGACGCACGCGTCCGCGCCATCGCGGCCACGCGACCACCGTCTACTTCGGCGGGCTGGTCACCACCGTCAACGGTGCCGCGCGGAGCCGCGTCGCCGCCGTGCGAGCGTCGGACGGCGCGGTGCTGCCCTGGGCGCCGGTCGCTGCCGGCGGCAACGTCATCGGCCCTGGCACTCTCGCCCGGACTCGAGCAAGGTCCTCGTCGGCGGAAGCTTCACCACGATGAACGGCTCGACCGACCCCGGCTACGGCCTGGCCGCGGTCGACGCGACCTCGGGTCTCTCGCTCCCGTGGGCGGCCAACGCCACGGTGCGCAACGGCGGGCCCAACTCCGCGGTGACGTCGCTTGCGACTCCGACGGGGAGTCGGTCTACGCGACCGGCTATGTCTTCGGGGCCGGCGGCAACCTCGAGGGCACCGTGAAGATGGGCTGGAGCGACGGCGCGGTCGAGTGGCTCGAGGACTGCCACGGCGACACCTACTCCTCCTTCCCAACAGCGAAGCCACGTACGTCGTCACGCACGCGCACTACTGCGGCAACGTGCCCGGCGGCTTCCCCCAGACCAACCCGTGGAAGTACTACCGCGGCCTGGCGTTCAGCAAGGCGGCCACCCAGACGCTCAAGCAGGAGTACCTCGGCTACCCCAACTGGCTGGGAAACCCCGCCCCGTCCATGCTCGCCTGGTTCCCGCGCCTGACCAACGGCACCTTCACCGGCCAGGGCCAGGCCGGCTGGACCATCTCGGGCAACGACGACTACGTGGTCATCGGTGGCGAGTTCCCGAGGGCGGGCGGCGTCGACCAGCAGGGCCTGACCCGTTTCGCCAAGCGCAGTCTCGCGCCCAACAGGTCGGGCCTGAGCTCTCCCTCGAAGTCAAACCCACAGGTCACCTCTCCTGCACCCGGACAGGCATTGGTCACGTGGCAGACCAACTGGGACCGGGACAACGCGAACCTGACCTACACCGTGATCCGGAACGGGAACCTCGTCACCCCGGCCGACACGGTGACCGCCGAGTCGCGGTACTGGGATCGTCCCTACCTGAGCTTCCTCGACACCATCCGACCCAGGACCTGCTTCGCCGGCCAATCGGTGCGCTACCGCATCTTCGCGACCGACCCGCTCGGCAACGAGTCACGCTCCGACACCGTCAACGTCACACTGGCCGAGTCCGGCACGGTGGACGACTACTCCCGGGCCGTGATCTCAGACGGGCCGATGCACTTCTGGCGGTTCAACGAGGGCTCCGGCACGACGGCGGCCGACTACACCGGCCGGGACAACCTCACCACGACCGGCGCGGTGACGCGCGGCGTCTCGGGGGCCATCGCGGGTGACAGCGCGGCCACCTTCCCAGGCACGGCGGCGCCACGGCGTACGACGGCACGCCGGCGCCGGAGCCTTCTGGTTCAGCGTCGAGGCATGGTTCCAGACCACGACCAACCGAGGTGGCAAGATCGTCGGCTTCGGCAACGCCCAGACCGGGGCCAGCGCCAACCGCCACCAACGACCGGCACATCTACATGGGCAACGACGGCCGGCTCAACTTCGGGGTGCGGGCCAACGCGCAGCAACCGGATCGTCACCAGCCCCTCGCCTACAACGACGGGAACTGGCACCATGTGGTCGGCACTGTCGGCGACAGCGGCATGATGCTGTTCGTCGACGGCGTCAAGGTCGCCTCCCGTCTCGATATCCGAGCAGGGGCGGCGTACGACGGCTACTGGCGCATCGGTGGAGACAACCTGACCGGCTGGGGCAATCGTCCGACCAGCGACTACTTCGCTGGCAAGATCGACGACGTCGCGATCTACCGCGCCGGCTCAGCGGCAACCAGGTACGCAAGCACTTCCTGGCCAGTGGCCGCAACGTCGCCGGGCCCGCCTGCCGACCGACCCCTACGGCCAAGACGTCTACGACGACGGGCCGGATGTCTACTGGCGGCTCGCGGAGACCACGGTGGCCTGGCCAACGACTCGTCGCTCAACGGCAACAGCGGTGCCTACACCAACGGGCCCGTCCGAGGTGGCCCGAGCGCGTCGGCCTCGGCACTGACCGCTCCACCGCGTTCGACGGCTCCAACGACCTCGTCACGTCCGACCCAGCCTCGCAAGGCCCGACGGTGTTCAGCAGCGAGATCTGGTTCTCGACGACAACGACTTCGGGCGGCAAGCTCATCGGTTTCGGGAACTCGCGCATCGGCACCTCGACCGCGTACGACCGACACCTGTTCATGACCAACTCCGGGCAGCTGCGGTTCGGCGTGAATCCGGGCACCCAGAAGGTCATCGAGACCCCAGACAGCTACAACGACGGAACGTGGCACCACGCCGTCGCCACCCAGGGCACCAACGGCATCCGTCTCTACGTCGACGGCGTGCTCGTCGCCAACAGCATGGCCGTGGGCTCCGGCGACTACCTGGGCTACTGGCGGATCGGCGGCGACAACCTGAGCGGTTGGGCAAGCCGGCCGAGCAGCGACTACTTCCAGGGCTCGCTCGACGAGGCGGCGGTGTACCTGCGGACGCTCTCAGCGGCAGAGGTGCTCTCGCACTTCAACAACGCTGGAGGCGTCGTCCCCAACGATCCTCCGGAGGCGTCCTTCACGTTCACCACCAACGGCCTCGCAGCCGCTTTCAACAGCGCAGGGTCATCGGACTCCGACGGAACCATTGTCTCGCGGTCGTGGGACTTCGGTGACGGCCAGACGAGCAGTGCTGCGAACCCGAGCCACACCTACGCTGCGCAGGGCACGTATTCGGTCACTCTCACTGTCACCGACAACGACGGCGACAGCGACTCGATCAGCCAGGACGTCTTCGTTGCACCGGTGGCGAACGTCGAACCCACGGCGGCATTCAGCTGGACCGCTGCGAGTCTCGAGGTGTCATTCGACAGTTCGGACTCGGTCGACCCGGACGGCAGCATCGTGTCGCGCACCTGGGACTTCGGCGACGGAAACACGGGCGTCGGCGTCTCGCCGAGTCACACCTATGCCGCCGCCGGTGCGTTCGACGTCACGCTCACCGTGACAGACAACGACGGAGACACGGGATCTGTAGTCCACGAGGTCACCGCGACGGACGCACCCGTGGTGGTGGCTAGCGACGCCTTCGCCCGGACCGTTACCAACGGTTGGGGCAGCGCGGCGACAGGCGGTCCCTGGACGCTGAACGGCAACGCCAATCTCTTCAACGTCAACGGCGGCACGGGAGCCATCGCCATGAACTCGCCTGGCGCGGGTCCCGGCACGACGCTGGCTGCTGTCTCGGCCACCACCACTGACGCAACGGTCAAGGTCGGTGTGGACAAGCTGGCGAACAGCGGCGGAGTCTACGTATCCCTCACGTCCCGGGTTTCCGGAGGCAACAGCTATCGAGCCAAGGCCAAGATCGACCCGGCCGGCCGCGTCACGGTCTACCTGGTCCGGGCGACGCCGGCGGAGGTCACCCTGGCCTCGATACCGCTGCCCGTCTCGACCACGTATGCGGTCGGGGAGCAGCTGAACATCCGGCTCCAGACGCAGGGAACGTCACCGACCACGTTGCGTGCGAAGGTGTGGGAGGTAGGGGCGGCAGAGCCAGCAGCTTGGCAGCTCACCACCACCGACAACACGGCGGGCTTCCAGGGCCCGGGCGCGTTCTCGCTGCTGACCTACCTCGCGTCCAGTGCGAGCAACGCCCCGGTCGTCGCCCGATTCGACGACTTCGCCGTCTCGACCCTTCCCTGACGGGCCGCCGCCCGGCGGGATAGTCCGAGACCAAATGGCCCCTGAAATCGGCGTGTCGGGGGCCATTTCGTCTCGGACTATCCCCAGCGAAACGCTCACCCCGCCCTGTAGGCGCGTTGCCAGCAAACGATCGCGTTGGTCGCATTTCAACGTCCTGCGTTGATCAACGGTCCAGGTCGGGGTCCACCAGGAGGGCGGGTCTGTGGTCCATGGTCTGGAGTCGGACTGCTGGAACCTTGCCCGGTCACGTGTCGCGAGCATGCGGGCTACGACGACCCCGGTGCTGTCCCCAGCCATGACGGTGAAGTACTCCAGTCCGAGGCTGCGGAACTGCTCTTCTCGCTCCCGGTCGCGGCGACGTTGAGCCCCCTCGAGATGCAGGCGACCGTCGTACTCGCCGACGATGCCCGCGTCGGGATCAAGGAGGTCAGGAGTTCCGACATGACGCCCCTGGTCATCGAAGACTGGCCGATCGGTCAGCGGCGGCGGAGCCCTGCGTCCAAGACCCACGTCAGCCGCATCCAGGTCTCGCGAGGCGACCAGCTGTCCTCGTTGGCGAGGGGGAACGCCTTGCTACGCTCAGGGATCCCGGTCCAGCCGGAGTGCCTGGACGCATAGGTGGCAACCTCGTCGATGGACACCAGGTCGAGTACGCCGCCAGGTCGAGCACCTGGACTGCCCTCCGAACACTCGACGCATATCGCATCTCGAAGCACACCGACCTGACGTGGGAGGGACCGCCAAGCCATCGACAACGAGGAGATCGCGCGGTTCAGTCGCTCCTGCGAGATCTTGACACCTGGCTGGTTCCGTACGTCGTCGTACCCGGTGGCGAGCGTGACCGCCGCGTTCATGGCCTCCAGAGGTCGTCCCGTCAAACCAGACACCACCGGCCCACCGCAACGATGCCCAACCCGTCACGCCGCCGTATCGGGGCAGGATCGCTGACGCCTCGACGATCCGCTGCTCGGCACGCTGCCGTCCACACTGCTCGGCACGTAGAACCCCTGACTCGTCCTCCGGAAATCCGCGCCACGCGCCTGCTTCCGGTCTGCCCCGTCGACCCACTCCGATCGACGCGGACAGGCCGAACCACCCCGGGATGACCAGGGTGGAACTCAGCGATGAGAACCGCGACTTCCCCATCTCCGAGAGGATGCCCCGATCCGCGAACCGCTGCAGGCGTCATCCACAGGCACCCCCGGTCACACGCGCCGCCGGATAGTCCGAGACGAAATGGCCCCTCCTATCGGCGTGTCGGGGGCCATTTCGTCTCGGACTACCTCCCTTGCGACGAGCCCCGGTCATTGCCAGATGCGACGACTTCGTCGTCTCAACCGATCCTTGATGGGCCGCCGGTGATGGGCCAGCCGCCGGCGCACCTCAACGCGCTTCCCCCCCAGAGCCTCGGCGAGCAAGTTGAGCGCCGGCAGCATCTCGGACGCCGCCTGCACGTGCACCTTGGCGGACAGGCCCGCGCGGGTCGATGACATCGTCGGCCCCCCGTCGCCGCGGCAGGCAGCCAGCGATGAGTCCGGACAAGCTCGGCAACGCCATCGGCGCGCTCGCGTCGGCGACGCGCCCGGGTCGGTCCCTGCATCCCATCGCGGTAGGCATGGCCCAGAACACGTCCGAGTTGACGGATTGCGAACGTGTACTGTGACGGCCCCCGGATGGAGCCGGACGATCTGGTTGCGCAGACCGGTGGTGGCGGTGAGCACCAAGGTGGCTTGCTCCAGGTCGCGTACGTCGAGCTGGCGGGCCCGATGACCCTGCGGGTCCGCACCCAGCGTCCTCAGCAGCTCCGCGGTCTCCCTGGCGATCGATCTACCCTCCGGCATTGAGCCCGGCACTGGCCACGATTGATCGAGGTTCCGGCATCCCTTTGAGGGCCAGCTGGATCACCCGCTCAGCGAACGGGGAGCGACAAATGTTGCCTTCTCTCCGAGACCAAATGGCCCCTGAAATCGGCGTGTCGGGGGCCATTTCGTCTCGGACTATCCCCAGCGGAACGCTCACCCGACCTGTAGGCGCGTGGCCAGCCAACGATCGCGTTGCTCGGATTCCAACGTTCGGCGCTGATCAACGGTCCACGTCGGGGTCCACGAGGTCGGAGGCTCGATGGTCCATGGTCGGGAGTCGGCCGCCTGGAACCTTGCCCGGTCGCGAGTCGCGAGCATTCGGGCCACGACGACTCCGTTGCTGTCACCGGCCATCACGGTGAAGTACTCCAGGCCGAGGCCGCGGAACTGCTCTTCTCGCTCCCGGTCGCGTCGGCGCTGAGCTCCCTGGAGATGCAGGCGGCCGTCGTACTCGCCGACGACGCCCGCTTCCAGATCAAGGAGGTCAGGGGTTCCGACGTGACGACCCTGGTCGTCGAAGACTGGCCGATTGGTCAGCGGCGGCGGAAGCCCTGCGTCCAAGACCCAGGTAAGCCGCATCCAGGTCTCGCGAGGCGACCAGCTGTTCTCGTTGGCGAGGGGAAGCGCTTTGCGGCACTGAGGGATCCCGATCCAGCCGGAGTGCCGGGACGCGTAGGTGGCGACCTCGTCGACGGACACCAAGTCGGAGTACGCCGCCATGTCGAGCACCTGGACTGCCGCCCGAACACTCGACGCATACCGCATCTCGAAGCACACCGACCTGACATGGGAGGTGACCGCCAACCCATCCATCACACGGAGATCGCGTGGGTTCAGTCGCTCCTGCGAGATCGTGACACCTGGCTGGTTCCGTACATCGTCGTACCCGGTGGCCAGCGTGACTGCCCGCAGTTCATCGCCTCCAGCGGTCGTCCCGTCAAACCAGACACCACCGGCCCACCGCAACGATGCCCAACCGGTCACTCCGCCGTAGTGGGGCAGGATCGCTGCCGCCTCGACGATCCGCTGCTCGGGCACGCTGCCATCCACACTGCTCGGCACGTAGAAACCCTGACTCGTCCTGCGGAAATGCGGGCCCCGCGCCTGCTTCCGGGTCGGCCCCGTCGACCCACTCCGATCGACGCGGACAGGCCGAACCACCCCGAGATGACCAGGGTGGAACTCCGGCGCAAAGAACCGCGACTTCTCCATCCTCGAGAGGATGCCCCGATCCGCGAACTCCTGCTGGCGTCATCCACAGGCACACCCGGTCACACAGCACAGCCGGGATAGTCCGAGACCAAATGGCCCCTCCAATCGGCGTGTCGGGGGCCACTTCGTCTCGGACTACCACCCTTGCGACGAGCCCTCGATCATTGCCAGATTCGACGACCTCGTCGTCTCAACCGTTCCCTGATGGGACGCCGGCCAGGGGCCAGACGCCGGGGCACCTCGACTGGCTTCCCACCCAGTGCCGCGGCGAGCAGGTTGAGCGCCGGTAGCATCTCGGACGCCGACTGCTCGTGCACCTTGGCGGACCTGCCCTGTGGGTCGATGACATCGTCGGCCCCCCGTGTCGCGGCGGGCAACCAGCGATGAGTTCGGACAAGTTCGGCGACACCATCGGCGATCTCGGTCGGGGACGCGCCCGGGGCCGGTCCTTGCATCCCGTCAGGGTAGGCCCGGCCCAGAACACGTCCGAGTTGGCGGATCGCGAACGTGTACTGCACAGCCCCCGGGTAGAGCCGGACGATCTGGTTGCGCAGACCACTGGTGGCGGTGAGCACCAACGTGGCTTCCTCCAGGTCTTGGACGTCGAGCCGACGGGCCCGATGACCCTGCGGGTCCGCACCCAGGGTCCTCAACAGCTCCGCGGTCTCCCGGGAGATCGATCGACCCTCCGGGGCGTTGAGCCCGGCGCTGGCCACGATTGATCGAGGTTCCGGCAACCCTTTGAGCGTCAGCTGGATTACCCGCTCAGCGAACGGGGAGCGACAAATGTTGCCTTCGCAGACGAACAGCACGTGAGCCATCAGGCCATGCAACCAAGGACTCGTAGCTGCCGGTGCACTGGGTCACGAGTTGGACCACGCCGAGCTGGGGGCGGTCCAGTGGGCACCATCAGTTTCGTCCGCAGTCAGCGCGCACGCTGGGGACTCTTGCACTGCCGACACGCAGGCCTTCGGGGAGACCCTCCCGCGGGAGGTGGGCTTCGTCGCGGGACAGCTCCTGAGGGTGCGAGGGACGACGGGGCTGTGGCACTACTACTGCCACCAGACGCTGACGCGCCACCTCGGGCCCCTCGACCACAACCCAGCGGTCGTGCACGACCGGCACACTGGCCGGGTCGCGAGACATGGCCGCCGTGAAGTGCGCGGCGAACGCAACGATGAGCATCACGAGTGCTGCCAGGGCGACGCCGACGACCAGCGTTCCCACGATGTCGTCTGGGTTGCTCATCTCACCAGGCGCCGTTGCCGCGGCCGACCGCGCCGACAGTGCGCAGCACGATCACCGCGTCGTCGGACAGGCGCCAGTTGTCGGTGTAGTGCAGATCGAGCCGGACAGCCTCGTCGTAGGGCAGGTCGGAACGACCACTGACCTGCCATAGCCCGGTGATGCCGGGCTTGACGACCAGGCGGCGCCGCGTGACCGAGTCGTATTGGGCAACCTCGTCGGGGAGCGCCGGCCGCGGACCGATGATCGACATCTCACCCTTGACTACGTTGATGAGCTGGGGCAGCTCGTCGAGCGACGAGCGTCGCAGGAACTTGCCGAGCCTGGTCACCCTCGGGTCCGAGCGGATCTTGAACAGGTGACCGTCGACCTCGTTCTCCGCCACCAGCTCGGCCCGTCGGGCTTCCGCGTCGTCGGTCATCGTGCGCAGCTTGTAGATCGTGAACAGCCGGCCGTGTTCACCGACCCGCGTCTGGCGGAACATCGCACCCCCCCGCGAGTCCAGTCGGATCAGCACGGCGAGGACCGCGATCACGGGGGCCGCAGCCACGAGCAGCGCCAGCCCGGCACACCGGTCCAGGCCACTCTTCATCGTCCGGGTCAGCGCCGAAGGCCGGCTTGGTGCCACGTGCATCAGGGTGGTGCCGGCAAATGACGTGGTGGTCAAGCGGTGTGGCGCCACGGAGTCCAGCGGCCCGATCACGGCCAGCCGGGCAGGACGCTCCTCGAGCTGCCAGGCAGTCTCACGGAGTTGCTGGCCGGTCGCGCCGGGTGCCACCAGGACCAGTTCGGCGTGCGTGTCGTCGACTAGAGCGCCGAGCTTGGCTGGGGCCGTGTACCCACGGCAGCCCACCGAAGTCACCGGGCAGCTGACTGTCCGAGTGGTTTTCTGCGGAGCAGGCGCCGACGATCTTGACCTGACCGTGTCCTTGCCAACGCGCTGTGGCCTCGGCGATCCCGATGCCGTCACCGAGTACGACGGCCCGGATGGGACGCGTCACTCGCAGCGAGCGAAGGATGAGGACGGACATGGTCGCCACGAGGACCATCAGAGTGGCGACTGCGACCGTCCGGCTCGGAGTGCCGAGCACGGCCACGGCGAGGCCGGCCGCGGCGACTGGGAGGCGAGAGGGCGGCCGCCAGGCCACGCCAGACCGGAGTTCCGGGCGTGTTCAGGGCCGAGCCGGCACGGAACGCCGACGGCGCCCAGACGGCCAGGACACCGAGGGCGAGGTATGCCGGCATCTGCGCGGCAAAGCCGACGATCAGTGCGGCGACCGACGCCGTCGGCATTTCGGTGGTCCAGGGCGACCGGGCGACCTTCGCGGGAAGTCCGAGGGAGCCCCGAACGGACTCGACCACGATCTCGGGCATCGCGGCATCGCAGGCGCCAACTGCAGATGTGGCCGGGCGCTATCCTCGGACGGCGGCCGGGGGGCTGGCACCCTTACGTCGCCTGCGGAATCCTGGTCATCTTCAAAGATGCGCGACAGGTCAGCATCGAGCTGCTGAAGGGTGACCCCCACCTCAATCTCAGACACCGAACCCCCAAATAGACGTCGGCGCCCCGATCCCCCCGGGGCACTCGCCCAGCCTGTCTGCAAACTTGAGCCGCAGGTATGGCGAAAGAGACGCAACTTGGGCGGTCCTTTTGAATACTCGGGTGATGGTCACCCTGGGGCAGGCATCCCCAGTGGCGGTTGCTGGGGTACTTGCTGGGGTAGTTGAAATCGGTCGAGAATGGGGCATGTGGAGCGCGTTCGGAGGCGTCAGGAATTGAAGCGGGACTGGGTTTTCTCGAGCCCCTCGGAGACGAGCGACTCGACGGCGTCGGCCGCCTCGGTGACCTGGAACGGCAGTTCCTTGCGCTCGGCGCTAGTGTAGTCGGACAGCACGAACGCAGCTACATCCTGCCGGCCGTGTGGTCGCCCGATTCCGGCGCGCACGCGGTAGAAGTCGCCGGTCCCGAGCGCAGATCGCAGTGAGCGCAGGCCGTTGTGACCGTTGTCACCACCGCCGAACTTCACCCGAAGGGTGCCGAAGCCGATGTCGAGCTCGTCGTGGATGGCGATGATGTGGTCCGAGCCGACCTTGTAGAACTTCGCGAGGGACGACACCGGTCCGCCGGACTCGTTCATGTAGCACCGCGCCCGCACGAGGACGACGCGGGGGCCCGGCAGGCCCGGCGTACCGAATCGGCCCTCGACGACATCGGCACGCCCCGACTTGTGGGCGCGGAAGGACGCACCCATCCGGTCGGCCAGCTCGTCGGCGACGAGATAGCCGACGTTGTGCCGGTGCCCGGAGTAGGCAGGACCGGGATTGCCCAGGCCGACCACGAGCCACGGGTCGTTCGTGGTCTCGCTCATGGCAGAAGTATCCCGGACCTGCGAGTCACTCGGCGGCGGTGTCGCCCCCGGCTGCATCCTCGGCAGGCGTCTCGGCGACCTCGGGCACCTCCTCGTGCTCCTCGCGCTCGATGCCTGCCTCGGCCTCGGCCTCTTCCAGCTCGGCCTCGGCTTCTTCCTCGGACTGCATCTGGGTGACGTTGACGATGAGCAGGTCCCCGTCGGAGAGCAGGGTCGTGCCGTCCGGGAGGATCAGGTCGGAAGCGTGCACCTGGGTACCGATCGCGGCACCCTGGATGTCGACCTCGATGTACTCGGGGATGTGCGTGGCCTCGGCCTCGACCTGCACGGTCGCGTTCTCGTTGACGACCACGCTCTCCGGGGCGGCGTCGCCGACGATGTGGATCGACACGTCGACGGTGACCTTCTCGCCGAGACGTACGGCGACGAAGTCGATGTGCTCGAGCACCCGGCGGATCGGGTCGACCTGCACGGCCTTGGTCAGTGCCAGCGACTCCTTGCCGTCGATCTCGAGCTCGAGCAGCGTGTTGGTGCCGCCGTGCTTGAGCGCCATCATCGTGCTGTGACCCGGCAGGGTGATGTGGATGGGGTCGTTGCCGTGTCCGTAGACGACGGCGGGGATCTTGTCGGCGCGACGGATACGGCGAGCCGCACCCTTGCCGAACTCCGTGCGGGTCTCGGCGGTGATCTTCTCGGCCATCTGCTTCTCCTCGTGCTGGTGGCTCAAACTCTGGTAGCTCAAACTCTGGTGGCTGCCGGCCGGGGAGACGAGAAAACGCCGCGCAATCCGGACAGGACGCGCGGCGCAAGGTTGACGCCTGCCCTGTCGATCACGGAGATTCCCCAGCATTGGGGCTCCCTCGCCGAGGCAACCTGAGAATCCTAGCCTCGCCTGTGTGCCAAAGCGAATCTCGCGTCTCGAGCCGCCGCACTAATGTCGGCCACATGGCCAACGTATCGCTGACCCGTGATGAAGCCGTACGACGGGCCGCGCTGGTTCGCGTCACCGGCTACGACATCGAGCTGGGCCTGTCGGAGGCCGAGACCTTCCGGTCGCGAACCGTCATCGGCTTCACCTGCGCCACGCCGGGTGCCGCAACGTTCGTGGAGCTGGCCGACGCGATCGACGTACGGGCCCGACTCAACGGTGCGGCGCTCCCGGCCGATGCGTTCGAGGGCAACCGGATCGTCCTGGGCGACCTGGCAGCCGACAACGAGCTTGTGGTCGAGGCGAGGTTGCCCTGCGTCACCACTGGTGACGGGATGAACCGCTATGTCGACCCGGCCGACGGCGCGACGTACCTGACTGCCTTCTGTGGGATGGACCTGGCGCAGCGGGTTTTCGCGTGCTTCGACCAGCCAGACCTGAAGGCACCGATCTCGCTCTCTGTCGTCGCGCCGGCCGGTTGGACCGTGCTGGCGAACGGCCGGGCCGAGCTGACCGACGAGTCCGAGGAGCATGGATGGTGGCGGTTTGCGACCACACCGGCCATCTCGACGTACCTCTTCGTGGTGTGCGCCGGACCGTGGCACTCGGTGGTCTGGGAGCGCGCCACCCCGGAGGGAGGCATCCCGTTCGGCTGGCACGCAAGGCGTTCGATGGCCCCGACCTCGACTCTGCCGCCGACGAGCTGAGGAAGATCACCGACGCCTGCTTCGACCACTACACGACGATCTTCGACGAGCCTTTCGTGTTCGACTCCTACGACCAGGTGATGGCACCCGGGCTGAACTGGGGTGCGATGGAGACTCCGGGATGCGTGACGTACCGCGACGAGCTGCTCTTCCAGGGGCAGGCCTCACCTGCCGACCGTCAGCGGCGAGCCATGATCATCGCCCACGAGATGGCGCACATGTGGTTCGGCGACCTGGTCAGCGTGCGTTGGTGGGAGGACGCCTGGCTGAGCGAGTCCTTCGCCGACTACATGGGGTTCGAGGTTTCATCCTCGGTCGCCGGGTTCCCGGGAGCCTGGGCGAGCTTCACGATCCGGCAGAAGCTGGGCGGCTACGAGGCCGACGAGCGTCGATCGACGCACCCGGTCGCGCCGTCACCGGAGTCGGTGGTCGACGTCGACACGGCGTTCGGCAACTTCGACCACATCTCCTATTCGAAGGGGAACTCCGTTGTGCGGCAGTTGGTCACCTGGCTCGGCGAGGAGACCTTCCTGCGCGGCGCCAACGCCTACCTGACCCGGCACCGGCTCGGGAATGCCGATCTCGGCGACTTCCTCGACGCCATGGACGAGGTGACCGACCGCGACGTCAGGTCGTGGTCGGAGGTGTGGCTGGCGGCCACCGGCTTCGACACTCTGCGGGTACGCCGCGACGGCGACGTCCCGGTGCTCGAGCGGGAGGGCTGCCGGCCGCACCGCACGCTGGTCGGCGCGTACTCCCTCGGCGGCCACGGGCTGGTACGCCACGGCGAGCGGATGCTGGACATCGGCGCAGATCCCCTCCGGTTGGACGACTGGTCGGGCCTGCTGGTGATCCCGAACTGCCACGACCACACGTTTGCCCGGATCCGGCTTGACGACAAGTCCTGGCACGCGGTCGTCGACCACCTGTCTGACATCGACGATCCGCAGGTCCGAGCGGTCGTGTGGGCCACCGCCCTCGACATGGTCCACTCCGGCGACCTCGCGCCGGCCGACCTGATCGCCATGATCGGCACCCACCTCGCGGTCGAGGAACACTCGTCGGTCTGGGAGGGTGTCTTCGACCGCACGTTGGCGCGGGTGCTCCCGGGCAGCTTTCCCGTGACGTCCGTCGCGGTGGCACGCGCCGGGCTGGCCGAAACGAGCGCCGCCACCCTCCGCGCCGGCCGTCACGAGAGTGCGTTGGCGCTCCCGGCCACCCGTGGTCTCGCCGCCTGCACGTCCGACGCCGACCTGCTCGCCGGCTGGCTGGTCGCGGGTCGAACCGGCAACGGCATCGAGGTGGACACCAACCTGCGCTGGCGGATCCTTCGTCGGCTGGCAGAGCTCGACGGCGTGGGTCCGGACCGCATCCAGAAGGAAGCAGCCGCCGACCCGTCGACCCAGGCAGAGACGGGTGCGGTGCGGGCAGCCGCGGCCCTCCCGTCACCCGATGCCAAGCAACGGGCCTGGGACCTGATGTCCGCGGACGACGTGTCCAACCGCATCTTCACGGCCGCAGCCGAGGGGTTCTGGGTGCCCGAGCAGGCAGACCTGCTGACGCCGTACGTCGGCCGCTACCTCGAAGAGGCTCCGGGATGGGCGGCTCGCCGGGGCCAAGGCTTCAGCGTGGGATCGGTGCTGCGTTCCCCTCGTTTGCTGTGGACGAGACAACCGTTGCAGGACTTCAGGCCGCACTTGCCGGCGACGTCCCGACCGTCCTTCGTCGTCTCTGGGACGACATCCTCGACGATCTGGTCATGGCGCTGAAGGCCCGCTCCCGGTGGACCTAGCGATCCGCTGGGAATCGTCACGGGGTTGAATGGCCGTGCTCTACTATCGGACGGGGACCAAACACCACATGTCGCTCACCTCTTGGGCGCACAGGCGATTTCGGCCCGTGGACGAACCTTGAGGAACTGACGAATGGGAACCACAAGCACAACTGTGCTGATCGCAAATCCGTCCCCGGATGTCTACGGTTCAGACCTGCAGATGCTGGAGAGTGTTGCGGCGATGAGGGCCGAGGGCTGGGACGTCGTGGTCGCAATGCCCACCGATGGTGAGCTGGTCGTTCGGCTCCAGGCGCTCGGTGCCAGAGTTACCTTCGTCAACTTCCCGGTCCTGCGCCGCGCCAACCAGTCGCTGAGGGCCCTGTTGAGAATGGTGATGGATGCGGTCCGCTGCCTGCCGCGGCTCCGTCGAACCATCAAGGCGCTGGGCGCGTCCGTCGTCTACGTCAACACGGTTACCCTGCCGTGGTGGCTACTTGCTGCTCGGATGGCTCGCACGCCGGCCATCTGCCATCTGCACGAGGCCGAGACGCAGGACCGACGACTGATCCGCCGGGTACTGATCGTGCCGCTGCGGTTGGCTTCGGCCGTCATCGTGATCAGCAAAGCGACGCTCGATGCCATGACCGACGTGGCGCCCGGTCTGCGAAGAAAGGCCCACCTGATCTACAACGGGGTGCCGACACCGCCCACGACACCGACTCTCCCGGATCACTCGGGTCCGTGGCGGGTGCTGTTCGTAGGTCGGTTGTCCCCCCGCAAGGCTCCCCACCTGGCTCTCGAGGCGGTAGCCGAGCTGCGACGGCAGGGCCACGAGGTGGAGATTGAGCTGGCCGGGTCGGCCTTCGCTGGGTACGAGTGGTACGTGGCCGAACTTCACGAGCGGGCGGCCCAGCCTGATCTCGACCAGGCGGTGACCTTCTCGGGATACTGCTCGCCGATCTGGCCCGCCCTCGCGCGGTCCGAGATCGTCGTCGCACCCTCCCTGCGGGAGCCGTTCGGCAATGCCGTCGTCGAGGCCCAGCTGGCACTGCGACCGGTGGTGGCAACCGCCGCCCTCGGCCATCTGGAGAGCATTGTCGACGAGGAGACCGGCCTGCTGGTGCCGGCCGAGGACGTGGGGGCACTGGCCAAGGCGGTGTTGCGGCTCATCGAGGACCAAGACTTCGCCCGGCAGCTTGCTACGGAGGCCAGGGCCCGGGCTCTTGAGCGGTTCGGAACCGAGCGCTACGGCCGCGAGGTCACCACCCTCGTCAGACAGCTGGTCACCAGGTCCGGCCGGGTCGCCTCATGAGTCAGACCGTTCGTATTCTCGGGACGCACGGGGTGCCGGCCAACTACGGAGGCTTCGAGACGGCGGCGGAGAACGTCGCGAGGTATCTGGTGTCGCGTGGCTGGCGGGTGGTGGTCTACTGCCAGGCCGAGGGCAGGGGTCCGATCACCGAGGACACCTGGCACGGCATCGAACGGGTGACGATCCCGGTTACGGCCGAGGGCTGGCTCGGCACCTCACAGTTCGACCTGCGCTCGATCCGGCATGCCGTCCGGCATCGAGACATCTGCCTGACCTTCGGGTACAACACGGCCGTCTTCAACACCCTGCAACGCGTCCGGGGCATCCCCAACGTCATCAACATGGACGGCATCGAATGGTCCCGGGAGCGCTGGGGGCCCGTGCGGCAGGGGATCCTGTACGTGAACGAGCGGATCGGCTGTTTCGTCGGCAACCATCTGATCGCCGATCACCCGGAGATTGCCGCCTACCTGCACAAGAAGGCGCCGGCGCGCAAGGTCAGCACGATCACCTACGGTGCGCCGGCCATCACCGAGGCCCCGACCGCGATCCCGGAGTCCTACGGGCTAACGCCCGGCAAGTACCTCACGCTGATCGCCCGGCCCATCCCGGAGAACTCGATCCTGGAGATCGTCCAGGGCTTCTCCGCGGAGGAACGCGGTCACCAGCTGGTGGTCTTCGGGAGTTTCACGCCGTCGACCGATCCCTACCACCGCGAGGTCATCGCGGCAGCGAGCGACGAGGTCCGCTTCGTCGGTGGCATCTATGAGCCCGAGCGGGTCCAAGCTCTGCGCTTCCACAGCGCGGCGTACCTGCACGGCCACACCGTCGGCGGAACGAATCCTTCGCTCGTCGAGGCCATGGGTGCAGGCAACCCGGTGCTGGCCCACGACAACCCCTACAACCGGTGGGTGGCTCAGGATGCCGCGCGCTACTTCTCCACGGCCGCCGACGTCAGCCGCGAGTTGAGCTCGCTGCTCGAATCACCCGACCAGGCAGCCGAGATGCGGCGAGCCGCTCGGCGCCGGCACGCGTCGGAGTTCACCTGGGAGCACGTCGCCGGGCAGTACGAGGACCTGCTGCTGAAGGTGCTCGCCGAGCATCGTCGAGGCAGAGCGCGAAAGTCACCGCACCGAATGGAGCAGTCGTGATCAAGATCGGAGTTGTCGGACTCGGCAAGATGGGCCTGTCGCATCTGTCGATGCTGAACGCCCACCCCGATGTCTCGGTGGTCGGTGTCTGCGACTCAAGCGGCTTCATGTTGTCGGTGATCGGGAAGTACACCGGGCTTGAGACCTACTCCAGCATGGACTCGATGCTGGGTGCGCAGGAGCTCGATGCGGTCGTCATCTCCACCCCGTCCAGCCTGCACGCTTCGATGGTGCGGACGGCGCTCGACCGCGACCTGGACGTCTTCTGCGAGAAGCCCTTCTGTCTGGACGAGAAGGACTCCGAAGCGCTGACGAGGCTCGCCCGCGAGAAGGGCCGGGTGACGCAGGTCGGCTACCACTGCCGCTATGTCGGCGCCTTCCAGGAGGTGAAGCGACTGCTCGACCTGGGAGCGATCGGCGAGGTGACTCACATTCTCGCGGAGGCCTACGGCCCGGTCGTCCTCAAGCCGCAGGGCTCCACCTGGAGAAGCAGGCGGTCTGAAGGTGGGGGGAGTCTCTACGACTACGCGGCCCACCCGCTGAATCTCGTCAACTGGTACCTCGGCGAACCCGACAGCGTCGGGGGCACCGATCCTCAACCGCGTCTTCAGCAAGGAGACCGACGACGAGGTGTTCAGCACCCTCTTCTACCCGGGTGGGACAAGCGTCCAGCTGTCGGTGAACTGGAGTGACGAGTCGCAGCGCAAGATGTCAACCAAGATCACCGTCTGGGGGACGGAAGGCCGCATCTTTGCCGATCGGCAGGAGTGCCAGGTGTTCCTGCGCGACACCGCCACCCTGCCCGACGGCTACACGGCCGGCTGGAACGTGCGATACACGACCGAGCTGACGGAGCAGGTGTGGTTCTATCTTCGCGGTGAGGAGTACAGCGCCCAGCTCGACGACTTCGTGAAGCGAGTGCATGCTCGGGAACTCGACGGGGTCAACTCGTTCGACTCGTCGGCTGTCACGGACCGGGCGATCACGATGCTGGTTGACGACGCGTCCGGCAAGGTCCGCTCTGGGAGCGCCGCCACGCCTCACGCTCGGAAGAAGAAGACCTCGAGGTTCCGGGTTCCCTCGTGGTTCCGGGGTTCGTCCAGGTTGCGGTTGCGGCGACTCGGCCGCACCTGACAACTCCAGAACCACAACCGCACCAACACCTGAACTACGGAGCTGACCACCATGGACCGACTGCTTTTCGGCGACAACCAGTTCTTCGGCGTCAACCACATGTCCGAGGAGAAGGCGCGCGCCCAGTCGATGAAGTTCCAGGACATCGGGGTGGTCCAGTCGGTACTGGACAGCGCGTACGACGAGGGGGTGCGGACCTTCATGTGCACAACCCACGACCGGGTCGGCCTGATCGCTGATCATTGCCGCGCCAACCCTGAGCGCTACTCGAAGATGACCTTCTATCCCTGTATGCCGTACGCCCACAAGTACGCCAACGCCATGACTGAGGACGGTCCTTTGGGAGCGATCCGGCGGTTTCTGCCGGATGAGGGGTTCCTTGACGCCGCCCGACGAGGCGGCATGTCACTTGCGAAGAAGGACATCGAGGGCGTCACCACGCTGCTGATCGACTCGGAGATGAAGATGTTCCAGGGTCTCAACACCCCGGTCATCTTCTTGCAGAACGTCGTCGTCGACCTGCTTCTTGGGCTCGGCTTCAAGGACGCGTTCAGGATCTTCGCTGATCACGTCCGGAACCGCTATGCGGCGGAACCCGGCTTCATCACCATGAACGCCCCGATGCTCCTCGACGTGCTCGAGGAAGTCGGCCTGGTGAACCCGATCATCTGCTCGAACATCAACAAGGTCGGCTTCCGGATGAGCGGAGGCTTCGAGGCCTACGACACGCTGCTGAGGGAGCGCAAGTTCCGGGCCATCGCGATGTCGGTCTTCGCCTCCGGGGCCATCCCCGCTCGTGAGGCGATCGAGTGGATCTGCGCCCAGGACAACATCCAAGCGATTGTGTTCGGTGCCTCGAGCCGGCAGAACATCCGCTCGACCCGGGAGCTGGTCGACGAGTACTGGTCCCAGCGCGGATAGAGCGGTGGAAGACGTGACCGGTCAGGCGTGGCCGTCGAACATGCTGGTGACCGAGCCGTCCTCGAAGACTTCCTTGATCGCGCGCGAGATCAGCGGGGCGATCGACAGGCAGGTCAGCTTGTCGAACTTCCGGTCGTCGGCGCACCGGGAGGGTGTCGGTCACGATGATCTCGGTCGCCGGGCTGTTCTTCAGCCGATCGACTGCCGGATCGGACAGGATCGCGTGGGTGGCCGCGATGATCACGCCCGCGGCACCGTCGGCCATCAACGCTTCGGCGGCCTTCACGATGGTGCCGCCGGTGTCGATCATGTCGTCCACCAGCACGCAGATCCGGCCGTCGACCTGGCCCACGACCCGGTTGGCCACGATCTCGTTGGGGCGGTCCTCGCGCCGGCTCTTGTGGATGAACGCCAGCGGCACTCCTCCCAGCCGCGCGGACCAGCGTTCGGCGACCTTGATCCGTCCAGCATCAGGAGAGACCACGGCCAGTTGCTGGTCGCCGTACTTCTCCTTGACGTAGTCGGAGAGGATCGGCAGCGCCATCAGGTGGTCGACCGGGCCGTCGAAGAAACCCTGGATCTGGTCGGCGTGCAGGTCGACCACGATCAGCCGGTCGGCCCCGGCGGTCTTGAAGAGGTCGGCCATCAGCCGCGCCGAGATCGGCTCGCGGCCGCGGTGCTTCTTGTCCTGGCGCGCGTAGCCGTAGAAGGGCTGCACGACGGTGATCCGCTTGGCCGAGGCGCGCTTCAACGCGTCGACCATGATCAGGTGCTCCATGATCCACTCGTTGATCGGGGCGGTATGGCTCTGGATCACGAAGGCGTCGCACCCGCGCACCGACTCCTCGTAGCGGATGTAGATCTCGGAGTTGGCGAACTCGTAGGCCGACTGCGGCACCAGCTCGGTGCCGAGCTGGTTGGCCACCTCCAGCGCGAGATCGGGGTGCGCCCTCCCGCTGAAGACCATCAGGTTCTTCTCGGTGGTGCGCTTCATTCCGCTCACGCCGGCAGCTCCTCCGCGTCCTGGTCGCTCGGTAGTCCTGATTCTGCCTTGTGAAGTCAGTCCTCGGAAACCGGCGGCGTTTCGTCCTGCGATGCGAGCGCGGCCTCGGCCGCTTCCGCCATCTTCGTGCCGGGACGTTTCGACGCAGTCCAGCCCTTCAGGTTGCGCTGCGGACCGCCCGAGACCGCCAGCGCGCCAGGCGGCACGTCACGGCGTACGACGGTCCCGGCGCCGGTGCTGGCGCCGTCCCCGACGGTGACCGGAGCCACGAACGTGTTGTTCGACGAGGTCTTCGCGTGCTTGCCGATCACGGTCCGGTTCTTGGTCACCCCGTCGTAGTTGGCGAAGATCGTGCCGGCGCCGATGTTCGTGCCCTCACCGATCTCGGCGTCGCCGACATAGGACAGGTGCGGCACCTTCGCGCCGTCGCCTATCTGCGCGTTCTTGGTCTCCACGAACGCGCCGATCTTGCCGTTGGATCCGAGCTGGGTCCCCGGCCGCAGGTAGGCGAACGGCCCGACGGTGCTGCCGGCGCCGATCACGGCAAGCTCGCCCTGGGTGCGCACGACGCGCGCGCCGACGCCGATCTCACAGTCCTTGAGCGTGGTGTCCGGGCCGAGCACCGCGTCCTCGCCGACGACGGTCGCGCCGAGCAGCTGGGTGTTGGGCAGGATCGTCACGTCCTCGGCGAGCACCACGCCGGCCTCGATCCACGTGGTCGCGGGATCCATGACGGTGACCCCCTCCCGCATCCACTTCGTGACGATCCGACGGTTCAGCTCGCGGCCCAGCTCGGCAAGCTGGACCCGGTCGTTGGCGCCCTCGGTCTGCATGACGTCGTCGATCGCGAACGCGCCCACGGCGAGCCCGGCGTCGCGGGCGATCCGGACGGTGTCGGTCAGGTAGTACTCGCCCTTGGCGTTGTCGTTGTCGATCCTGGGCAGTGCGTCCGCCAGGAAATCCGCGTCGAACGCGAGGATCCCGGAGTTGATCTCGTTGATCGCACGCTGCTCGGGAGTCGCGTCCTTCTCCTCGACGATGCCCGCGACGTCGCCGTCGACGTCCCGCAGGACTCGTCCGTAGCCGTGCGGGTTGGCCACGTGCCCGGACAAGATGCTCACGGCGCGCTGGGCAGCCTCGTGGTTGGCGGCGAACGCCGTGAGCGACTCACCGCGCAGCAGCGGGGTGTCGCCGGTGACCACCACGACCGTGCCAGCGGTCGGTCCCGCCGCCTCCATGGCCGTGCGAACCGCATGCCCGGTGCCCTCCTGGGACTCCTGGACGACCAGCAGCGCATCGGGCACCAGCTTCTGGATGTGCGGCCCGACCTGTTCGCGCTGGCTGCCGATCACCGCCACGATCCGTTGCGGTTCCATCGCCTGGACGGCGGCCAGCACATGGCCGATCATGCTCCGGCCCGCCACCGGGTGCAGCACCTTCATCGTCTTCGACTTCATCCGGGTGCCGCCGCCCGCAGCCAGGACGATGACGGTCAACTGGTTCTCTGCCGTGTCGCTCACGCTCCCCGGGTAGGAGTCGAACCTACGTCGCTAGTCCTGATTCAAAGGACTCGGGGCACTGTCCGCAGCGGGGATTTGAAGAGGTTATCCCCTGCTCGCTACGCGGGTTATGTCGTGGTTCGATCCGCTCGTGTGCGGGCCTCGGTTAGCACTGGGCGTTAGCTGGCAAGGGAGTGCCGCCGAGCCGATAACCAGCCCTCTTGCTCGGCGGTGCTCGGGGTCTCGGGTGGCCGGCGGCCATCGCGCAGCGACGCGAAGCGCCCTTGACGCCGGGCGCCGCCGTGCAAACCCTTCGGGATCGGGTCGGCGGCTCGGCAATGAGTGCAGTTCCGGCCCCTGACCGGCGCGACAGCTCGGATCGATGGCGCTCGTCCCCTGTTCGGAGGCGGGCGCTTTTCGATTCCCGACGCCCTCTGCCGACCGGTGACGATCCCCGCGCCCGCGAAGCTGGGCGGCGCACAGTCCGGCCAGTGCCAGCAACGCGGCCACCGCCTGGCGCGCGCGTGACCAGCAAGACCAACCGGACCGCGAAGAGGACTGCGGCGAGGACGACGTGTGCGCGCGCGTAGACGGTGTCCCCTCGGGTGTAGGCGCCGCCGAGCTCACCGTTGCCGTCAACGGCGAGGATCACGCTGCTCAAGGCTCCGGGACTGCAGCGCGACGACAAGCCACCACCGGCGCACCTCGGTCGTGCGCGTCCATCGGGGACCCTCCCTTGCGTCAGGGCGATATCCGGAGCTAGGCCGGTGGCAGCACCAGTGTCCAGGCGAGCGCTTTGCTCGCGGAGACGCCCGCGGTGGCGGCGAGCGCCGGCACCGTCCCGGCGGGGACGTTCCCCTCGTCGCCCGCCACCGCGACGAGCAACCCACTCCCGCTGCCGGAGGTCGTCGCCCGGGCAACGAGCGTGGGTTCCAACGTCCACGTGTGGACGGTCGATGCCTTGTCGGCGTAGTAGCGCACCACGCGGGACGCTTCCTGCGTCACCGCTGCTGCCGGTGCGGTGTGCGTGCTCGTGCTGCCCGGCTCCGCCCGGCTCGTCCAAGCCGTCGGCGAGCTCGCCCCGCTATAGGCCAGCGAGCACGACGCTGATCTTGGCCACCGCTGCCGAGCTCGACCTGGAAGCCTGGTCCCGGCGAGACCGGGACCCGCGGTCCTCGTCAGCGCCCACGACCTCATGTCCGTGCCGTCCGACACCGTCCCGAGGACGGTCCAGCCGGAGGGCGCGGTCATCGTCGATGCCTGGTTGGTCGTCACGAAGGCCACCAGCCGGTCGTCGGGCTGCACCGACGCAGGGATGTAGACCCCCGGGTGTCGCGTCGTTGCCAGTCCGAGGAAGATCCCGACCCGCCACTCCGGGGATGCCGGCGGGGGCGGTTCGGTCCTCGACGACGACCTGGTGTGTCGTGACGCCGGTCGCGTCCCTCGTCGTCGGTGACGGTCAGCGCGACGTCATAGGTGCCGGCTGACGGGAACTCGTGCTCGGTACGCGTCGGACCCGTCGCCGAGCCGCCGTCGCTGAAGGTCCAGCCGTAGCCCAGGAGCGTGCCGCCGTCGGGGTCGGTCGGAGCCGCTCGCGTCGAAGGTGCACGTGGTGCCGACGCAAGAGCTGGTGAACGCCGCGACCGGGTCCTGTGGAGGTGGCGGGCCCGAGGGTGCGACGACCGCCACGGCGTACTCAGCGCCGCCGCCGCCCGCGAGCACTGCCCCCTCGATCCCCGGGACCAGGACAGGGCGGCTCCGATCCACCGTGGTCCCGTCGCCGATCTGACCCGTCTCGTTGTGGCCCCAGGCCATCACCCGACCGTCGGTGAGTACGGCCATGCCGGTGTCGCGGCCGGAGCCGATCGAGCTGACCGACGACAGGTTCGGGACGGTGACCGGGCGGAGCCTGTCCACGGTGGTGCCGTCGCCGAGGTTGTTCCGGTAGTTGCGTCCCCAGGCGGCGACGGTGCGGTCCGTGCGCAGTGCGTAGGAGTGATGTGCGCCGGCGATCACCTCTTGCACGCCACTGACGATCGGGGCCGGCGAGACCCGGTCGGTCCGGTTGCCGTTGCCGAGCTGACCGTAGTCGTTGGATCCCCAGGCCCAGACCGTGCCGTCGCTGCCAAGGGCGAGGCCGTGGTCGCGCCCTGCGGCGATCCCGACCACGTCGATCAGCGTGCCGACCCTGACAGGGGTCGTGCGACGTACGACTGTCCCGTCGCCGAGCTGTCCTTCGTCGTTGCGCCCCCAGCCGACCACCGTGCCGTCCGCACGTAGCGCGTAGCTCATGTTCCTGCCGGCCGCGATCGCCACGGCGTTGTCGAGCCCGACCACGCTGACGGGAGTACGCCGCAGGGTGGTCGTGCCGTCACCCAGCTGGCCGTCGGCGTTGAGCCCCCACGTCCGCACGGTGCCGTCGGCCATCAGCGCCAACGACAGGTTGTGCCCGGTCTCGACCGCTGTCACACCGGTCAGACCTGGGACCTGGGTCGGTGTCGAATGGTTGGTGGACCCGCCCAGGCCGAGCTGTCCCTGCTGGTTGCTTCCCCAGACCCACACGGTGCCGTCGTCGCGCAGGGCAACGACGTGCTCGCGGCCACCGTGCAGGTCGACCACGTCCGTGAGTCCAGCCACCGCGCCCGGTGCGAGTCTGGCCTGCGTCGTGCCAGTGCCAAGCTGCCCGAACCCGTTCCCGCCCCAGGTCCACGGGACGCCTCCCGGCGAGACCACCACGGTCGTGACGGCCACCTGGGCGTTCGCCGGCCCGGGGGCCACGAAGCCGAGCAGTCCGAGGGTCGCCGCGCCCGCGAGCGCTCGACGAGTCAGTCCCCAGTACGTCACCACAGCGCCCTCCGCTCGCGTTGCGGCCGACACTAGGCACTGGTCACGCACGCGGCACCCCCTAAATGGGGGTTGTTTGCGCAGTCGCCGATGGCCCAGGCGTTGCTGTCGCCCTCCTGCCGTCGACAAGGACGGGATCAACCCGCTCATCGGATCCGGACGTTGCCAGTGGTCTCGGCGCGCCGTCCGCGAGTTGTCGGTGGTCGGTGGCCGTTGACTCCCAAACCCGGTTGCAGCAGCCCCGGCTGCCCACAGCGGTGTGGACGGTCACCGAGCTGGCCGACGGGTCGTTGTACACCTGGGAGTCGAGCTCGCCCGGCGTCATCGTCACCGCTGCGCACGTTGTCGAGCTGCACCCCGACGGGAGTCGGCTCACCCTCGCACTGACCGTGTCCGGTCCGCTGTGCGGGATCGGCTGGCTGCTGACGCGGTCGCTGACCAAGCGGTCTGTCGACACGGAGGCCGCCTCGATCAAGACGGCCGCCGAGACCTCGGTCACGTAGACGAACCCTTCGATCCCGTGACCCTGGAGCGGGCAATCGACGTCTGACGTCCACGACCGCTCATCGAAATGTCCTGGAAGATCACGTGCATAGCAAGCATGAAGATGCAGACGACGAAGTCGGCGCGGTTGCACTACGGGCCAAGCGGCGCTCGTCGATACCTTCAACGTGCATCGCGCCAGAGTAGATGCAGAACATCGGAACGACCGGAACCAGCGGAAGGCGGAAGTTTAGGCTCAACCGGTGGGTCCGATCCCTGGGCGTTCTGCCGTGAACGGGCAGTCAGCGGTGGGACGCGGAAGCGCTGGCCGCTGTTGCATGGCTCGATCCTGAGAACCACTGCCCGAGGGCGAACGCTGCGAGGAGGACGGCGGTTCCGACGAGCGCCGGTCGACCGTGCAGGTGACTCAGATCGGTCATGAGATCCAGCGCGGAGAGGGCCGCCGCGACCGCACATGAGGCAATCGCCGTGGCGCGCAGTCGCCCCAGGAGCCAGGCCGTGGCCGCGAGGGTGACTCCGATGGGACCGGAGTAGATCAGAACGAAGGCGCCGAACGATGTCTGGTCCTGCAGGCCGGGGTCACCCTCGGCGATGCCGTACGGCAGCACCAGCAGAACCAGCCCGCCTGCACCGCCGAAAAGGAGCGCCCTCCTCACCGAGGCGCGAATCGGAAACACCCGCAGGAACGCGAGCTGGACGATCGCCGACACTGCTGCGACCGTGCCAGCTACGCCGACGACCCAAGCAAGCCGCACGAGCTCGTCAGGCTGGCCCGCATAGCCTCCGCCCATTCCGAACGAAGGCTTCCAGTGCTTGACGGCCACCAAGCCAAGCCCTGCGACCTGCGCGGCCATCACCACCAGGACTGTCGGCACTATGGGCGTCCAGGATTCATCGCGGAGCAGGATCGACACGATCGAGGACACCACGCCGACAACGACATACAGCGCGGCCCACCACGGATAGATGGTCGCGCCCGACCAATCCCTGACGAGTCGCGTCAGGTCCGGTGCACTCATCGCGATTCCGGCAACGAGGAAGCTGATCAACTGAATTGCCGCAAGCACCCTTCGCACCCACTGACATTAGCCCCTGCCCATCCCCAGAAAGGCCCGATCTCCAGATCCCGTTGGCCTAGGGCCATACACAAGCGACGCCGCTACGAACACACAAACACGTAGGTAGCACCGTCCGCGAATCTTGTTGGTTTGTCGTGTCTCGACGTCGCCGCGATCCCGGTCGTCGAGACCCCGGTAACTGCTAGCTGGATCGTGGTCCTCCCCGAACGGGGTGTGCCGCGCGGCGGGATCGCAAACTTGGCCGCGTGGCACACCCTCCCCAGGGCGGTGGAACCGGTGAGCATGCGAACCCGTGCACGGGTCACCACGACCCTGCCTGCCCTGGCCCGGACGCCTTTCCCGGGTTCGGAGAGGACGCGCCGCTGGACCTGCCGCCGCTCTCGGTCGGGATGGAGGAGCAGGTCCGGGAGCTTGGGGGACTTCGACGCCTGGCTCGAAGCGCTCGCGAGGGTCGGGAACTGTTCGGGGTCGATCCGGTTGCGCGGCCGCTTTGGCACCCGGCGTTAGCAAGGCGACCGGTTGGACCTTCGGCGCGATCGGCGCCCACCGCGTTGACCTGCTGGAACTTGCTCCCCGGGTAGGAGTCGAACCTACGTCGCTAGTCCTGATTCAAAGTCAGGCGGGCCCTGCCGACAGACCAACCGGGGATCGATTCCCCGCGGGCCCGCCTGGCGGTGCAGCACCTCCGCCCGACAGACCAACCGGGGATAGGTGCCAAAGGTTACTGTCCTCCGCGAACTGGCTTGTGGCCCCGCCACCTGGCAGTCGTGGCCCCGCCAGCTGGCAGTTGTGGCCCGCCGGTGCACCCGCGGCGATACTGACTGGCACACCGGGTCACTTGCGCCAGCTCGCGGGGCCAGATGCGCCTCGCGGGGCCAGATCGCGCCTCGTGGGGCCACACTGCCAGCTCGCGGGGCCACAACTGCCAGTTCGCGGGGGACGGTCGGCGCAGGTCCCCACTACTGTCGGAGCCGTGGACCTTCCTGTCATGCCTCCAGTCCAGCCGATGCTCGCCAAGTCGGTGAAAGGAGTGCCGAAGACCGGCGAGCTGTCGTTCGAGCCGAAATGGGACGGGTTCCGCTGTCTGGTGTTCAAGGACGGCGACGAGGTCGAGCTCGCCTCCCGAAACACCAAGCCGCTGACCCGCTACTTCCCCGAGATCGTCGAGGCCTGCCGCACGCAGCTGCCGGAGCGGTGTGTGCTCGACGGTGAGATCTTCGTGGCCCTCGTCGGTTCGAAGGGGGTCCCCAAGCTCGAGTTCGAGGTGCTCCAGGAACGCATCCACCCGGCGCAGTCGCGGGTGGACATGCTCGCCGAGAAGACGCCCGCGTCGTACGTCGCCTTCGACCTGCTCGCCCTCGGCGACGAGTCGTACGTCGACCGGCCGTTCGCCGACCGCCGGGCCGCTCTCGAGGAGGCCCTCGGCGGGCTCGACGGACCGTGCTTCCTGACCAGGACCACGACCGACCCGGCAGAGGCGGAGGACTGGTTCCATCAGTTCGAGGGTGCCGGGCTCGACGGCGTCGTCGCCAAGCCGCTGGGGTCGGCCTATCAGCCCAACGCGCGCACGATGTTCAAGATCAAGCACGAGCGCACCGCCGACGTCGTGGTCGCGGGCTACCGGCTGCACAAGAAGTCCACCCCGGAGAAGCCGCTGCTCGGGTCGCTGCTGCTCGGCCTCTACGCCGACGGCAAGCTGCAGCACATCGGGGTCTCCGCGAGCTTCACCGAGACCCGCCGGGCCGAGCTCCTCGAGGAGCTCAAGCCCCTCGAGTGCGACTTCGCCGACCACCCCTGGGGCGAGTGGTCGGAGTGGGCGATCGCCAATCCCGACCGCGTCCCGGGCACCCAGTCACGCTGGTCCACGGGCAAGGACCTGTCGTTCACGCCGCTTCGCCCAGATCGCGTCCTCGAGGTCGGCTACGACCACATGGAGGGCCGCCGCTTCCGGCACACCGCGCAGTTCAAGCGCTGGCGCATCGACCGGGACCCGGAGTCGTGCGGATACGAGCAACTCGAGGAGCCAGTCAGCTACGACCTCGATAGAATCCTCGGTGTGGCCGACCCGAGCTCGACCGCGACGCCTGGAGGCGAAGAGTCATGACTGATTTCGACACGTATGACGTGGTGTTGCTCGTCGAGCAGGCGCTGTCGCCCGACGACGCGAAGCAGGTCCGTTCCCTGCACGAGTCCCTCGACCAGCCGGTCACCTACCATGTGCTGCTGCCGATGGAGGACGCCGCCGCCCGCGTCGAGTCGGCGATGGGCACCCTCGGTGCCGGCGAGATGGTGGTCTCCCCCGCGCTCGCGATGAACGAGGTGGACCTCGAGGAGGTACGCCGCGACTGTGCGGACCGTTCGAAGAAGGATCTCGCCGCCACCCTTGCCTGCCTGACGGCGTGTGGGGCCACCGTCGAGGGCAAGGTGATCAGCGCTCCCCCGATCGAGGCGCTCGCCAAGGCCGTCATCGAGACGGGCGCCCAGGAAGCCATCATCCTGACCAGGCCCCACGTGGTGGCCGAGTTCTTCCACGTGGACTGGACCTCGCGCGCCCGCCGCAAGCTCGGCGTACCCGTGCTCCATCTGCTCGAGCACGAGAACCTCGACGAGCAGGCCGGCGGTGGCGAAGGGATCAGCGGCGCCTGATCACGAACCCAGCTCGACCACGATGTCGAGGTGGCCGGCGTGCCGGGCGTACTCCTGGAGCACGTGGAAACAGATCCACTGCAGATCTGGCCGGATCCCCGTCGAACCGTTCTCCTGCGGCGGCGGTCTCCTCGAGCGGATGGTCGCGAAGCACGTCGGTGGTTCGCCGGCCGATGTCGCGCAGCCGTTCGGCGAGGTCTTCGGCGGTGACCCCGTCGGCGACGTACCAACGCTTGTCGGGGTCGGCGTCGTCGTCCCAGGGCTGGTCCACGGTCCAGTCGCCCCAGGGCTCGGCGACCTCCTCGCCGAGGAATCCCCAGATGAACCACCGCTGCTCCATGTGCAGCACGTGCGAGAGCAGCTCGATCGGCGTCCAGCCCGACGGCACCCGGGGCGTACGACGGGCCGCGGGATCAAGGGCGAGGACCCCGGCGATGATCCGCTCGCGGTAGAACTCCAGATAGGCAGCGAAGTGGTCCGCCGTGCTGCCCAGCCCGTGTCCGGGGCTCCTCCGGACTCATTCTTCAATCCTGTTCCCCGCGTCATCCCAATGGTCGGCCACCTTCTTCGACGGCTGCACCCGGGGCGGTTCGCCGGGCATTGGGTGCCTACCTCGCAAGGTTATGCTTCCCACCTGGGGATCGTAGGTCTGCCGAGCATGTGGCTCAAGTTATCGGGCGAGTTTCGCCCCCAATCGAGAGGCATCCCCATGCCACCACCGAGGAACATCTACCCCAGATCACCACCGCAACCCGGGCTACGGCACCCTGCCACCGGGGCACCCGGTCGACAACCCGGTACGGCGACTGCCGTTACTCGCGGATCCACGGCGGCCCGAACTTCGGCCCGTACCCGCACGCCAGCGCCGAGGAGTTCGCCCACGAGCCCGGCGTCCTGCACCCCCCGTCGACTTGGAGGCCGACCCCGCCATCAAGGGGCGCGACCTCTCGCCGGTCGACCTCATGTGCTGTAGCACCACTCCACGCAGGCGCGGGATTGGCTCGTTGAGGCGCGCCGGACGGACGTGCAGCGATGACCACGACCACCTTCGAGGAAGTCGTTGCCTTCGCTGTCGACATCGTGGCGCGCTCGTGCGGACCGACGTTCACCGATCTGGACGTCGAGCAGCTTCGGACACGCCAGGCGGGCGTGCTTGACGGAGTCGCAGGCACCGACGAGGCAGTGAGCCTCGCCAAGTGGGCCGACGCGGTCGCCGAAACACTCGCAGGCATTTCCGCGGAAGTTGACCGCAGACATGCCCGCCAAGCCGGGGTCGATGCGCCGCGGTGTGCTCACGCCACAGCGATCGCAGTACGCCGCTGTTGGGGAGGCCATCAAGGTGTACGACATCGTGTCCGAGGCAATGGGCGGGAGATACCCGGTCGCGGAGGTCGCCGAAACGCTGGACATCGACCTGACCACGGCCACCAGGGCGGACGGCTGGAGACTGTCGGCGTCCTACGGCGCGCGGATGGGCGACAAGCACTGATCCACGGGCGTCCGCTAGCGTGGACACCATGAGACTCGCCGCTGTCCTGTTGTCCTGCCTGCTGCTCGCCGCATGCAGTGGCGGGGAAGGTGATGTGCCGGACGAGTCCCCCAGTGTCGCCCAAACCGGTCCGGGGACCTACTCAGGCACGACCGAGTCAGGAGCGAAGATCACCCTTACGGTCCCAGTCGACGCCGACAGCCCACGCTTGGCCGGATCGAGAGTACCGCAAGCTGGCCGATGGCGCCCCGCCGTTCACGTACATCGTGGCGACCTACGACAACACCCAAGGCACGGCTGGTGTCTGGGTGAACCGCGGGGCCGTCATCATCACCGAAGATGGCCAGACTGTGCTCGTGCGGCACATCGCCATGCAGGACGGCGTCATGGAGACCCACATCATCCATAAGCACGGCCTGCCTAAGGCCGTGGAGAGAGAGGCGTCCGCTTACTACAGGCCTTCTACGACCACCAGAAGGTTCGCCCCGGCGCGACAGAGACCGTCATCCTCGCCACCGATGAACTCATCCCCTCGATCGCCAAGGTGGCTGCGACGCTTAACGACTCGGGCGACGAGATCGCGCTGACGAAAGAGTGAACGGAAGCAAAAGGAACCGCCCAGCTCAATCGTTGTCCCAGTTCAGAGGGTTTTTTCGGCTCGGTTGTACCCTGGCGGCTCGCCGGGCATCTTGGGGTAGTCGGGCGGGTACGGCATCTCGCCCAGCCCGGACTCCTCGTAGAGGTCCAGCAGCGGCTGGATCGAGTTCTGGACGTCGTCGATGGCCGCCCACGGGTCGCCCTCGGCGAGCCGGGGCGGCACCGTGAACAGGTTGAAGTCGCGCGGATCCGTGACCGTCGCGAGCTCCTCCCAGGTCATGGGCGTCGAGACCGGAGCACCGGGCTTGGGTCGAAGCGAGTAGGCCGAGGCGATCGTCCGGTCGCGGCAGTTCTGGTTGAAGTCCACGAAGATCCGGGCGCCCCGCTCCTCCTTCCACCACTTGGTGGTGACCCCGTCGTCGCGCTGCTCCAGCGCCCTCCCGAACCCGATCGCGGCGTGCCGGACGTCGATGAACTCCCAGTCCGGCGAGATCCGGACGTAGATGTGGATCCCGCGGTTGCCGCTCGTCTTGGGGAACCCGACCAGGCCCAGGTCAGCCAACAGTTCGCGGGCAACCCCGGCGACCCGCACCGCATCGGCGAACGTCGTGCCGGGCTGGGGATCGAGGTCGATCCTGAGCTCGTCGGGGCGGTCCACGTCGTCGCGGCGTACGGGCCAGGGATGGAAGGTGAGCGTGCCCATGTGCGCGCACCAGACGGGTACGGCGATCTCGGTCGGGCAGACCTCGTCGGCGGTCCGACCGGACGGAAAGGTCACCTTCGCCGACTCCAGATAGTCGGGAGCACCCATCGGGACCCGCTTCTGGTAGAACGCGTCGGCCTTCTCCCCCGGCCGTCCGGTGCCGAGCTTGATCCCCGGCAGCACCCCCTTCGGCCAGCGCTCCAGCGCCGTGGGCCGGTTCCGCAGCGCGCGCATCAGGCCCTCCTCGACGGAGGCGAAGTACTCCGCCACCATCAGCTTGGTCACCTCCGGCGTGTGCTCGGTGGCCTCGTAGATGACCCGGTCCGGACTCGAGACGCGAACCGCGCGCCCTCCGGCTTCGACCTCGGCGGCTGGTGGCTTGGCCATGGGGTCACGTTAGCGAGTGGTCATCTCGACAGGCTCGACCAACACCGCTCGACAAGCTCGACCAGCGATGGTCGTGACGACCGTAGGACTGGTCACGACGAGCTCGCCCGGCGGTTGGCTACCGTAGAGGCATGGGATACGAGGTCGAGAAGACTGACGCGGAGTGGCGCGAGACGCTCTCCCCCGACGAGTACGCCGTCCTGCGCCAGGCCGGCACCGAACGCGCCTTCACCGGCAAGTACACCGACACCGAGACCAAGGGCGTCTACCGCTGCAAGGCCTGCCAAGCGAAGCTCTTCGAGTCCGACACGAAGTTCCACTCCGGATGCGGCTGGCCGAGCTTCTACCAGCCGATCACGGACACGGTCGAGTACATCGAGGACACCGCCCACGGGATGAAGCGGGTCGAGGTGCGCTGCGCCAACTGCGGCTCGCACCTCGGACACGTCTTCCCCGACGGCTACGGCACGCCCACGGGCGACCGCTACTGCATCAACTCGATCTCGCTGACACTGGAAGACGCGGGTGAGGTATCGGCCCCGCAGTGAGCCGCTGGCAGGCGACCGGCAGGTTCGCCGCCTGCCAGGCCTGGAACCCACCGATGACGTCGGTCGCCCTGGAGATGCCGAGCCGTTGCAGGGCGTCGGCCGCCAGCGACGACGTGTAGCCCTCCTGGCAGAGCACGATCACGCGGGCGTCGTACGACGCTTCCGGGATCCGCGCGCTGCTGCGCGGGTCGAACCGCCACTCCAGCACGTTGCGCTCGATCACCAGCGGGTGCAGCGCCTCGTGAACCTCGCCTTCCTGCCGCCCGCTGCGCTTCGGGCCTGATGTCGACGAGCAGGGCGTCCGCCCAGAGCATCTCCTTGTAGGCGTCTCGGGCGCTGAGCCGATCGAGTCGCAAACGGGCATCGGCGAGCATCTCCTCGACCCCGTCGAAGCAAATCTCATCAAACCAATGCGGGCTCACCACTGCCCTCCCGACTTCTCGACCCCGGTGACCTCGAGGTGGCCGCGGACGAGCTCATAGGTGGTCATGGCGGCCAGACGCGGCGTGTACGCGTGCAGCGACAGGGCCGGGGCCGCGTCGGCCCCGTTGGCCACGTCGTGGATGTGGTTGCTCCGGAAGGCGCGACCGGCGCCCTGGTTGAGGGTCCGGGCGTGCAACACGCCGTCCCAGGTGTACTCGGTGAGCGTGCCGCGCAGGACCGTGAAAGCTCCGCTGGCGGAGCCGTGGTCGTGCCATCCCGTGCCAGTTCCCGCGGGCCAGGAGATCAGCCACAGCTCGAAGTCGTCGCTGGAGTCGAGGCGCAGCCACTGGCGGTCGGGCAGGGTCGGGTCGAGT
The DNA here is from genome assembly GCA_963719255.1 of uncultured Actinomycetota bacterium. Taxonomy (GTDB): domain Bacteria; phylum Actinomycetota; class Actinomycetes; order Propionibacteriales; family Nocardioidaceae; genus Nocardioides. The sequence goes on along the minus strand of CAVRBN010000070.1, from coordinate 3,888 downwards.
CGATCGGCAAGGCGGTCGTCGAGGGAGTGGTCGCGCAGGACCTCCAGCAGGGAGGGGATCGTGAGGGTGGTCATAGGTGCTCCTTGGTGCAGTGGGCTAGAAGACAAGTTCAGCACGACTCATGCATTAAATCGAGTAACTTACTGTACTTTCAGTCTACGTGTCGCAACCGTTCAGTTGGGAATCGGCGGTTTCAGGAAGTCGGCATGCCCGCGGCTCGCCACGCGGCGTACCCGCCCTCGACCGCACGGGCCGTCACGAGCCCCAGGCGGCGCAACACCTCGGCGGCCCGCCCGGACGCCTGGCCGTCCGCGCAGATGAGGATCACCTCGCCCTGGAGTCCGCCCAGCTCCGCGGCCGCGAGGGCCAGCGGCCCCAGATCAGGGTGTACGACGCCCTGCGCGAGCCGCTGCCGCGCGGGCCTGATGTCGACCAGGACGGGGTCGCCGGCGAGGACGGACTGGAACGCCGCCCTGGCGCTGATCCGCGTGGAGGTCGCAACCTTGAAGGGAGCGTCGAGGTAGAGCTGTTCGAACGTGGTCGATGCGGTCATCGGACATGTCTCTCGGGTGGGCGCCCGGTCGGGCGCAGGTTTCGGCTGAGGGTGAGGTCAGGCGAAACAACAACAGCGCGCGCCGGCGCCGCAGCGGCACCCGGTGGTCACGTTGTTCGAGGACATGGCACAAGTGTGCGGCAGGACCCGCGGTCATGTCTCGCGAATCCCGCCATTCGAGAAGCGGGCGCCGTCAGCCCTTCAGTGCGGAGTCGACGCGCACGAGGCCCTCGCCGTACGTCGCGTCCGCCCAGGCCTGGAGTGAGCCGTCGTCGTGGACGACCGAGACGTCGACCCGGTCGAACTGACCGCTGGAGGTGAGCATGCCGGGCAGGTCGTTGAGCTCCTCGGCGATCCGGCCCAGCTCGGCCTCGGTGTGCTGCGCCGTGGTCACGCAGAGCATGCCGCCCCAGACCTTGCGCAGCTGCTCCTCCGCGGCCGTGACATCGCCGGTGACCTTGACGTTCACGATGCTCAGCGCCGGATCGTTGAGCTGCTCGGGCGGGCCGTCCGCGGCCGCCGGCGGGTCGGAGCGGAGCGGGTCCACCCACGCGCCGGCGTAGCCGTCGAGGTGAGAGGCGGTCAGGAACGCCTGCTCGAAGGCCGCGTCGGTCGTCTTCTCGGGGTCGAGCACCCGCCAGCCACCGTCTGGCTCCGGGCACGGCGTGGAGAAGTCGACGGGTTGCTTCGGCAATCGGATCGTAGAGGGCCGCAGGGATCGCGTCGGTCACCGTGAACGTGGTCCCGTCGAACGTGCCGGTCACCGCGAACGATCCCCACTTGATGTCGCCCGACTGGTCGTACAGGTCCGGGTGGTCGGCCCAGCGCCAGCCCTTGAGCGGGATGCCGCTGCACTGGGGCGGGTAGGACTCGGCCACCGCGCCGAGGCACAGCTCCGGCCGACCGGTGTCCATCACGGTCGCAAGGCCGGACGAGACCGTCCCGCGCGCGGCCGGGATCGCCGTGGGGATGGGGTCGGCAGGAGGCAGGCAGCTCATCTGCGTCGCTGGCCGAACCGGTCTGGCTCCCGCATCCGGCCAGCATGAGCAAGGAAGCAAGTGCGAGCGCGGTCTTCATGTGCAATGGGACGGCGCCCGGTGACGCGATGGTTCCCGCCCGAAAGCGCGGTCAGGGCAGGCGGTCGACGAGGTCCGCGATCTCGGTGCGGGCGCCGGTGTAGAACGGCACCTCCTCCCGCACATGACGCCTGGTCTCGGAGCCACGCAGGTGCCGCATCAGGTCGACGATCCGGTGGAGGTCGTCGGCCTCGAACGCAAGGATCCACTCGTAGTCGCCGAGGGCGAAGCTGGCCACGGTGTTGGCCCGGACGTCGGGAAAGTCGCGGGCCATCTTGCCGTGCTCGGCCAGGAGCGCGCGCCGCTCGTCGTCCTCCAGGAGGTACCACTCGTAGGACCGCACGAACGGGTAGACGCACACGTGCGCCTTCGCCTCCTCGTCGGCGAGGAATGCCGGGATGTGACTGCGGTTGAACTCCGCCGGGCGGTGCAGGGCGGTCTGGCTCCAGACCGGCACGAGCCGACGGCCGAAGGCGGTCCGGCGGAACCGGTTGTAGGCGCCCTGGAGCCGTTCACTGGTCTCCGCGTGCCACCACACCATCACGTCGGCGTCGGCGCGTAGCCCGGAGACGTCGTACAGGCCCCGGATCACCACGTCCTCTCCGGCCAGCTCGGCGAACAGCTTCTCGACCTCGGCCGCCTCGGTGGCCCGGTCGGCCTCGCCCAGCGGGGACTCCAGCCGGAACACCGACCACATGGTGTAGCGGATGACGTCGTTGAGTTCGCGGAGCTTGGCGGCCTTGCTGGTCATCTTGCTGGTCACTTGCTGGTCACAGCGTCATTGTGCCGCGGTGACCTCGGCGGCGGCACGGCGGGCCGAGGCGATGACGGCGGGGATGCCCACGCCGTCGTAGGCGGCCCCGCACACCGCCAGTCCAGCGATGCGACGCACGCCGGCCCGGATCCGGGCCACCCGGTCGAGGTGGCCCACGGCGTACTGCGGAAGTCCGCCACCCCATCTCTGGACGTGTACGTCGAGGGGCCGAGCGGTCAGTCCGGTGGCCAGACCGAGGTCGGCCAGGGAAGCCTCGACGAGCTCCTGGTCGGTCCGCTGGAGCGAGGCCTCCTCGCGGTGCCGGCCCAACGACGTGCGCAGCACGAGCACGTCCTCCTCGCGGCCGGCCTCGCGCACCCAGTCCCACTTGGCGAATGAGAAGGTGGCCGCCTTGATCCGGTGACCGTCGATCGGCGGCACCAGGAACCCCGACCCGGTGGTCTCGACAAGCTCGACCAACGAGGAGGCGCGAAACCCCAGCGTCACTACCGCCACCGAGGCGTACTCGATCGCGGCCAGGTCCTCGCTCGCGGACGGGGCCAGCCCGGCAAGAAGCCTCGACGTGGGCGCCGCAGGCGTCGCCAGGACGACCCGGTCCGCGGCCAACAGCTCGGGGTCGCGCGTCGACCCGGCGACGAGCTCGAAGCCGGACGCCACCTGCCTGAGCTCGCGTACGGTCACACCCGTCCGGACCTCGAACCGACCGGAGCCCACCAGCTCGTCCGGCAACCGGCCGAGGCCGCCGGCAATCCCGGCGAACACCGGGACGTCCTGGATCGTCGGGATCTCCGGGGCCTGGGCCAGCACCGAACCGCGCTCGGCGAAGCCCACGAGCTGCGGCACCGTCGCCCGTGCCGACAGCTCCCGGGCATGCCCGGCGTACACGCCGCCGAGCAGCGGCTCCACCGAGCCGGTCCGTGACCTCTTGCCGAACCGTCGGGAGACCAGGTCGCCGACCGAGATGTCGCCGTCGATCCGCTCCGGTCCGAGGGACAGCTCCTCGCGAGCCCTGGCCAGCCCGGGCGGCGACAGCACGCCCGAGGCGGCCAGCTGGTCGAGGTCCAGCGGCGCCCCCATCAGCGACCTCGGCAGCGTCCGGAGCTCGCCCCGGGTCCAGATCCGCGGCGAGGCGGCGGTCGGGTGGACGACCTCGACCCCCAGCGCACGCGCGAGGTCGACTCCCTCGGGCCGCCGGTTGAGCATCGCCTCCGCACCGACGTCGACCGTCACGCCGGCAACCTCGTGCAGACGCAGCTTGCCGCCAACCTCTGATGATCCTTCGAGGAGGAGCACCTCCTGCGTGCGATCCTCGCCGAGGAAGTACGCCGCCGCGAGTCCGGCGATGCCTCCGCCGACGACGATGGTTCGCCCTCGGCTCATTCATTCAGCCTAGTCCGGCACCATTCAGGGGACGGATGCAACGTTTCGGTCTCGGCAGGAACGAGACGGCGGGCCGAGCCGTCCGAGTTGCCATGACCAACTCA
>CAVRBN010000069.1:0-70224 GCA_963719255.1 uncultured Actinomycetota bacterium | reverse complement strand
CGCGCACCACCACGGGTTCGGAGACCGAGAATCCCCAGTCCTGCAAGGCGGAAACGATCAGCGGGCCGGTCGTGTCGTCGTACACGCCGGCGGCGGCGCGGTTGGACGCAACGACGACGGCGGCTTTCACTGTGACCTCACCGGGCTCTCACCGGGGTTCTCATCGGGACCAGTCCCCCGACTTCCCGCCCGTCTTGGACTCGACCCGGATGTCGGTGATCACGGCGGCCTTGTCGACGGCCTTGACCATGTCGACGACGGTGAGCGCGGCGACCGACACCGCGGTCAGGGCTTCCATCTCGACGCCGGTCCGGTCGGTGGTGCGGACCGTCGCGGTGATGTCGACCGACTCGTCGGACACCGTCAGGTCGACCGTCACGCTCGAGATGGCCAGCGGGTGACACAGAGGAATGAGGGCAGGGGTCTGTTTCGCGCCCATGATCCCGGCGATCCGGGCCACGGCAAGCGCGTCACCCTTGGGTACGCCTTCACCGCGCAGCAACTCGATCACGTCCGGGGAGACCAGCACCCGGCCGGTGGCCACGGCCGTCCGTGCGGTCGTGTCCTTGTCCGTCACGTCGACCATCCGGGCCGCACCCGCCTCGTCGAGGTGCGTGAAGCCCGTCATCAGAACTCCTCGTCCAGCCGGAGCATCTGCACCTGCTCACCTGCCGCGATGGCGGTGACGTCCTCGGGCACCACGACCAGGGCGTTCGCCTGGGCGAGGTCGCCGATCAGATGTGACCCGTGCCCACCGACGGGGGTGACCGCCGCCACCGCGCGGCCCGCGCTCACGTCGTACGACGCCCGCAGGAACTGTCGCCGCCCGGGAGGCGAGTGATCCCGTGGGTCAGCAGTCCTCGGGTCAGCGGCCGCGAGTGCGGGACCATCCCCATCATCCGGCGGATCGCAGGGAGCACGAACACCTGGAACGAGATGTAGGACGAGACCGGATTGCCCGGCAGCGTGAAGATCGGAGTCTCGTCCTCACCGACCACCCCGAACCCTTGCGGCTTGCCCGGCTGCATCGCGACCCCGCCGAACCACACCGTCCCGAGCGCCCGCAACGACTCCTTGACCACGTCGTAGTCGCCCTCGCTGACACCACCACTGGTGACCACGAGGTCGGCGCGCACCAATTGGTCGGAAAGTGCGTCGCGGAACGTCGCCGCGTCGTCCGGGACGATCCCGACCCGGTAGACGATCGCGCCGGCCCTGGTGGCGGCCGCCGCGAGCAGGTAGGAGTTCGCGTCGTAGACGCTGTCATGGCTCAACGGGGAGCCGGGATCGCGCAGCTCCGACCCGGTCGAGATCACCACGACCCGCGGTCGGGGCCGGGTCGACACCCGGTCGCGGCCGACCGCCGCGAGCAGGCCGATCTGCCGCGGCCCGAGCGAGGTGCCCTCCTCGACGAGCACGTCGCCCTCCTCGACGTCCTCACCCGCCCGGCGAATGTGCTGACCCGGCTCGGGAGCCTGGGAGATGACCACCTTCGCGACCCCGCGGTCGGTCCACTCGTAGGGCACGATCGCGTCGCAGCCCGCCGGGACCGGGGCGCCGGTCATGATCTTGACCGCCGTGCCCGATGACATCGCCAGGAGCCTGGCCTGGCCGGCGCCGATCTCCCCGACCACGGGCAGGGTCACTGGCGACTCGGCCGACGCCGTGGCGACGTCGTCGTGGCACACGGCGTAGCCGTCCATCCCGGAGTTGTCGAAGACCGGCAGCGCGATCGGGGACGCGACGTCCTCGCACACCGGCAGGCCGACGGCCTCCATCAGCGGCTGAGGAAAGTGGTTGAGCGGGCGGACGGTCTGCAGGATCTTGTCGAGGAGGTCCTCGACGCTGATCAGTTCAGCCATCCGAGAGCACCGTCCCGGCGGCGATCCGCTGCGCCGACCGGGCGCGATCGAGGGACACCTCGCCGACCACAGACACGCCGGAACCGAACGTCCAGTCACCCTCGATCCGCAGCGAGCTGGCCTTGACCAGCGACGGCGCGCCCTCGGGGAAGCGCTTGTCGAAGTCACCGACGAGCTTGTAGTGGTGGGGGTCCAGCTCGACGAACGGGATCTCGTCGGTGACCTGGTCCATCACGAAGTCCTTGCCCAGGTCGTAGACGTCCGAACGCAGCACCAACAGGTCATTGGTCGTCTTGACCGGCACGAACCGGTCGCGGCCGACCTCGATCGTGCGCGAGTCGGCGAAGATCTCGATGGCCGCGCCCATCGCCGTCTCGATCTGGACGACGTTGGGAGTGGACGGGTCCCCAGGGTCGAGGTGTTTGACGTTGCGGATCATCGGCAGCCCGAGTACGCCGTCGCGCGCGTCGAGTGTCTCCTTCATGGCCTGCAGGTTGAACCACAGGTTGTTGGTCGAGGTGAACTTGTGCCGATCGAGGTCGGCGAGCGCGTCCTTGTCGCGGTCGAGGGTCTGCGCGGACTCGCGCAGCACGATCCGGCCGTCGTTCTTGCGACGAGCGAAATGGCCGCCCTTGCGGTCCGATGGCGTACGGCGCACGGCCTCGATCGCGAACGGAGCACCCGAGTCCGCGAACCAGCCCGCGACCCGGGCGTCGGGGACCGCGCCGAGGTTGTCGGAGTTGGACACGAAGACCTGCGTGTAGCCGGACTGGATCAGCTGGTCCAGCAGGCCGGTGCTGCGCAATGCCGTGTAGATGTCACCGTGACCGGGCGGACACCATTCGAGGTCGGGGTCCTTGGGGAAGCTGACCGGCGCGAGCTCCTTCTCCAGCAGCTTGGGCTCCTTGTTCTGCAGGAACTCCAGCGGCAGGCCGTCGACGGGCAGGTCGGAGTACCGCGCCAGGGCGGCCATCGTGTCGGACGACGTGCGGAACGAGTTCATGAAGATCACCGGCAGGGCCACGTCGTACTGCTTGCGGACGTGCAGAACCTGCCTCGCGATGATGTCGAGGAAGGACAGGCCGCGGCGCACGCACAGCAGCGACTTGGCCCGGTCCATGCCCATCGACGTGCCGAGGCCTCCATTGAGCTTGATCACCGCGGTCTTGCCGATCGCCGCTGCGGCGGTCTCGTCGGCCACGGTGACGTCGGCCAACGCTTCCATGTCCAGCGGTTCGATGGCCGACTCGGGGATCATGCCGGTCTCGCCGTGCTCGAGCAGCCGGTAGTAGTGCGCGAACACTTCGATCGCGGTCTTGTCGACTCCAGCCTCCGCCATCTTGGCGCGGGCCCGCTGTAAACCAGGACTTCCCATACCTCGATCGTAGGCTTGCTCCGTGCCAACCGCGCATACCCCCCAGAACAAGACCGCCCTGCGGGACCAGTTGCTCACTGCGCGCAACCGGAAGTCGCTCGCCGACGTGGGCGCCGACGCCGCAGAGATCGCCAGTCGGCTGCTTGCGTCGGCCGCCGTACGCCGCGCGGGCACGATCGCGGCGTACGTCTCGATCGGCACGGAGCCGGGCACGTCGGCCCTGATCGAGGCGCTCCGCGAGCAGGGCAAGCGGGTCCTGCTGCCCCTGCTCCAGCCAGACAACGACCTCGACTGGGCCGTGCACACGGGTGACCTCATGCCCGCCCGCCGGGGCCTCCTGGAGCCGGGCGGCCCGACGGTCGGGCCCGAGGCGATCGCCTGGGCCGACGTCGTACTCCTGCCCGGCCTGGCCGTCGACCGCACGGGCATGCGACTGGGGCGTGGCGGCGGCTCCTACGACCGGGCGCTCGGACGGATCCCGCTCGGCACGCCCACGATCGTGCTGCTGTACGACGGGGAGATCCTGGACCGGGTCCCGGCCGAGCCGCATGACCGCCGGGTGACCCATGCGGTCACTCCGTCAGGCCTGGTTGGCTTCTGAGCGGTCGTCGAGGCAGTCAGTCCTCCGCGGGGACCAAGGTCAACGTGTCCTCGGCAGCGTCCTCCACGGCCGACCGCGAGAACGCCCACGGCAGCGTCTTGCCCTCGACGTACAGATCGGTCTGGTCGGTGTAGTGGCCCGACCCCGGGTGCCCGGAGACGCCGGTCAGGTTGACCCAGCGCGAGTCATCCAGGTTCGCCAGCGAGACGACCATCCGCATCGACGGCGCCCAGAACACCTCGTAGCCCTCAGCGGCATCCCAGCCGGTCGCGTTGACGATCGCGTTGCCGCCACCGACCATGTAGCCGTCCCGGTTCAGCAACCTCTCGACCGGCCCGACGCCGGACTCGCCGAGGGTCGCGTTGTGCAGGTTGAGCCGGTGCAGCCGGCCCCAGGTCCACTCGGCCGGGTCGAGCGCCTCGCGTCTGGTCATCTCGTCGCGGGCGTCGAGCATCGCCTGTTCGAGGATCGCGTCGCGGTTCTCGATCGCGTCGTCGGTGGTGCGATCGTCCCACCACGGGTTGGCGGGGTCCTCCAGCAGGTTGCTCACGACCAACCACCAGCGGCTTCCGCCGTCCGGCCACAGCGACTCGCGCAGCTCGTCGTGGAAGGTCAGCGCCAGGAGGTTCCTCCAGACCACGTTGTAGTACGCCGCGGCCGGTGAGTCGGCGGGCTGGGTGTAGTCCCATTCGCGCAAGAGCTTCTGACCGTCGCTGAAGTAGCCCTGCGGAAGGTCGATGTCGAGCAGGTAGGGGACCAGCGTTGGCGCCATCGAGTTGTAGGTGTCCAGCTGGAGGTCCGCCATCTCGTCAACCGAGAGTTCGCCCTCGCTCTCGAGCTGCTTCCGGATCCGCTCCGACCGGTAGCCGTAGTCCCAGTCGGAGGTGAGGAAGTAGGGGTAGGTCCGCCCGATCACCGCCTGGTTGGCGGTGGCGACGAATCCCTCGTCCGGATCGAGAGCGTTGGGCAGCGCCTCGAACGGCACGTAGGAGCCGGTCCAGTCGTTCTCCGGCAGCCAGCCCGCCGACGGCACCATCCCGGTGCTGCCGGACTTGCGGACCGGGATCCGGCCGGGTGCCTGGTAGCCGATGTGGCCCGCGGTGTCGGCGTACACGAGGTTCTGCGCCGGTACGCCGAACTCGGCCGCGGCGGCCCGGAACTCAGTCCAGTCGGAGGCGGTGTCGAGCCCGAAGATCGCGTCAGCCGTCGGGGCCGGGGTCAGCGCAGTCCACTGGAGCGCCACCGCGAAACCGTTGTCACGACTCGGACCGTCGGGAGCATCGGCGTTGGCCCCGACGGTGCTCAGCTCCTTGGAGACGTCCGACAGCAGGGGGCCGTGCCGCGTGGACCGCACGGTCAGGTCGAAGTCCTCGCCGCCGCGGACCTTGATCTTCTCCTGGCGCGTCGTCAGTGGCCGGTACTTGCCGTCGTACAGCCACTTCCCGCCGTCAATCTTCTCCAGGTAGAGGTCGGTCACGTCGGGCCCGAGGTTCGTGAATCCCCAGGCGACGTTGGCGTTGTGACCGATGACGACACCCGGGACGCCCGAGAACGAGAACCCGCTCACGTCGAGCGCACAGTCGGGTGTCACCTCGCGACAGTGCAGGCCGACCTGGTACCAGACTCCGGGCATGCTGATCCCCAGGTGCGGGTCGTTGGCCAGCAACGGCTTGCCGGTGGCCGAGTGATCGCCATCGACGACCCAGCTGTTGCTGCCCAGGCCGTCTCCCCTCCGGTTGCTCTTCCCGAAGCCCTGCCCGCCGCTCTGGCCGAGCATCGCCGGCACGGACCGGACGGCGCGGTCGAACGCCCTGACCGCACCGACCTGACCGGCGGTGTAGGCGGGTCGGATCGGGTTGCGGGTCTTGCCGGGCTCGGCGTCCTGGTCGAAGACGCCGTCCACGACCGCGCCCTGCCCGACGATCGACTGGTGCGCGCGATAGGGGTACGGCGGGTAGAGCGCGTCGATCTGCGGCTTGGTCGTGGCTCACCGAGAGCAGCGCCCGCGCGACCTCGTCCTCCATGTTTCCGCGCAGGTCCCAGGCCATCGCCTTGAGCCAGGCCAGCGAGTCGACCACGGTCCACGGCTCGGGCTGGTAGTCGAGCCCGCTGGCCCGCAGCAACGTGTACTCGACCGAGATCTCCGACGGGCTGTGCTCGTCGAGGTAGGCGTTGACCCCGTCGGCGTACGCCTCGAGCGCGGCCCGGGTGTCCGGCTGGATCAGCGCCAGCTCCTGTTCCGCGACCCGGCGCCAGCCCATCGTCCGGATGGCCTTGTCGGTGTCGAGAGTCTTCTTTCCGAACAGCTCCGAGAGCCGTCCGGCCGTGACGTGCCGCCGGATGTCCATCTCGTAGAAGCGGTCCTGCGCGTGCACATATCCCTGGGCGCGCATCAGGTCGCCGGTGGTGTCGGCGTAGATCTGCGGGATGCCGTTGGCGTCGCGGATCACCTCCACCGCGCCGGTCAGTCCCGGGACCTGGATCTCGCCAGTCGTCTGCGGCAGCGGCCGGCGGACCATCACGACCGCGAGAACGGTCACGGCCACCATGAGAAGGACGAGGCCCACCGCGACGTACGCCGTCCAGCGGGCGGGTCGGGGCCACTTCCGGAAGCCGTTCCACCAGTTGGGCACCGGGTCATCCTAGGGAGCCGGGTGGGTGACGCTCGTCTCGAACCCCTCCAACGTAAACTGCTTGCTCGTGCCCACCTATGAGTACGTCTGCACCGAGTGCGGTCACACCTTCGAACAGTTCCAGAGCTTCAGCGACGACGCCCTCCGGCACTGCCCCGAGTGCGACGGCCGCCTGCGCAAGCTGTTCAACGCCGTGGGCGTGGTCTTCAAGGGATCCGGTTTCTACCGGACCGACAGCCGGGCCGACGCTACGACGGCCGGTGCGAAGGGTGGTGCGAAGGACAAGTCCGCGAGCGGCACGTCCGGCGCGGATTCGGGCAGCGAGTCGGGCAGTAAGCCGGGCGCAGCTGCCAAGGAGTCCTCGTCGGGTGCGAAGAGCGACTCCTCCTCGTCCAGCTCCTCGAAGACCGGCTCGAGCGCCTCGTCATCAGGTTCCACGTCCTCGAAGGCGAAGTCTTCGTCCGACTGAGTCCGACGGAGCAGCCCTGCCTGTGGATAGCCTCTGCGGGGATCCGGCCTTCGGCCTAGCGTCGGGGCATGCGCACTCTTCGGTTGCGGCTCGGTGCCGCACGACAGGCGATCCGGCGGGCCGTGCTGCTGAGACGCCGGCTGCTGGCCGCAGTCCTCACCGGGGTGGCGGCGCTGGCCGGTCTCCAGGCGACGGCTGCGCCACCGCCGCCATCGGACTGGGTGGTGGCCGCGGCTCGCGATCTCGACGCCGGCACGGTGCTGTCGGCCGACGACCTCACGCGGGTCGCGTTCGCCGACGGCACCGCGCCGTCCGGGGTGACCCCGTCGGACGAGGCCGTCGGCCGGACGCTCGCCGCTCCGTTGCGCCGCGGTGAACCGGTGACCGACGTCCGGCTGGTCGGCGCCGGGCTGCTTCAGGGGTACGACGACCTGGTGGCCGTGCCGGTGCGGATCCCCGACGCCGACGCAGTGGCCCTGCTGAAGGTCGGCGACCGGATCAACCTGCTCGCCACCGACCCCCGTGGTGGCGGCACCGACACGGTTGCGGTCGACGTACCGATCCTCGCCCTGCCCGCAGCCTCCGACTCCACGTCCGCCGCCGCGACCACGGCCGGCCTGTCGGGTCGGCTGATGGTCATCGGCACGTCGTCGGAGATGTCCGAGACCGTTGCCGACGCCGCCGTGAGCCGTTTCCTCAGCCTGACCGTCAGCCGCTAGTGCGTAACTACGAAAGTTCGACCCAGCACCGGTTGGTGGTATCGACAAGCTCGACCGCCGAGAAGTGGAAGTTCTTTGAGCTGCTGCTGGACCCGCCTCACGACAGCCTGGGCGCCGCGCACGAGAGTTGGTTCGGCTGACGGTCATCGGCACGCAGTCGGAGATTTCTGAAGTCTTTGCCGACGCCGCGGTGGAGGGGTTGCCTCAGCCTGACCGCCAACCGCTAGCGTGGCGGCATGAGTGGATTCAAGAACTTCATCCTCCGCGGCAACTTGGTCGACATCGCCGTCGCCTTCATCATCGCCCTCTCGTTCGCAGCTGTGGTCACGACCTTCACCGAGTGGCTGACCGGCCTGATGCCGAAGAGCGCCGACAACGTCTTCTCGGACAAGGCGCAGAGCTTCGGGGCATTCCTGAACGCCGTCATCGCGTTCGTGCTGCTCGCCGCGATCGTCTACTTCTTCGTCGTAGTGCCCTACACCGCGGCCAAGGAGAAGTTCTTCCCCAGCCCCGCCCCCGGGACCCCGGAGGACATCACGCTGCTCAAGGAGATCAGGGACCTGCTCGCCTCGCAGGGGCAACAGAAGTCGATCTGACCCGTCCGGCTCAGGAGCCCCCGTGGTGCGGGGGCACCTGCTCCTCGAGCCACGCGTCGGAACTGTCAGTCGCACCGGGAGCGGATGGCTCGCGTTCGTCCTCGGTCGTCTCAGGGAGGGCCTCGCCGAACACCGCGGCCAGCCTTCGGCGGCGTGCCCAGTCGGACTCTGGCTTCGAGTCCTCAGCGGACCCGTCGTGTCGGGCTGGGTCGCTCGGGCTCGTCGGTCACGCGCACAGACCGTTCGCCTCGGCCTCTTCGGCCTCCTCCGGGGTGGTCTCCCCGTCGGAGGGCGACGTTGTCTCCGAAGGACTGCTCGCGTCGGACGGATCATCGGACCGCGTACCGTCCCGACTCGCCTGGTCCTCGGCCGAGATCGCGTCCGCGGACAGCCGACGGGTCAGCGGCTCGTCGTTGCGGATCTTGTCCCACAGCCGGTCGGAGAGCTCGGTGTTCCACTGGATCCGGTTCGGGTCAGGCTCATAGGCCTCCCAGGGAACCGTGACGAACTCGATGTTGTCCAGGCCGATCGTTCGGAACTGGTTGCCGAGCTTGGCCAGGGACATCACGTTTCCGACCCCGGTGTCGAGCGCGAGCGAACTCGTGGCGGCGTCGAGGAACTTCACCAGCCGGTCGACCCGGGTGAGGGTGCCGGCAGACACGACCTGAGCCGCCATCGAGGCAATGAAGGTCTGCTGTCGTTTCATCCGGCCGATGTCCGAACCGTCGCCGAACCCGTGCCGCACCCGCACGTAGTCCAACGCCTCCTGACCCCGGATCTCCTGGGTGCCAGCTTCGAGGTGCATCTGATAGCGGTCGTCATCAATGGCGTGCGGGACACACACCTCGACTCCGCCGATCGCGTCGACCATGTCCTTGAAGCCGTTGAAGTCGACGACCACCCAGTGGTCGACCTTGACGCCCGTGAGCGACTCGACCGTCTTCACCGTGCACGCGACCCCGCCGACGTAGAACGCGGTGTTGAACATCACGTCGTCCTCTGCAGCGACTTCGCCGTCGTCGGTCTCGCAGGTCGGCCGGTCCACGACCGCATCGCGCGGCAGGCTGACGCCGTACGCGAACTTCCGGTCCGAGGACAGGTGCATCAGCATCGTCGTGTCGGAACGCGCGCCGCCGTTCTCCATCTGGTCGACACCCTCGTCACCGCTTCGGGAGTCCGAACCCATGACCAGCACGTTGATCGGGTCACCCGGCGCGATCGCGTCCGGCCGGTCACCGAGCTTGTCGTCGATGTTGAGGAACGTGATGTTGCCGTTGAGGTGCCGGTAGAGGAAGACCGAGCCGAGGCCGATCACGAGGGCGACTGCGACTGAGCAGACGAGCAGCATGCGCAGGGCGGTGTGACGCTTCAGGCTGCGGCCGCGGTGACGGGCCTCGTCGTTCTGCAGTTGCTCCTCGGACACGTGTCGGTTCGTCCTCATCTCTTCGGGAGGCCGGGCGCGCGATAGCACGACCGAGCAGGGTCAAATCAAGGGGATACCCAAATTGTGCTGCCCAGCCCGCCGATCCACCAAAACCCCGCGTGCGCGGTACGACGACCGCCTCCTCGGGCTGCCGAATCGGCCAGGGTCGACATCGGAACCGATGGGCGAACCGTCCCCAGTGCGTGACAAGATGTTCGCCGTCGTGACCGAGGTACGTCAGCACGGACCTCGAGACGACTCGCCCCAGTAGCTCAGCGGATAGAGCAGCCGCCTCCTAAGCGAAAGGTCGCAGGTTCGATTCCTGCCTGGGGCACTGTGTGATCTCTCAAGAGCACGGCGACAGACCGGACCCAGATTGTGGCGAAGCGGCCGTCCGCGAACGCAGGCGACGCCCCGCCTGGTCGGCGGGGCGTCGCGTCCGGGACTTGGGGCGGTCAGTTGTCGACGGTCTTGCGCAGCACCTTGAAGTCGGCGTCCAGCTCGACGTCCCACTCGGTGTTGTCGGCATCGCGGACGTCGACCTCGTAGGCCTCGCCACCGTCGTCGCTGGCCTCCACCTCGGTGACCGTCCCGCCGGCCACGGCGCTCAGGGCCGCCTTCTCGGCCGAGGTGCGCTCGGAGGCGCTCAGCGCGCGGTCGTCGGCGTCGTTGCCGTGTCGTTGGCGTCGTCACTGTCGTTCGCATCGTCACCGTCGTCACGCGTCGTCGACGGTCGTTGCTGTCGTCGGCAGCCTGGCTGACCACGTTGAGGTCCTTGTCGAGGATGACGTCGACCTCGGTGCCGTCGTCCTTGCGGACCTCGACCTCGTACGCCTCGCCACGGTCGTCGCTGGCCTCGGCGTCGACCACGGTGCCGCCGCCCACGGCCTGGGTGGCAGCGTTGCCGACCCGGTCACGCTCGCTGCCCTGAAGGTCGGCGTTCGCCGCTGAGGACCACACCACGCCACCGACTCCGAGGACGGCTACGGCTGCGATGGTGGGGAGGATGACGCGCTTGCTGCGGAACTTCATGACTGGATGCCTTTCGATGTTTGGTCTTCCGGTCTGGGTGCGTGCCCAGCCTGCAGGGACCTCGCTGAAGCCCACCTGAACGCGTCTGAAAGCCCGTTCAGGTTGGGAGGTCGGCATCCCGGCCGGCGCCAGGAGCGGGGAGCCGAACGACCAACCGGGCGCCGCCCAGACCCGAGGTCGAGACCTCGACCGTCCCACCGTGGGCGGCGACGATCTCCTTGACGATTGCCAGTCCGAGCCCGCTCCCGCCGGCGTCACGAGCGCGCGCCTCGTCGAGCCGGACGAACCGTTCGAAGACGCGCTGCCGCTGGTCCTCCGGGATCCCGGGACCGTCGTCCTCGACGACGAGCTCGACGCTGTCTCGGAACTCCCGAACGCCGACCGCCATGACGTCGTCGGCGTGCCGTGCGGCGTTGTCGACGAGGTTCCGCACCGCCTGCGCGAGCGAGGTCAGGTCACCCCGTACCCGTCCGGCCCCAACTCCGGAGGTGTCGACCTCGAGCCCGGACCGGCCGACACGTCTGGCCTCGGACAGGGCCAGGTCGTCGAGGTCCACGTCGTGGTGCGCGCGCGTGACCACGCCCTCGTCGGCCCGGGTGAGCAGCAGCAGCTGCTCGACGAGACGTTGCATGCGGGCCGACTCCTCCAGCACGGCATCAGCGAGCTCGCCCTCGGGCAGCGCACCGGGGTGGGCGCGCGCCACCTCGGCCGCCTGCCGCATGCTGGCAAGTGGCGAACGCAGCTCGTGCGACGCATCGGCGACGAACTCCTGCTGTCGGCCCCGGGAGTCCTCGAGACGTCCCAGCATCGCGTTCATGGTCAGTGCGAGTCGATGGATTTCGTCGCGGGAGCGCGGTTCGGGCACCCGCCGGTCCAGCTGGTCACCGGTGATCTGCTCGACCTCGCGTCGGATGCGTTCGACCGGTGCGAGCGCCCGGCGTGGCCACCCCCCAGGTGGTGCCGCCCACGAGCAACAGCACCAACGGCAGGCCGATCAACAGCGGGGTGACCAGAGCCGCCGTCGAGTCGTCGACCTCCTCCAGGGAGACGGCGACCGAGACGACGATACTCCTGCTCACCGACTTCGGCGTCGTCGGTCACCACGACGTACTGGTGGTCGGCACCCGGAAGCCTTGCCGCCGCCAGCATCCTCGGTGGGCAATGGCTCGCTGAGCGGCTGCGACGAGCGCACGACCGTGCCGTCGGCATCGGTCACCTGCCAGACGAGTTCATCGGGGTCGTCGGCGTCCTCGTCGTCGTCAGTCGGCCCGTCCTCCGGTAGACCCGAGGACTCGATCTGGTCGGCGATCGCCGAGGCACGCTGCTCGGCACTGGTCTCCAACCCCTCGCGCAGTGAGCCGCGAACCAGGGCAACCAGAGCGAAGGCTCCGACGAGCAGGGCGATCGCCACCACCAGCATCGCCGCGGCCGTCGTACGGAGCCGCACCGAGGCACGGCCCAGCCGCCCCTCAGCCACCGTCGCTCCCCAGGCGGTAACCCGCCCCGCGCAGGGTCTGGATCGCCGCACGACCGAATGGGCGGTCGATCTTGTTGCGGAGATGGCGGATGTAGACCTCGACGATGTTCGGGTCGCCCACGAAGTCGACGTCCCACACCGCCTCGAGGATCTGCCGCTTCGAAACCACGTCCCCCTGGTGGCGTGCCAGAAAGGCGAGCAACGAGAACTCCCGAGCGGTCAGCTCCAGCTCGACCCCGCCGCGCCAGGCGCGACGAGCGGCCGGGTCCAGCCTGAGGTCGCCCGACCTCGAGCTGGGTGGGGCGCTCGCGCGCGCCGCGGCGGGCCACCGCACGAAGACGCGCCACGAGCACCGGAAACGAGAACGGCTTGGTCAGGTAGTCGTCGGCACCGGTGTCGAGACCCTCCACCTGGTCCCACTCGCCGTCCTTCGCGGTGAGCATCAGGATCGGAGTCCAGTTCTTCTCCGCACGCAACGTCTCGCACACCTTGTAGCCGTTGATCCCCGGAAGCATCAGGTCAAGCACGATCGCGTCGTACTCGTTCTCCCGCGCCAGCCACAAGCCGTCGGTGCCGTCGTGCGCCACGTCGACCGCGAAGCCCTCCGCCTCCAGCCCCACCCGCAGGGACCGCGCGAGCCGCTTCTCGTCATCGACGACGAGTACGCGCATCAGTGCCTCCGGACGGTCGGGGAGCGCCATTCTCGCGCACCCACCCTGAACGCCCGCTGAATCCCACTGGTCAGCGCCGTACCCGCAGTCCTTGGCTGTGGTTGAAGGTGCTGCCCGGGACGGCGGGCAGGCCGAGAAGTGAGGTGGCGAGGTTGGCCAGGTCGCCGTTGCGGATCGGCTGCGCTCCCTGGTAGCCGGTGCGCGAAGCTCCTGGAGACCGCAGGCCGGGGTTGAGCCGAGTACAGGTCGGCTCCGTCCGCGACACCCGCGCCCCAGACCAGGAACGGGATCGTGAAGTGTGCCCGTCGGGTGGGGTCGCGGTGGCCGGTGCCGCTTCCGCCGTGGTCGGCGGTGAGGATGACGGTGGCGTGTCGCCGCAGGGCCGGCCGATGCGCGATGGTGCGCAGGATCCGCCCGAGCAGCGCATCGACGCGCTGGACGGCGCGCAGATACTGGCGCGAGCCGAACCCGTCGTGGTGTCCGACCTCGTCGGGGAGCGCCAGGTGCAGGAAGCTCAACGAGTCCGGGCGCTGCCGGAGGCGGTGGACCAGCCTGTCGACAAGCTGCTCCTCGGAGGCGTGATGGTAGCGATCTATCTTGTCCCGGCCGTTGTTCGTCCCGACCCGATCGCGGCCGCCGCTCCGGGCGTTCCAGGACCGGTCGAAGAGCGCGAACTTCGACTTGGAGGCGTACAGGGCGGTGCTGCCGCCGCGGTCGTGGACCACGGTGAACATGCTGCTGATGTGGTGGCCGGCGGCCTGGTGCACGGTCCCGCCCGGGTCGTGGTTCACGATCACCCCGTGCCCCTGGTTGCCGGTGGCGGTCCGACCGGTGAGCATGCTGGTGTGGTCGGGCAGAGTCTGAGTCTTCTCTCGCAGGGTCCGCGCGTTCAGGGTGCTCGCCCCGTGACGGAGCATGCGGTGAAAGGCCGAAGCCCCGTCCGGGCCAAGGCGCCGCAGCGCGGCGGGTTTGAGCCCGTCGACCGAGATGGCAACCACGACGTCGCGGCCGAGCAGGGGTTTGGCAACGTGGTGAACCCCTGCGCCGGTCCCTCGATGCGACCCACGGCCGCCATTGCCGCGGACCAACCGGCGACCATGCTGGCCAGGGCGGCCAGCGTCGCCACGGACGCCACCATCGATCGGGACTGATGCTGGGAGCATGGTTCAGCGTACGGTGATCTGCGCCGTCGCAGCCTCAGGACCGCGTGGCGCGGCTACCGAAGTCGGAAGCTTCGCCCATCCATCCAGTGCGTCTTCGCGATGCCGAGTTCGCGCAGGATCGTCGGCAGGATGTCGACCGACCTGATCCGGCCCTTCGGTTCGGCACCCGCCTTGATGCCGGCGCCGTAGAACACGATCGGGATCCGTTGCACAGACTCCTGCGCACCGCCGTGGTCACCCGTGACCCCGTAGCTCGTGTTGTCGGCGAGCAGGCCTATGACGTCGGGTCCGTAGCGGGCTGCCTGGGTGTTGACGATCTTCTGCGAACGTGCGCGATGCCACGCCCACTCCTCGGCGCCCCATTCGGCGCGGGGCGCCTGCCAGCGCAGCACGTAGTGGCGGCCGGAGCGGAAGTACGTCGCCCGCACTCCGCCCAGCGTCGCCATCACGTCGGCTGCCTGCTTCTTGGCCTTCACCGACCGATGGACGAGCCAGGTGCGGATGGCCGAGTCCTGCATGCTCATCGCGACGTTCTCGCCGGTCTCGTCGATGAGGCGCTGGATCTCGGGCTGCGGCGTCTTGTAGGTCTCGTCTGCGTCGGCTCCGTAGTACCAGTTGAAGTTGCCGCGATTCTGGCCGTCCAGACCGAAGTAGTTCTCGGCTTGGAGCTGGGCGTGGTCGGTGGTCAGCACCACGAGGGTCTCGTCGAGCAGACCATCGGTCTCGAGCTTGTCGATGATGCGCCCGACCTGCTCATCGGCAACAGCGGCCGCGTGGGCCATGTGGCTCAGCGGGTCCGTTGCACCCGCCGGGTACGGCGGGACGTCGTTGAGGCCGCCCCACATGTGGCCGGCTTTGTCGATGCCGCCCATGGTGAGGAGCAGTCCGCTCCAGTCCTCGTTGTCCATCACTGCGAACGCCGCATCCGTCACCCAGACGTCGCCACCGGGGTGGTCGGCGTCGAGGCCGCTGATGTCGCGGTTGCCCTGCAGCGGATACATCCAGGCCGGCGATGTCGTGAGCGTGCCGTAGTGGAGGTCCGAGTCGGAGTCGACGTAGAAGTGGTCGTCCACCGGGCAGGCCGGTGCGACAGTGACCTCGGTGATGTAGGTGGGCACGTTGACGCCGACGGGGCCACGCCAGGTGTTGTCGGCCTCCGCGTCGCCGTCGCAGTCGAAGGCGCGCCCACCGAACGTGATCCGGATGTCGGAGGCCGGCCCGCTCATGGTGTACATGGCGTAGTTCTTCTGCCCGATCGTGGCCACGACCTTGTCCGGGTCAGCCGCTTTCAGGTAGTCCGCCAGCTTCGGGTAGCCCTTGTCCTGGATCAGCGCGTCGAACTGCGTCTGGTCCATCGACCCGGTCACGTACTGGGTGTTCTCGGGGCCGAGTACGCCGTCGGAGTCCCGGAACCACTCGTCGGCCCAGCCCATGTGCTTCGGCAGCATGCCGCTGGTCATCACGTTGTGGCTGACCACGGTTTCGGCCCCCATGTGCCCGAGCCAGGCGTTGGGGAAGGAGGTTCCTCCAGCCATCAGCGCCTTGACGTTCACCATGTCGAACGCGTCGATGAAGTCGGGTCGAAGCTGATCGAGCACGATGAAAACGACCCGCTTCGGTGCGGCCGTCGCCGACTGACCCACCGCTGGCTGACTCACGGGTGAGCTCTCGGCAGGTGCCACCAGCAAGCACGCTGCGAGCGGCAGCACCGCAGCAGCCACGAGCCACCGCGCCCGGATCAGAAGTCGCTTCGGCAGCATCAGGACCCTCCATTGTTGGCTACAGGCCGAGAGACGCGGCGCAGCGCGGGCGTTCCGTATTGCGCACCCAGTTGCGTGCTCTGCGAACGTATCGACGCGTCAGATGAGGGTCAAGGGACTGCTCCGGTGCGCAGGCAATCTCGGCTTGGCAACGTGCGGTGGCAGCCCGACGGCCGACGTCAGGTGGGCCCCGAATCTTGAGGCCAGCACCGCTTCCCAGAGCAATTGGGTGTATCTAACGGGACCTCGCGGCTCTTTATCACAGGAAGATGCGCAACCGGAAAATCGGGTTGGCCGTCTTCGGATCATTGCGGCCCGACACACCTGTCGCCGCCGCCCACTATGAGGAGGAATAACCATGCGTGCACGCAACAAGACGACCATGACGCTCATCGCCAGCATCGCCGCAGCCGGCGCCGTCGCCGCGGCCACCCTTCCGGCCAACGCAGCCGACAAGGGCGACGCCTCGTCGAGCCGAGTGACCGCCAAGACGGTCACTGGAGCCGCCGTCGCGGGCAAGCACGCGGCACCGAAGTCTCACGGCGTGCGCCCAGCTGAGGACGGGCGACGTCTGCTCCGCCTACGGCGACGGGCACGGAGACCTGTGCCTCTGGTACTTCTCCAACTACGGCGGCAGCCGGACCGGGTTCCTCCGCAACGACGCCAACCTGGTCGACGACCGTTTCGTCAGCGCGGGAGCCGGTCAGAACGCGGTGGTGACCAACAACGCCGAGTCGGTCTGGAACTACGACCGCTTCGTCACCGCGTGGGCTGCCACGTCGCCGAACTACGGCGGGTCCAACGGGTTCATCAGCCCGAACTCCGGTGGCAACTTCAGCGCGACCTACAAGAACAACACTGAGTCCATCTTCTGGGCTTCCTGAGGTCGACAGCACGATGCCGAAGCCCTGCCCGGAAGTCAAGGATCCGGGCAGGGCTTCGGCCCGCATCCATCACCGCACTCAAACTGCACAGTCAATCACGCACGTATCGCGGACGGAGCTTGAACGCACCATGACTACTGGATGGCGTCGAAAGAAGGCAGCGCGGCTCCTCTGCGCGGTGGCTCTGGTGATCGGACTAGCTGCCTGCTCAACGTCCAACGGCTCCCCTGCTTCTCCCGACGCCGCAGAGGGCGACGAAACGAGCACTGGCCTCCCGGTTGTCACGGAGGTGCCCAAGCTCGTCGCGAGCATCGACCTGCGGCTGCCGCTCGACGACTACATTCCCTCCATCAACGAGGTTCAGCGCATGGGCCTGGCGCGCCGCGAGCTCATCGGTCAGTGCATGCAGCGTCTCGGGGTCGACATCGCGATTCCGAAGCCAGTGACCGGCGTCGGGCCACGAACCTGGACGGAGCGCAGGTACGGCCTCACCGATGCGGCCCAGGCCGCGGTCCTGGGCTACGGCCTCGGGAAGCGCGATCCCAGCGCCCATCGCGACCCGACCCGCGGACCAAAATTGAGCCCCCTCGCACTCGCCGTCCTGACCGGCGAGGGCGCCGCTCTTCCGAACGGAATGCAGGTGCCTCCCGGCGGTTGCTCCGGAGACGCCGAACGCGCTCTCCAGGGACCGGACGGCGACCAGGTGTCGGATTGGTACCTCGCGCAGCGGTTGTCGCAGGAGAGCTTCGGACGCAGCCAACGTGACCCCCGCGTGCTCGCCGCGTTCCAGCGCTGGTCTGACTGCATGCGCGGCAAGGGCCATGACTACGACGAGCCACTGGCTCCGTTCTCTGACCGCAGCCTGCAGAACGGCTCCACCCGCAAGGCAATCGATACCGCCGTCGACGACGTGGAGTGCAAGAGGCGGACCAACGTGGTCGGCATCTGGTACGCCGTCGAGTCCGCCCACCAGAAGCTCCTCATCGAGGACAACCGTGCGGCCCTCGCCACCCTGGCCGAGGCCAATGCGGCTACCTCCGCGGTGGTTGCCCGAGTGCTCGTGAGCGGTCGTGCGGTCGCCGCTGGCACGGTCTCGCTCGATCCGTCAGGACTGCGCGTCGTACGACGCCAGCAGCTCGTCGACGGTGCGCACCCGCCCGAGGGCTGCGCGCTTGTCGACGCTGAGGTATCCCTGCGCGACGATCCGGTCGAGCTGGTCGACCAGTGGGTCGTAGAAGCCGTCCGGATCCAGCAGCGCGACCGGCTTGTCGTGGAGGCCGAGCAGTCGCCAGCTGAAGACCTCGAACAGCTCCTCGAGCGTGCCGACGCCGCCGGGCAACGCAACGAACGCGTCGGCGAGCTCGGCCATCTGCGTCTTGCGCTCGTGCATCGAGTCCACCTCGACGAGACGGGTCACTCCCCGGTGGGGGACCTCGCGCGCGAAGAGGCGGCGAGGGATCACGCCGATCACCTCGCCACCGGCGGCGAGCGCGCGCTCGGCGAGCAGGCCCATCAGCCCGACCTGTGCGCCGCCATACACGATGCCGATGCCGCGCGCCACCAGCCCGTCGGCCAGTGCGATCACACAGTCGCGGTGCGCCGGCGGGCCCGGCGAGGAGCCCAAGAAGACCGCGACGCGCACGTGCTTATCTGATCACGCGGGCAGGTCTCCCGAGCGCCCACTCGACGAGGTCGGACGGGATGTCCGGTCAGCCGAGCAGGTGGTCGAGTGCCCGAGCCACGAACTCCTCCCTCTGGTCGGCGGTGGTGAGCCCCTCGGCACCGAAGCCCGTGAACACGGTGTCCTCGGTCGTGGTGGCGGCGCCCTCCTCGAAGGCCTTCTGGCTGCGGGCCCAGTTGTTCGTCTCCCGCGAGCCCTCCGGGGGCGGGGCCGCTGTCCAGCCGCCGAGGCCGTCCTCGAAGGACGTCTCCGCGGTGGCCACCCCGTCGAGCGTGACGGTGGTGTCGTCCACGAAGACGCCCAGCCCCTGGGTGCCCCAGTCGGTCAGGTAGCTGATCGACAGCTCGACCTGGTTGCCGGCGTACGCCGTCAGGTCGACGTTCCACTCCTGCCAGCCCGAGCTGTTGCCGGTGGCCGAGTTCCAGGCGCCCGACGAGCCGGTGGGGGAGCAGTCCGCGCCCTGGTAGTGCGCGACGTGCGGGTGGATGTCGACCCAGCCCGCGGCACACGACTCACCGGTTTCCTGGATCGTGTGGCCGTTGGCGTCCGGGAGCGTGGTCCAGGCGTCGGAGCCGACCTCGTGCGCCTCGACGATCACGTGGTCCCAGTCGGCCTCGGTGTCGTACGAGATCTGGAAGTTCAGCTCTCCGGACGTCGCCGACGTGAGGTCGACCGTGCGGCTCAGCCGCTTCCAGCCCTGGTCGGCCAACTGGCTGTACATGTACCACTCGCCCGTGTGCGGGTCGTACGGCGCGGCGCCGGGCCCGGTCCCACTTCACCGGGGCCGAGCTGGCGAACTGCGGGAAGTCGGCCGGGGGCAGGAAGCTCGAGGTCGCCAGCAGAGACGCCGTGTGGGCCTGGTTGTTGGCGGAGTCGCCACCGTTGAAGGTGCCGGCGAACCCGTCGAAGGCACCCTGCTGCGCCGCTCACGGGGAACGGGCCGTCGTCTCCGGTGCCGCCGTCGCTCACATAGTTGTAGGCGCCCAGCCAGTACTGCTGGAAGTCGTTGAACAGCGGCAGGCACGGGTACGTGCTCGGGCGTCGTGCACTCCGGCGGCGCGAACGGGTTGTAGTCGTAGACGCCGTTGGCGCCCTGGGCGAACTGGTTGTACTGACCGGTCACCAGCGCCTTGCCACCCTCGTTGAGGTAGTCACGCACGGCGAGCTCGAGGTCGAGCGAGAGCTTCGCCGCAGTGCCTGCGGGCTGTGCGGCGCACGCGTGATGATGTCGTCACCCGTCTCCCACACGATCGCGTCGTAGTGGGACAGCACGCCGAGGTGGTGTGGGGCGGTGCGGCCGTTGACGTCGACGTCGTACACGTCGGAGGAGTAACCGGCCGCGGTCAGCGCGGCGGCGAAGTCGTCGGCGTACTTGGCGCTGGCCACGCCCTGGACCGGGCTGGCGCCGGTGACGTCCTCCGCGGCGAGGATGAGTACGTCGCCACCGATGTCGTCTGCCACCTCGTACGTGAACGGAGTGCTGCTGACCCGGCCGGTCCGGGGCTTGACCCCGGTGAACCAGACCTCCACCGAGTCACCCGGATGCGTGCGCTTCACCTTGCCCCGGAACTCGGCGTAGTAGTCGTTGTGGGTCTCCCCGTAGCGCTCACCGCCCCGCCACAGCCGCGTCTTGACCGACTTGGTCCGGCCGCCGTTCACGGAGTACTTCAGGCGCAGGTGCTTGATCGCCCGCTTCGCGGTGACCGCGACCTTCTGCTTCTTGCCGTGGGAGACGGCGAACGGGTCGGAGACGAGGTCGGCGGCGGTGCGGCCGACGACGGAGACCGGGTCGTCCGGGTCCTGGGCGGACTTGGCGACCGAGAGTGCGAACGGGATGTTCTTCTCGAACTCGGCCTGGATCAGCTCCTCGTCGTCCGGGAAGTTGAAGCCGCTGACGCAGTCCTCGGGCTTCCCACTCGTCGTCGGGGTCGGACGCCGAAGCCGTCTGGCAGGTCGTCATCTCGGGGGTGAAGCCGAGGGTGCCGTTCTGGACGGTGGCGTGGGAGTCGGTGTCGCCGTTGGTGGTGTAGAGCTCGGCGGAGATGTCCGGGTCGTAGCCGGGGATCGCGGGGTTCTCGTCGTCGCCGACCATCGCCTCGTAGATCACGTCGTCGGGCGACGGGGTGCTCACCTGCCAGCCGATGCCGTAGAGCAGCAGTTCCGCGGCCGAGTGGTAGTTGATGAAGAACTCGAACCCGATCCGGTTGAAGAGCCGGTTGAGGGCCTGGGTCTCCGGCTCGGAGTTCGGGCCGGTGCCGCGGTAGGTCTCACTGTCCGGGAGGGCGGAGGAGCCCTCGTTGTCCCATCCCCACTTGACCGCGAAGTTGCGGTTCGGGTCCACGCCGTCTCCCGGCGTGATGGTTCCGTCGCCGTTGTTGTCGCGGAGGTTCTTGCGCCACAGCCGGTTCTCGTCGGTGAACGTGAAGTCGTAGCCGTCGGGGTTGGCGACCGGCAGGAACCAGAGCTCGGTGGTGTTCACGATGCGGGTCAGCTCGGCATCCGTGCCGTAGCCGTCGAGGTAGTAGTGCATGAGGCGCACGGTTCATCTCGGGAGTGATCCACTCGCGCGCGTGCTGCGCCCCGGCGTACAGGACCGACGGGCGTTTGCCGTCCCTGAGGGTCCTGGCCTTCTTGGTGACCTTGAGCGCCAGGATGGCCTTCCCCTTGAACGGTCCTCCCGATCCTCA
This sequence comes from uncultured Actinomycetota bacterium, assembly GCA_963719255.1. Classification (GTDB taxonomy): domain Bacteria; phylum Actinomycetota; class Actinomycetes; order Propionibacteriales; family Nocardioidaceae; genus Nocardioides. Next base: position 49,191 of record CAVRBN010000069.1, on the reverse strand, counting down.
CGAGCTTGGCGATCCGGGGGTGGGCGGCCGCCGCGGCGCGGAGCTCGTCGGCGATCCCGCCGGGCTCGCTGTAGGACCGGTAGACGTCGTGGCCGGCGGCATTCTGCTCGGCCGCCACCAGCGGAGGCCCTCTCGCCGTCGATCCGCTTGAGCGTGACCGACATGCCCGCCGAGCGGAGCTTCTGCGCCTGGATCTCGGTGATCACGGCTTCGACGTCGACCAGGCCCTTGCCAGCCTGTTCCGTGGTCGCGTGGTGGGCGTCGATGCCGACCTCCTCGAGCTTCTCCACCTGACTGGCGGGAAGTTCGACGACGTAGACCTCGAGCTGGTCGCCCCGATCCGGGGCAGCCGTCGGTGGTGCTGGCGGGTGGAGCCGCCAGGAAGGTTCCGCCGACGAGGGCGAGTACGGCGAACTTGGTGAACTGCGAGCGCATGACCCACCCCTACTGGCTGTGGAACGGACCTGTTCACATTTGTGTGAGTCAGGTGCGGTGTCAAGGTCTCGCCAGCGCATTTTGCCCGCGCCCCGCTGCCGAGCCACAGGCGCTCCGCGGTCAGGCCGGGCGTTCCACAGCGTCAACATCGCTGCTAGCCTCTTTAGGCAAGCCTTACCTAAAGGAGTAGCGGTGCTGGCGAACTACCTGATCGGCCTGCGCGAGGGGCTGGAGGCCAGCCTGGTCGTGGTCATCCTGATCGCGTACCTGGTCAAGTCCGACCGACGCCAGCTGCTCCCCCGGCTCTGGGCCGGGATCGCGGTGGCCATCGCCGTGTCGCTCGGGTTCGGCGCGCTGCTGACGTTCGGCCCGCGGCGCCTGACGTTCGAGGCGCAGGAGGCGATCGGCGGCATCCTGTCCATCGTCGCGGTCTGCTTCGTGACCTGGATGGTGTTCTGGATGGCCCGCCATGCGCGCGGGCTGTCCGGCGAGCTGCGGGGCAAGGTCGACAAGGCCGCCGACGCCGGCCGCGCCAGCCTGGCGGTCGTGGCCATGCTGGCCGTCGGCCGCGAGGGTCTCGAGACCGCGCTCTTCCTGTGGGCCGCGACCCAGGCGGCGACGAGTGCCGACGGCTCCACGACCACCCCGTTGGTGGGTGCGCTGCTCGGCATCCTGACCGCGGTCGCGATGGGCTACGCGTTCTACAAGGGCGTGCTGAGGATCAACCTCGCCAAGTTCTTCGCCTGGACCGGCGTGATCCTGATCGTCGTCGCCGCCGGCGTCCTCGCCTACGGCGTACACGACCTGCAGGAGGCGAGCATCCTGCCCGGGCTCAACAACCTGGCCTTCGACGTCAGCGACCAGATCCCGCCCACATCCTGGCGCGGGACCATCCTCAAGGGCACCATCAACTTCTCGCCCGCCACCACCTGGCTCGAGGCGATCACCTGGGTCGCGTACGTCGTGCCGACCCTGACCCTCTTCCTCGTGCGGATCCGGGGCAACCGTCCCGCCGCCCCTGCGTCGGCGCAGCCCGTGCCGACCGCACACTGAAAACCGAAAGGCAACACCTGTGCGCGTCCCCCTTGTCCTTCCGCTCTGTGCGGCCGCAGCGCTCGGGCTGTCCTCCTGCAGTGGTCTCACCGAGTCCAACGACACCTCGTCCGGCGCCGACGGCCCGATCAGCGTGACGTCGACCGACGACGGCTGCGACGTCTCGCGCACCGAGGTCGGCTCCGGCAACCTGTCCTTCAAGGTGAAGAACGACGGTTCCAAGGTCACCGAGTTCTACCTGTACGGCGAGGACGGGCTGCGCATCGTCGGCGAGATCGAGAACGTCGGCCCCGGCCTGACCCGCGACCTCGTCGTCAACGCCGCTCCCGGCAGCTACGTCACCGCCTGCAAGCCGGGGATGGTCGGCAAGGGCATCCGCGACGCCTTCACGGTCACGGACTCCGGCGAGGAGGACACCATCGAGGGCGTGGACCAGGCGGCCATCGACCAGGCCACGACCCAGTACGCCGCGTACGTGCAGGATCAGTCCGCCCAGCTGCTGGAGATGACCGACCAGTTCGTCACGGCGTACAAGAAGGGCGACGACGACGAGGCCCGCAGGCTCTATCCCCTGGCCCGGGTGCACTGGGAACGCATCGAGACGGTTGCCGAGTCCTTCGGTGACCTCGACCCCGCCACCGACCTCCGCGAGGCCGACCTCGAGCCCGGCCAGAAGTGGACCGGATGGCACCGGATCGAGAAGGACCTGTGGCCGCCGGCCAAGGGCTACCAGGCGCTCACCCCGGCCCAGCGGGTCGCGTTCTCCGACGACCTGCAGGGCAACATCGAGACCCTCGACAAGCGGGTCCAGACCCTGGAGTACACCGTCGACCAGATCGGCAACGGCTCCAAGGGCCTGCTCGACGAGGTGGCCACCGGCAAGATCACCGGCGAGGAGGACATCTGGTCGCACACCGACCTCTACGACTTCCAGGCCAACGTCGACGGCGCCCGCGTGGCCTATGAGGGACTGAAGCCGTTGCTCGAGGTCAAGGACCCGGCCTTGTCGAAGGAGATCGCCGAGCGCTTCGACGCGCTCCAGACGCTGCTCGACAAGTACCGCGTCGGCGAGGAAGGCTTCGTGTTCTACGACAAGGTCGGCGAGCCGGAGCGCAAGGAGCTGTCCGACGCGGTCAATGCGCTGTCGGAGCCGCTGTCCAAGATGACAGGAGCCATCACTCTGTGACCGAGCCACAGACCTCAGCCGTGTCCCGCCGTCGACTCCTCGGAGTCGCCGGCGCGGGAGCACTCGCGGTCGGGGCCGGTGTCGGCGGATTCGCGGTCGGGAGGGCCGAGGCCGAATCGCCGGGCGCTCCCGGCGACGCGACCTACCCCTTCAACGGCGAGCACCAGGCCGGCATCCTCACCCCGACCCAGGACCGGCTGCACTTCGCTGCCTTCGACGTCACCACCGACTCCCGCGCCGAGCTGGTCGCCCTGCTGAAGGCCTGGACCGATGCGGCGGCCGAGATGACGGCCGGCACGACGGTCGGGGGCGGCGCAGCCCTGCCGTACGACAGCCCGCCTGCCGACACCGGCGAGGCGCTCGATCTCTCCGCCGCCGGACTGACCCTGACCTTCGGCTTCGGACCGACCCTGTTCGAGAAGGGCGGCAAGGACCGGTTCGGGCTCAAGGACCGCCAGCCGAAGTCGCTTCGAGGAGCTGCCACACTTCCCGGCCGACAACCTCGACCCGGCGCGCAGCAACGGGGACATCTGCATCCAGGCCTGCGCCCACGACCCCCAGGTCGCCGTACACGCAATCCGCAACCTGGCCCGGATCGGCTTCGGGACCGTTGCGATCCGCTGGGCGCAGCTCGGCTTCGGGCGGACGTCGTCCACCTCGACGAAGCAGGCGACCGCACGCAACCTGCTCGGCTTCAAGGACGGCACCCGCAACCTGAAGTCCGAGAACGCCGCCGACATCGAGAAGTTCGTCTGGGTTCAGCCAGAAGACGACGCGAACCGCCGACTGGCTGGCCGGCGGCTCCTACCTCGTCGCGCGGCGGATCAACATGCACATCGAACCGTGGGACCGCACCAGCATGCGCGAGCAGGAGAACCTGATCGGACGCGACCGGCAGGAGGGCGCACCGCTCTCCGGTGGCAAGGAGTTCACCGACGCCCGACTTCGACGTCGAGGGCACCGACGGACCCCTGATCCCGTTGGATGCGCACATCCGGTTCGCCCACCCGTCGGCCAACAACGGCGCGAAGATGCTGCGTCGTGGCTACAACTTCACCGACGGCAGCGATGCGCTGGGTCGGCTCGACGCGGGGCTGTTCTTCATCGCGTTCGTGCGCGACCCGGTCACGCAATACATCCCGATGCAGAACCAGCTGTCCTCGAAGGACGGCCTGATGGAGTACCTCCAGCACACCGGGTCGGGGCTGTTCGCCGTACCGCCGGGAGTGGCCGAAGGATCCTGGATCGGCGAGTCGCTCTTCAGCTGACCATGCTCGAACGTCAACCCGGCGCTGATCAAGCGGGCGGTCAGGTTCTCCCCCATCGCCTCGGCGGTGGTGACCTGCCCGGCCACCTTCGGGTTCTCGTCGTAGGCCAGGCACAGCGCCGACTCGGCGAGCATCTTGGCCGTCTCGGTGTAGCCAGGGTCGCCCCCGGACACCCGCGTGTGCACCTTGCGGCCGTCGGACTCGGCGATGAAGTCGACCTTGAACCACGACTTGTCGCGCCTGGCCTCGTCCGGACCCGCGCCCTGCGGCACCAGCTTGAGCAGGCCCTCTGCGCAGGGGTGGCACCTGCGCGGCGGTGAACAGGCCGGCCACCGACGCGGCGCCGACCGCGGCCACCGGCAGCCGCTTGATCCCGGCGTAGTGCGAGTAGCGGAACTCCGGGCCGTACGACGCCAGCGCGGCTCCCGACCGCGCCACGATCTGTGCGTCGATCAGCGGCAGCGGCAGCAGCCACACGCCCAGGTCCGGGTCATGGTGGGGCCTGCCGAGCGACTGCTCGCGATGATCGCTCCACCATCTTGGGCTGCGCCTTGATCCGGTCCCGGAACGCCTGCTGGCTCTGCCGGACCCTGGAGAACTGGCCGAGGGCGGAGTGGAAGGTTCCCCCGGAGGGGGTCGCGCTGGCCCGGACCACGCCACGCATGGTCACCGGACCGGTCGGTTTGAGCTGCTCGATCGCGAACATGGCCCCGAGGTCGTGCGGGATCGAGTCGAAGCCGCACGCGTGCACCAGCCGGGCACCCGTCGCCTCCGCGGTGGCGTGGTGCAGCAGGTACATCTGGTCGACGAACTCCGGCTCACCGGTCAGATCCACGTAGTCGGTGCCGTTCGCGGCGCACGCGGCGACCAGCGGTTCGCCGTACTGAAGGTAGGGCCCGACCGTCGTGATCACGACCCGGGACCGAGCGGCCACCGCATCCAGGGACGCGGTGTCGGCCACGTCTGCGTGCAGCAGCTCCATGACCTCGAGCCGCGGGTCGATGCCCGTCAGCTTGGTCCGGACCGTCTCCAGCTTGCCGGGGCTGCGGCCTGCCAATGCCCACCGGAGGTTGGCGGGAGCGTGGCGGGCGAGGTATTCGGCAGTGAGGGCTCCGGTGAAGCCGGTGGCCCCGAACACCACGATGTCGAAGTCGCGAGAGTCGTTCATGCCCCGAGTCTTCACCATCGGAGCCCACGGCGGAACCTGACACCGCTGTCGACCGTCCCATTCTCAAACACGAGCACGACAAGGGGATTCGGGCATGCGACTCGCAAAGCGCACAGGGATGACGGTCGCGACCATCGCGGCGATGGGCGTCGGGATGGGCGCAGCCTTCGCTGGCGGGGCCGCATGGACGTCTCGTGACCACGATCCGCGGATCGAAGCGGCCGATCGCGACGCATGTCACTGTCGCCGGTCAACGCGGCGGTGCGGCCGGCCTCGAGCTGCGACGACCTCCTCGCCCACTACATCGACAACACCATCGACCTGGTCGGACCGTACGGCTGGTTCGGTCAACGGGCCGATCTACTACGACCTCGGCCGCTCCCGATCGGCGGGCACGGAGGACTCGGCGTCCTCGCCCCCAGGGCGTCCTCGCCACAGCTCCACGGCGCCACCTCGAGCGGCACCGGCACGAACGTCCAGGAGGCGGGTGTCGACGAACCGGACGTCGTGAAGTCGGACGGGTCGATCCTGGTCCGCATCGACGACCACGAGCTGACGACGTACGACGTGAGCGGCGCGGAGCCGCGCCGGCTGGGCAGCGTGGACGTGCCCCGCGAGATCGCCGACCCGGAGCTGCTGCTCGCGGGAGACCGGGTGGTCGTGCTCGGCAGAGGAGTCCGACTCACGAGTTCGACGACGAGTTCTACCCGATGGACCAGACGTCGGCGGTCACCCATCAGCTCGACATCGACATCAGCGACCCGTCGTCGCCGACGGTCACCGACCAGCGCAGCTACGACGCGCGGTTGATCAGCGCCCGCCAGCACGGCGACGTCGTCCGGCTGGTGCTCGGATCCGGGCTTCCCGATCTCGACTTCGTGGAGCCGTGGGGATTCCGGACCGAGAAGGGCGCCGAGGACGCTCAACAGGAAGATCGTGAGCAAATCGACGATCGAGGACTGGGTGCCGAGCGTCACGACCGACGGCGGATCGAGCCAGCTGGCCGACTGCGAGGACGTCATCGTCCCCGCCGAGGCTCCGGCAACCGGCGGTGTCTACGTGGTCGGCTTCGACGCGGACTCGCCGGCCGAGACGTCGGTAACCGGGCTCGCGACGGACACCGACCTCGCCTACGAGTCCGCGGACCGGCTCTACGTGGCCACCGGCGGGGCATCTCCCCTTCTGGTGCTGTGAGCTGATGGACCGGGCCGGCCCGGAGGAGGACTACGGCCGTACGGACGTGCACTCGTTTGCCCTCGACGGCACCGCCACGACCTATGTCGCCTCGGGCACCGTGGACGGCATCGTCGCGGACCGCTGGTCGATGGACGAGTACGACGGAGTGCTCCGGGTCGCCGTCGGACCGTCGTCCGCGACCGGCAACTTCAACTCGATCCTGACCCTCCGGGAGGACGGGGATGACCTCGTCGAGATCGGTCACGTCGACAAGCTCGGCGTCAACGAGGAGATCCAGTCGATGCGCTGGTACGACGGCCTCGCCGTGATGGTGACCTTCCGCCAGGTCGACCCGCTGTACGCCATCGACCTGACCGACCCCGAGCACCCACGCGAGCTCGGTCACCTGAAGATCCCGGGCTTCTCGGCGTACCTCCACCCGCTCGGCACCCGCCGGCTCATCGGCATGGGCCAGGCCGCCAACGGGGCCGCCCAGGCCGCGGTGTTCGACCTCAGGGACCTGACCCACCCGGTCCGCCAGACCATGGTCCGCTACGGCGCCGGCACGGTCGCGGCCGCCGGCACCGACCCCCGCCAGTTCACCTGGCTCCCCGACCGCCGGATCGCCCTCACCGTGATCACCCGGGGGTGGACGGCCAGACCGGCTACGTGTCCGTGCTGACCCTCGCCCACGGTCGCCTCAGCAACCGGATGGTCGAGGCTGACTACGGCTACGACGACGTCGCCGACATCCGGCTGGTCCCACTCCCCAGCGGAAAGGTCGTGCTGGTCACCGGCGACGGGGTTTCGTTCCTGAAGCTCTGAGCCGGCTCCCGCCCGCTCTGCGCGGGTTGTCGTCGCTGAACCAGCGACCCACGGGTCCTCAGCGACCACAATCCCGCACCAGTGATGTGGCGCTACCGGCGTACCGTTGGCGCCATGTGCCGCAACATCCGACCGTTGAACAACTTCGAGCCGCCCGCGTCGAGCGACGAGGTCGCGGCCGCCGCGCTGCAGTTCGTCCGCAAGGTGAGCGGGATGAACAAGCCGTCCCAGGCCAACCAGGCCGTCTTCGACAAGGCTGTCGCCGACATCGCCCACATCACGGGTCACCTGCTCGACGACCTGGTCACCAACGCGCCGCCGAAGAACCGTGCCGAAGAGGCCGCCAAGGCCCGGGCGCGGTCCGAGGCCAGATACGCGCGGGTCTGAGTGGCTCCGCACACAACTCCCCAGCCGGCTCAGCCTCGACTGGGAGTCCGCGCTCCGGCTGATCGGTGACCGACCGCTCGTCGTACTCACGGGCGCGGGGCTCTCGACGGACTCCGGCGTGCCCGACTACCGCGGCCCGAACGCACCGGCCCGGATGCCGATGACCTTCCAGGAGTTCATGTCGGGACCGAGGTCGCAGCAGCGGTACTGGGCCCGCAGCCACCTGGGCTGGGGCCGGATGCGCCGCGCGGAGCCGAACGCCGGCCACCGGGCGCTCGCGGCCCTCCCGGGGCTCGACCTGCTGATCACCCAGAACGTCGACGGCCTGCACGAGCAGGCGGGCCAACGCGACCTGGTCGCCCTGCATGGCCGGATCGCCGACGTGATCTGCATGGGTTGTCGGCGTACGTCGACCCGCGCCGCGCTGCAACAACGCCTGGCCGAGCTCAACCCCGGGTACGCCGAACGACACCCCGAGGCCGCGATCCGCCCGGACGGCGACGTCGAGCTCGAGCACACCACGGACTTCGTGGTGCCGGGCTGCGACAGCTGCGGGGGCGTCCTGAAGCCGGACCTCGTGTTCTTCGGCGAGAACGTCCCCGCGGACCGCGTCGTCCGTTGCTACGCCGCCGTCGACGCCCTCCCCGACCGAGCCGGGGTGCTCCTGGTGGCCGGCTCCTCACTGACCGTGATGAGCGGACTGCGCTTCGCCAAGCGGGCCGCAAAGGCCGGCACGCCGGTCGCCATCGTCAACAGGGGTACGACGCGCGGCGACGACCTGGCCACCGTCAAGGTCGACGGCTGGCTGCAGCGAGTTCCTGACTCAGCTCACGTCGCGGCGTACGCGAGAGCAGCATGCCGAGCCCGGTGAACAGCCCCGCGTAGCCGAGCAGCACCTCAGAGCTTGCGCACGAAGATGTGCTCGGCCGCCTCGGGCGACGATCTCCGCGGTCTCGCCTCCGGAGCCGATCAGGACGCCCTCATCGGTCGCGACGATGGTGATCGTCTTGTCCGGGATCGCACCCACCCGTCGCAGCGCACTCATCAGGGACTCGTCCTTCTGCATCTCCTCGGAGATCCGCCGGATCAGCACCCGCCGCTCGTCGTCGCCGGCCGCCGACGCGAGGGACTCGACGCCGTCCATGAACTCCTCGCCCAGCTCGAGCTCGCCGAGCTCGTCCAGGCCCGGGATGGGGTTGCCGTAGGGCGACTCGGTGGGATGGTCGAGCAGCTCGAGCAGCCGCCGCTCGACGGTTTCGGACATGACGTGCTCCCACCGGCACGCCTCCTCGTGGACCAGCTCCCAGTCGAGGCCGATGACGTCGATGAGCAGCCGCTCCGCCAACCGGTGCTTGCGCATCACCCGGGTGGCCAGGCGGGTGCCCTCGTCCGTGAGCTGGAGGTGGCGGTCCCCCTCTACCGTCAGCAGGCCGTCGCGTTCCATCCGGGCAACGGTCTGGCTCACGGTGGGGCCGCTCTGGTGCAGCCGCTCCGCGATCCGGGCGCGTAAGGGCGTGATGCCCTCCTCGACGAGCTCGAAGATGGTCCGGAGGTACATCTCGGTGGTGTCGATGAGGTCGCTCACTCAGCCATTCTTGCCGATCGATGGACAGGTGGCAGAGTGAGGGTGATGCCCGCCGTCATGTGGTTTCGTCGCGACCTCCGCCTCACCGACCATCCCGCTCTCTCGGCTGCTGCCGCGACCGGCCCAGTACTGCCGCTGTTCGTGCTCGATCCCGTCCTGCTCGGCTCGGCAGGCGCGCCGCGCAAGGCCTACCTCTCCCGGTCGCTCGCGGCCCTCGACGACTCGCTCGACGGCTGCCTCGTGATCCGCACGGGCGACCCGGCGACGGTGGTGCCGGAGGTGGCCCGCGAAGTCGGTGCCACCACCGTGCACGTGAGCGCCGAGTGCACGCCGTACGGACGGAGGCGCGATGCGCGGGTCATCGCCGCCGGAGTTCAGCTCGAGGCAATCGGGTCGCCGTACGCCGTCACTCCGGGACGGTTGCTGACCGGGGCCGGCACGCCGTACCAGGTGTTCACGCCGTTCCTGCGGGCGTGGCTGGAGCACGGCTGGCGACAACCGGCGGACCACCCAAGCTCCCGAGTGGGTGACGGCCAGGTCGGACCGTCTTCCCGAGTTCGCGTCCGACGCCGACCTGCCGCGGGCCGGGGAGTCTGCCGCGCGAGCGCGCTGGGAGCACTTTCTCGAGAACTCGCTCGACGACTACCCCGAGGACCGGGACCGCCCCGACCTGCGCGGGACCTCCCACCTGTCGATGTCGCTGCGCTTCGGCGAGGTCCATCCGCGCACGCTGCTGGCCGATCTCGCCCGCGTCGGCAGCGCGGCCGCCGCGAAGTTCCGGGCCGAGCTCGGATGGCGGGACTTCCACGCCGACGTCCTCTGGCACCGACCGGACGCGACCGCCAACCCGCTGCGGTCGAGCTTCCGCGCCATGGAGTACGACGACCCCGGCCCGGCGTTCGACGCGTGGCGTGAGGGCCGAACCGGGTTCCCGATCGTCGACGCCGGCATGCGCCAGCTGCTGGCCACCGGCTGGATGCACAACCGGGTACGGATGATCACCGCGTCGTTCCTCGTCAAGGACCTGCACGTCGACTGGCGGCACGGCGCCCGCCACTTCGCCGACCAATTGGTCGACTACGACGTCGCCCAGAACCAGCTCAACTGGCAGTGGGTCGCGGGCTGCGGTGCCGACGCCGCGCCGTACTTCCGCGTCTTCAACCCCACGTCGCAGGGCCGCAAGTTCGACCCGCGAGGTGACTACGTCCGCCGGTGGGTGCCCGAGCTGTCCGACCCCGACCAGGTCGCCGACCCGCACGAGCCGGGCGAGGACGGTCAGCGAGCTGGCTACCCGGCCCCCATCGTTGACCACAAGACCGAGCGCCGGGAGGCCCTGGATCGCTGGCAGCGGATTCGCGACGACTCACCACCTCCAACCCCACGCCGAGTCGTCGCATCTTCCCCGAGTCGACTGACTTTGGTCTGCTCCGGCCGATACTGCGGCCACTTCACGCGGATCCGGGCCTCGACCTAGCGTCAGAAGCATGCGCACAGCCTGGGTTCCGGCGGGGGCACTCCTCCTGTTCGCACCTGTGTGCGCCGAGTATCTGTGGGGCTACGACGACACCACCGGAAATGCCGTCGAGCTCGTGTTCGCACTCATCATCTTCGGCCCGTTGTACGGCGCGCCGGCCCTCCTGATCCGGGAGACGGCGCGGCGACTGGACCTGGGCTGGCCGGGCATCCTGCTGCTGGCCGGGGCGTTCGGACTCATCCAGGCCGGGGTGGTCGACCAGTCGATGTTCAGCCAGGACTACCGCGACATCCCCTACTGGGACGACATGTCGGTGCCGACGTACCTCCCCGCGCTGGGGCTCAGCATCTACCCCGCCCTCACCTTCGTCGGCGGCCACATGATCCTCAGCATCGGGTCGCCGATCGCGATCGTCGAGAGCCTCACGCCGGGCCGCCGGCACGCGCCGTGGCTCAGCCGCCCGATGATCGGGGTGGTCGCGCTGCTCTGGCTCGCTGCCTCCGCCCTCGTGCTCGGCGACGCCCTGTCCACGGAGACCGACCACGCCACGGCCGGTGAAGTCATCGGTGCGTTGCTCGCCGCCGCTGCCTTCGTGGCGGCGGCGCTCGCGGTCGGCCGTCGGCGAGTGACCGTCACGTGGAGACGCCTGGCGTCGCCCCCTCGCCGTGGCTGGTCGCACTCGGCGGTGCTGCTCGCCATGGGCTGCTTCACGATGCTGCCCCCGTCGCGCACCGGGACCGCCGTCCTGGCCGCCGTGGTCCTGCTCACCGTCGTCGCGGTCGCCAGGCTGTCGCGGCGCAGCGGCTGGGGCCAGCGCCATGTCCTCGCCTTGGCCGCGGGCGCGCTGGTGGCGACCGGCATCGCAGCGTTCGCGACGACCCCGCTTGGCGACGTTTCCGACGCGGCGAAGTACGGCCACAACGTGACGTTGCTGCTGCTCGTCGCCGCGCTCTCGGCGTGGGGCGTCCACCGCGCCAGAGCCCTGGACTCGACTCGTCCGCCGGGGCGTGACAGCGTGAGCGGGTGACCGAACTGATCGTCCCGTCCCGCTTCCGAGGGCCGCCATCCTCGGGCAACGGTGGCTGGGTGGCCGGCGCGCTCGCCGCGCTGATCGAGGCCTGCCCGCAGGACCACTCCCGGCGCTGGCCGGTCGTGGAGGTGACGCTGCGCATGCCGCCGCCGCTCGACGTCGAGGTGCCCGTCACCACGACCCGGACGACGGCGACCAGCGAGGTTGCCGAGGCGCGCTGCGTCGACCGTGAACTGGCCTTCGTCGAGCCGGTCAGCGCCAGCGTGGCCCGCGCCGCGGAGGCGTCGTACCCCGGACTGGTGGGACACCCCTTCCCCTCCTGCTTCTCGTGCGGCACCGGACGCGACGAGGGCGACGGCCTGCGGATCTTCCCCGGGCAGGTCGCGGCTGGGCCCGACGGCAGCCAGCGGGCCGCGGCCACCTGGACGCCGCACCCGAGCGTGGCCGAGAACTTCCACGAGTACGGCGACTCGGTCCCGCGGGCCTCGCTGCCGGTGACCTGGGCCGCCCTGGACTGTGTCGGCGGCTGGGCAGGTGACCTCACCGAACGGCTGATGGTGCTGGGACGGATCACCGCCCAGGTCGATGCCCTGCCCGCGATCGGCGAGCCGCATGTGCTCGTCGGTCAGCGGCTCGGTGCCGACGGCCGCAAGACGATGACCGCGGCCACGCTCTACGACTCCGACGACCGCATCGTGGCGCGCGCCGAGCATGTCTGGATTGCGGTCGACCCCGCGACGTTCGGTTGAGGCGCATGAGAGGATTTCGGACGTGCCGAATTTGAACGATCCAAAGTGGTGGCAGCACGCGGTCTGCTACCAGGTCTACATCCGCTCCTTCGCCGACTCCGACGGCGACGGGCTCGGCGACCTGGGCGGCATCGCGTCGCGGCTGCCCTACCTCTCCGAGCTGGGCGTCGACGCCGTCTGGATCACGCCCTTCTACACCTCGCCCCAGAACGACCACGGCTACGACGTCGCCGACTACTGCGACGTCGACCCCAGGTTCGGCACGCTCGCCGACTTCGACGCCATGATGGCGACGGCGAACGCGCTCGGCATCAAGGTGATCGTCGACCTGGTGCCCAACCACACCTCCAGCGAGCACGAGTGGTTCAAGGCAGCCCTGGCCGCCGGGCCAGGGAGCGCGGAGCGGGCCCGCTACCTGTTCCGGGAGGGGCGTGGTGAGTCCGGTGAGCTGCCGCCCAACAACTGGCAGTCGGTCTTCGGCGGCGCGGCCTGGACCCGGGTGGACGACGGCGAGTGGTACCTCCATCTCTTCGACGCCACCCAGCCCGACCTCGACTGGCGCAACCCCGAGGTCGGCGACCTGTTCGAAGACGTCCTCCGTTTCTGGCTGGACCGCGGCGTCGACGGCTTCCGGATCGACGTGGCCCACGGGCTGCTCAAGGAGGCCTCGCTCCGCGACCAGGTCGTCAAGGAGGGAGCCGCATCCATCTCCGACCCGGCCACGATCGTCACCGGCTCGATGGTCCAGCGCGAAGTGGCCGACGAGCCGATGTGGGACCAGCCCGAGGTGCACGACGTCTACCGGCGGTGGCGCAAGATCCTCGACGAGTACGACGGCGACCGGATGGCCGTGGCCGAGGCCTGGACCCAGACCGCCGAGTCGATGGCCAACTTCGTCCGGCCCGACGAGCTCCAGCAGTCGTTCAACTTCCACTGGCTGCTCGCGCCCTGGTCGGCCGACGTCCTTCGCCGAGGTCATCAGCGGAACCCTCGCCGCCGTCGGGCTCGTCGGCGCGTCACCGACGTGGGTGCTCAGCAACCACGACGTGATCCGCCACCCCACCCGCTATGGAGGCGGCCCGGTCGGACTGGCCCGCGCCCGGGCGGCCACGATGGCGATGCTGGCGCTGCCGGGATCGGCGTACCTCTATCAGGGCGAGGAGCTCGGCCTCGAGGAGGTCGACGTACCCAAGAAGTTCTGGCAGGACCCGCACTCCCTCACGACCGGACTGGTCGGGCGGGACGGCTGCCGGGTGCCGATCCCCTGGTCCGGCGACGCGCCGCCCTACGGCTTCGGACCCGGTGCGGCGCAGCCGTGGCTCCCCCAGCCGAAGGACTGGTCGGCGCTCACCGTGGAGGCGGAGTCGGCGGACCCGGACTCGACGCTGGCGTTCTACCGCCGGGCCCTGGACCTTCGTCGCAAGGTGGCCACGCCCGCCGGCGACGACGTGCAGATCTTGTCGACCGACGACGACGTGCTGGTGTTCCGCCGGGGCGACCTGACCTGCCATCTCAACTGCGGCACCAGCCCGGTCGAGGTACCCGCGGGCGAGGTGCTGCTGTGCAGCGGGGAGACCCCGGGCGCGCCGGACACGGCCACCTGGTTGCGGCTCAGCTGAGACTGCGGTTGTAGCGCGACAGCGAGTCGACGAACTCGCCCAGGTCGTCGTCGGTCCAGTCGGCGAGCTTCTGTTGAAGGTTGTGGCGGCGGTGCTCGGCGACGACGGCCATCCGGAGAACACCCTCCTCGGTGACGCTGAGGATCGACGCCCTTCCGTCGCCCGGGTCCGGCTCTCGCGACACGAGCCCGAGGTCGATGAGGTGCTGCACGTGCCGGCTGATCGCTCCCTTGTCGATGCCCAGCTCCTCGACGACGTCGGCAGAACGGGCCGGACCCTTCCCGGCCAGGAAGCTGAGGACGAGGAACCCGGCGATCTGCAGCTCAGGGTCGACGGCCCGCGCCCGCTCGACGATCACCCGGCGGACGCGACGTACGACGACGCCCATCTCCTGCTCGAGCGTGCGCAGGGTATCGACCCTGTGCGTCATCGTCGGGCTCACCGGACCGGCTGTTCCGAAGCGGCCTCCGCGGCGAGCTCCTTCTCGCTCTGCAAGGTCGTCCGCAGTGGGACCTCCTTGATGAACAGCACGCACACGAAGGCGATGACGGCGAACGGGACGGCGACCAGGAACAGGTGACCGGTCGCGTCGCCGAACGCGTTCTCGAAGACCGCCCGGACCGGAGCCGGCAGCGCGCCGAGGTCGGGAATCGAGTGGCTGTCCTGGCCGTCGCTGGAGATGCCGAGTGCCGCCAGACCCGAGGCCACCTGGCTGGCGACCTGGTGGCTGAGCACGGCGCCGAGCGCCGAGACGCCGATCGATCCACCCATGGACCGGAAGAACGCGACCACGGCGCTGGCGGAGCCCATGTCGGCCTGCGCGGCGTTGTTCTGGACGGCCAGCACCAGGTTCTGCATGGTCGCCCCGAGGCCGACCCCGAGGACGGCCATGAACAGTCCGACGATCGCCAGGTTGGTGTGGGCGTCGATCGTCGAGAGCAGGCTGAGTCCGAGGATGACCGCGACCATGCCGCCGACGAGGTACTTCTTCCAGCTGCCGGTGTCGGAGATGATCTTGCCGGTCACGATGCTCGACACCAGCAGCCCGCCGACCATCGCGATCGACATCAGGCCGGCGTGGGTCGGCGTCATGCCGCGGGCGAGCTGGAAGTACTGGCTCAGGTAGACCGTCGATCCGAACATCGCGATGCCGACCATCACCGACGCGGCGGTGGCCAGGCTCGTCGTCCGGTCCTTGAACAGGCGGAGCGGGATGACCGGCTCGACCGCGACCCGCGCCTCGACGTACACCGTGGCGGCCAGCAGGGCCAGGCCGAGTACGACGAGCAGCACGGAGATGGTGGAGCCCCAGGCGAAGTTGTTGCCGGCGAGCGAGACCCAGACCAGCAGCACCGACACGCCGCTCATCAGCAGGGTCGCGCCGAGGTAGTCGATGTGCACCTCGCGCTTGATCACCGGGAGGTGCAGGGTCTTCTGGAGTACGCCGAACGCCAGGACAGCGACCGGGATGCCGACGAAGAAGCACCAGCGCCAGCCGAGTCCAGGGGTGTCGACGATGACGCCGCCGATGAGCGGGCCGCTGACCGTGGCGATCGCGAAGACCGCGCCGAGGTAGCCGGAGTAGCGGCCACGCTCACGCGGGGTGACCATGCTCGCGATGACGACCTGGACCAGCGCGGTGAGGCCGCCGATGCCGAGGCCCTGGATGGCGCGGGCACCGATCAGGACACCCATGCTTGGGCGCGAGTCCGGCGATCAGCGAACCGATGACGTAGATGACGAGCGCCGCCTGGACGAGCAGCTTCTTGCTGAACAGGTCAGCCAGCTTGCCCCAGATCGGGGTGGTCGCCGTCATGGTGAGCAGGGTGGCGACGACGACCCACGTGTAGCCGGTCTGGCTTCCGTGCAGGTCGGTGACGATGCGGGGCAGCGCGTTGGAGACGACGGTGCTCGACAGCATCGCGACGAACATGGCGAGAAGCAGGCCGGAGAGCGCCTCGAGGATCTCGCGGTGGGTCATGGGTGTCTGCGCCGGGGCGGCAGTGGACACGGTGGCTGACACGGAACTCCAATCGGGTGGGTGTGGTTTCAGTCTACAAAGAGTTAGTTGTCAGTTGCAACTTTCCGATTCGCTGAGATATTCCGTTGTCCGGTGGGGCTGGGAGTCGTACGGTGGGGGACACGTGAAAGGAGGTGGTCCGATCAATGAATTTCTTGAGGACTCGTGAGGTGGCTGCCCGCTAGCAGCTCCACTGCCGACAGGTCTTCCTGCGCAGCGTCTTGTTAGCCGCCAGCGAATTCCAGGCAGTCACCCGACCCGCAGGCGATCCGGGAAATAGTCCCCCGGA
Source organism: uncultured Actinomycetota bacterium (assembly GCA_963719255.1). Classification (GTDB taxonomy): domain Bacteria; phylum Actinomycetota; class Actinomycetes; order Propionibacteriales; family Nocardioidaceae; genus Nocardioides. The sequence goes on along the minus strand of CAVRBN010000069.1, from coordinate 32,927 downwards.
TGCGCGCCACAGGTCCCTCCTTCTCGGTGGGAAACCATGGTGCACGCCTGCGGGTCGTCCGCGTGTGGACGCGATCCAGAGCGGCGGTGGCACGATGGTCGCAGCGAGGAGGTGGCGGCCATGCCCGGAGAGCAGGATCGCGGTGGCACACCTCGGTGGGATCCGTTCGACCTCTGGCGCCTCATGCTGCCTTCGGCAGAGCAGGTGGCGCGGCCGCTTGCCATGCAGGCCGAGATGCTGTCGATGCTGGGTGGCCGGACAGCCCTCCAGGGACTACTGGAGGCGGTGCGGGCCCAGCTCGTGGGGCGCAGGCTCACCTTCGGCTCCGGCGCAGACGCCCTGACCCTCACCCTCGAGGACGTGGCCGCCAACGCGGACCCCCTCCTGCTGGCCGTCGGCCAGCTCGGCGAAGTCACCCTGACCGCCACGCAGGTCCAATGGCGTGAGTTCGAGTTCGTCGCCGCACGCGCGACGGCCCGCAACACCCACACCAGACCAGGAGCCCGACCACTCCTGATCGCCGCGCCCGTCGACCTCGTCGTGACCGTCTCCGACGCCCAACTCAGCCGCCTGGTCGCGCAACGGTCGCCCCGGGTCGAACTCCAGATCACCGAGGACGCGCGGGTAGTGGCACGCCTCCGGCGACATCCAACCTGGGGATGGCTGGAGGTCGAACCCTCGATCGAAGGCCGCCGCCTGCATGTTCCGACCCGTCCGGCTCGGCACCTCGCGCAAGGCCTCGCGGATCCTGCCGACCCTCCCGCACGTGCACTTCGCCCTGCCACTTGGCGACGGCCTCCAGGTCACCCGGCTCGACGTACGGTCGGCGTCGCTCGACGTGCACGTCCGGCTGAGCGAATGGCGGCTGGACTACCTGGACGCGCTGTCGTTCATCAACTCCCGGTAGATCGGGTGCTTAGGTCGCGCTCCGCACGCACTGGATGCGTGCAGGACTCGACCTAGGCACGTGAGTCATCCAGGCACGGACTCAAGCGACGACTCGGCATCGACGGCCGCGGTGAACTGGGCGTTGTAGAGGCGGGCGTAGGCACCCTCGTCAGCGAGCAACGACTCGTGGGTGCCCTGTTCGACGATCGCGCCGTCCTCCATCACGAGGATCAGGTCGGCGTCGCGGATCGTGGACAGCCGGTGCGCGATCACGAAGGACGTCCGATCGGTACGCAACGCAGCCATCGCGTGCTGGAGCAGCAGCTCCGTGCGCGTGTCCACCGACGACGTCGCCTCGTCGAGGATCAGCAGCGCCGGGTCGGACAGGAACGCCCGGGCGATCGTGATCAGCTGCCGCTCGCCGGCGCTGATGTTGCCGCCCTCCTCGTCGATGACCGTGTCGTAGCCGTCGGGCAGGGAGTGCACGAACCGGTCCACGAAGGTGGCCCTCGCCGCCTCGAGGATCCGCTCCTCCGAGGCGTCCGGGGCGCCGTACGCGATGTTGTCGCGGATGGTGCCCTCGAACATCCAGGTGTCCTGGAGGACCATCCCGATCTGGTCGCGCAGCGCGGCGCGCGGCAGCGCGGTGATGTCGACGCCGTCCAGGGTGATCCGGCCGCCGTCGAGCTCGTAGAACCGCATGATCAGGTTGACCAACGTGGTCTTGCCCGCGCCGGTCGGCCCGACGATCGCAACCGTCTGGCCGGGGCTGGCCACCAGGGACAGGTCCCTGATCAGCGAGACCTCCGGGTCGTAGGAGAAGGACACGTGCTCGAACACGACCTCGCCCTCTCGGCGAGTGGGCTTGTCGAGGGAAATGGTCTCGACAGGCTCGACCACCGAACCAGGCTCGACCACCGAAGGCTGACCACCGAGGCTCGACCACCGAGGAAGGCGAGACCACCGAGGGGATCTCCTCCTCGGCGTCGAGCAGCTCGAAGACCCGCTCGGCGGAGGCCACGCCCGACTGCAGCAGGTTCATCATCGACGCGACCTGGGTCAGCGGCTGGGTGAACTGGCGGGTGTACTGGATGAACGCCTGTACGTCGCCCAGGCTCATCGTGCCGCTGGCGACCCGGAGGCCACCGAGGACGGCGATCACCACGTAGTTCAGGTTCCCGATGAGCATCATGATCGGCATGATCAGCCCGGAGACGAACTGGGCTCCGAACGACGCCTTGAACAGCTCGTCGTTCTCCCGCGCGAAGACCTCCTCGACCTCCTTCTGCCGGCCGAAGACCTTGACCAGGTTGTGCCCGGAGAACGACTCCTCGATGTGCGCGTTGAGCGTGCCGGTACGGCGCCACTGCGCCACGAACAGGCCCTGCGACCGTTTCATCACCTGACCGGCGACCAGCATCGTGAGCGGCACCGAAAGCAGTGCGACCAGGGCCAGCGTGGGGCTGATCCAGAACATCATCGACAGCACCGCCACCACGGTGAGCAATGAGGTCATCAGCTGGCTCATCGTCTGCTGGAGAGACTGGCTCACGTTGTCGATGTCGTTGGTGACGCGGGAGAGCAGCTCACCGCGCGGCTGCCGGTCGAAGTAGCCGAGCGGAAGGGCGTTGACCTTGTCCTCCACCTCCGAGCGCATCCGGAACACCGTGCCCTGGACGACGTCGTTGAGGAGATACCCCTGGAGCCATCGCCAGCAGCGAGGCCGCGACGTACACCCCGAGGACGAGCAGGAGCACGTTGGCGACCGCGGAGAAGTCGACCCCCCGGCCGGGAACGAAGTCCATCGACGCCAGCATGTCGGCCTTCTTGCCGTCCCCGTTGGCGCGCACGGCGTCGACCGCCTGCTGCTTGGTCAGTCCGTCGGGGAACCCCTCCCCGGCGAACCCCGCGAAGATCAGGTCGGTCGCGTGACCGAGGATCTTCGGCCCGAACGCGGTGAGTGCGACGCTCACGACCGCGAGTGAGATCACTGCGACGGCCTTGACCTTCTCCGGCGCCATCCGCCGGATCAGCCGTTTCGCCGACGGCCCGAACGTCATCGCCTTCTGCCCGACCATGCCGCCGCCGAACGGCCCACGACCCGGTCCGGGCCCGGCCTGGATCCGTTCGGTCTTCTTCAGCTCCGGGCAGTGGTGCGTCATGCGGCGTGCCTCCTCCGCGCTGAGCTGGGACTCGACGATCTCCTGGTACGTCGGACTGTCGGCCAGCAGCTCCTCATGGGTGCCGCGGCCGACGACCACGCCGTCCTCGAGCACGAGGATCAGGTCGGCGTCGCGGATCGTCGACACGCGCTGGGCCACGATGACCACCGTCGACTCCCGAGTGACCGGTCGCAGCGCTGCCCGCAGGCGAGCGTCGGTGGAGAGATCGAGGGCCGAGAACGAGTCGTCGAACAGATAGATCCCCGGTTTGCGGATCAGTGCTCGGGCGATCGCGAGCCGCTGCCGCTGCCCCCCGGAGAAGTTGGTGCCGCCCTGCGAGACGGGCGCGTCCAGACCCTCGGCAAGGGTGGCCACGAAGTCGCGGGCCTGGGCGATCTCGAGCGCCTCCCACATGTCGTCCTCGGTGGCATCCGGCGAACCGTGCTGCAGGTTGCTGCGGATCGTGCCGGAGAACAGGAATGCCCGCTGCGGGACCAGCCCGATGCTGCCCCAGAGCAGGTCCGGGTCGAGGCGTCGTACGTCGACCCCACCGATCCGCACCTCCCCCGCGGTGGCATCGAAGAGCCGGGGCACCAGGTTGACCATGGTCGACTTGCCCGATCCGGTGGACCCGATCACGGCGATCGTCTGGCCGGGCCTGGCCGAGAAGCTGACATCGTGCAGCACCGGGTCGTCCGCACCCGGGTAGGCGTAGTCGACTCCGTCGAGCTCGAGAGTGCCCGGCGTCTCCAGCGCCGTCACCGGGTTCGGCCGGCGGCGCCACGGACGACTCGGTCTCGAGGACCTCCATGATCCGCTCGGCGCTGACGGCCGAGCGCGGGATCATCATCAGCATGAACGTGGCCATCATGACCGACATCAGGATCTGCATCAGGTAGGACAGGAACGCGGTCAGCGACCCGACCTCCATCTCGCCCGTTGTCGACCCGGTGCCCGCCGAACCACAGCACGGCCACGCCGGCGACGTTGACGACCAGCAACATGGCGGGGAACATCGTCGCCAGCCAGCGACCGGTCAGGGTCGCGACGTCGGTCAGGTCGCGGTTGGCCGTGGCGAACCGGGCCGTCTCGTGGGGTTCGCGGACGAACGCGCGGACGACGCGGATGCCGGTGATCTGCTCGCGCAGGATCCGGTTCACCTCGTCGATCCGCTTCTGCATCTGCCGGAACCCGGGCACCATCCGGCTGACGATGAAGCCGACGACCAGGAACAGCACGGGTACGACGACCACGAGCAGCCAGGACAGGCCGAGGTCCTCGCGCATCGCCATCACGATGCCGCCGACCATCATGATCGGCGCGGCGATCAACATCGTGCAGGTCATCAGCACCAGCATCTGGACCTGCTGGACGTCGTTGGTGTTGCGGGTGATCAGGCTGGGCGCGCCGAACTGCTGGACCTCCCGCTGCGAGAACGAACCGACGCGCTGGAACAGGTCTCGTCGTACGTCGCGGCCGAAGGCCATCGCCGTGCGCGCGCCGAACCAGACCGCCACGACCGCACAGGCGATCTGCACGAGTGAGATCGCGAGCATGATCCCGCCGAGCCGGATGATCTCGTCGGTGTCACCCTGCGCGACGCCCTTGTCGATGATGTCGGCGTTGAGGCTGGGCAGGTAGAGCATGGCGCCGGTGCCGACGAACTGGAGGGCGACGACGACCGCCAGGAAGGACTTGTACGGCGCCAGCGAGGTGCGGAGCAGCTTGAGCAACATCAGGAGTCCTTCCCGAGAGTGCCGTAGAGGATGACATCGACGATCTCGTCGGGTGTCATCAGGCGTTGGTCGGAGATGTGGGGGTGACTGCCCGAGAACGTGAGCAGCCGAAGGGTGTGGACGACGTCGTCGAGCGGCAGCCGGAACTGGTCGGCGTCGGGCTCGAGCAGGCCGACCATGAGGTCGAGCATGTGGTCCCGCCACTCGTGCAGGGCCCGGTCGCGGTGCCGCTCCGGGGGCTTGGCCATCGCCATCGCGGTCATCAGCGTGAAGATCTTCAGGAACCGCTTCTGGAGCAGGTCGGTCAGCACCAGCAGCCGCTCACGCAGGGGAAGCCCGACGTCGACGGACGCGAGGTCGGCGATGAAGCCCTGGGGGTCGAAGGCCAGCGCCAGCGCCTCCTCGAAGATCTCGTCCTTGCTGGCGAAGACCCGGAAGATCGTGCCCTCGGCGATCCCGGCGGCCGCGGCGATCTGCCTGGTGGTGGTGTCCTTGCCGTGCTCGAGCAGCAACGGCAGCACCGCCTCGACGATGGCGCGCTTGCGCTCGTCGGGTGGCATCGGGGTGGCGCGGGTTCGCATGCTCTCGAGTGTAGATGAGTGAGCACTCACTCACAAATGGTTTTCGACGCCCTCAAGGCGCCAGCCGGTACGTCGACCAGCCGGACTCCGTGCTCGGACCCGGTTTCGGACGCCGAGTCGGGAGTCGTCCGTTCGTAGACCAGCCGGTCGTGCATCCGGCCGGGACGGCCCTGCCAGAACTCCATCATCGACGGCGTGACCAGGTAGCCGCCCCAGAAGTCGGGCACGGGAACCTCACCGGGAAACCTCTCCTCGACCGCCGCGTAGCACGCGTCCAGCTCGTCGCGACCCGACACCACCGACGACTGGCGGGACGCCCAGGCACCCAGCTGGGAGCCGCGCGGCCGGGTCGCGAAGTAGGTCTCGACCTCGCCCCGCGGCAGCGGCGAAACCGTTCCCGACACCCGGACCTGCCGCTCGAGCGGATGCCAGGGGAACAGCAGCGAGCAGCGCGGGTTGACGGCCAGGTCGGTGCCCTTCCGGGAGCTCCGGTTCGTGAAGAAGGCGAAACCCGCAGCCGACAGTCCCTTGAGCAGCACGAAGCGCGCGGAGGGCTCGCCGACGGCGGACGCCGTGGCGACGACCATGGCGTTGGGTTCGTAGATGCCGGCCGCGGCCGCGTCGTCGTACCAACGCGAGAACATGGCGATCGGGTCCGGCAGGAGGTCGGCCTCGGTGAGGCCGCCGCGGGTGTACTCCTCGCGGGCGGCGGCGAGGGCGGTTGAGGTCATTGCGTCAATCTAGTGCGGCCCTCCCGCCGATCCCCCGCGTGCGGCAGAATGCGTCGTTGGGTCGGGTGCCTGTGCCCGCGAACCACCAGGAGCAAGGGAGTCCCCATGAGCTCGTCCGACGCGGTAGTCCACGAAGGCCTCGAAGGCGTCGTCGCGTTCCAGACCGAGATCGCCGAACCGGACAAGGAGGGCTCGGCCCTTCGCTACCGCGGCGTCGACATCGAGGAGATCGTCGGCCGGGTCCCGTTCGAGAAGATCTGGGGCCTGCTCATCGACGGCTCCTACGAGCCCGGGCTGCCGCCGGCGGAGCCGTACAACATCGCCGTCCACACGGGCGACATCCGGGTCGACGTCCAGGCCGCGGTCGCGATGCTCGCCCCAGCGTTGGGCATGCGCCAGACCTACGACATCTCCGACGAGGAGGCACGCGCTGACCTCAGCCGGGTCGCGGTGATGGTGCTGTCGTACGCCGCCCAGGCCGCGCGCGGCCTCCATCAGCCGATCGTCTCGCAGCGCGAGGTCGACAAGGGGAAGACCCTCGCCGAACGGTTCATGATCCGCTGGAAGGGCGAGGCGAATCCCGAGCACGTCAAGGCGATCGACGCCTACTGGGGTTCGGCAGCCGAGCACGGCATGAACGCCTCGACCTTCACCGCCCGCGTCATCACGTCCACGGGCGCCGACGTGGCTGCCGCGTTCTCCGGGGCGATCGGGGCGATGAGCGGTCCCCTGCACGGCGGCGCCCCCTCGCGCGTGCTCGGCATGATCGAGGAGGTCGAGAAGACCGGCGACGCCACGTCGTACGTCAAGGAGCTGCTCGACTCCGGGGAACGCCTGATGGGCTTCGGCCACCGGGTCTACCGCGCCGAGGATCCCCGGGCGCGGGTGCTGCGGCGTACGGCGCGCGAGCTGTCCGCCCCGCGTTATGAGGTGGCCGAGGCGCTCGAGCAGGCTGCCCTGAAAGAGCTGCGTGAGCGTCGTCCCGACCGGGTGCTGGAGACGAACGTGGAGTTCTGGGCCGCGATCGTCCTGGACTTCGCCGAGGTGCCGGCCAACATGTTCACCGCGATGTTCACCTGCGCCCGCACAGCCGGCTGGTCCGCGCACATCCTGGAGCAGAAGCGCACCGGACGGCTGATCCGGCCGTCCGCGATCTACACCGGTCCGCCGTCGCGCAAGGCGAGCGAGGTGGACGGCTGGCGGGAGGAGTGGGCTCTTTAGGAGCCTTCGGGGAGCCGACCGTCGTACCAGCTGGTGAGGCCCTTGCCACCGGCGCGGCTCAGCGAGATGTGCATGTGGTCGCGGTGGCGCAGCGTCTTGGAGCAGGCCTTGCGGGTCGGGCAGCTCGAGCTGAGGTAGTCCCTCTTCTCGAACTGTCGGTACGACGCGTACATGTGGTCGTTCCAGATGATGTACATGATGCCCATCCGACGGGCCAGCGCGTGCGCGTTGCCCGCGCCGTCGGTGGCGAAGGCCCGGTCGAGGAAGGTCTGGGCACGCTCCCGGTCGACCGCGCGAGCGGCGTCCAGGGTCCAGTCGAAGGCGCGGCCCTCCTTGTGCTCGGAGACCGAGCTGCCCGCGCAGCTGCGCGAGATCGGCCCGAAGCCGCCGCCGTAGGTGTCCACCAGCCAGTGACCGAGCACGACGGTGCCGGGCTTGGCCTTTGGGGCGCAGAACGTCTGGGGCGCGTAGGAGGCGTAGTCCTCCACTGGTCTGACGGAGGCGGCGCTCGGCGACACCACGGCCAGGGCGAGCGTCGAAGCGAGCAGTGCGGCGACCAGCCGGACCGCGGAGACAGTAAGCCGGCGTCCGAGCACGGCGGTTCCTTCCCTCGAGCCAAGGCGGGTGGAACCCGCTCGGGGCTGCTTCGAGGCTAGGTGACCGGAAGGGGTGCTGTCAGGGCTTTCGGAGAACGGCCGAGCGAGCGAGCACTGCTCACGCGCGGCTCACGACGAGGTAGCGCTCGTCGGCGATGTCCTTGCCCCAGTAGACCGACTCGGGCAGCGGTGTCACCACCGCGTCGGTGCGAACCGTCCGGACGATCTCCTCGGTCTCCACTGCGGTGAGGCCGGCTCCAGTCGACCAGGACCCCTCGACGAGCACGACCGACCCTCCCGGCTTGAGCAGGTCGACCCACTTGGCGAATGCGGCCACGGGGTCGGGAAGAGCCCACAGCACATGACGACTGAGCACCACGTCGTACGACGCGGGCTCGAGGTCGGGCGCCGAGGCGTCGCCGACCACGAACGTCGACTCCGGGACCTTCCGCCGGGCCCGCTGGATCATCTCGGGCGAGAAGTCGAGCCCGTCGACGGAGTAGCCCTCGTCGACCAGCAGCCCGGAAAGGGTGCCCGTGCCGCAGCCCAGGTCGGCGATCCGGGCGGGCGTGGGCGGCAGGACGCCGAGCAGCAGGTCGCGCCAGGCGGCCCGGGTCTGCGGGTCGGCGAGCCCGTGGTCCGGTTCGTCGTCGAAGGTGTCGGCCTCGGCGTCCCACAGCTGGCTCATGGCCCCCGACCCTAACCGACCCTAACCGGCCGGGGGTTCGAGGCCGCTCTGGATCGCGAACACCACCAGTTGCGCGCGGTCCCGGGCGGCGAGCTTGACCATCGCCCGGGAGACATGGGTACGCACGGTGTCCGGACTGACCACCAGCTCCTCGGCGATCTCCTGGTTGGACCTGCCGGTGGCGACCCAGGCGACCATCTCGCGTTCGCGGTCGGTGAGCTGGTCCAGCTGCGGATGCGGCGTACGACGGGCTCCGGCGAACGAGTCGATCACCCGACGCGTCACCGACGGTGCCAGCAACGACCCGCCGTCGGCGACGACCCGGACCGCGTCGAGCAGCGACACCGGGTCGGCGTCCTTGAGCAGGAAGCCGGACGCACCATGGCGGAGCGCCTCGAAGACGTACTCGTCGAGCTCGAAGGTCGTCAGCATCACCACCCGGACCTCGGCCAGCGCGGGGTCCGAGGTCACCTCGCGCAGCAGGCCCAGGCCGTCGAGAACCGGCATCCGGATGTCGCACAGGACAACGTCGGGCGACGTACGCCGGATCATGCTCAGACCCTGGCGCCCGTCGGCCGCCTCCCCCACCAGCGAGAGGTCCTCCTCGGACCCGAGCAGGGTGCGCAGGCCCACCCGGACCAGCGCCTGGTCGTCGACCACCGCCACCTTGATCACTGCGCACCTTGTTTCACAGGGGGATCACCGCAGCTTACCTCGAAGCCGCCCTCGGCGCGCGGGCCGGCGGTGAACGAGCCGCCGAGAGCCTCGACGCGCTCGCGCATGCCGGGCAGTCCCATGCCCTCATCGTGCACCGTTCCCCCACGGCCGTCGTCGGTGACGCGCAGCCGCAGCTCGTCGGCCGCATCGATCTCGACCACGATGTTCCGTGCCGACGCATGCCGCAGGACGTTGGTCAGCGACTCCTGGACGATCGCGTACGCCGCGGCGTCGACGGCCGGCTCGAGCGGTCTCGACGGACGAGATCCTGACCGGCGTACGTCGACGTCGAGCCCTGCGGCCGCACCCACCCGTTCCACGAGTACGTCGAGGTCCGCCAGCCCCCGACGCGGGGTCCGCGGCGCCGCACCTGACAGCCGGGACAGCTCGGCACGCAGCGAGTCCAGCGACTCCCTGCTGGTCTCCCGGATCGCCTCGAGCGACTGGCGGGCGGCGGCGGGGTCCTTCTCCAGCACGTGGAGTGCGACCCCGGCCTGCATGGCGATCACCGCCAGCCCGTGACCGACGCCGTCGTGCAGGTCCTGGGCCATCCGCAGCTGTTCCTCGGTGGCAACGCGGGCCAGCCGCTCGTGCTCGGTCTGCTGCCGGCTGCTGATCAGGGACCCGACGCTCGCCGCGGTCGCGGCCACCGCCGTGACGCCGATCGACTGGCCGAGCGGCTGCCACCAGCCCAGCTCGGTGGTCACCGCCCGGATCGCCATGCCGAGCAGCACGAGCGCCATCGAGCCTGCGAACCACGGCACCCAGCGGCGAACCGCAGCGGAACGCGCCAACGGCGAACGACCCGATGAAGACCGGAAGATAGATCGGGCCGTCATCGAAGCCGCACGCGAAGAAGACGCCGGCGAACAGTCCCGTCAGCATCACGGCCAGCGTCGGTGCCGACCTGGCGAGCAGGAGGGAGAGGCCGGCCAGCCCGGCGAGCGGCACCGAGACCCACTGCCACGCCGTGAGCCCGTCATGTCCGCCGTCGGAGAAGAACGTGCCGAGCATGACGAACAGCGTCAGCGGGACGACCCACAGGGCGTCCCTCATCGGGGCGTCCTTCATCCTCCGCTGCGACATGGGCCCGAGCCTAGGGCGCGGCGACCTCGGCCGCGTACGCCGAGCGGCGGGATCGCCGTACGCAAACCTGCGTAGAGCACGAGCCGCCCACCGGCGGACGACCCGGCGCCGCGAACCGCGGACGCTGGAGCCATGAACGAACTAGTAGTCAAGACCAACGAGCTGACCAAGACGTACGACGACCGGCTGGCCGTCGACCACGTCGCCATGACCGTGAAGCGCGGTGAGGTCTACGGCTTCCTCGGTCCCAACGGGGCGGGCAAGACGACCACGCTGCGGATGCTGCTCGGCCTGATCCGGCCGACCGGCGGCACGGCCGAGGTGCTGGGCAGCGCGCCCGGCGACCCGGCGGTGACCGCTCGGGTCGGCGCCCTGATCGAGGGACCCGGCTTCTACCCGAACCTGTCCGGCCGCGACAACCTGCGGGTGATGGCCCGCTACGCCGGGCTGTCGGACAGTGTCGTCGGCGAGGCCCTGGAGCGGGTCGACCTCAGCGACCGGGGCGGGGACAAGTTCAAGTCCTACTCGCTCGGCATGAAGCAGCGCCTCGGCGTCGCCTCGGCCCTGATGGGCGACCCGGAGCTGATCATCCTCGACGAGCCGACCAACGGCCTCGACCCGGCCGGGATGGCCGACATGCGGTCGCTGATCGTCGAGCTGGCGCGGGGCGGGCAGACGGTCGTGCTGTCCAGCCACCTGCTGGCCGAGGTCCAGGACATCTGTGACCGCGTCGGCGTGATCAACGACGGCAAGCTGCTCAACGAGGCGACCGTCGCCGAGCTCCGCGGCGCGACGACGCTGCGGGTGCGCGGCGTACCCCTCGACCGGGCGCTGGCCACCGCGATGCGGGTCGCCGGCGACGACGCCGTACACCTCGACGGCGAGTACGTCGTGGTGACCGCCGGCTCCGACGCCCCCGAGCTCACCCGGGCGCTGGTCGCCGACGGGGTCGACGTCCACGAGGTGGCCACCGGCGAACGAACCCTGGAAGAAGTCTTCTTCGAGATGACCAAGCGTGAATTGGAGGCAGTGTGATGACCAGCACTGTGATTGAGGACAGGGAACCAAGGCTGTACGAAGCCAGGCGCAGTGCCATCTACGCGAGCACCCGTGCGGAACTGCTCCGGCTGCGCAAGTGGCCGGCGGTCTGGGTGACGGCGGGGGCCTGGCTGTTCCTGGCCGCGATGTTCGGGTATCTCTTCAACTACCTGTCCTACGCGACCGGCGACAACAGCTTCTCCAACGAGGGCGCGACGGCCGCGTCGCTGCTGGCCGAGTTGATGCCCGCGAACGTGCCGAGTGTCCTGATCGAGGGCACCCCGATGTTCGGCGGCGCGCTGATGATGGTCCTCGGCGCACTGGTCGCGGGCAGCGGCTACGGCTGGGGGACCTGGAAGACGGTCTACACCCAGGGCCCGTCGCGCACCTCGGTCACGCTCGGCTCCCTGGTCGCGCTCAGCCTGGCGGTGGTTGCCCTGATCGCCGCGACCGTGGTGATGTGCTTCGGCCTCTCGCTGGGCATCGCCGCGCTGGAGTCCCAGGCGGTCGTGTGGCCCACCGCGGTCGACTTCCTCCAGGGTGCCGGCACCGGCCTCGCGGTCCTCGAGATGTGGGCGCTCGCCGGCTTCTTCCTCGGCACCGTCGCCCGTGGGCCGGCCCTGTCGGTCGGTCTCGGACTGGTCTGGGCGCTGGTGATCGAGAACCTGCTGCGGGGCGTCGGCACCCTGCTCTCACCCGTCGAGGCCTTCACCCACGTGCTTCCCGGCACTGCCGCTGGTTCGCTGGTCGGGTCCATCGTGGGAGTGCAGCCCGGCGGCGACGGCACTCCAGGCGTGGTCGACACCCTGTCGGCGGGGCAGGCCACCTGGGTGTTGGCGGCGTACGTCGTCCTGCTGCCCGCCGTCGCCCTGCTGCTGGTCCGGCGCCGCGACGTCGTCTGATTTCGTGCTCCCCTCGCCGGCCCCGTAGAATGGCCGGCGAGGGGAGTACCTCGTCAAGCTCCACCCGGTCATCACGGCACCTCCACAGGTGCTTCGGGTGGACGCCCGGCCCGTGCGGGCGAGGGAGACCTCAGACCATCCGTCTGAGGAGCTCTCATGATCGACTCGATCGCCACCCCCACCCTCTGGGCCCTGACCATCGGCGCCGTACTAGCGCTGCTCGTCGTCGACTTCGTCGCCACCCGCAAGCCCCACGAGGTCTCCATGAGGGAGGCCCTGGCCTGGTCGGCGTTCTACGTCGCCCTCCCGCTGCTGTTCGGCGGCTACGTGTGGGCGCAGCACGGCGGCGACCGGGGCGTCGAGTACTACACGGGCTACCTGGTCGAGAAGACGCTCAGCGTCGACAACCTGTTCGTCTTCATGCTGCTGCTCGGTGCCTTCGCCGTTCCGAAGGCGCTGCAACAGCGGGTCCTGCTCTACGGCATCGTCGGGGCCCTGGTCCTCCGCGGCCTGTTCATCGCGCTGGGCGCGGCGGCGCTGTCGGCCTTCGACTGGGTGTTCCTGGTGTTCGGGCTGGTCCTGCTGGCCACGGGGGTCAAGGTGCTCCGGGACACCCTGACGGACCAGCATGACGTGGACGTGTCGAAGATGCGCAGCATCGCGCTCGTCCGGCGCTTCCTGCCCGTCACCGAGGAGTACGACGGCCCACGGCTCACGGTGACTGCGGGCGGGGCGACGTGCGCTGACCCCGTTCGCCCTGGTCGTGGTGGCCGTCTTCGCCACCGACATCGTGTTCGCGATCGACTCGGTGCCGGCGGTCTACGGCATCACCGGGGACCCCTATCTGGTCTTCGCGACCAACGCCTTCGCCCTGCTGGGGCTGCGGGCGCTGTACTTCGTGCTCGCAGCGGCGCTGAGCAAGCTGGTGCACCTCGGCTACGGACTGGCCGCGATCCTCGGCTTCATCGGCATCAAGCTGGCGCTGCACTGGGCGCACCTCCACTGGGCGGCAGTGCCCGAGATCCCCACGCTGGCCTCGCTCGCGGTGATCATCGCCATCCTGGCCACGGTGACCGTGACCAGCTTGCTGGCGACGCGTCGGGGCGCCGCGGATCTGCCGGATGACCTCGATCCTCACCAGACCAGGACGTCACTTTCGGACGTCGCCGGGGCGTCGTAGTTCGGCTGGTAGAGCGTCATGGTCCCGGCGCCAGGCACCGAGAGCTGCACCGTGGAGCCCCACTGCTGCTCGACGATCTCGCCGTCGAACTCGGCGCCGCGGTCGGTGAGCTCGGCCATGGTGGCGGCGAGGTCGTCACACATCAGGGACAGGTCGTACCGCTGGTCCGTCCCGCCGGACTCGCCGCCGTACTCCCACGAGCTGGGATGTACCCCGAGCTCGCTCGGCCCGGACTTGAAGATCAGCCAGCCGCCGCCGGTGTCGGCGCCGGGCAGCTGGAGGACGTCACGGAAGAACGCGCGAGCAGCGTCGGGGTCCTCGGCGTACACCAGGGTGTGCAGTGCGGTGATCATGTGTCGAGACTAGATCCATCCGCGGCCGTGACTGGCCGAGTCGTCGCATCTTCACGATGGACGCCTCGGTCATCGCGTCGCTGCTGGGTGACACAATGGGCGCCGGCTGACAGCGTCGTCAGAGATTCCCAGAACTCGAAGAAGGTTGCCCAGTGAACGACGCCATCGCGATCCCAGACTCGATCAAGCCGGCCGACGGCCGGTTCGGGGCGGGACCGTCCAAGATCCAGACGTCGCACCTCGACGCGCTGGCCGCCACGGGCACCTCGCTGATGGGTACGTCGCACCGGCAGGCACCGATCCGCGACCTGGTCGGTCGGGTGCGATCCGGCCTCGCCGACCTGTTCAGCCTCCCCGACGGCTACGAGGTCGTGCTCGGCAACGGCGGCGCGACGGCTTTCTGGGACGTCGCCTGCTTCGGCCTGATCCGGGAGAGGAGTCAGCACCTGTCGTTCGGCGAGTTCTCCGCGAAGTTCGCCAAGGCCGTCGAACGCCGCTCCGTTCCTCGCCGACTCCCTCGGTGATCGAGGCCGACCCGGGCTCTCGGCCGGTGGCGGTGGCCGAGGACGGGGTCGACGTCTATGCCTGGGCCCACAACGAGACCTCGACCGGCGTGATGGCGCCGGTCAAGCGGGTCGCGGACGACGGCTCGCTCGTGCTCATCGACGCCACCTCCGGCGCCGGCGGGCTGCCCGTCGACCTCGCGGAGGTGGACTGCTACTACTTCGCCCCGCAGAAGTCGTTCGCCTCCGACGGCGGCCTGTGGCTCGCGCTGATGTCCCCGGCCGCGCTCGCACGCGCGGACGAGATCGCCGCCTCGGGCCGCTGGATCCCGGCGTTCTTCGATCTGCCGACTGCGATCGACAACTCGCGCAAGAACCAGACCTACAACACCCCGTCGCTGGCCACCCTGTTCCTGATGCGCGAGCAGCTGGACTGGATGAACGGCAATGGTGGGCTGGCCGGCATGGTCGCCCGCACGACCGCGTCGTCCGACACGCTCTACGGCTGGGCCGAGAAGACGTCGTACACCACGCCGTACGTCACCGATCCGGACGCGCGCTCGCTGGTCATCGGCACGATCGACTTCGACGATGCCATCGATGCCGACCGGGTTGCCGCGACCCTGCGCGCCAACGGCATCGTCGACACCGAGCCCTATCGCAAGCTGGGCCGCAACCAGCTCCGGATCGCGATGTACCCCGCGATCGACCCGGCCGACATCGAGGCCCTCACCGCCTGCATCGACCACGTCGTCGACCACCTCTGACCGCGCGCGGTGGTCGAGTATGTCCCCTCGGTGGTCGAGCTGGTCCCCTCGGTGGTCGAGCTTGTCGAGAGCCATGATCTCGACAAGCTCGATCAACGGAACCATAGCTCGATCAACGTGTCAGCGCAGCAGCAATCAGGTCGTACGTCGACCTGCCGAAGGCGACCAGGCGGGCCTCTTCGACGGTGGTGGGGGTGTCCCGGAGAGTCTCGACGGCGGCGGCGATCGCGTCGTCCATCGGCCAGCCGTAGACCCCGGCGGACACCAGCGGGAACGCAACCGTCCGGGCGCCGAGCTCGTCAGCCACCCGGAGGGCGTTGGCGTAGCAGGATGTCAGCAGGGTCCGGTCGGTCTGGCCGGCGCGGAAGTTGGGCCCGACCACGTGGATGACCCAGCGGGCCGGCATCTCGCCTGCGGTCGTCCACCCGGCCTGCCCGGTCGGCAGCCCGTCCGGGAACCGGGCGACGCAGTCGGCCAGGACGGCGGGGCCGCCGGCCGAGTGGATCGCTCCGTCGACTCCGCCGCCACCACGCATCCGGCTGTTGGCGGCGTTGACGACCGCGTCGACGTCCTGGGTCGTGATGTCGCCCTCGACCACGGTGATCCGCATGTCCCCACCCCTCACATCCGGCTCCACCGACGCAGATACCAGCCGGTGCCGATCATCAGGCCCACGCCGGCCACTCCCGGCGACCAACGGTAACGCTCGGGCACCATCGGGGCGGTCGGCGTCACCCGGCATCGCCCGGGTCCGACTGGCGTCCGACGGGGACTCCGACGGGGAAGCCGGGGTGGAGCCGGTCGATACGGGACGGCGGGGGCGGCGGCCGCAGGTGCTTGCGCAGGGACGCCGGGACCTTGACCCGGAGCACGGGCTGGTTCGTGCCCTCGGAGCTGATGAAGATCTGGCCGTCTGCGGAGACCGCGATGCCCTCACCCTGCCGCTCTGCGGGCAGGTCGATGGAGCCGACGACCTTCAGCTTGGGGAACGAGTAGATCGTCGCCCGTCCGTAGCCACGAAGGATCAGGTGCCTGCCATCGGGGAAGAACGCGCCGTCGGTGATGAAGCTGCCCACCTTGCCGATCGACTTCAGTCTGTTGACCCTGACCGGGTCGAGCGTCTGCGGCGCCTCGTACAGCTGCCCGTCGGCCAGCAGGAGCTTGCTGGCGACGTACACCCGTCCGGTCACCGGGTGCACGAGCAGGGCCTCGGCATCGCGCGCACCGTCCGGGTAGGCGAGCCGAAACGTCTGGCCGGCCTGCGCCCGGTCGCCCTCCTGCGACCGGCAGCCGGGTCACCTCGATCCACCGGCGGTCCTGCGTCGTTGTCGCCGATGTCCCCGACCCAGATCCGGTCGCCGCCGGCGGGAGCGATCGCCTCCACGTCACTGGCGGAGTCGGACCACGAGGTCACGCCGATGGTCTGCCCGGTCTTGCCGTCGACCACGAAGACCCGACCCGAGTCTCCGGAGTCGTTGACGGTCAGGAAGTCCCCGTCTCGGGCAATCAGGCCGCTGGACTCGATGATCCTCGGGTCCTGGACGGTCACCACGACGTCCTTGTCGGGCCCCGCGGCCGCGGGAGTAGCGGCTCCGAGGATGCACCCGACGAAGATCACGACGTACGACCTACGCATGGACACGCTCCAGCAGTTCGGCGAGCTTCGGCCGGACGGCCCAGGTGGCGACGAGGTCGTCGTACTCCTTGCGGACGTTGCCGCCCTTGACCGGTTTGCCGGTGCGTACGGCGCGCAGCAGCGTGTTGCGGGGGGTGTGCTGGCTCTCGACGAACTCGACCACGTCGACGCTGTAACCCTGCAGCCGCAGCAGCGAGGCGCGCAGCGCATCGGTGAGGGTGTCGGCGAACCGCTCGCGCAGGATCCCGTGCCTGGTCAGCATCGAGTACGGCGCGGGCGTCGGGTTGCGCCGCAGCTGTGCCGCGATGTCGTGGTGGCAGCAGGGCGCGGCCAGGACCAGCGGCGCCTGCCACTCGACGGCTCTGGCGATGGCCTCGTCGGTGGCGGTGTCGCACGCGTGCAGCGCCAGCACCACCTCCGGTGGCGTCGGCGGCTCCGCCCCGGCGATGCTGCCGACGACGAACTCGGCGTCGACCCCGAGCTCTGCGGCGAGTGCGCTGTTGTGGTCGCGGGACTGCTCGCGGACGTCGATGCCGGTCAGCCGCACCGGCAGGCCGCGGACGTGGGTCAGGAACCGCTCGGCGGTGAACGTGAGGTAGGCGTTGCCGCACCCGAGGTCCACGATCCGCAGCGGATCCTCGATGGTCGGGGTTCGCAGCTGCCCCCTCGTCAGCGCGTCGGTGATCGCGGCGTCGAGGAGTCGCAGGAACTCCTCGACCTGACGGTACTTCGCCTGCCGGCTCGGCTTCATCCGGCCGCGTTCGTCGGAGAGGCCCAGCGCCACGAACACGGGGTCGTCCTCGGGGAGCAGCCGTTCCTTCGGCAGGTCGTGGCCACGGTGGGCCTCGACCTCGTCCACCCGATCGGTGGTGTGCACGACTGCCTCGAGCTTCTTGGTCACCCGGACCTGGTGCTGCTGGGTGTTGGTCTCGACGTGCCAGTTCGAGAACGGCTGGTCGAGCAGGTCGTCGACGGCGTCGCGCGCGTCCGAGCCGGCCGCGTGGTTGGCGGTGTGGGCCTGCGTGGCGTCGTACGTCGTGATCTGCAGGTGGCGTCCGGCTTTCAGGTCGACATAGCGGAGCTCGGCGCGCTTCCAGGTCGTCTCCTGGCCACGCTGGCGTCCGGACGCAACCGCGCGGACGAGCGCGGCGTCGTCGAGGATCAATGCGCGCATCCGAGACAGCGCGCGGAGCAGGGGCTCGCTCACCTGACCAGCCTCATTTGATCAACCCTCATTTGATCAACGCCGCAATCACCACGAGCACGATCAGCCCTCCGAGCGCCACGGGGATGACCAGTCGGCGGTTGCGGGGGCTCATGGCCGGAGTTTATCGGCGAGCAGCTCCGCGAGATGCAAACCGCGAACTCCTGCCAGGTCGTCGAGCTGGATCCGGCAGGACATGCCGTCGGCGAGGACGAGCGCATCGGGGTGGGCCCGTACGGCGGGCAGCAGTGCCGTCTCCGCGACCGCCACCGACACCTCGTAGTGCCCCTTCTCGACCCCGAAGTTGCCCGCCAGCCCGCAACAGCCACCCACCCGGGTCAGCCGCGCGCCGGCCTTGCGCAGCAGCGCCTCGTCGGCTTCCCAGCCGAGGACGCTGGCGTGATGGCAGTGCGGCTGCGCCACGATTTCGACACCGGTGAGGTCGGGCGGGGTCCAGTCAATCGAGGTGAGGTGTTCGGCCAGCGTCTTCACGCCGGCCGCGACCTCGACGGCCCGCGGGTCGTCGGTCAGCTCGACCGCGTCGGAGCGCAACGTTGCCAGACATGACGGCTCGAGCCCGATCACGGGCACCCCGCTGGCGACGTAGGGATGAAGTGTCGCGACCGTCCTCGCCACGATCTTGCGGGCTCTGGTCAGCTGGCCGGTGGTGATCCAGGTCAGCCCGCAGCAGGCGTCCTCGTCGATGACCCGGGCGGTGCGTCCCGCCGCCGCGAGCACCGCGATCGCCGCTCGCCCGCTCTCGGGCCGGAAGCGGTCGGTGAACGAGTCGGCCCAGATCCAGACGTCGGGCTCGCCCGTTGGTCGCGCTCGGCGCCGTCTCGAAGACCACCGAGCGACGCAACGAAACCGGCGCGAACTCGGGCAGCGACCGCCGCTGGTCGATCCCGGCAGTGGCCTTGGCGAGGGCGGCGACGGGTCCGAGCTTCAGGATCCGGTTCAGCGGTCTCGCCACCGGTCCGGCCAGCCCGGCCCAGGTCGGGAGTCGGCCCAGCGTGTAGTGGGAGCGCGGTCGCACCTTGCCCGCGTACTTCTGGTGCAGGGCCTCCGACTTGTAGGTCGCCATGTCGATGCCGGTCGGGCAGTCCCGTGCGCAGCCCTTGCAGGACAGGCACAGATCGAGCGCCTCACTCACGGCCGGGTCGCCGAGACCGTCGACCAGGGTTCCGTCGAGGGCTTCCTGGAGCACCCGGGCCCGGCCGCGCGTGGAGTCCTTCTCGTCCTTCGTCGCGAGGTACGACGGGCACATCACGCCGCCGGCGCCGCGTATTGTCGGCCCGACATTTGCCGACTCCGGTGCAGCGGTGCACGGCATCGCCAAGCGAGCCGGCGTCGTGGGTGAGCCGCAGCAACGGCCGCGGGGAATGGACCGGCCGCCCGGGCCGCAGATCGGCGTCGACAGGAGCCGGGTCGACGAGCACGCCGGGGTTGAGCAGGTTGTCAGGGTCGCAGATCGCCTTCACCGCCCCGAAGAGCTTGATCGACTGCTCGTCGTACATCAGCGGCAGGAGCTCGGACCTGGCCCTGCCGTCGCCGTGCTCGCCGGACAGCGAACCGCCGTACGCCGCGACCAGCCGAGCCGAGTCGAGCAGGAACTCGCGGAACCGGCGGCCCTGGTCCTCGAACTCGAAGTCGATCCGAACGTGCACGCAGCCGTCCCCGAAGTGCCCGTAGGGCACCCCGTCCAGGCCGTACTGCTTGAGCAGGTCGTCGAACTCGCGGAGGTAGGCGCCGAGCTGCGCCGGCGGGACCGCTGCGTCCTCCCAGCCGGAGTGCGCCGGCCGGGTCAGGGAACGCGCAGCCAGCCCAGCGCCGTCCTCGCGGATCCGCCACAGCGCGGCCATCTCGGCCGGATCGGCCACCACGCGGCCGTCGACCGCGCCGGCATCGCCGAGCACCGCGCTCGCAAGCGACTCGGCCTCCGCGCGAGTGGCGGCGGTGACCTCGGCGAACAGCCAGCCCGCGCCGCGCGGCAGGTCCGGCACGCTCCCCCGTTGCGCCCGCACCACGTCGACGATCCGCGAGTCCAGCCCCTCGCAGGCCACCAGCCCTCGCGACCAGCCCCCCGGTGGTCGAGCCCCTCCCGTCGGTCGAGCCTGTCGAGACCAACAAGCTCGGCACGGCGTCGGCGGCCTCGACCATCGACGGATAGCCGAGGACGGCGAGGGCGCGGGCAGGTGCGTCCTCGACCAGCCGCATGGTCGCCTCGAGAACGATCCCCAGCGTGCCCTCCGACCCCACCAGGAACCGGTCGAACCGGCGCCCGTTCTCCGGGAGCAGCTGCTCCATCGCATATCCACTCACCTGCCGGCTGAACTGCCCGAACGAGGTCCGGATGTGCGCCAGGTGCCCCTCCACCGAGCTCATCAACCCGCCGAGTCGTCGCATCTTCCGCGAGTCGTCGTAAGTTACGACGACTCGGCATGGTTTCGCCGGTCCCGAGGACCACGGTCAGGTCTTCCACGTTGTCCGAGGTGCGGCCGTAACCCAGGGCGCGGGACCCGCAGGCGTTGTTGCCGATCATCCCGCCGATGGTGCAGCGGGTGTGGGTGGAGGGGTCCGGGCCGAACCTCAGTCCGTGTGGTGCGGCAGCCCGCTGGAGCACTGCGTGTACGACGCCGGGCTGGACGGTCGCGGTCCGGGCGTCCGGGTCGACCGAGAGCACCCGGTTGAGATACCTGGAGGTGTCCACGACGATGCCCGGTCCGACCGCGTTGCCGGCGATCGACGTCCCGGCCCCGCGCATCGTCACCGGCGCCCCCGACGCGCGGGCCACCTCCAGCACCGCGTGGATCTCGTCGGTCGAGCGCGGCCGGACCACCACCTGGGGAACGACCCGGTAGATCGACGCATCGGAGGAGTAGAGCGCCCGCGCCAGGGTGGAGTCGTCGACATCGGTGACACCTGCGCGGCGCAGCGCCGCGGCGACATCGTTCACCACAGGTCCATCGACGCGGCAAAGATCCCGGCCAGGTCCTCCCCGGTCACCTCGCGCGGAGCGGTCGCGAGCAGGCGCTGCTGCTTGAGCGAGCCCTCGACGAGGTCATCGACGTCGGCGGCGCCGTAGCCGACGGCCGACAATCCGTTGGGCAGGCCGATGTCGCGCATCAGCGCCGACCAGGAGTGCGGGCAGCGCGGACGGCAGACGGCGCCCCGGCGTGCCCCAGGAGCTCGGCCGCGCGGAGGTGCCGGTCGGGAGCCGAGGAGAACGTGAATCCGAACGCCGCGGGCGCGGTCAGCGACACCGCCATCCCGTGCGGCACGATCGCCTCGTCCGCCGGATAGCCGGGCGGAGTGTAGTCGCGGACCCGGCCCGCGATCGGGTAGGCGTTGGCGTGCGGGATGTGTACGCCGGCGTTCCCGAACCCCATGCCGGCGAAGGTGGCGGCCAGCGCCATCTCCTCGCGGGCCGGCGCATCGGAGCCGTCGCGCACTGCCGTCCGGAACGACGAGGCCAGCAGCCGCAGCGCCTTCTCCGACCACATGTCTGCGATGGGGTTCGCGCCGCAGTAGGGCACCCGCTGCTCAGCGGTCTTGGCCGGGAACGAGGCGAACCAGCGGGCCGTGTAGCTCTCCAGCGCGTGACACAGGATGTCCATCCCCGCCGCGGCCGTCACCATCGCCGGCTGGGTCATGGTGAGGTCAGGGTCGACGACGGCGAGCGTGGGCCGCAGCCGCGGGTGCGAGATCCCGGTCTTGACCTTCAGCGACAGCACGTCGAGCACGCAGATCGTGGTGCTCTCGCTGCCCGTCCCGGTCGTGGTGGGTACGGCGACCAGCGGCCTCAGCGGGTGGATCGGCGCGAGCGCCTTGCCGACTGGCGCGTTGAGGTAGTCCGTCAGCTCACCCGGGTTGGTCGTGAGCAGGTTGACCGCCTTCGCGGTGTCGATCGAGGATCCACCGCCGACCGCCACGAACGCGTCGAACGGCCCCTCGGACCGGGCGAACTCGACGGCCCTGACCAGCGACTCGTCGGTCGGTTCGACGTGGACGCCATCGAAGACCACGACCGAGATCCCGCAGGTCGCGATCTCGGAGGCGATCCGGGACGGATGACCGGTTGCGGCCACCCCCGAGTCGGTGATGACCAGCACCCGGCGGGCGTCGTACGACGCCAGGTCGAAGCCGATCTCCGACGAGGACCCGGACCCGAACTTCAGACCGGGTGCCCCGTAGGTGAAGACGGTCTCGGAAGCCACGGGGACAAACCTACTTGGCGTCGAGCGCGTGCCTGACCACGTCCAGCACCGCCACGGCGCCCGACTCGATGTCCTCGAGACTCACCCAGGCCGCGGCGTCGGTCGTGCCGTCCACCTCCAGGACGCGCGGCTCCGCGTCGGCGTCGACGGTCGACTCGAAGATCAGGTGTACGCCGTGGAAGTCCTCGAACCGGCCGCTCGGCGCCGTCCCGCTGAAGTGCAGGTCGTGGACGTCGATCAGGGCGCCGACCTCGCAGTCGACCCCGCACTCCTCGTGCACCTCGCGGGCGAGGGCGACGGCGGGAGGCTCCCCGTGGTCGATCCCGCCGCCCGGCAGCGTCCACATCCCCGGGTAGGGACCCTTGCGCGAGTTCCGGGTCAGCAGCACCGCGTCGGGCCGCCGGATCAACGCATAGACAGCCACTCGCTGGAGTTGGTACGGCCGGTGGTCGACCAGCGCCTCGGCCACCATCGGCACCACCGGCCGGGCGCCCGAGAGCACGTCGGCGACCGGGATCCAGGCCGCCTCGACGGTCGACCCGTCCACCTCGAGGACCCGGGGTTCGGGCGCATCCATCGGCACCCAGCCGTCGTACACGATCCGGAGGGCGTGCGCGTCGACCTGCACCCCGTCGCGCCAGGCACCGGGGATGTGCGCCGAGTAGACCCGGGCGGTCTCCCCCACCGTCGCGTCGAGGCCGGTCTCCTCGTGGATCTCGCGGAGGACGGCGTCGCGCGGGTCCTCACCATGGTCGAGCCCACCGCCCGGAAGCGTCCACAGTTCGTCGCGGGAGACCCGCGGCGCAAGCCGGCTGAGCAGGATCTGGTCCTCCCTCAGGATGACGGCGTAGGCGGCCACTCGTTGCCGTCGTGGGTACCTCGCCATGCGCCAACCCTAAGGCGTCTCGCTCACCAGACCCTCGCTACGGTGGTTCGATGCCCCCCACCCAGCGCGACCCGTGGCTCGACAACGTCAAGATGACGTTGGTGACCCTGGTCGTGATCGGGCACAGCTGGGGGCTGCTCGCGTGGACCGAGAACGACCAGTGGGCCTACGACGCCCTCTACTTCTGGCACATTCCGGCTTTCGTGCTGATCTCGGGCTACCTCTCGCGGAGCTTCGTCTGGGACCGGCGGCACCTGCGGTCCCTCTTCACGACCATCGCCCTGCCGTACCTCATCTTCGAGCCGGCGCTCTTCTACTTCCGCGCCGCCCTGGACCAGCACGAGAGTGGCCCGGTCCTGCTCGTGCCGCACTGGGCGATGTGGTACCTCCCGGTGATCTTCGTGTGGCGGCTGGCCGCGCCCGTGCTCAAGCGGCACTGGCTGTGGATTCCGGCCTCGGTCGTGATCAGCCTGATAGGCGGGCTGACCACCGTGCCGTACTTCTGCCTGCCGCGCATCCTGGGTCTGCTGCCGTTCTTCGTGATCGGGCTGCATCTCGACAAGGCAAAGCTCGACCTGCTGAGGTTCTGGTGGCTGCGCCCGATCGCCGGCGCGGCTCTCGTCTGGATCTTCATCTTCGCCGGGCACATCGATGACTGGGCCCGGACCGCCTTCCTGCTCTACGACGCCGGGTACCGCGACCTGGACTGGCCGACGGAGGACGCCATGCGGATCCGGTTGCTCGTGATGGCGATCGGCCTGCTCGGCACGCTCAGCGTGCTGGTCCTCGTCCCGCGTCGCGGCGGCTGGTACTCACGGATGGGAGCCGCCACCCTCGTCGTCTATCTCTTCCACGGCTTCGCGATCCGGTTCGGCGAGTACGCCGGCTGGCAGGAGTGGAGCGAGCGACACCCGGACCTCGCGCTGCCGGCCACCACCGTCGCGGCCATCGGGCTCGCCCTGCTCCTGGCCAGCCCGCCGGTACGCCGCGTCCTGATCTGGGCTGTGGATCCGGTCAACTCCGTCAAGCGCCACCGGGAACGGCAGGATCCGGGCGGGACCGAGCTCAAGAAGCCGGTGGGCCCCACGTCGGGCTGATCGCGGCGCGAGGCAGCACGTCGTACTCAACGGCCTCCGCCCGATCGGGAGCCGACCCCCCGAGGTGCGCTGGATACCAGGGAGCGTCCTCTCCCGGCGCCGGCCGGTGTTCCGGCAGCATCTGGAGTTCCTCGAGCAGCTCGGTCATCCGGTGTCCCAGCCCGATCGTCCACTCGGTCAGGTCCTCGTCAGCGGCACAGGCCATCGGGGACCCGAACCGGACGTCCACCAGCCGGCGGCGCTTGAAGCTCGGCCTCGGCTCCTTTCCGTTCACGAGCCGGCCCACGCTGTAGATCCGCTGCGAGCCCCACACGGCGACCGGCACGACCGGGGCGCCGGTCTCCCGCGCCAGCGCCGCCACGCCGCGCATCAGGCCGCGAACCGTGTAGGAGTAGGAGATCCCGGCCTCGGGGAAGATCCCGATCGCCTCACCCTCGCGGAGCCGCTGGCGGGCGACCAGATAGGAGTACGCCGGTGTCTCCCGGTTGACCGGGATGTGCCGCATCCGGTCCATTCCCCACGCGACCGGCCCGACCCAGATGTCGTGACGGCACATGAACCGCACGTAGCGTCCGCGCTCGACGGCCGCCTTCTCCACGAACACGAAGTCCGGGTAGGAGACATGGGTCATCGCCAGGATCACGGGTCCGCTCTCCGGGAGATGCTCGGTGCCGGAGGACCGAACCGTGAGCCCGAGCGCCCGCATCAGGGTGCGGCCGAGCAGGTTGACGGCCCGATAGGTCCGATCGGTCCCCCGGTCGGTCACAGCGTCAGTCACGGTCAGTCATGCCCCTCCATGCCGGGAGCCTTTCACAGAACGCACAGGACCCCGGTCGGTGCGACCGGGTCCAGTGACGGGTGGTCATCGGTTTCGAGACGCGTCACGCATCCCGCGCTGCCGCGCGGTCTGCGTCGACGCTCCTCAACCTTCGCGTCTGGATCTTGACCCGAGCAAGCTCGGATCGCGGCCGCTCAGTTCTGGTACGAACCAAAGTCGAAGTCGTCCAGGGCGACGGCCTGACCGGTGCCGTTGCCGAACTCGTAGTCGTAGGAGCCGTAGTCCGCAACGGAGTACGCCGCGGCGCGGGCCTCCTCGGTCGGCTCCACCCGGATGTTGCGGTACCGCTCGAGACCGGTGCCCGCCGGGATCAGCTTTCCGATGATCACGTTCTCCTTCAGGCCACGCAACGAGTCGCTGCGCCCGTGGATCGCCGCGTCGGTGAGCACCCGGGTGGTCTCCTGGAAGGAGGCCGCCGACAGCCACGACTCGGTTGCGAGCGAGGCCTTGGTGATGCCCATCAGCTCCGGCCGACCCGACGCCGGCTTGCCGCCCTCGGAGAGAACCCGGCGGTTCTCCTCCTCGAAGCGGGCCCGGTCGACCAGGTCGGACGGCAGCAGGTTCGTCTCGCCCGACTCGATGACCGTCACCCGGCGAAGCATCTGCCGCACGATGATCTCGATGTGCTTGTCGTGGATCGACACACCCTGGCTGCGGTAGACCGCCTGGACCTCGTCGACGAGGTGCTGCTGAGCCTGGCGAACACCGAGGATGCGGAGCACCTCCTTGGGGTCCGGCGTACCGACGGTGAGCATCTCGCCGACGTCGATGTGGTCGCCGTCCTGGACCAGCAGGCGCGAGCGCCGGCTGACGGGGTACTCGATGACCTCGGAGCCGTCGTCCGGGGTGATCAGCACCTTGCGAGCCTTGTCGGTCTCCTCGATCTCCACGCGGCCGGCGGCCTCGGAGATCGGGGACAGACCCTTGGGCTGGCGCGCTTCGAACAGCTCGACCACACGAGGCAGACCCTGGGTGATGTCGTCGGCCGAAGCCACACCACCGGTGTGGAAGGTACGCATGGTCAGCTGCGTGCCCGGCTCACCGATCGACTGGGCCGCGATGATGCCGACGGCCTCGCCGATGTCGACCATCTTGCCGGTGGCCAGTGATCGGCCGTAGCACTTCGCGCAGGTTCCGGTCTTGGCGTCACAGGTCAGCACGGAGCGGACCTTGACCTCCTCGATCCCGGCCGCGATCAGCTCGCCGATCTTGACGTCACCGAGGTCGGCACCCGCCTCGACCAGCACCTCGCCGGACTCGGGATGGGTGATCTCGGTCGCCGCCGAACGGGCGTACGCCGCGGTCTCGGCGTGCTCGTGCTTGACCACCGAACCACTCTCGCGACGTTCACCGATCCGCTTGGGCAGACCACGCTCGGTGCCGCAGTCCTCCTCACGGATGATGACGTCCTGCGAGACGTCCACCAGACGACGGGTCAGGTAGCCCGAGTCGGCGGTGCGCAGCGCGGTGTCGGCCAGACCCTTGCGGGCGCCGTGCGTGGAGATGAAGTACTCCAGGACCGACAGGCCCTCGCGGAAGTTCGACTTGATCGGCCGCGGGATGATGTCGCCCTTGGGGTTCGCCACCAGGCCACGCATGGCGGCGACCTGACGGATCTGCATCATGTTTCCGGAGGCGCCGGAGTCGACCATCATGAAGATCGGGTTCGACCGGTCGAAGTTCTTCTCCATGGCCTTGGCCACCTCGTTGGAGGCCTGGGTCCAGATCTCGATGAGCTCCTGGCGGCGCTCGTCGTCGGTGACCAGGCCGCGCTCGAACTGCTGCTGGACCTTGGCGGCCTGCTTCTCGAACTTCCCGAGCAGCTCAGCCTTGTTGCTCGGCGTGACGACGTCCTCGATGGACACGGTGACGCCTGAGTGCGTTGCCCACAGGAAGCCGGTGTCCTTCAGGGCGTCCAGCGAGGCGGCGACCTCGACCTTGGTGTAGCGCTCGGCGAGATCGTTGACGATCGCGCCCAGGGCCTTCTTGCCGACCTCGTAGTTCACGAACGGGTAGTCGGCCGGCAGCGCGTCGTTGAAGATCGCGCGGCCCAGCGTCGTGTCCAGCGTCAGCTCGCGGACGACACCGTCGTCTGCAACCGCCTCTGCACCGTCCGGGCCCTGCAGTTCGAGCGGAGGTACGGCGTCGCCGAGGCGGATCCTGACCTTGCTCTGCAGCGACAGCTCGCCGCGGTCGAGCGCCATCAGCGCCTCGGCCTGCGAGGAGAACGCCCGGCCCTCGCCCGGCTCGCCCTCACGGTCTGTCGTGAGGAAGAACAGGCCGATGATCATGTCCTGGGTCGGCATGGTCACGGGGCGACCGTCCGACGGCTTCAGGATGTTGTTCGTCGACAGCATCAGGATCCGGGCCTCGGCCTGGGCCTCGGCCGACAGCGGCAGGTGCACGGCCATCTGGTCACCGTCGAAGTCGGCGTTGAAGGCCGAGCAGACGAGCGGGTGGATCTGGATGGCCTTGCCCTCGATCAGCTGCGGCTCGAAGGCCTGGATGCCGAGGCGGTGCAGCGTGGGTGCCCGGTTCAGCAGCACCGGGTGCTCGGTGATGACCTCTTCGAGGACGTCCCACACGACCGGGCGGGCGCGCTCCACCATCCGCTTCGCGGACTTGATGTTCTGCGCGTGCGAGAGGTCGACGAGTCGCTTCATCACGAACGGCTTGAACAGCTCGAGCGCCATCTGCTTGGGCAGACCGCACTGGTGCAGCTTCAGCTGCGGACCCGAGACGATCACCGAACGGCCCGAGTAGTCGACGCGCTTGCCGAGCAGGTTCTGACGGAACCGGCCCTGCTTGCCCTTGAGCATGTCGGACAGCGACTTCAGCGGCCGGTTGCCCGGGCCGGTGACGGGACGACCGCGACGGCCGTTGTCGAACAGCGAGTCGACGGCCTCCTGCAGCATCCGCTTCTCGTTGTTGACGATGATCTCCGGCGCGCCGAGGTCGAGCAGCCTCTTGAGGCGGTTGTTCCGGTTGATCACGCGACGGTAGAGGTCGTTGAGGTCGGAGGTGGCGAACCGGCCACCGTCGAGCTGCACCATCGGGCGCAGGTCCGGCGGGATCACCGGGACGGCGTCGAGGACCATGCCCTCGGGCTTGTTGCCGGTCTTGCGGAACGCGTCGACGACCTTGAGCCGCTTGAGGGCACGGACCTTGCGCTGGCCCTTGCCGGTGGCGATCGTCTCGCGCAGGTTCTCGACCTCGGCGTCGGTGTCGAAGTCCTCGAGGCGCTTCTGGATCGCCGTGGCGCCCATGTGGCCCTCGAAGTACTTGCCGAACCAGTTCTTCATCTCGCGGTAGAGCAGCTCGTCGCCCATCAGGTCCTGGACCTTGAGGCTCTTGAACTGGGTCCAGACCTCCTCGAGGCGGTCGAGCTCGCGCTGCGCACGCTCCCGCAGCTGCTTCATCTCGCGCTCGGCGCCGTCGCGCACCTTGCGGCGGGCGTCGGCCTTGGCGCCCTCGGCTTCGAGGGTGGCGAGGTCCTCCTCGAGCTTCTTGGTGCGGTCCTCGAGGGAGCCGTCGCGACGCTTCTCGAGGCGCTCGCGCTCCAGGCCGACCTTGTTCTCGAGCGAGGACAGGTCCTGGTGGCGGGCGTCCTCGTCGACCGAGGTGATCATGTACGCCGCGAAGTAGATGACCTTCTCGAGGTCCTTCGGCGCCAGGTCGAGCAGGTAGCCCAGCCGGCTCGGCACACCCTTGAAGTACCAGATGTGGGTGACCGGGGCGGCGAGCTCGATGTGGCCCATCCGCTCACGACGCACCTTGGAGCGGGTGACCTCGACGCCGCAACGCTCGCAGATGATGCCCTTGAAGCGGACGCGCTTGTACTTGCCGCAGTAGCACTCCCAGTCGCGGGTGGGGCCGAAGATCTTCTCGCAGAAGAGGCCGTCACGCTCGGGCTTGAGGGTGCGGTAGTTGATGGTTTCCGGCTTCTTGACCTCGCCGTGGCTCCACGTACGGATGTCGTCCGCGGTGGCCAGGCCGATCTGAAGCTGGTCGAAGAAGTTAACGTCGAGCACGTTGGCTGCTTTCCTTCGTTAGTTCTGTGGTTTCAAGCTGGTGACTGAGGGCCTGCCCGCTGGTTGAGGAAGGCGCGCTAGGCGCCTGTCTCGAAACCACCGGGCGGGCAACCACTCAGACTTCTTCGACCGAGCTGGGCTCGCGGCGGGACAGGTCGATACCGAGTTCCTCGGCGGCGCGGAAGACGTCTTCCTCGGCGTCCTTCATCTCGATCCTCGAACCGTCCTGCGAGAGCACCTCGACGTTGAGGCACAGCGACTGCATCTCCTTGACGAGCACCTTGAACGACTCGGGGATCCCGGAGTCGGGGATGTTCTCGCCCTTGACGATCGCCTCGTAGACCTTCACGCGACCAGGCACGTCGTCGGACTTGATCGTGAGCAGCTCCTGCAGGGCGTAGGCGGCGCCGTACGCCTCCATGGCCCAGACCTCCATCTCGCCGAACCGCTGGCCGCCGAACTGGGCCTTACCGCCCAGTGGCTGCTGCGTGATCATCGAGTAGGGGCCGGTCGAGCGAGCGTGGATCTTGTCGTCGACGAGGTGGTGCAGCTTGAGGATGTACATGTAGCCGACCGAGACCGGCTCCGGGAACGGCTCGCCGGAGCGGCCGTCGAACAGGCTGGCCTTTCCGTTGTCGCCGATCAGTCGCTGGCCGTCACGGGTGGGCAGGGTCGAGCCGAGCAGGCCGGTGATCTCGTCCTCACGGGCACCGTCGAAGACCGGGGTCGCGACCTTGGTGTTCGCGTCCGCCTTCTCGGCGTGGATCGAGATCAGCCGCTGCTTCCAGTCGGAGTCGGCCTTGTCCTCGTGAAGGTTGAGGTCCCAGCCCTGCTTGGCCAGCCAGCCCAGGTGGAGCTCGAGGATCTGGCCGATGTTCATCCGTCGTGGCACACCGAGCGGGTTGAGGATCACGTCGACCGGGGTGCCGTCCTCCATGAACGGCATGTCCTCGATCGGCAGGATCTTCGCGATGACGCCCTTGTTGCCGTGGCGACCGGCGAGCTTGTCACCCACCGAGATCTTCCGCTTCTGGGCGACGTAGACCCGCACCAGCTGGTTGACGCCCGGGGGCAGCTCGTCGCCGTCTTCGCGCTCGAAGACGCGGACGCCGATGACCGTGCCGGACTCGCCGTGCGGGACCTTCATCGAGGTGTCGCGCACCTCGCGCGCCTTCTCACCGAAGATCGCGCGCAGCAGGCGCTCCTCGGGGGTCAGCTCGGTCTCGCCCTTCGGGGTCACCTTGCCGACCAGGATGTCACCGGTCGTGACCTCGGCGCCGATGCGGATGATGCCGCGCTCGTCGAGGTCGGCCAGCATCTCCTCGGAGACGTTCGGGATGTCCCGGGTGATCTCCTCGGGGCCGAGCTTGGTGTCCCGGGCGTCGACCTCGTGCTCCTCGATGTGGATCGAGGTGAGCATGTCCTCCTGGACCAGTCGCTGGCTCAGGATGATGGCGTCTTCGTAGTTGTGGCCGTGCCACGGCATGAAGGCGACCAGCAGGTTGGTGCCCAGCGCCATCTCGGCCTGGTCCGTGCAGGGGCCGTCGGCGATCGGCGAGCCCTGCTCCACCCGGTCACCCTCAGCCACCAGCGGACGCTGGTTGATGCAGGTGCCCTGGTTGGAGCGCCGGAACTTGGCGAGCTTGTAGGTCTCGTAGGTGCCGTCGTCGTTCATCATCTCGATGACGTCGGCCGACACCTCCTTGACCACACCGGCGTTCTTGGCGACGACGACGTCGCCGGCGTCGACCGCGGCGCGGTACTCCATGCCGGTGCCGACCAGAGGCGAGTCGCTCCTGATCAGCGGCACAGCCTGGCGCTGCATGTTGGCGCCCATGAGCGCCCGGTTTGCGTCGTCGTGCTCGAGGAACGGGATCAGGGCGGTCGCCACCGACACCATCTGGCGCGGTGAGACGTCCATGTAGTCGACCTCGCCGGCGAGGATCTCGGAGACCTCACCGTGCTTCTGGCGGACCAGCACCCGCTCGTCGACGAACCGGCCCTTGGCGTCCAGCCCGGCGTTGGCCTGCGCGATGACCGCACGGTCCTCGTCGTCGGCGGTGAGGTAGTCGATGTCGTTGGAGACGACACCGTTCTTGACCCGGCGGTAGGGCGTCTCGACGAAGCCGAAGGGGTTGATCCGCCCGTAGGACGCGAGCGAACCGATCAGGCCGATGTTCGGGCCTTCCGGCGTCTCGATCGGGCACATCCGGCCGTAGTGCGACGGGTGGACGTCACGGACCTCCATGCCGGCGCGGTCGCGGGACAGGCCACCAGGGCCGAGCGCCGAGAGGCGACGCTTGTGCGTCAGACCGGCGATCGGGTTGGTCTGGTCCATGAACTGCGACAGCTGGGAGGTCCCGAAGAACTCCTTCAGCGCAGCGACCACGGGGCGGATGTTGATCAGGGACTGCGGCGTGATGGCCTCGACGTCCTGGGTCGTCATCCGCTCACGTACGACGCGCTCCATGCGGGCCAGGCCGGTGCGGAGCTGGTTCTGGATCAGCTCGCCGACCGTGCGCATGCGGCGGTTGCCGAAGTGGTCGATGTCGTCGGCGGAGATCTGCAGGGTGCCCTGCGGCGTCTCCAGCTCGGTGCGGCCGTCGTGCAGGGCCACGATGTAGCGGATCGCCGCGACGATGTCGTCGACGGTCTGGGTCTGCTGGTCGAACGCCTCGAGCAGGCCGAGCTTCTTGTTGATCTTGTAGCGACCGACCTTGGCCAGGTCGTAGCGCTTCGGGTTGAAGTAGTAGTTGTTCAGCAGCGTCTGCGCAGCCTCGCGGGTGGGCGGTTCGCCCGGGCGCAGCTTGCGGTAGATGTCGAGGAGCGCGTCGTCCTGGCCCTGGGTGTGGTCCTTCTCCAGGGTCAGCATCATCGACTCGAAGTCGCCGAACTCCTCGCGGATCTGCTCGTTGGTCCAGCCGAGGGCCTTGAGCAGCACGGTGACGTTCTGCTTGCGCTTGCGGTCGAGACGGACGCCGACCATGTCGCGCTTGTCGATCTCGAACTCCAGCCAGGCACCCCGCGACGGGATCACCTTGGCGGTGTAGATGTCCTTGTCGGACGTCTTGTCCGCCGTGCGCTCGAAGTAGACACCGGGCGAGCGAACCAGCTGGGAGACCACGACGCGCTCGGTGCCGTTGATGATGAAGGTGCCCTTGTCGGTCATGAGCGGGAAGTCGCCCATGAAGACCGTCTGGCCCTTGATCTCGCCGGTGTCGTTGTTGGTGAACTCCGCCGACACGTACAGCGGTGCGGAGTAGGTGAAGTCCTTCTCCTTGCACTCGTCGACGGAGTACTTCGGGTCGTAGAACACCGGGTTCTCGAACGAGAGAGACATCGTCTCGGAGAAGTCTTCGATGGGGGAGATCTCTTCGAAGATCTCCTGGAGACCGGACTTGGAGCTGACGTCCTCGCCAGCATCCCTGCGGGACTGGACCTGCTTCTCCCAGTTGTCGTTGCCTACGAGCCAGTCGAAGCTGTCGGTCTGCAGGGCCAGAAGCTGGGGAACCTCGAGGGGTTCGGCGATCTTTGCGAAAGAAATACGGTGGGAATTACCAACGGTGCTGCGCGCGGCCAAGAGAGCGTCCTTCTTATGGGTTCGCGTCGGTGTCGACCGTCCGCCCACCACAAACCAGCCACCGGGCAGGCAGGAAGTATTTGAGGGAGGACGCGAACGATGATCGTAACGCAAACGGGGGCGCGAAACAAACTGCGCCTGGGCGAAGCGCCTGTCGCTGTCGGATGATCATGAACCCGCTGGAGGGCTCAGGTCAAGCACCCAGCCCGATCGGGCCCATCGATCACCCAGCCGATCACCTTGCCGGTCACTTCAGGACCGGCGGTCCCTGGACGTCGTCGACCAGCCA
>CAVRBN010000068.1:0-58160 GCA_963719255.1 uncultured Actinomycetota bacterium | reverse complement strand
GGACGTACCAAAGCGAACGCGCTGGCCGGGCAGCCAGTCGGCCGACGTCGCGGATAGGGCCGTTAGGTACGTCGGTCTACGAGGGCCCGCGACAGCAGAGGCGAGGGGACTAGGAGAAGTTCGAGTGAATGGGTTAAATGTAGGGCATAGCGAGCCCCGGACCCACGAACTCGCCCCGCGAAAGGGCCGCGAAGACTGGCGGCGACCAAGGAGAAGGAATGTCACGTCAGATGGTGCTCAACGGATTCATGATGAGCACTGGTCATCATGAGGCCTCCTGGCGGCTTCCGGAGAGCGACCCGATGGTCAACCGGGAGGTGGCGCACTATCAGGAGCTAGCCCGGATCGCCGAGCGCGGCCGGCTCGACTCGGTGTCGTTTGCCGACAGCCCCTCGATCATGTCCGACCCGGCCCGCCGGCCTTCCGAGGTGCTCGATCCCGTCGTCCTGCTCTCGGCGATGGCCGTGGCCACGGAGCGGATCGGCCTGGTCGCGACGGCCTCGACGACGTACGAGGCGCCGTACAACCTGGCTCGCAGGTTCGCGACTCTCGACGCCATCAGTCACGGGCGGGCCGGCTGGAACGTGGTCACATCTGCCGACCTCGACGCCGAAGCCAACTTCGGGTCTCTGGACGCACCGACGTACGCCGCCCGCTATCGCCGGGCCAAGGAGTTCCTCGAGGTGGTCCTGGGGCTGTGGGGCGGTTGGGAGGACGACGCGATCGTGGCCGACCGGGGCACGGGCGTGTTTGCCGACCCGGCGAAGGTCCACGCCCTCGAACACGTGGGCAGCCACTTCCGGGTCCGCGGCCCGCTCAACGTCGGTCGCAGCGAGCAGGGCTGGCCGGTCATCGTGCAGTCCGACTCGTCCATACCCGGCATCGCACTCGCGGCTTCGTGCGCCGAGATCGTGTTCACTTCGCAGCAGGCCGTCGAGGAAGGCCGGGCCTTCTACGCTGAGCTCAAGGCCGAGACCCTGAGGGTCGGCCGTAACCCCGACCACCTCAAGATCCTCCAGGGGATCATGCCGATCATCGGCGGCACCCAGGCCGAGGCGCTCGAGATCGAACGAACGCTTGACGACCTCGTCGTGCTGGACCAGCCGCTTCGCCGGCTCGCGGACGACATCGGCATCCCAGCCGTCCAGATCGACCTGGATGCACCGCTTCCGGAGAACATCCGGCCGGTCAGTGAGTTCGAGGGGAACAGGGCCCGCTACGGGCTGACCGTCGAGCTGGCCCGCCGGGAGCACCTCACCGTGCGCCAGCTACTGCTCCGCCTCGGCCGGGGCCGCGGCCACCGCAGCGTGGTCGGCACGCCCGAGCAGGTCGCGGACACCATCGAGGAGTGGTTCCTCACGGAGGCGGCCGACGGCTTCAACGTGATGCCCGCCGTCCTGCCGTCGGGTCTGGAGGCCTTCGTCGACCACGTGGTCCCGATCCTTCAGAAGCGGGGATCGTTCCGTCGGGAGTACACCGGGGCCACGCTCCGCGACCACTACGGGCTCCCCGTCCCCCCGAGTACCCGTTCCTCGGTCGCACTGGAGGATGCCGGCTGACAGCCCTGTCGGCGTAGACGACCCCCACGCGGGGCCCCATGATGAGGGCGCATGGGACTCTTCAAGAAGCTGCTGGGTGGCGCGGAGAAGGTCTACGACGCCAAGACGACCCTCGAGGCCCGGGCCTTCCGGGATCGTCGCTTCGACCGGGCGGAGAACCTTGCCGCTACCGGAGACCCGAACCAGGCCGTGGTCACGGGCATCAAGCGCAGGCTGAACGACGGCACCACCGAGACCGACATCCGGCTTGAGTGGTTCGGGCCCGAGCCCCGCGTGGGCGCTGTCCACTATGGCGGCGAATTGCCGCTGGCGATCCGGCTGGGCTCGACGGTCGCCATCAAGACCGACAGCAACTCCGCCGTCGTCGACCCAGCCGCGATGAGCGGCGTGCCCGGCGCGCCC
Organism: uncultured Actinomycetota bacterium; assembly: GCA_963719255.1. Taxonomy (GTDB): domain Bacteria; phylum Actinomycetota; class Actinomycetes; order Propionibacteriales; family Nocardioidaceae; genus Nocardioides. Next base: position 56,199 of record CAVRBN010000068.1, on the reverse strand, counting down.
AGGGACGCCGGACGGTCGGCCCGGTCGACCCCCGACCAGGGGGTGGACGACCGGGCGCTGGACGCGCGCGTGCTCAGCCGGATCGAGAAGTGGGTGCCCCAGGACGCCACCGTCGAGTCCTTCGAGCAGGTCCGGCTGATGGGGATGCTGGCCGAGAACTGGACCATCGTGGTCGCCTGTGCCGACGGCATCCGGGCTACGGTGAGCAAGGACAACGTCCCACCCTACGCACGCTGGTTCGTCGCTCCCGGAGCGCTCGTGCCAGTCGTCACGGACCCGAAGGACGCCGGTCGTGCCCAGGTCAACTGGCCGGAGCTCGCCGAGCGCACCGCGGTGGCCGGCGGTACCTGGCAGGACCGGCCACCCGAGGGCAGCATCGCGGCGTACCTGTTGATGGCCGCTACCACTGCCGAAGCGGTGTCGGCCGTGTCGATCGGCGAAGGCGCCGACGTGACGTCCACCGCGGAGTCCTCGGACGCGATCGAGGGGGTCACCGTCGAGCGCTGCGCATACGTCGAGGCCGCACTCAGCGCGGCCGGGATACCGCCCGCACAGTACGACGGCTACGCCTCCGAGAACCTCGGCGTTCCTGCAGGACGCTGGGGCACGATCAGGGCCGAGTGGGAGGCACGCCAACGCGCCGACTGGAGAGTCGGGGCCGCGTACGGCCAGGCCTACGAGGCGGCTCGCAAGGAGCTCAGGAAGAGACGCTAGTCGCGGCCCAGTCCACCATTGCCCCGTGTCGTGCGTTGCGCAACACTGGTCCTGGCGGCGGTGCTGCGTGTTCAGCGTGGCAGGGCGCGGGCGTGGCGTAGGGTGCCGCGCCGACGATTCGGGCCTTGCGGTGCGCCGCCCTTGAGGCGGTGCATCTATGAGTCGTCGACGGCGTTCAGCGATGGAGAAGGCTGTTCGGTCGCGTGTTGCTCAGGCGAAGGTGCTGCGTCGTCGTGCTCGTGGGGTTGGAGCGAGACGGGCTGCCACCGCCGCGACAGCCGCTGCGGTCACCCTGGCTGGCGTGGGGGCGTCCGGGGCTGCGGCCCCCACCGAAAGAGCAGAGACCATCGAGATAGCCGCTGGGGACGCCGGCGCTTCGCTGTTGGTATGCGGCGACCCGGACACCCCCCCGAGCCGGCCCTTCGGCTTTGCCGGTGTGGGGGGGACGTTGTTCTTCAACGCCGACGACGGCATCCACGGCCGGGAGCTGTGGAAGTCGGATGGCACCAAGGCGGGCACGGTCCTGGTCAAGGACATCGACCCCGACGGCGACGCGGCTACAGCGAGCGGCCCCGACTCCCTGACCGGTGTGGGCGGGACGTTGTTCTTCACCGCCGACGACGGCGTCCACGGGCGGTGAGCTGTGGAAGTCGGATGGCACCAGGGCGGGCACGGTCCTGGTCAAGGACATCGACCCACGACGACTACGACGGCTACGGCGATACGGCCCCTCCGACCTGACCGGTGTGGGGGGGACGTTGTTCTTCACCGCCGACGACGGCATCCACGGCCGGGAGCTGTGGAAGTCGGATGGCACCAGGGCGGGCACGGTCCTGGTCAAGGACATCGTCCCCGACGCATGGCGACTACGACGACGAGTACGGCCCCTCCTCCCTGACCGGCGTGGGGGGACGTTGTTCTTCACCGCCGACGACGGCATCCACGGTCAGAGCTGTGGAAGTCGGATGGCACCAGGGCGGGCACGGTCCTGGTCAAGGACATCCATCCAGGTGACTACGGCAGCGACCCCTCTTACCTGGCCGGTGTGGGGGGGACGTTGTTCTTCACCGCCAAGGATGGCATCCACGGTGAGGAGCTGTGGAAGTCGGACGGCACCAGGGCGGGCACGGTCCTGGTCAAGGACATCCAGCCACGTGCCCGCGACAGCGAGCCCTCCTCCCTGACCGGTGTGGGCGGGAGGTTGTTCTTCACCGCCGACGACGGCATCCACGGCCGGGGCTGTGGAAGTCGGACGGCACCAGGGCGGGCACGGTCCTGGTCAAGGACATCGACCCCGAGACCGACTACGACGAATACGGCCCCTACCTGACCGGTGTGGGCGGGACGTTGTTCTTCACCGCCGACGACGGCACCCACGGCCGCGAGCTGTGGAAGTCGGACGGCACCAGGGCGGGCACGGTCCTGGTCAAGGACATCCACCCCGACGTCTACGACAGCGACCCCTCCTCCCTGGCCGGTGTGGGGGAGACGTTGTTCTTCACCGCCAGGGACGGCATCCACGGGTCTGAGCTGTGGAAGTCGGACGGCACCAGGGCGGGCACGGTCCTGGTCAAGGACATCCAACCGGGTGCCGGTCGCGGCGACGACCCAAACTCCCTGACCGGTATGGGCGGGAGGTTGTTCTTCGCCGCCGACGACGGCACCCGCGGGTCCGAGCTGTGGAAGTCGGACGGCACCAGGGCGGGCACGGTCCTGGTCAGGGACATCAACGCGGGCGGCTGGTTCAGGGTCGCCGCGAAGGGGCAGGCCGACACCAGCAGGGGCACGTTGAGGCTGAGGGTTGATGTTGCGGGGGCTGGAAGGCTGGTGGCTCGTCCAGTCGGCGGATCAGTGGGGAAGCTGAAGTGGTCGGTGCGCGAGGTGGACTCGGCCGGGACGACCACGATCACGCTGAGGCCGACCAGGGCCGGACTGAGAATCCTCAGGCGGGAAGGCCAGCTCCGGGTCAAGGCGCGATTCATCTTCACCCCCTGTGGCGGAACCGGCAGCAGTGTGATCCGCCAGTACACGCTGAGGTTGAAGTGAGTGGTCCGGACGACGTACCGGACCCTTCGACCACGAGCGGAACCGACGCGACTGCAGTAACAGCCCCGTCGACGATCCCGTCGGATGGTGGGCGGGGTACGGAGGTCCGGTTCCACCACAGCGCCCTGTTTCCTCGCGTGCTCGAGGAAACAGGGTGTTCGTTGTTGGTCTCGACCTACCAGGCCGGTCAGCTCGTGGCCATCGGTGTGGCTGAGGGGGAGTTGACCTTCTCCTTCCGCGGGTTCGACCGGGCCATGGGTGTCGCGGTCGGAGTGGACCGGATCGCGGTGGCAGGCAAGGGCCAGATCTGGACGCTCCGTGAACACTCCGAGCTCGCCGCCGCGATCGCACCCGCTGGCCGCTACGACAAGTGCTGGCTGCCCCGCTCCTCGAGCGTCACCGGCAGCATCCAGTGCCACGAGATCGCTTGGGGGACCACTGACAGCGGCGAGCCAGACCTGTGGATCGTCAACACTCTCTTCTCCTGCCTGGCCGGCCTCGACCCCCGCTACAGCTTCGTGCCCCGCTGGCGGCCGCCGTTCATCTCTCGGCTTGCCCCGCAGGACCGCTGTCACCTGAACGGCCTGGCGATGAGAGACGGCTCCCCGGCGTTCGTCACCGTGATGGCAGCCACCGATGAACCGGGTGGGTGGCGCAAGGTCCGCAACGACAGCGGCGCCGTGCTCGAGGTGGCCTCAGGTGAAGCGGTGACCACCGGACTGGCCATGCCGCACTCGCCGCGCTGGCACCACGGGAACCTGTTCGTGCTCAACTCCGGCATGGGTCGGCTCGAGCGCATCGATCTGGCCACGGGACACCGCGAGGCAATCGCGGCCGTCCCGGGCTACGCGCGCGGACTGGCGTTCCACCGCAATCTCGCCTTCGTGGGCCTGTCGAGGATCCGCGAGACAGCCATCTTCGGTGGCGCACCGATCGCGGCCTACCCTGACCAGCTCAAATGTGGCGTCGGGGTGATCGATCTCACGACCGGCAACACGGTCGCGACGTTGCAGTTCGCCAACGCAGTGGAAGAGGTATTCGACGTGCAGGTCGTCCCCGGGGCGCGTTGTCCGACCTTCGGCGACTCGCCTGGCGACGGCGACGAGGTCTGGCTGCTCCCTGGCCAGCCAGAATCGGCTGTTGCGGCGGTGACGTCCCGCCGACCGACCGAGCAGCAAGCACATCTGAGGAGGCACACATGAGCAGGGTGGTCTGCGACCTGACGATCACGGCCGACGGCTACTCGGCCGGGCACAACCAGACCGAGGAACGCCCGTTCGGCGACGACGGCGGCGACGGCTGGGGCGACAAGCTGCACGCCTGGTACGCCGACACTCCCGAGGAGAACCAGGCCGAGATCGACCGGATGACCGCCGCCAAAGCATTCATCATGGGGCGCAACATGTTCGGCCCTGTGCGCGGCGAGTGGGACCGGCAGTGGAACGGCTGGTGGGGCGACGATCCGCCGTACCACGCCGCCGTCTTCGTGCTCACCCACCACCCGCGCGACCCGCAGCCGATGGTCGGCGGCACCACGTACCACTTCGTCACCGATGGGATCGAGTCGGCGCTGGCCCAGGCACGCGCCGCGGCCGGCGACGGCGATGTCGCGATCCAGGGCGGCGCGACCACCATCAACCAGTACCTCGCCGCCGGCCTGATCGACGAGCTGCGGCTGCACATCGTGCCGCTCACGCTCGGCGCCGGCACCCGGCTGTTCGACGGTGTCCCGCCCCTCACGCTCGAGCAGGTGGAGTCGCGGGCGGCGAGACTGGTCACGCATGTGACCTACCGCGTGCTGTCCTGACCCGAAGGACGGGCTGGGGCCGGCGTGCCCCTCGCGCCAGTCCTCCGGCGGCCTAGGTGCGGTGGTCAGGCGGCTCAACTCGCCGCACGCGGTCGGGCTCGAAACCGTTCTGCATGCCCCACGCGACGGCCTGGGAACGACGAGTCACACCGATCTTGCGATACGCCGACCGGATGTAGGACTTGATGGAGTTGATGCTGAGGTAGGCCCGCTCGGCGATCTCCTGGTTGGTGAGACCCTTCGTGATCAGCGCGATGATCTCGGACTCCCTTGCGCTGAGTCCCGCCTCTCGACCTGGCCACTCGCCCGCCAGGACGGTGCTGGTGGTCTCTGTCTCGCTCGGCAGGACGATCTCGCCGGCATGCACCCTTTCGATGCTGTCGACCAGCTGCTCGGCCGAAAGCCCCTTCGACAGATAGCCCGACGCGCCCTTCTCCACCGCTCGGCTGACGAGCTTCGAGTTCAAGTCCCAGCTGAAGATCACCACGCGGGGAGCCGGGCCCCGAACCAGGCCGGCGAAATCGACGAGGTGACCCGGGACCTGGCCGAACGTGTCGTACAGCAGGACGTCCACGTCACTGATCACCGGCATCCGGCTGTCGAGCTCCACGACCTGGATCCGATGCGGATACGGGGCGAGGACGGCCGCGGTCCCGGCGACGACGATCTCGTAGTCGTTGACGATCGCAATCCGAACGGGAACCGGCACTCTCCGACCATATGCCGTACAGCTGACCTGTCGCAGTCGGCCGTCGGCTGGGCCGCCCGCGTTCTCCCGTTGCTACTGCTGGGCGTGCTCTTGGGACACGCGTCGGACCGGGCGCGGCGGGCCGAGATAGAGCGTCGCCGGCTGGAGGCGGCCGCGCTGCTCCACCGCGAGGCAATCGAGATCAACGACTCACTGGTCCAGGGCATGGCGACAGCCACATGGTCCCTCGACACCGGCCAGTTGCCGAGCGAGACAGAGAGCATCAGCACCGTCGTGGCGGGCGAGTGGCCAGGTCAAGAGGCGGGACTCAGCGCACGAGAGTCCGAGATCATCGCGCTGATCACCAAGGGTCTCACCAACCAGGAGATCGCCGAGCGGGCCTACCTCAGCATCAACTCCGTCAAGTCCTACATCCGGTCGGCGTATCGCAAGATCGGTGTGACTCGTCGTTCCCAGGCCGTCGCGTGGGGCATGCAGAACGGTTTCGAGCCCGACCGCGTGCGGCGAGTTGAGCCGCCTGACCGCCGCGCCTAGTGCCGCTGAACCCGATTGACCTGGTACTGGCTGGCCTGGTCTCGGGGCTTGAGCACGAGGAGATCGATGTTGACGTGCCAGGGCAGCCCGGCGATCCATCCGACGGTCTCGGCGACGTCGGCCGCCACGAGCGGGCCGGGCACGCCGTCGTACGTCGCGTCGCGCCGGGCCTGGTCGCCGCCGAACCGTCGCAGCCCGAACTCCTCGGTCGCGACCATGCCGGGAGCGACCTCGGTGATCCGCAGCGGCTGGCCGAGCAGCTCCTGGCGAAGCATCCGCGTCAGCACCGAGACGCCCGCCTTGCTGACGGTGTAGCCGCTGCCGTTGGCGTAGGCCTCGTGAGCGGCGGTCGAGGTGACGTTGACGACCAGGCCGTCGCCGCCGGCGACGAGTGCCGGCAACAGCGCCTGGGTGACGTTGAGGGTGCCGAGGACGTTCACCTCGAACATGGCACTCCAGTCGCCTGGGGACGCGTCGGCGACCGGGTCGGCACCCAGCGCGCCACCCGCGTTGTTCACGAGCACGTCGAGTCGCTCGCCGACGGCCGCCGCGAGCTCGGCGACCTGGTCGGGTGCGGTGGTGTCGCAGGCGATGGGCGTCCCCCCGATCTCGGCGGCCAGCGCCTCGAGCCGGTCCAGGCGCCGGGCCGCGCAGAAGACGTGGAAACCGTCGGCGGCGAGCCGGCGCGCGGTGGCCGCCCCGATTCCGCTGCTGGCCCCGGTCACGACTGCGGTTCTCATGTCAGTTCCTTCTGCTCGGTGGTGACGTCGTCAGGACGGTGTCGTTGCTGCCCATGATCCAGTCTTCGAAGAACGCGCTCAGCTCCTGGCCCGTCTCGTCCTCGACCCAGTCGAAGTACTGCTCCCGGGTGGCGTTGCCGTCGGCGTGCACGGTCGGCCACTCCTTCACCAGCCGCCAGAACTCGGCGTCGCCGATGTTGTGGCGCAGCTCGTTCCACATCAGCGCCGGTCCGTAGTAGACGTTGCCGGCGCCGAACTCGCCCTGCGTCGTAGGCGCCGGGCGGCCCGGACTCGAGCCGCACCTGCCTTTCGCGGTCCGCCCAGGTGTCCAGCATCGCGTCGATGCTGATGCCCTCGCCGTCGGCCTCGTAGGCCCCCTGGACGAACATCGTCATGCCCTCGTTCATCCACACGTCTCGCCAGTCGGTCGGCGACACGACGTCGCCGTACCAGTGGTGGGTCATCTCGTGCTGGATCACCGGCGCCGAGCGGGCGTAGGCGGTGTTGCCGAGGGTGATCATGGTCTGCGTCTCCATCCCCGACTGCGGAGTCCACGATCAGGAAGCCGAGCGAGTCGAACGGGTAGGGCCCGAGGTGCTGTTCGTTCCACGTCAGGATCTCTGGCGCCCGCCTCACCGCGAGCAGGGCGAGGGCGTCCCCGCGGGGCGTCCAGTAGCTGATCGGCACCCCGCTGGCAGAGACGTCCTTCGTCTCGACGAAGTCACCGACCGCCAAGGTCGTGAGGTACGACGACGCCGGGTGCGACAGGTGCCAGGTCGTCACCGTGTGGCCGTCCTCGACGGTCCGGGACTCGAGCTCGCCGTTCGCGACGCCGACCCACTCCTGGGGCACCCGAACTGGTGAAGTCGTAGTACGCCTTGTCGGACGGCTGGTCGTTCACGGGATACCAGGTGAAGGCACCGAACGGCTCCTGCATGGTCCAGAGCTCGCCCGTCGGCGTGACGTTCATGCCGAGGGTGGTGAAGTCCCTGCGCTTCGTCGGGGCGGGCACGGGGGCGGGGGTGCCGGCGTAGGAGACCTGCACGGTGTAGTGCTCGTCCGCGGCCACGGCCTGCTCGACGACGAGGTGGTTGTCGCCCTGGCTGAACCCGACGTCCACGCCGTCGACGGTGACGCTCTCGACCCCCAGCGCATCCAGCAGGTCGAGCTGCAGCCGGTCGGCGTCCTCGGTGGCCCGGAGCGTGACGTCGGCGATGCCGGTGAGGGTGGAGGTGTCGGGATCCCAGGCCAGGTCGAGGCCGTAGTGCAGGGTGTCGACTCCCGGGTCGCCCTGGTCGGGGTAGTAGCTGTCCTCCACCGGCTGGCTCTGCGCCCGCTTCGTACGACGGGCCGTCCGGGTCGGCCACACCGGGCGAGGGCTCGGACGAGGTCTCGGAAGTGGCGATCGAGGCCGGGCCCGAGATTTGCGTTGCCCTCGTCCTTGCCGGTCCATCCGGCGACGACCACAACCGCCACCACGACTGCGACTGCCAGGACCAGCCCCATGGCCGCAGCGACCGCGACCACCTTGGCCCTCATGTCAGCCCAGCTCCTTGCTCATCTGCAGCACCCGGTGGTCCGGGGGACCGAACTCGGCCACGCGCCGATAGCCGCGCGCCTCGTGGAAGGCCAACGACGGCTCGTTGGGTGGGTCGATGTTCACCTCGAGCACCATCCGCGACCCAGCAGTGGTCTCGAGATCGTCGTACACCGCGCTGCCGAGACCGCGGCGCTGGAACGCAGAGTCGATCACGATGCGGTCGAGATAGGTGAAGTCTGCGAACAGCCGGCCGAACGCGAGATAGTTCGCCGAGTCGTAGGGCCCGCCGGACGCGAACGTGAACACGAACCCGGCCAGCCTGCCCTCGGCCTCGATCACGTCCGCCCGGTCGGTCCAGCCGAGCAGCTCGAGCAGCCGAGCCTGGCTGAGCGGGGCCGTGAGGTGCTCGTGGATCCGGTTGAGATCGAGCACGAACGCGTGGTCGCGCGGCTCGATCGGGCGCAGTCTCATTCGGCCATGCGGAGCAGGGGCCGCACCAGGCGGCGGCCGTCGTGGACCTGGGACTTCACCGTGCCGAGCGGTGCCCCGGTCTGCGCTGCGATCTCGTTGTAGGACAGGCCGTAGACGTCGCGCAGCAGCAGCGGCGTCACGAAGCTGGGGTGGTCGCGCTCCAGGATGTCCATCGCCTCGAGCAGGTCGAGCCGGGTGCCGGCGATCACGCTGGTGGTCCGCGGGTCGGGTCGCTCGAGGTGGACGTCGTCGGCGGACCAGTGTGGCTTCGCCTGGTTCTTCATCCGCCGGTAGGTCGACCGGGCACTGTTGACGGCCACCGCGTGCACCCAGGTCGTGAAGCGGCTGGTGCCGCGGAACGAGCCGATCTTGTTCGCGATGTTGATCAGCGCTTCCTGGCAGGCGTCCTCGGCGTCGGGATTGAACGGCAGCACCCCGCGACAGATGTTGAGCACCCGCGGCTGGAGCAGACGGATGACGTCCTCCAGTGCCTGCGCGTCCCCGTCGCGCGCGGCGAGCGCGAGTGCGTCGATCTCGTCGGCGGTTGGAGCGCGGTGGTCGTCGCGGTGGTCGTCGCGGTGGTCGTCGGCGCCGGTCATCCCTGTGGCCTCCCCGTTTCTCACCTGCAACATAATGCAGGGGTGCCACTGCCGAATCGCCTAGGTCGCTACGTCGTACGACGGCGAATCGGCTCGGGTGGTTTCGCGACCGTCTGGCTGGCCTACGACGAGCAGCTCGACTCGCCGGTCGCCATCAAGGTGCTCGCCGACAACTGGACCGAGGACTCCCATGTCCGCCGGCGGTTCGTCGAGGAGGGCCGGTTCCTCCGGAAGGTGGACACCCCCCACGTCGTCGGGGTCCACGACGCCGGCGAGCTCGACGACGGACGCCCCTACCTGGTGATGACGTACGCCGACCAGGGCACGCTCGCCGATCGGCTGGAGCAGGGCCCGCTGTCGGCCGAGCAGGGCATCGACATCATCCGACAGATCGGCCTCGGACTGACCGCGCTGCACCGGCGCGGCGTACTCCATCGGGACGTCAAGCCGCAGAACGTGCTGTTCCGCACCGACGATGCCGGCGGTCCCGACGACGTGCGCGCGATGCTCGGCGACCTGGGCCTCGGCAAGTCGCTGGACATGTCGTCGCGGTTGACGATGATCGCCGGCACCCCGTCCTTCGTGGCTCCCGAGCAGGCGCGGGGGGAGTCGCTGGACGCCAGGGCCGACCAGTTCTCTCTGGGCGCGCTGACCTACCTGGTGCTCACGGGAAGGCCGCCGTGGGGCCACGCCAGCCTGGCCGCCGCGGCCGCCCCGACGCCGGCGCCGCCGATGGGCACGCCCGACCGGGCCTATCCCGCCGCGCTCGAGGCGGTCGTCGCCCAGGCCCTCTCGCCAGACCGGGACGACCGCTGGCCGGACGTGCGGACCTACGTCGAGGCGCTGACCTCGGCCACGTCGGGAGCGAGCTGTCCCCGGCGCACCGGCGCGCGCACTGCGTGATCGCGAGCTCACCGCAGTCGGCGCGCGGCCGTCGCCGAAGCCGGCCAAGCGGACCGACGTCGAGGCCGACGGGATCTCCCCGCCGGCTCGCAGGCGTTGGCCGCTGGTCGTGGCCGGGCTCCTCGCGCTGGTGGTCGGCGCGGGAGCGGCGTACGCCGTCGAACAGCGATCGGACCCGCTCGTGACCCTGACCGCCGCCCAGGGCTCCATCTCGATCTCGGTCGAGGTGCCTCGATCGTGGGAGACCAAGGTCTCCGACCAGGGTTGGAAACCGCCCGGTGAGACCGTGGCCTATCCCGCGATCTCCGTCGGCGGTGACGAGGACGAACCCGGGGTCTTCGTGGGCGTGCTGCCCGGCGACCAGCTCCCGGAGCAACTGCCGGGCCACCCGGAATGCTCGGAGGAGGCCGACCCGCAGCGCGACCGGATCGACGGCGACCGGTCCGTGACCATCGTGCACTCGGACTGCCCCGGGCGTGGTCGTGGAGCGGGTGATCCGGGTGACGGCCAACCGGCTGCTGTGGGTACAGGTCCGTAGCGACGACCGCGCGACCGCAAACACCGTCCTCGACAGCATCGCCACGCCCGGCACGTGAGGGCCGACGGGTCGTGAGCGGAGCTCAGCCGGCGTCCTGACCGGCGTCAGCTGACCTGGCTGTGTCGACGCCAGCACATGGTCAAGCATCGCCTCGAGACCCGGCTTCGTCGCGCATCCGGCCCGACACCGTGATCTCGAAGACGCCGATCTCCGAGCCCGGCTTCGAGATCCAGTACGAGTGTTGGTAGGTCCTGTGTTGGTCGACCACATAGGTGAAGGTGACGGAGTGCTCGTCGATGGACTGCAGCTCCACCTGCCTCGAGGTCGGGAGATCCGCGGACGGCCTGGAACCGGTACCTCGCCAGGTTGCTGGTCGTGATCGGCACCGAGACGGGGACGACGCGCAACGAGTAGGTGTGCTTCGGGTTCTCGGGAAGCGTCCAGCGGATGCCACTGCTCGTCTCGTGAGGCTCCCAGCCGCTGGGCGCGTCGTACTGCCACCGCGGCGAGGCCTGGCGGATGAACCGGGTCACGTAGGTCAGGTCGGTGCCCAGCGGCGCGTACTTGTCCGAGTCCGGGACCACGTGGACCGGTGGGTTGGTGGGGACGGACGGCGAAGTCGCGGCAAGGGGCACCGCGGAAGGACAGCTCGGCCGGTTCCTGGTGGCCGGCGTACGACGTGGCATAGCCGGCCACGGCGCCGATCAAAGCGCAGCCGAGGACCACGGCGGCCGCCGTCGTACCCCCGCCCCGTTCGCCCCGTTGCACGGCCCCACCGTATCGAGCAGCCCGAGTTGCGTAGGCGTCAGACGGGCGCGAGGCTGGGGTCATGACTGCTCACGCCATGTTCGACAAGCACCGGGACCGACTCGACCAGGCCGTGGCTGCCTGCCTCAGCCGGGAGTACTTCTCCGCCTTCGATGAGTCACCCTCGCCACGCGTGTACGGCGAGAGCGCCGCCGACGACGGGAAGGCGGCGTTCGAGGCGTGGTTGGACACGGACTTCCCGCTGTCCACACCGGGAGCCGACGGGACGGTCGCGACCGAGCGCTCGCCGTTCGGCTTCGAGCTGGGCGTCAGGTATCCGCGGGCCGCCGACGTCGAGGCACTTGCCACGGCCGCCGCCCAGGGTCAAAAGCAGTGGCGCGACGCAGGTCCGCAGGCCCGGGTCGGTGTCTGCCTGGAGATTCTCGACCGCTTGCACGCCCGCGTGTTCGAGCTCGCCAACGCCGTCCAGCACACCAGCGGGCAGGCCTTCGTGATGGCCTTCCAAGCCGGCGGCGCACACGCTCTCGACCGCGCCCTCGAGGCGATCGCCTACGCCCACCAGGAGATGGGCCGGGTCCCGGCGACGGCACTCTGGGAGAAGCCCGGGTCGCGGGGAGCCGCTGCGGATGGAGAAGACCTACACCGCCGTGCCGCGTGGCCTGGCGCTGGTGATCGGCTGCAACACGTTCCCGACCTGGAACTCGTGGCCCGGGCTGTTCGCCTCGCTCGTCACCGGAAACCCCGTCATCGTGAAGCCGCACCCCGGCGCGGTGCTGCCGCTGGCGATCACCGTGCAGGTCTGCCAGGAGGTGCTCTCCGAGGCCGGCTTCGACGCCAACCTGGTGACGCTCGCTGCGGAGGAGCCCGACGACAAGCTGGCCGCGGCCCTCGCCCTGCATCCCAGGGTGAAGCTCATCGACTTCACCGGCGGCAACACGTTCGGCGACTGGCTCGAGGCCAACGCCGTCCAGGCGACGGTCTTCACGGAGAAGGCCGGCGTGAACACGATCGTCCTCGACTCCACCGACAACTTCCGCGGGGTCTGCCAGAACCTGGCGTTCTCGCTCGCGCTCTACACGGGCCAGATGTGCACCGCACCGCAGAACGTCTACCTGCCGCAGGGCGGGATCGAGACCGACGACGGCACCAAGACGCCGGCCGAGGTGGCCGCCGGCATCGGCGCCGCACTCGACAAGCTGCTCGGTGACGACGCTCGCGCCGTCGAGCTGCTCGGCGGCGTGGTCAACTCCGGCGTCCTCGAGCGGCTTGCCGCCGCGCCCGCCCATGGTGAGGTGTACGTCGCCAGCCGCGAGGTCGCTCATCCCGCCTTCGAGGACGCGACCGTCCGCACGCCGACGCTGATCGGCCTGACGGCCGACGACGCTGAGGTCTACGAGCAGGAGTGCTTCGGCCCGGTCGCCTACCTGATCTCGACGCCCGGCACGGATGCGTCCATCGACCTGTTCCGCGACACGGTCCAGCGTCAGGGTGCGATGACGGCCGCGGTCTACTCGACGTCACCGGATGTGTTGGAGCGGATGCGGGACGCCGCCCTGGACGCAGGCGTCGCGCTGTCCGAGAACCTCACCGGAGCGGTGTTCGTGAACCAGTCGGCGGCCTACTCCGACTTCCACGGGACCGGCGCGAACCCCGCCGCCAACGCGTCGTACACCGACGCGGCGTACGTCGCCAGCCGGTTCCGGTTCGTTCAGTCCCGCCGCCACGTGTAGCGGCAGGATCTAGCGGCAGGTTCAGCCGGCGTACCAAATCCTTTGGATCGAGCCGGTCGCGTCTCGGCTCAGCACGTAGAGCGACCCGCCGCTGCCCACCTCGAGGTCGACGGGCAACTGGTCGTTCAGGTCGGGGCGAATGCGCTCGTCGTGTCGGTCACCGGGTCGTAGCGCCGGATCCAGCCGGTGCAGAGGTCGGCAAAGAAGTAGTCGCCGACGTAGCCGGCCGGGAACTGCCGGTGCTGTGGGTCGTAGAAGGTGCCGCCGGTGATGGAGCACCCAGTGGTCGCGGTCGAGCCGTGCCTGTAGGCGAAGAGCGGCGGCGTGTACAACGGATCCGTCTCGGGGCCCTCGTGGATCGGCCAGCCGTAGTTGGCGCCCCCGAGACCCTGGTTGATCTCCTCCCAGATGTTCTCCCCGACGTCGTTGATGAACACGGTGGCGCTGCCGGGCCGGAAGGCGATCTTGAACGGGTTGCGCAGCCCCAGCGTCCAGATCGCCCGGTTCTTCCCGGTGGCCTGGTCGAAGAACGGGTTGCTGACCGGAATGCTGCCGTCGGTGTTGATGCGCAGAACCTTGCCGTGCAGGTTGCCCAGGCTCTGCGCGTTGTCACGCGTCAGGTTGTCACCGGAGGACACGTAGAGCCGGCCACCCGGACCGAACGCCAGTGACCCGGCGACGTGGCGCTGCGTCGGTCTGCGCGTCCAGTTCCAGGAGCACTGTCTCGCTGCCGGGCACGGCCTTGCCGTTCCGCGCCGTCACGCGGACCACCCGGTTGTGCGCCGGCTTGGAGGGCGTCGCCTTCATCGTGTAGTCCAGGTAGACGAAGTGGTTCCTGGCGAACGCGGGGTCGAGGGCGATGCCGATCAACCCTCGCTCGTGTCGGCTGGCCACCTTCGCCCGGATGTCCAGGAAGGTGGTGAGCGTCCTGTCCCTATGGACGATGCGTACCCTTCCCGCCTGCTCGGTCACGAAGATGCGGCCGTCTTGGGCGATCTGCATGTCCACCGGGTCGACCAAGCCGCGGAGCGACGGTGTGCCTGACGAAACCCGGCGGCAGCGTGGACTCGGCTGGGAGCCGGGACCGCAGGTGTCGCGAGCGCGACGACAGAGGTCAGCAGCGCCGCCGAGTACCGCCGCCCACCGCAGAGAACGTCCGCTCATGTCGATCCCGCCTTCGTCAAGAGTCTCGTGTTGAGTAGGGTCACCCGTGGCCCGCCTAACCCCGGAGGTACCCAATGCCTGACTCATCATCAGGAGGGTCCAGCCGTGCGCTGTGGATCCTCATCATCCTCCTGCTGACCCAGTCCACCCACGCCTGAACGGCTCGTTCGACCGCGTGCGGCCACCGTCAGGGGTAGCGGAGTCCGGTGGTCGTCTGGCTGATCTCCCACAGCCGGGCCTGCGCGGACTCGTCCCGCGACAGGCGGCTGCTGGCGACCACCTGAGGAAGGCCCCGCCACTCGTGGAAGCCTCCCGGGCCGCAGTAGGTGCCACCGGGAAGGTCGGCAGTCGCGGCCATCAGGATCGGCAGCGCGCCCATCTTGGCCGGCTGCGCGGTTGCCCACATGGTTGCGTTGAGGATCGACGCCACCCCGCCGCGTGCTCGGCCGGTCTGGCCGGTCGCGAGCAGATTGGTGGCCGAGTAGCCGGGATGGGCGGCGAGGGCGTGCACCGGAAGGCTCTTGGCGGTGAGGCGCTTCTCGAGCTCGTAGGTGAACAGCAGGTTGGCCAGCTTGCTCTGCCCGTAGACACCCCAGCGGGAGTACCGACCTTCAGGCAGGCGCGGGTCCTGGATGGGGGCAACCCGGGCCATGTGGTGGCCGTTGGAGCTGACGGTCACGACCCGCCCGTTCCCCGAGGCGACGAGCTGGGGGATCAGCAGTCCGGTCAGCACGAAGGGCCCGAAGTGGTTCGTGGCCATCTGGAGGTCGAGTCCGTCGACGGTCCGCTGCTCGGGAGTCGCCATCACGCCGGCGTTGTTGACGAGGACGTCGAGCGGTCCGAACCGGGCGGCGACTTCGGCGGCCCGGCGAGCCCTGGCCAGGTCCGAGAGGTCGACGACCAGCGTGTGGATCTCGGCGCCCGGGAACCGCCTCCTCGATCGCCCGCTGGGTCGCCTTCAGCTTGTCGTTGCTGCGGGAGGCCAGCACTACCCGCGCCCCGCGACGTGCGAACTCGAGGCCGACCATGTGGCCGAGCCCGCCGGTCGCGCCGGTGACGACCACGGTGCGCCCGGACTGGTCGGGCATCTCGTCGAGGGTCCAACCGCTCACGGCGTGACTGCCATCATGGCCAGCAGGTTGCCCGCGAGCGCCTCGTCCCCCTCGATCGCGACGGCGCCGGGCTCGGGGTCGCGGCGGCCGCCGGCGATGACGATGAAGGTCTCGCGATCCATGGTCAGTCGGGCGGTCGGCTGGTCGGGCAGCGGCACCTCGACCGCGCGCCCGTCGGCGCCCATCTCGACTGCGTGTGGAGCACTGCCGCTGACGTCGAGCACGACGCTCGTGCCGGCCGGTGGCGCCACCCGCTTGCCGAGTACCGGCGCCAGGCTCTCGAGCAGATAGTCGGCGGTGTGCTGGGCCGGTGCCGAGTCGAGGTTGCCGGGCCGGTCGACGGCCCGTCGTACGTCCTGCTCGTGCATCCAGACATCCAGCGGCCGGTTGCGCAGCAGCCGCTCCCAGTCCCACCCGATCCCGCCGAAGATGCGGGGCGGCTTGGCGGCCCCGTCGGTAGGTGGGTCGGCGAGCAGGGCGGTGTGCCGACTCGTGGCGGCCGAGCGGATCTCGTTGATCAGCGCGTCGGTGCTGCGTTCGCGCCGGGCCACGACACCCTGCTCGGTGTAGAGCCCCATCAGGCCGGTCACGTGGTCGGGCTCCCCGACCTCGACGGTCTCCTCGGGGGCGCCGGCGAGGATCGACTCGAGATGCGCCGTGTGCGCCGCTATCGCCCTGACGTCCCATCCGGCCAGGTCGGTCTCTGTCGTCCATTGCTCGGACGGGATCGTCTCCAGCAGTTTGGTGAAGTCGTCGATGGCGATCCACCAGACCTCGACGTACCCCGCCAGGCGTTCCTGATCGTTCATGGCCGACACCCTCCCATGAGCCGCCCTGTTGAAGGAGACCCGTCTGTCTGGGAGCGTGGCCGGATGCTGGTCGAACACCGGGGCGTTGCTCCAACGCTGCACGCCACGAGCTACGTCGCGCCCACCGCCGTGGTCAGCGGCGACGTGACCCTCGGGCGGGACGTGCGGGTCCTGCCCGGCGCCGTGCTCACGGCTGAGGACGGCTCGATCACCGTGGGAGCGCGCTGCGTGGTCATGGAGAACGCGGTCATCCGCGGCCGCGGCGCCCACCCTGTCGTGATCGGCGACGACGTCCTGGTCGGGCCGCACGCGCACGTCAACGGCGCCCGGATCGACGCTGGAGCGTTCCTGGCCACCGGGTGCGCCCTGTTCCCCGGTGCCGTCGTCGGTGCGCGCAGCGAGGTCCGGATCCACGGTGTGGTCCACGTCAACACGGTTCTGCCTCCCGACTCCCTCGTGCCGATCGGGTGGGTGGCCGTCGGAGACCCGGCGTCCGTGCTTCCGCCGGGGCAACACGACGAGATCTGGGCGATCCAGGAGGGCCTGGACTTCCCTGGCACGGTCTACGGCCTCGGTCGCGACGCCGAAGCCCGCGAGCGGATGGCCAAGCAGGTCGACTGGTTCGCCGCCCACCGCGACGACCGGATCCTGGACTGACCCGGCTCGTGTAGTCGGGTCAGGCAGCCAGCGGGTGCGATGCTGCGTGGAACAACGTGATCCCGCATCGAGGGCAGTGCTTGCCCGTGCAGACGTCGAGGTCCTGACCGCATCGGCAGACGGGTGCGATGCCCCCGATGGAGACCTCCCTCAACTGCCCTGTCGTGGCCCATGTCGGCTGGGTCGTGTCCATCGTTGTCACCGCCTTCTGTGTGAATGTGCCTGTGCGTATGTGATGAACCGGCCTGGCCATTCCCAACAACTTTTCTCCAGTCAACGCTTCGCGACGTCCGACCGCGATCGTGCTGGCACCCCATTCCAGGTGGTGCCCGCACACCTGGAGGTCGGAAACCCCGACGACCACGTCGGGGCGAAGGCACGTCCCAACCGTGCTGATGCATGGTTGTAACGCCGGATTCGTCGCGCACGACGTGGAAGTCGTGCACCTGCACGATTGTGCGAACGGTGACCGGAATCGGGGGTCGCCGCGTTCGCCCTGCTATCTGATTCTAGAGCTGCTATACGATGCTAGACGTGCTATAGAGTCGACCGAGGCGAGCGCCTCGTGGTGACCGGGGCGAAGATCCGCGCGACAGTGCTCGGTGTCGGCGGTGAGCTCGAGATCAGCCGGACGAACACAGCGCGTGAGTCCGCTGCCATCCCATTGGAGGCTGCCCTGGCTGACGCATGCTCTGCTGCATCCGAACATCATGCGGGCTTGGTCGTCACCATCGACGAGCTGCAACTGGCCGCCCGGGAAGAGCTGGCGGACTTCGCGGCGACTCTCCAGCAGCACATTCCCGACGACTGGCCACTCGTGGTCATCGTGGCCGGGTTGCCGAGCATCCGCGATGCGCATCGCGGCGTGACCTACCTCGAGCGTGGCGAGTGGCAGGCCTTGGGCCTGCTCGACGACGTGGCTACCCGAACAGCACTGAGTGAGCCTGCACGGCTGGCTGGCCGGCCGATGACGAGAGAGGCGTGCGAGGGGCTTGCGGTGGCCTCGGGTGGGTATCCGTACGCCATCCAGTTGATGGGCCACCACGCCTGGCGCCAGTCCACGGGCAACGACGTGATTGACGACCAGCACGCTACGGCCGCGATCGAGGCGGCCGATCGCGAGCTTCGGGCAGGCTTGTACGAGTCCCGCTGGTACGACGCGGCCCCGAAGGAGCGCACCTACCTACAGGAACTGGCCGAGCTAACCGCGGCTGGGGAACCCGTGGCTGGGGCGGACGTGGCTCGCGCGATGAGCAGGAGCCCCGGTTCCGTTTCGTACTTGAGGGATCGACTGATCCGCAAGGGCACGATCTTTGCCGACGCTGGCGCGCTGCGCTTTGCGGTGCCAGGGATGGCCAAGTGGATCCGCGAGACACACGGCACCGCTGTGCGGCCACCGGGCTCAAACTGAGTTGGCGGCCGGCAGCACAATGAGGCCGTGACCCCTTCGCCGCCCGGCAGGACAGCCCGCGTCCGCGCTCCAGAGCTCCTCGGTCGCGGCTGGCTGAACACCGACGGCCCGCTTCGACTCCGTGATCTCCGTGGCCGCTTCGTCCTGCTCGACTTTTGGACCTTCTGCTGTGTCAACTGTCTGCACGTGCTCGACGAGCTCCGCCCGGTCGAGGAGAAGTACGCCGATGAGCTGGTGGTGATCGGCGTACACAGCCCGAAGTTCGTGCACGAGGCCGACCCGGACGCACTGGTGGCCGCGGTGGCCCGCTACTCGGTCACCCACCCGGTGCTCGACGACCCGGACCTGGTGACCTGGGACGCCTATGCCGCGCGGGCGTGGCCGACGCTCGTGCTGGTCGACCCGGAAGGGTACGTCGTGGCGCAGTACGCCGGCGAGGGTCACGCGCACGCGATCGACGCCCTGCTCGGCACCCTGGTCGAGGAGCACCGGTCCCGGGGGACGCTCCAGCCTGGCGACTCGCCCTACGTCGCGCCCGTCGAGGAGACCGGCGACCTGCGCTTCCCGGCGAAGGCGATTCGGCTCCCCTCCGGGAACCTGCTGGTCGCCGACGCCGGGCACGACCAGGTAGTCGAACTGAGTGTGAACTGAGCGAGTTCGGCGATGGCACGACACCCACGTCGTACGCCGGATCGGAGGCTTCCGCGAACCCAACGGGCTGTGCCTGCTGCCCGACGACGTGGCGGCCGACGTGGGCTACGACGTCGTGGTCGCAGACACCGTGGCGCACCAGCTCAAGGGCATCACGCTCGAGACAGGAGAGGTACGGCGCCTTGCCGGCGACGGCAGGCAGTGGATGCAGGGCGACGACACCTCCCGCCTGTCGAGCCCGTGGGACGTGGTCTGGTGGCAGGACCGCGTGTGGATCGCGATGGCCGGCGTTCACCAGCTGTGGACGTTCGACCCGGCGACCGGCACGGTCGAGGTGGCCGCCGGCACGACCAACGAGGGCCTGGTCGACGGACCCGTGGCCGAGGCCTGGTTCGCCCAGACCAGTGGCCTGGCCGCCGACGGCGACCGGCTCTGGATCGTCGACTCCGAGTCCTCCTCCTTGCGCGTGCTCGAGACGGCCACGACAGGCGACGGGCTGCAGGTGTCCACCGTGGTCGGGCATGGCTTGTTCGACTTCGGCTTCCGGGACGGCGGTCGCGACGAATGCCCTCCTCCAGCACCCCCTCGGCGTCGCCGTACTCCCCGACGGGACGATCGCGGTCGCCGACACCTACAACGGCGCCGTACGCCGCTTCGACCCGGCTGCCGGGCAGCTGACCACGATCGCGACCGGGCTTGCCGAGCCATCCGGCTTCGTAGCCGCCGGCGGCGAGCTGTTGGTCGTCGAGTCGACAGCGCACCGGATCGTGCCCGTCGAGGCGTCGGACGCGAAGGCAGACGGGTCGGCGTCGCAGACCCGGCGCCCGGTCACCGAGATCGGGACGTCGCTCACGCTCACGGTCGCGTTCACCCCGCCACCGGGGGAGAAGGTCGACGACCGGTTCGGCCCGGCCTCGCAGCTGATCGTCACCGCCACCCCGCCCTCGCTGATCCGGTCAGGTGACGGCCGGACGACCGACCTGTCCAGGATCCTCGAGGTCGACCTGCAGGTCGGTGACGGCGTACTCCACGTCGCCGCCCGCGCCGCCACCTGCGACGAGGGAGGCGGAGACGGTGCTGCGTGCCGGATGCACCAGCAGGACTGGGGAGTTCCGGTCCGGGTCACGCCCGACGGCAGCGAGACGCTCATCCTGCCGCTCGGTGGCTCGACGGACTCGACGGGAGAACGCCGACCCTGACAGGCTTCCCGGTGTGCGAGAAGTCGTGATCGGGCTCGTCAGCGGGCTGCTGGGTGCCGGACTCAGCGCCTGGGTCGCCTGGACGCTCGGGGTGAGGACGCTGCGCCAGAACGCCGAGCACGCCGAGGCCCAGCGCGCGGAGCGCGAACGCGAGGCGCGCGACGAACGGGAGCGCGACGCACAGGTGATGGCTCGGGTCCTGCTGGCGGACACCGTCCAGGCGCGAGTCCGGTTGCGCAGTGCCAAGCGAAGTGGCCTCTTCTGGTCCGCGCCCTTCGCGCCGTCGCTCGCGGCCTGGGAGTCGCACAAGAGCGACGTCGCGCGCCAGATGCCGCTCGAGGACTGGGACACGGTCAGCGCCTGGTTCCGCAAGATGGCCACGCTTGGAGGCGTACGCCGTCGTGGCGCGCGCCTCGGCTCCCGACGCGAATCCCAGCCCCCAGTGGGGAGGAACGCCCGCTTCGTCCTGCTCGATGCCCTCGAACTGTCGGCGACCGCAGCCGCAGCGCTGGAGAAGTTCACCGGCAAGACGTTCGAGGACGACGAGCTCAACGACGATGACTCGGCCTGACGCAGAATGCGGTGAGGCCTCACGCCTCAGCTCAGCTCAGGCGGCTGCTGGCCAGCACCGGTCCGAGCTTGCGGTCGGCGGAGGCGAGGTACGGGCCCAGGTTCTCGCGGATCCACGGAAGGCCGATCTCGTCATGAACGGCCTGCACGGACTCGGGGTTCTCGCAGATGACGACCATCACGGCCGTGTCGGCCGCGACCTGGATGAAGTTGGCCTCCAGGAAGCCCGGGACGCTTGCCCCGTCGGCCATCAGCTGGTCCTGCATCCGCGCGATCAGCCTGAGATCGAGCCCCCGGGCGAGGGTCATCGTGTTCACTACGGCGAACATGGGGCAGCCTGCCGGTTTGGTGTTGTCCGGGCCCGAGGTCGCATGGATACCAGCAGCCGAAGGGCTGGGTCGGTCATGGAACACCTCCACGCAGGACGCTAGGCGGCCCAGCCGCCCGGCGGCAGACCCGTCCGGGTCAGGGATCCCCAGAGCGCAGGGGCCGCCCCGGACTGCTCCGGGGCGGCCCTGGGTCGCTGCCTGGCCGTGCTGGAGTTCGACCAGCGAGTGGGTCAGAACGCGTCTTCGGACAGATCCATGAGCGACAGGTCGACCGACTCGGCGATCGCCCGCTCGGCCGAGATCTTCGGCAGCACGTTGTGCGCGAAGAACTGGGCCGCCGCGACCTTGCCCTCGTAGAACGACTTGTCCTTGCCCGACACCTCGCCGGCGAGCTTGCTCAACGCGACCTCCGCCTGACTCAGCAGCAACCAGGCGCAGACGATGTCACCGAGGGCCATCAACAGGCGCGAGGCGTTGAGTCCGACCCGGTAGATGTTGCGCAGGTCGCCACCCTCGACGCTGGTGTCGGCCGACATCAGCTGCCCGATCATCGCCGCCACGATGGCGTTGCCGTCCTCGAGCGCCTGGGCGAGCAGGCCGCGCTCGACCTTGAGCCGACCGTTCCCCGCCTCCGAGGTGAGGAAGCTCTCGACCTCGCCGGCCAGGAAACCGAGGGCCTTGGCCTGGTCCTTCACGATCTTGCGGAAGAACAGGTCCTGCCCCTGGATCGCGGTCGTGCCCTCGTACAGCGTGTCGATCTTGGCGTCGCGGACGTATTGCTCGATGGGGTACTCCTGGAGGAAGCCGGAGCCGCCGAAGGTCTGCAGCGACTCGGTGCCGAGCAGCACCCACGAACGCTCGGAGCCGTAGCCCTTCACGATCGGGAGCAGCAGTTCGTTGACCGCCTCGGCCTGCTCGTCGCGCTCGCCACGATGGGTCGCGATCTGGACCTTGTCCTGCCACGACGCCGTGTAGAGCACCAGGGCGCGCATCGCCTCGGCGTACGACTTCTGCGTCATCAGCGAGCGTCGTACGTCGGGGTGGTGGGTGATCGTGACCCGAGGCGCCGTCTTGTCGGCGGCCTGGGTCAGGTCGGCGCTCTGCACGCGCGACTTGGCATACTCGAGCGCGTTGAGGTAACCGGTCGAGAGGGTCGCGATCGCCTTCGTGCCGACCATCATCCGGGCGTTCTCGATGACCTGGAACATCTGCGCGATGCCGTCGTGGACCTCGCCGAGCAGCCAGCCCTGAGCGGGCTCTCCCCCTCCGATCGCAGAGTCGCCGAAGGTGATCTCGCAGGTGTTGGAGACCTTGATGCCCATCTTGTGTTCGACGTTGGTGACGTAGGCGCCGTTGCGTTCGCCGGTCAGCTCACCGGTCTGGTGGTCGAAGTGGAGCTTCGGCACGATGAACATGGAGAGGCCCTTGGTGCCGGGTCCGCCCACGCCCTCGACCCCGGCGGGACGGGCGAGTACCAGGTGGACGATGTTCTCGCTCAGGTCGTGCTCACCCGAGGTGATGAAACGCTTGACGCCCTCGATGTTCCACGAGCCGTCCGCGTTGGGGGTGGCCCTGCTGCGACCGGCGCCGACGTCGGAACCGGCGTCCGGCTCGGTGAGGACCATCGTGGCCCCCCACTCACGCTCGACCATGATCTCGGCGATCCGCTGGTCGCGCTCGTTGCCGGCGCGGTGCACGACCGCCGCGAACGCGGGTCCGCAGCCATACATCCAGACCGGCGCGTTGGACCCGAGCACCAGCTCGGCGATGGCCCAGTTCAGGCTGGAGGGAGCAGGCGTGCCGCCGAGTGCCTCCGGGATCTGCAGGCGCCAGTACTCGGAGTCCATCCAGGCCCGATAGCTCCGCTTGAACGACTCCGGGATCGGGGCCGTGCTGCTCGCCGGGTCGAAGACGGGGGGCTCGCGGTCCGCGTCCACGTAGGAGGAGGCCAGCTCCTCGCGGGCCAGTCGGTCGACCTCGCTGAGGATGGACCTGGCGGTCTCGACATCGACCTCGGCGAACGGTCCGGTGCCCAGGACCTCGTTGCGGCCCAACCACCTCGAACAGGTTGAACTCGATGTCGCGCAGGTTGCTCTTGTAGTGGCTCACTGCTCCACCTTTTCCGTCTCGGGATTGGCTACTAGCCGGTAACTTAAGTATGGATCCCTAGTGAAGAGTTCGCAAGGAAAACGGCGATACTCGTGGGTCACATTGTGTGGCGCAGGTCACCTGGCGGTCGCGTCTGGCTATTTCGATAAAATGTAGTAAATTACTAGGTATCGGGAGATCGACCCCTCCCAGCCCGATCCGCGCGGTCCGGTGGATGCACCCCCACCGGACCGCGCGTTCGAGCCTGATCACGACTTGGTCGACTGATCCGGTGCACATATCTGTCAGACTGTCGCCATGCGAGTCTCCGCGAAGTCCGACTACGCCCTACGGGCCCTGATCGAGATGGCTGGTCGTACGGACGGGGCTCCTGTGAGCGCGGAGGAACTGGGTCGCCTTCAGGAGATCCCCCACGGATTCCTCCAGGCGATTCTCGCCGATCTGCGCCGCTCCGGCGTCGTGGTGTCCCAGCGGGGACAGTCGGGTGGCTGGCGGCTCAACCGGGCGCCCGAGGAGATCAGCGTCGCCGACGTGATCCGCGCGGTCGACGGCCCGCTGGTGTCGGTCTACGGGCTGCGCCCGGAGGCCGTCAGCTACAACCAGTCCGCCGCTGTGCTCCAGCACGTCTGGATCGCCGCGCGACGGTCGTTGCGCGATGTCTTCGAGCAGGTGACGCTGCGGCACATGGCCGACGGGAAGCTGCCCAAGGCTGTCACCAGCCGCACGGCCGACGAGGACGCCTGGCAGCCGCACTGACCGCCGTCAGTCAGTCCGGTCAGCCAGTCCCGTCAGTCAGCGGCCTCGGACTCGGCCAGCCTCCGCTTGAGCTTCTTGCGCTTGCGCAGAAGCTTCGCGTTGCGGATCTCGAGCTGTTCGTTGTGCTCCCGCAGCCGGGCCACCTCGACCAGCACGTCGGCAAGCGCGTTGGTCGTGGTCCGGAGGCGAGTCCTTCGTCCTGACGTCGTCGGGTGAGATCGCGGACTTCTCCGGCTCATCGGGCAACAGGTCGTCGAGATCGCCGCGGACGTCGTACCCGGCATTGGCGATCTTCTTCTGCCAGGCTTCGGCCCGGGAGAGCAGGTCGTCGTACAGCTCGGGAGGTGGGGCCGCGGGCCGAGCGGCTGCGTCACCGAGGACCCGGTCGGCGAGGTACCTCTTCACGACCGTGCGCCGCAGCTGGCCGTCGATCCGTCCGTCGATGGCCTCGTTGACCCCACGGAGCACAGCCACCTCGGTCGTGCCCAGGCCGCGCTGGCTGCACCGGGCCACGTCGGACGGGAACAGGTCTGCGTCGAACCCGACGACGTCGGCGAACGCCGCCCAGATCGAGGCGCGAGGGTCCGCCTGCTTGGGTACGACGATCAGGTGCACCCGATGCGCGGCGACCCGCCGCCACCGGTCGAGGACCTCGACCAGGTCTTGGCCGGCCCAGAAGCCGCGGGCCTGCGCGTGCGCCCGATTCGCGTCCATGATCCGTTCGTGGAAGGTGGTGAACGAGACGGATCCGCCGGACTTGATCGACTCCTCCCAGCCTGCCGCCACCTGACTGCCCGGGTCGCGGACGGTGACGACGAGGTGGACCTCGCGACCGGCGACCCCGTCGAGCAGCAGGTCGACCTGCTTCGCGCTGGCGGCGGCGACCAGCTCCAGACTCAGCACCGAGGTGCGCTTGGACCTGAAGACGCGGCGGCACAGTTCTGCCCAGGTGCCTTCGACGTCCGACCGTTGGTAGCCCCACTCCTTGTGGTCGCGACGGATCTCGACGGCGGCGCGAAGCAACTCCTCGGTCGAGGAGGCCGCGACGTCGACGCCGGCCGCCGCCAGTCCCTCGGCGTGGGTGAGCAGCGCCTGCTCGATGAAGGCCGCTCCGGTCTCCGGGAGGCCGATGTGGAGGTACACCTTGCGTCGTGACATGCCTCCACGGTGACATGAGCGAACGGCCGAATCGTGAACATAGCGTGTCGTGGGAGGAAAGGGATGACCCTATTCGTCGGCGGCGTCCCGGAGCCATGCCAGGACTGGCCTCAGCGCGCGCCAGTCGGCACGGACCCGGTCGACCAGCTCGGGCGTGTGGATGAACTTCTCGAAGCCGTAGGGCTTGGCCACGAAGAGCTGCTTGTGGCGCAGCAGTTCGATGCGCGGGTGCCCGGCGTCGTAGCCGCGAGGCGCGGTCTTCAACGACTGGCCACCGATCTCCCAGCCCGCCTTCTCGAGTTTTCTCAACGCACGCTGGAGTTTCGGCCCGGTCCGTTCGTCGGCGATGGCGTCGCGAATGGCCGCCAGGCGTTCACCACTGGCGTCGTAGAAGCCACCCCCGACGCGCATGCCGCGGGCCGCGATGTCGACGTAGAAGCCGGTCGACGGCCCGGTCGCCACGAACGCACCCTGGTTGGTCTTGTAGGGCGTCTTGTCCTTCGCGAACCGTACGTCGCGGTAGGGCCGGTAGATCTTGGCCGGCCCGAACTCCGGCTCGAGCTCCTTGGCCAGCGCCGTCATCGGCGCGCGGACGGCCTCGTCGTACACGTGCTTGTGTGCTTCCCAGAACGACCTC
Source organism: uncultured Actinomycetota bacterium (assembly GCA_963719255.1). Lineage (GTDB taxonomy): Bacteria > Actinomycetota > Actinomycetes > Propionibacteriales > Nocardioidaceae > Nocardioides. Next base: position 30,538 of record CAVRBN010000068.1, on the reverse strand, counting down.
GTGTTGTCCATCTCGAGGTCGTCGTAGAAGTCCAAGGCGGCAACAGGGAACCCGGTGAACACCTCGCCAGCCTAGTGGTCCGTCAGGTCACGGAACTCTGGCCCACACCTGCTCGTCGCCCCCCTCGCCGAAGGCGCTGATCGACAAGATGTTGCCGGCGCAGCGTGGCTCGCGCCAGGAAGGCTGCACCCTCGCCCGGTGACTCGTAGACGACCTCCAAGGTGCTCGCGGGGGTCCAGCGGAGGAGGCGAGCCTTGTCGACGTCCTTCTGCGCGTCGCGGACGAAGTACGCCGAGTCGCCGCACCACGTCAGCGTGCCCGTCGTACCGGGACCGAGGTCGAAGTAGCCACCATCACTGCTTGCGTAGAACTCGCCGACCTCGACCCGGCTCTCGTTCTTCACGACCGACCAGACTGCGCCGGTCGGCGTGATGGCGCCGTCCCAGCCCTTGCACTCGGTGACGCCCTCGATCGGCACTGCCTGGGTTCCTTCGAGTCGAGCGGGCGTCCGGCACTGTGGCTGCCCGCCGAAGGTGAGCAGGGCGGTGGCGGTCGGGGACACGACGACGGTCGAGAAGCCGCTGCGTTTGGGAGCGCAGTACGGCACCGTCGACTTCATCGACGCCACGTCGGTCTGGGCCAGGCAGTAGCTGCCGGAGCCGTCGATCGTCGCGTGGTAGATCGAGCCGTTGCCGATCGCCCAGGCGCCACCGTTGGTGGTCGGTACGTCGGACTTCCCGTCGATGGTCTTCGTATCGCCCGACTCCAGGTCGATCACGGTCGCCTGACCCGGCTTCTGTTCCTGTTTGTCCTGGGCGACCACGACCACGCGAGTGCCGTCGGAGATCACGTCGCTGTACCTGAACCCGTCCCGAGCAACTATCGACGACCCGTCCGTTCGGGCCCTCGATGGTTGCTCGCGACTGCTCCTGGTCCACGGTGATCGTGGTGTCGCCGACCCGGGTGACGGTGTCCCCCGTCGTCGCGTCCAGCGACTGCCAGTCGAAGACGTTGGTCGTTGCCTCGACCACTTGCGGGTGGTCCGACGTACCGCCGCTGGGGCGGACGCCGGTCGGACTCGGGTCGGGCTGCCGGCCGTCTCGCTGGCCTGGGTCGGGTCGGGCGTTCCCGAGTTGGTGGTGTCGACAGACTCCGGCTCGTCGTCGCCGTCGGTGCAACCCGTCAGGGCCAACATCAGGGCGAACGTCAGGGCGATCGTCGGGCGGTCGCGACCAGCGCGATCCGTGCAGCGCGGCATCAGACCCCGATGTTGTGCATCGAGTGCGCCTGGTTGCCGCGATAGCTCCGGTAGGCGGAGCGCCACTGCACGCGTGAGATGTAGGGCTCCGACGGGTCGAAGCGTTGCTGGTTCCAGGGCTCGAAGAAGCCGATCAGGTTCATCCTGTCCCCGTTCTTCCGATAGCCCCGGCCGACCTGGAAGTGACCGGACGCGTCGTCGTCGAGGTAAGGGTAGAACTGCTTGAGCAGGATCGGGTGGAGGATCAGCGGCGCCTTGTAGTCGAACACGTGCCGCATGTTGAGCAGCCACCACTTCCCGTAGGACCAGTTTCCGATGTCCAGGACGATGTACGGCCCGGCGTAGTCCTTCCTGTCCCAGCCGGTGTCTTCATTGGTCACCCGCACCATCTCGCTGATCGCCGAACCACTTGACGTCGTACCCAACCTGGACGCCCAGTGCTCCTGGCTCTGCGCCTTGCCGGTCCAGCCCCAGGCGATCATCTGCATCGAGGTCGGTCCGCAGTAGTAGGTGCGGGTTTGCTCGGCCACATCGTGCTCTGCTGAGAACCTTGGCCTCTCTGCGGGTAGTCGCGCCCACGTCTTGGTCGTCTCGGCCGCTGACGGGGTGGGCGTGGAGCTCGCTGCGGACGACTGTGGGGTCGGGGACGAGGTGGCGTTGACGCTCGTCTTCGTGGCCTCGTGTCAGTCGCCGTCGGTGTCGGTGGCCTGCGTGCGGATCTCGGGATGCCGGTCGAGGAAGCCCGGTGGTAGCGGGACGCCCTCGATCTGGTTCCGGATCAGCCACACCTTGGCGACGGCCTTGGCGGCCTCGGTCAGCTCGGCGCGTTCGGCGGCGGCCCGAGCGTCGGGCGCCAGCCGCGCGGAGGCTCGGAGGGTGGTGAGGATGTCCGCGTCGCCGGTGCCGCTGGTCTGGATTGTCGACCGCAGGCTGCTGGCCTGGGTGGCCTGGGCGGTCACGTTGGCGACCACTTCGCTCGGGGCCTCGTCGGTCCAGCCCTGGTGCAGGCAGTAGCGCTGGCCCTCGAAGTCGGCACACCGGATCTGGGCCGCCACCAGTGACGCGGTGGGGAGCCTGGCGCTCCGGCTGCCGCTGGTGGCCAGACCCGCCGTCACACCGTGTCAGACCCTGGTTGACGACTCGGTCGATCTCAGCCTCGGCGGCCGCTGTCACCGCACTCTGCCCGGCGGTGGCGTGAGCGAGCAACGCCGGATCGTCGGCCGCTGACGGCCTCACCGCGCCCTGGTCACCACCGCCTCGCGGCAGGAACGGAGCGGCCGCCAGGACCAGAACGAGGGAACCGATGGCGACGGTGACGCCGGTGACGCGCTGCCGAGTAGCACGGGGCATGGGGAAGACCTCGATCAAGTGGATGGGAAGTGTGGTTGATACCACTGTCCACAATAACCCCAAAAGTCGTCAAGTGTCCCACAAGCAACATCAGAACCATGGCAGCGACACGCCGTGGGAATCACAAGCTTGTAGTTCGGCCCTATGGGAGCGGTGAGTCGTCGTAAGTTGCGACGACTCGCGGAATTGAGCGACGACTCGGCGGGGTGTGGAGCGGATGACGAGACTCGAACTCGCGACATCGACCTTGGGAAGGTCGCGCTCTACCAACTGAGCTACATCCGCATGCCCTACGCAGGCACGGAGATCGTACCTGCTACGGCGTCGCACTCCAGTCGATGGGGGCAAGCGCGGGGCGGCGTGCGCTGACCAGGTCGCCGCTCGACCGTCCGGTGAGGCGCCGGTGCACCCACGGTACGGCGTGGGTACGTGCCCAGTCGAGATCCTGCTGGACCCGCACTCGGCGCGTCGCCGACGGGATGTCGTTCAGGGGCAGCGGCGCCAGGTCATGGGCCACGCCGAGGGTGTCGAGCACGGCGATGGCGATCCGCTGATGACCGGCCGCGTTGAGGTGCAGCCGGTCGGGATCCCAGTGCCGCCAGTCGCGGAACACCCGCATCCGCCAGAAGTCGACCAGCGTTGCGTCGTGTTCGTCGACGGCCGCCCGCAACAGTTCGTTGTAGAGCGCGAACCTGCCCCGGATCGGGGCGTAGATGGCCGACCCCCCGGTGTCGAAGGCGGTGAACACGACCAGTCGCGCCCCGGTAGCGGAGATCCGGCCGAGGGCGGCGGCGTACTTCTCGACCAGGCCGTCGATGTTCACGCGCGGCCGCATGATGTCGTTGGCGCCGGCGTAGATCGTGACCAGGTCGGGCTGCATGGCGAGCGCCGGCTCGAGCTGCTCGCCCAGGATGCCGTCGAGCTTGCGGCCGCGGATCGCCAGGTTGGCGTAGGTGAAGTCGGGGGACCGGGCGGCCAGTACCTCGGCAACCCGGTCGGCCCAGCCGCGAACCCCGTTGGGGAGGTTCGGGTCGAGGTCGCCGACCCCTTCGGTGAACGAGTCGCCGAGGGCGACGTACCGGATGAATGGGCGATCGGCCCGTCGGGCGGCGTGTCCAGCTTGTCGGGATGACCCATGGCGACATTGTCCGTGACTCGACGGTCTCCACGCACAGCGGGAGGTACGTCGGGCCGCCTGCTCAGCGACCCCTTGCATCCTTGCCGTCCAGTTAGGTTAGCCTTACCTTAGTGATGACCGACTGGAAGAAGGATCACATGCGCAGGCGCACCTGGCCGCACTCCTCGCGGCCGCGGCCCTGTCCCTGGCCGGCTGCTCGACCGGCTCGACGGACACCCCCGACGCTCCGCCCAAAGCGGTCTCCGACGTCGATGCGGGAGCCTTCCCCGTCACCATCGACCACGCCTACGGCAAAACGACCATAGAGCAGGAGCCGAAGCGGATCGCAACCCTGGGCTGGTCCGACCAGGACGTCGTACTCTCGCTCGGCGTCGTGCCCGTGGGTGCCATCCAGGTCTCCTGGGGCGGCAACGACGCGATGTCGACGCCCTGGTTCGACGACAAGCTCGCCGACCTCGGAGGCGAGCAGCCGACTCGCTACAGCGACGCGGACGGGGCACCGATCGAGGAGATTGCCAAGCTCGCGCCGGACCTGATCCTGGCGACCAACTCCGGGATCACCCAGGAGGAGTACGACAAGCTCTCCAAGCTCGCCAAGGTTGTCGCCTTCCCCGATGACCCGTGGGTGACCACCTGGGAGGACTCGCTCGAGATGGTCGGCAAGGCTCTGGGCCGGTCGACGAAGGCCACCGAGGTCGCGGCCCAGACCGAGCAGGCCATCGAGCGCGCCGCCGACGACAACCCGCAGATCGTCGGGAAGTCCTTCATCTTCGCGGCCCTCGCCACCGCGGACATGTCCAAGATCGACTACTACACGCCGCAGGACAACCGGCCGCGGCTGCTGACCGACGTCGGCATGGTGAACGCACCGATCATCGAGCAGCTCAGCAAGCCCGGGGAGTTCTACGGCACGGTCTCCGCCGAACGGGCTGCCGACTTCGCCGCCGACGTGTTCATCACGTACGCCGAGTCGGACCGCGACCTGGCCGCGTTCTCGAAGAACCCACTGCTCGGTGAGATCCCCGGCATCAAGAACGGACATGTCCTGGCGTCGGTGGACAAGACCTCGGCCCTGGGCTTGTCCGCCCCGTCACCGCTGGCCATCCCTTATGCGATGGAGCATTTCGTGCCGGCTGTGGCTCAGGCCGTCGACGGCGCGTAGTGCCGTCCCCGGACACCCTCAAGGCCGGCCGACCCGCTGCGGCGGGGCGGCCGGCCACGACGGCGACCCTGGCGACCCTGCTCGTCGCGATCGCCGTCGTCGCCCTGGGATCGGTGTTCGTCGGCTCGCGCATGATCGGCCCGGCCGCGGTGCTGGACGGCAGTCACCCGCTGCACGCGATCGCGGAGGCCCGGTTCCCCCGCACGTTGCTGGCACTCGCGGTCGGGGCCGCACTCGGCCTTGCCGGTGCACTCATGCAGGGACTGACCCGCAACCCGTTGGCAGACCCCGGGATCCTCGGCGTCAACGCCGGTGCCTCGTTCGCCATGGTCCTGGCGATCTCGTCCCTCGGCGTGGCCGGGCTGTCGGACCGGTTGTGGTTCGCGTTCGCCGGAGCGGCGGCGGCAACGCTCGCGGTGCACGCCATCGCCTCGCTCGGACGCGACGGCGCCACCCCGCTCAAGCTGGCGATCGCGGGCGCTGCGCTGACCGCGGCCCTGACCAGCTGGACGACCGGTCTACTCCTCACCGACCAGAAGACCATGGAAACCTTCCGCTTCTGGCAGGTGGGCACGGTCGGCGGTCGCGGGTACGACGTACTCCTCACGGGGCTGCCGTTCCTCGTCGTCGGCGCCGTGCTGGGGCTGGTGAGCGCCCGCCTGCTCAACACCCTCGCGCTGGGCGACGACCTCGCTCGAGGTCTCGGTCGCTCGACCACCGTCGACCGGCTGGTTGTCGGTGCCGCGATCGTGCTTCTCGCCGGAGCGGCCACGGCGCTGGCCGGACCGATCGCGTTCGTCGGCCTGATCGTGCCGCACGCGGTCAGGGCTGTCGTCGGCTCCGACTACGCGCGGATCCTGCCCCTGTCCATGGGGTACGGCGCGGTCCTGGTCGTCGCCGCGGACACCGTCGGCCGGGTGGTCCTGCCCCCGACCGAGGTCCAGGTCGGGATCATGACCGCGGTCGTCGGCGTGCCGGTGTTCCTGAGCCTGGTCCGGCGAGGCCGGATGGGCGGGCTGTGATGACCGTGCTGGAACGGGCGATCGACGGGGTGGTCTCGACAAGCTCGACCACCGGCTCGACAGGCTCGACCACCGGGAGCGGCTCGACCACCGGGATCAACTGGATCAGCGGGTGGCGCTGGTCCGCCGGGCACGGCGAGGCCCCGCGCGCCGCAGCCGCATGGTCATTGGCGGGCTCGGGCTCACCCTCGTGCTGGTGTTCGCCGCCCGGGTCCTGCTCGGTGACTACACGATCACGATCCCGGACTTCTTCCGGATCCTCTTTGGTGCGGACATCCCGGGGGCGTCGTACATCCTGATGGAGAGCAAGCTGCCGCGGGCGCTGCTCGGCGTCCTCGTCGGCGCCGCGTTCGGGATCGCGGGCGCGATCTTCCAGACCACGCTGCGAAATCCTCTGGCCAGCCCCGACATCATCGGGGTGAGCGTCGGCGCGAGCGCGGCGGCCGTCTTCGCGATCGTCACGCTCGACCGGACCGGGCCGTGGGTGTCGGCCGCCGCCGTCGCCGGCGCGGTCACGGTCTCCGTGGTCGTTCGGCTGGTCGCGGGCACGGTCGGTGGGTTTCGGCTGGTCCTGGTGGGGATCGCGATGGCGGCTGCCCTCCAGTCGGTGATCCAGTACCTCTTCACCCGCGCCGACGTGTACGACGCGCAGCTCGCCCTGCGCTGGCTCACCGGCAGCGTCAACCGTGCCGACTGGCCCACGCTCCAACTGCTGGCCGGCATCCTGCTCGTGCTGCTGCCGATTTTGGCCTGGCTGGCGCGGTCGCTTCGGGTGACCGAACTCGGCGAGGACACCGCCGCTGGGCTGGGTGTCAGGCCCGGTCGTGCGGATGCCCTCCTGCTGCTGGCCGTCCTGCTCACTGCGGTCGCTGTGGCTGCCGCCGGGCCGATCGCCTTCGTGTCGTTCCTCGCCGGTCCCATCGCCCGCGCGTTGAACTCGGGTCGCACGACCCTGGTCGGTGCCGCGCTCGCTGGTGCCGTGATCGTCGTCGGGGCCGACTACGTCGCGGACTACCTGCTGGCCGACACCAACTTCCCGGTCGGGGTCGTCACCGGCGCTTTCGGCGCGCCGTTCCTGCTCTGGCTGCTGGCTCGCGGCCGCACCGGAAGGAGGGCGGCATGACTGCCGTTGAACTGGTCTCCGGGTCTGCGCGGCTCGTCGCCGACTCCGTCTCGCTCGGGTACGGCGAGCGGCGGATCATCAAGGGCCTGTCCATCCGGGTTCCCGACCACCAGGTGAGCGTCATCGTCGGCGCCAACGCCAGCGGGAAGTCCACCTTGCTGCGCGGGATGGCGCGGCTGTTGCGTCCGACCGCGGGCGCCGTACTCCTCGATGGCGAAGCCATCCACCGCCGGTCCACCAAACAGGTCGCGCGCACGCTCGGCCTGCTTCCCCAGAATCCGATCGCCCCCGAGGGCGTCACTGTCGTCGACCTGGTCGGCCGCGGTCGGCACCCGCACCAGGGGGCGTTCCGGCGCTGGACCCGCGACGACGAGACGGCCGTGGCCGACGCGCTCGCGCTCACCGGCACGGCCGAGCTCGCGGATCGCGTGGTCGACGAGCTGTCCGGCGGTCAGCGCCAGCGGGTCTGGATCGCGATGGCCCTGGCCCAGGGAACCGACCTGCTGCTGCTCGACGAGCCGACGACGTACCTCGACGTGGCCCACCAGGTCGAGATGCTCGACCTGCTGGTCGATCTCAACAAGAGCCGCGGTACGACCGTGGTGATGGTCCTGCACGACCTCAACCTGTCGGCGCGGTACGCCGACCACCTCGTCGCGCTCCGCGACGGCCGGATCGTGGCCGAGGGGACGCCGGCCCAGGTCGTCACCGAGTCCACCGTGCGCACCGTCTTCGACCTCGACAGCCGCGTGATCACCGATCCCGTATCCCATACCCCACTGGTCATCCCGGTGGGGCGCCATCACGGAAAGGCATCCCGATGACCATGACTGCCACCAGCGAACTGCCGATGATCCTGCCGATGATCCTCGACGAGGTGGAGGTGGTAGCCGTCGACCGCATCTCGCCGAGCTTCGTCCGGGTCGAGCTGGGTGGGGCCGCGCTCGCCGAGTTCGGAGTCGACGGGCCGCTCTACGACCAGCGGATCAAGCTGATCTTCCCCAACGACGCCGGCAGGCTGCCTTCCTTTGCCGGCGCGGACGAGTCGTGGTTCAGCACCTGGCTCGACCTGCCGGAGGCGGAGCGCGGCCACATGCGGACCTACACGGTGCGGTCGACCCGGGGTTCGGGCGAACAGACGCGGATCGTCGTGGACTTCGTGCTCCACCTGACTGAACCCGCGACGGGGCCGGGGTCTGCCTGGGCTGCCCGGGCGGCGGTCGGGGACCGGCTGGTGACGATCGCCCCGCGCCGCGGCCTGCCGTTCGGCGGGATCGAGTTCGCGCCCGACGGCGCAAGGTCGTTGCTGCTGGTGGCCGACGAGACCGCCGTACCGGCGGTGAGCAGCATCCTGGACGGCCTGCCCGACGGGACCGACGGGGCCGCGTTTCTCGAAGTGCCCGAGACCGGCGACGTGCTCGACCTCCGCTGCCCGGTCGGGATGGAGGTCGTCTGGCTGCCCCGGAACGGCGCTCCGCTCGGGGAGCGTCTGTCCGAGGCGGTGCTCGAGCATCTGGGTGAGCCGGCGAGCGCGCTTGCCGGCGGAACACGACGTGGTCGACCCTGATCTGTGGGAGACGCCGACGTACTCGTCCTCGGGTGAGGAGATCGGCGACGCCGTCACGGTGGGACATGATCTCGACGGCCTGTACGCCTGGATCGCCGGGGAGGCCGGTGTGGTCACCGGTCTCCGCCGCTACCTCGTGAACGAGCTCGGGATGGATCGGCGTCAGGTCTCGTTCATGGGTTACTGGCGGCGCGGGGTGCCGATGCGGTCGTGACGGGCGCTTACAGGGCGATAGTCCGAGACGAAATGGCCCCCGCATCGGCGTGTCGAGGACCATTTCCTCTCGGACTATCGCTGGTTGTTCAGTTGTCGATCTGCGTCGCGAGCTTGCGGAGTCCGGTTGCCAGCTGGTGGCGCCGCGTGGGGCGGGGCAGGTGCGGTTCCCGGGCCCGTCGTACGCGCTCGGCGATGAGCTGACGGGTCTCCATCTCGATGAGGCTTGACATGGCGTGTTCCTCCTCTCACAACTGCTTGAGCGTGATGTCGCCGCTGACCGTCTTGGCGCGGAGTTCGATGTAGTCCTGGCCGTCCTCGGGGGAGCCGGCGCCGTCCAGGTCGGACCGGACCCGACCGCTCACCGACGAGATGTCGGTCCAGATCGGGATTCCGGCGGGGATGCCCACCGCGACGTCGCCGGAAGCACCCTTGAGCGAGAACTTGCCGCGGTTGAGCCGCTCGACGACTGCGTCACCGCTGCCGGTGGACATGGCCACGTCACCGTCGGCGGTCGCGACCCGGAGGTCTCCCGAGCCGGTCTTCACGACGGTCGGGCCGGCCGCCTGGCCGATCTCGACATCGCCCGAGCCAGTGGCGACAGCGGTGGAGGCGCCGGCCTGCTTGATCTGGATGTCGCCGGAGCCGCTCTTGATCCGGGCCTCCTCCAGGATGCGCCCGACCGAGATGTCCCCGGACCCGGTCTCGACGACGGCGGCTGCGTCGATCGACTCGACCTCCACCTGACCGGATCCGCTCTTGAGCTGCGTGGTGCTCCAGGTCCCGGAGGCGCGAATGTCGGCGCTGCCGGTCTTCACGGAGAGCTCGCTGTTGGTCGGGACGACCACATTGACGATCAGGTTGCTGTCGCCGCCGAAGAAGCCGGTGCGGATCTTCGGGGCGAGGACGGAGATCTGGTCGCCGTTCTGCTCCACGATCACCTGGTCGCTGTGCTCGCCGGTGACCTCGACCGTCGACTCGCTGGTGTTGGTCGCGTCAGCCGTGACCGAGCCGCGGCCGATCTCGACGTACAGCCTTGCGGGCTTGTGTGTCTCGAATGCCTTGAACATGTCATCTCCAGGGTGTGTTTGGCCGCCAGACCAGCGTGCTCGCTGGCCCGTTGCGGTGTTTGAGTGCTTTTGCTGTGTCGGGAGTGGCCTAGATCCAGCCGGTCATCCGCCGGCTGCCTGAGCCCTTGCCTTTGCCGAAGGCGTCCCCGAACGGGATGCTGGACAGGTCGATGTCGATGTTGACCGCCTCGTCGGAGGTGGCGGCGCGGACGAGGCTGACCAGCCAGGTGTTGAGCGACTGGCCACTGCGGGCGGCGAACTCCTCGGCTCGGGCCTTGACCGACTCGGGGATGCGGAGAGTGATCCGGGCCAGGTTGCCGTCGTCTGCGAAGTCCTCGGGGCTGGGCGGACGTGGCGGGTTCGGCGGCGCCGGCGCACTCACCGGCGCGGTGACCACGAAGTCGAGCTCGCGTCCGTTGAGGCGTACGTCGACCGTGCCGGCGGGAAGCTCCGCGGTGATCTCCGCGGCGGCGTGGGAGAGGGCCTCCATGAAGGCGAGGCGCGCGGCCGGGTCGAGAGCCATGGAGAGGCGCTCGGCGGCGGCCTTGATCTCGTCGCTGCCGGACTCGGCCGCGGCAACGAGATCGCGGCGGAGGCTGTCGACGTACGGCGTGATGTCCATGTGCACCACTCTGACATCACTGTGATGTCATGTCAACACCTTTGTGACATCAATTGATGTCAGGTGAGGTGAGCCTCCGATCTGGGTACGGCGCTCGTACGGCGCGGAGCCGCCCTCGTACCGACCTCGGAACGGAGCTACGCATGGCTGTTATCCCGGGCATCACGACGCTCGCGACCGACACGCTGATCGACGCGAATGCGGTCGACTACCTGATCCTCTTCACCTACTTCGCCTTCGTCCTCGGGCTCGGCTGGCTCGCGAGCCGGCAGGTCTCCGACTCGCTCGACTTCTTCCTCTCCGGCCGCTCGCTGCCCGCCTGGGTGACGGGCCTGGCGTTCATCTCGGCCAACCTCGGCGCGGTCGAGATCATGGGCATGTCGGCCTCTGGCGCCGAGTTCGGGCTGCCCACCGTCCACTACTTCTGGGTCGGGGCGATCCCGGCGATGCTCTTCCTCGGCGTCGTGATGATGCCGTTCTACTACGGTTCCAAGGTCCGATCGGTGCCGGAGTTCATGCTCCGCCGGTTCGGTCCCGGAGCCCACCTGGTCAACTCGCTCTCGTTCGCGCTGGCGCAGTTGTTGATCGCCGGCATCAACCTCTACCTGCTGGGCACCATCGTGCGCGCCCTGCTCGGGTGGCCGCTGTGGGTGGCCCTGATCCTGGCCGCGTTCGTCGTGCTCTCCTACATCACCCTCGGTGGCCTGAAGGCCGCGATCTACAACGAGGTGCTGCAGTTCTTCGTCATCGTGGCCTCCTTGGCTGCCGTTGACCCTGATCGGCCTGCACAGGATCGGTGGCTGGGGCGGCCTGGAGGACAGGATCACCGACGCCGCTGGCAAGGGCGGAGCTCCCCCGGCTGAGGACCAGTTGAACTCGTGGCCGGGCCAGGCCCTGTCCGGGTTCGAATCGCCGCTCTGGTCCGTCATCGGCATCGTGTTCGGTCTCGGCTTCGTCCTGTCCTTCGGCTACTGGACCACCAACTTCGTCGAGGTCCAACGGGCGATGGCTTCGGACTCGATCTCAGCTGCCCGCAAGACGCCGGTCATCGGAGCATTCCCGAAGATGTTCGTACCGTTCATCACCATCGTGCCCGGCATGATCGCGGCAGTTCTGGTGACGGAGATGATCGACCTGAAGGCTGGTGGCGCGCCGCCGGGTGGCGCCTCTGGTGAGGGGGTCGCCTACAACGACGCGCTGATCTACCTGATGCGTGACCTGCTCCCCAACGGCCTCCTCGGCCTGGCCATCACCGGCCTGCTCGCGGCGTTCATGGCCGGCATGGCAGCAAACATCTCGGCCTTCAACACGGTCTTCAGCTACGACCTGTGGGGTGACTACATCGTCAAGGACCGGGAGGACAGCTACTACCTGATGGTGGGCCGGATCGCCACGGTCGGGGCCACCGTCATCGCCATCTTCACCGCCTCCATCGCAGGCAACTTCTCCAACATGATGGAGTACCTCCAGACGCTGTTCGGGTTCTTCAACGCGCCGCTGTTCGCCACGTTCATCCTCGGCATGTTCTGGAAGCGGATGACGGCGACGGCAGGCTGGGTCGGCCTGGTGGCCGGTACGTCGTCGGCCGTCGCGGTGTGGGCAACCAACGAATGGGGGCCGCTGGACCTTCCGGGTCAGGGCGCGGCGTTCCTGTCGGCCTCGACCGCCTTCGTCGTCGACATCGTGCTGAGCATCGTGGTGTCCATGGTGACCAGGCCGAAACCCGACTCCGAGCTCGTCGGACTGGTCTACTCCGTGACGCCAGTGGAGCAGCGCACCGACCCCAACGAGGCGTCGTACCCCTGGTTCCGCCGCACCGTCCCGCTAGCCTCCGTGGCCCTCGTCATGGTCATCGCGCTCAACCTGGTCTTCTGAGGAGATCAAGATGGCAACCAACGAAAAGCACACCGCCGGCGCCTTCGACGTCCGGAACGTCATCGGCTTCCTGCTCGCCGTCTACGGCGTGATCCTGTCGTTGATGGGACTGTTCGGCGACACCGCCCCCGAGAAGACCGGCGACGTGAACGCCAACCTCTGGGCCGGGCTCGTCCTCCTCGCCGTCGGGCTGGGGTTCCTCGCCTGGGCCAAGATCAGGCCGATCGTCGTACCCGACCACATCGAGCACGACACCGAACCGCCGATCATGGGCAAGCACTGATCAGGGGCTGCCGCTGAGCAGATTCACTCCGGTGATCTGCGGGACGTCATTGTGGAAGATCTGGACAGCGAAGGCCTGCATGCACATCTTCGGTTCGGCTGGGCTCAGGACGACGACCGAAGTGCCCCCGGTGTCGCCCGATGTCACCGAATTCTCGGCGAGGGTGTCAAGACAGTCGGCTGGAAGGACCGTGGTGTACACGGGCTTGGCGTCATACTGCTTCAAGACGCGAACCGCCGACAACGGGCAGGACGCCTCGGCGTACGGCGCGCACAGGTCCCAGGCCCCGATGCTGGTCGCGTCGGCTCCGCTGATCGTCTTCAGGAGCTTGTTGCCGAGGTAGAGACGAACCTGCTCGGCCACCGGCACCGTGTCGGCCTCGCCACGGGCGAACTCAAGGAAGCTGGCTCCGATCCCGTCACGATCGACTACTTCAGCCTTCACCGGCGGCTCGGTTCGGGACACGATGCTGTCAATGCGACCATCGGTCTCGAAGATGCCAACGTCGAACGGGCAGACGTCGATCCCGTCCTGCGGAAAGTTGATCCCGAGCCAGACTGCGGGCCGTGACTGAAGCTCAGGCGGCAACAGTCCACAGAATCTGTCGCCTGGGTGTCCTGAGCCGTTGCGTCCGGCTCCGAAGCGCACGTAGGGAGTCGCTGAAGTACGACGGGCTGCCCCAAACCTCACGGGAATCAGCAGCAAGAGATTCGAGTGCCGAGCCGCTGCCCCAGCTAGCCGGGTCGGCCGCCTCGGCTCCGGTAAGGGTCTTGGGGATGCCGTCGACATAGAGGGTCACCTCTTCGGCGAACGCGGGAGCCGGGCCGCGGCCGTTGGCGAAGTCGAGGAACCGCCAGGCGAAGTCCTCGTTCGCGGGCTCGGCGCAGCGCGCGTTGGGAGGGACCTGGGTGACGTACAGCGTCACGGCGTCGCCCGGCTGGAACCGAGCGCCAACTGCCGGGTTCGTCTTGGTGGCTCGACCTGTCGTGCCACACCTGTAGTCGGGTTTCGTGGTCACGCGGAGTCCGCTGCTCTGGAGCAGTCGCGTTGCGCTGTCCTCGTCATAGGCGAGGACGGACGGGATCTGGTCGGGTGCCAGGACTGGCTTGGGTGGTGCCGTGGTTGTCGTCGGCTCGACGGCCGGGGGGCCGGCGTCATCGGAGGTGTTGCCGACCACGACAGCGGTGGTGCCGACGATGGCGGCGACAGCCGCGGCCGCGGCAAGCATGGGCCAGATCGTCCTAGGTGCTTTCTCGATCGGCGCGCCGGCCGCGACCTCGACGGTGTTGGCGGCCTTGGCCAGCAGGTCACGGGCTTCGGACTCGGTGAGCATCAGGCGCTCCTCACGATGTTCTGGTCCGCGGAGAGGGCCTTGAGGGCTCGCGCGGTGCGGGACTTGACGGTCCCGGCGGGAAGTTTCAGGACGTCGGCCGTCTCGCGTTCGGACAGGTCGGCGTAGTAGCGCAGTACGAGGATCTCGCGATGCCCCGGCGACATCGCTGCGAGAGCCCGTCGTACGGCGAGCCCGGTCTCGACATCGACGTCGTGGATCGGCGTGTCGGGCAGGTCAGCGGTCGGCAGTTCGCCGCGCCACCTGCGGGTGCGGCTGTCGTGGAAGGCGTTGACGAGGATCCGGTAGACGTAGGCATCCGGCCGGTCCGCCCTCGACACCCGGCGCCACGACCGGAGCACCTTGGTGAGCGTGGTCTGCACGAGGTCTTCGGCCTCGTGGAGGTCACAGCCCAGGAGTACAGCGGAGCGCACCAGGGTCGGTCGGCGCGCAGCGACGTACTCGCTGAAGTCCATGCTCACAACCGTATGACCGGCGGAGGCTCACGATCGGTTCCCTTCAGCGCGGTTGATCGGTGTCCGACAACGGCTCATGGCGCTTGAACCAATCAACCGCGTTACTCGGAATCAGTAGTCGAAGAGGGACCCGGGCTCCTTCTTCGGCTTGTCCTCCGGTTCCGGTTCAGCGTCGTCCGCGTCCAGAATGGTGTCCGGGTCGTCCGCTGGTCCCGCTTCGGGCTCAGCCTTCGCTTCGGGCTCAGCCGCGGGCTCCGCTTGGCCTCGGCATCGGCCTTGATGTCGAACAGCGACTTGACCGGGGCATCGGTGTCGGGAGCCGGCTCGGCTTCGGGCTCTCAGCGGATGTGGGCTCGTCAGGTTCGGGCGCGGCGCCGGCTCAGGTGCCGCCTCGGGTCCGGTGCATCGCTGGGGATGTCGAACAGGGAACCACCGGTGGCTGCGGGTTTGGGCTTCGGCCGCGGGCTGGGTTTGGGGCGGCTTGCCGGTGGTTCATCGGCGGGGAGGTCGAACAGGGAACCGCCGGTCGACGGCGCGGGTTTGGCTTCGGCTGGGGCGGGCTCGGTCGTGGGGCTGTCGAAGAGCGACCCGGGCTTGGTTTCGGCGGGGCGGGCTGCGGCTCGGGCGGGGCTGTCGAACAGCGACCCGGGCTTGGTCTCGCGGGGCCGGCTCGGGGCTGTCGAAGAGCGATCCGGACGTCTCGCGGCAGCGGGCTCAGCCGTCGGTGTGTCGAAGAGCGACGAGCCGCCGCTGGCCTTGGCGGCGGGGCCGACGTCCTCGGTCGCGGTGACCGTCTCGGGGGTCTGGGTGACGTCGCCGGCCTCGGGCTCCGGCTTGGTTGCGACGCTGGTCGAGGAGTCGGCGGCGGTGGGGCGCGCGCCTGCGGGGGCTGGTTTGCGGACGCGGGTGGCGACCTCGCCCCTGACCGAGGCGAGCAGCATCTGGGCGACGTCGAGGACCTCGACCTCCTCGCGGGCGTTGCCGGCGGCCTGCTCGGCGGTCAGGCCGTCGGAGAGCATGACTCGGCAGAACGGGCAGCCGACCGCGATCTGGTCGGCGCCGGTGCCGACGGCCTCCTTGGTGCGGTTGACGTTGATCCGCTCACCGATGTTCTCCTCCATCCACATCCGGGCCCCACCGGCGCCGCAGCAGAACGAGCGCTCGGAGTTGCGCTCCATCTCGACGAGCTCGGCCCCGGGCAGCACCTGGAGCAGCTCACGCGGTGGCGTGTAGACCCCGTTGTGGCGGCCGATGTAGCACGGGTCGTGGTAGGTGATCGAGCGCTTCGCCGCGCCCTCGCCCGTGGTCACCGGCGTCAGCTTGCCCTCGCGCACGAGACGGTTGAGGAGCTGGGTGTGGTGCACCACCTCGAGCTCGATGCCGAAGTCCTTGTACTCGTTCTTCAGCGTGTTGAAGCAGTGCGCACAGGTCGAGACGACCTTCTTGACCTTGTGCTCCCTGAACGTCTCGACGTTCTGGGCGGCCAGGCCCTGGTAGACGAACTCGTTGCCCGCACGACGGGCCGGGTCGCCGGTGCAGGTCTCGCCGTTGCCGAGTACGCCGAACGAGACGCCGGCGGTGTCGAGCAGCTCGGCGACCGCGCGGGTCGTCTTCTTGGCGCGGTCCTCGTATGCACCCGCGCAGCCGACCCAGAACAGCCACTCGACGTCGTCGAGCGACTCTGGGTCACCGGCCGCGTCGCCGCCAACGACTTTGACCTCGAACGGCAGGTCCTTGGCCCAGTCCAGCCGCGAGGTGGCGGACATGTTCCACGGGTTGCCCTTGTTCTCCAGGCCCTTGAACAGCTGGTTGAGCTCGGCCGGGAAGTTCGACTCGACCAGGACCTGGTAGCGCCGCATGTCGACGATGTGGTCGACGTGCTCGATGTCGACGGGGCACTGCTGGACACACGCGCCGCACGACGTACACGACCACAGGACGTCGGGGTCGATCACTCCGTAGACGGACTCGTCGCCGATCAGCGGCCGCTCGGCCTCGGCCTGCACGTCACCGGGCAGCGCCGCGCGCTTCTCGTCACTGCTCGCGAGGAGGTACGGCGCCTTGGCGAACGCGTGGTCTCGCAGCTCCATGATCAGGAGCTTGGGCGACAACGGCTTCTCGGTGTTCCAGGCGGGGCACTGGGACTGGCACCGGCCGCACTCGGTGCAGGACGCGAAGTCGAGCATGCCCTTCCACTTGAAGTCCTCGATCTTGCCGATGCCCAAGACGGTGTCCTCGTCCATGTCCTCGACATCCTCGAAGTCGATCGGCTTGCCGGCCGACGTCATCGGCACCACTGCGCCCAGCGCGACCGGCCGGCGACCGAACATCACGTTCAGCGGGGCCACGAAGATGTGCAGGTGCTTGGAGTTGAGCACCAGGATCAGGAAGACCAGCATCACGCCGATGTGGATCAGCAGGCCGACGTGCTCGATCACCTTGTTGGTGTCTTCGCTGAGACCGGAGAGCAGCTCGCCGACCGCGTGGGACATGAACGCGGCCCGCGCCGTAGGGGAAGTTGTCGGTGTTCACGCCGGCACCCCGGAACAGGAACATCGACCAGATCACGTTGACGATCATCAGCAGCACCAGCCAGGCGCCACCCAGATGCGAGCCCTTGAACCGGGACCTGCGGCCGAGCTTCGCCGGGGAGTTCTGCAACCTGATGATCGCGAACGTCACGATGCCGAAGAACGCCATCACGGCGATGAAGTCCTGCGCGAACCCCAGCACCGACCAGCGGCCGATCACCGGGATGTGGAAGCCCTCGATGGAACAGCGAGCCGTAGGCCTCCAGGTAGACCGAGGCGAGGATCAGGAACGCCCAGAACACGAAGAAGTGCGCGGCGCCGGGGACTGACCACTTCAGCAGCTTCTTCTGGCCGAGCACCTCGACCAGCTGAGTCTTGACCGTCTCACCGGCGCGCTTGGTGACGTTCTCCACCCGGTCCGGGGCGGGTTGTCCACTCGTGATCAGCCGGTAGAGGAACCAGACCCGCCGCCCCGCAATCGGCAGCGCAATCGCGGTCATCGCCAGACCGAGAATCAACGTGAGAACCAACGTAGTCACTCCAACCTGCCGGCGGGGGCCGCCGGATTGCCTCGACGTGTCGACCCAGACTAGGGGCCGCAACACCGTTGGTCAGCCGGTGGCCGTGTGAGAAATCCTACTTGCGAGTAGCCACAGCGCCGACGAGAGCCGGAACCGTCATTTGCATTCGCCACAAACACGCCCGGATCCGCGCCTAGAATCCAAGCACAACCTCGGTCGTCCGGATCGGGTCGCGAACTCGTCTCGGAGCACCCAATGACCAGATTGACCACCGCTCTCGTCGGCACCCTGGCGGCGCTTGCAGTCACCTTGCCCGCTGCGGCATCGCCTTCAGCCGCTCCGACGGAC
Organism: uncultured Actinomycetota bacterium; assembly: GCA_963719255.1. GTDB lineage: Bacteria > Actinomycetota > Actinomycetes > Propionibacteriales > Nocardioidaceae > Nocardioides. Next base: position 12,649 of record CAVRBN010000068.1, on the reverse strand, counting down.
GCTCGGAGCAGCCAAGTCCTGGACCACGTCCACAGGCTCAATGGCGCCAAGGCGCCAGGCGTGCAAGGTCTCGGTCGACAGCGGTGCGAGCTGGAGGATCTACAACCGGGTGGACGCCCGGAACGCCACCATGCGTACCCAGGCCCGAATGTGGGTCACCCGCGACGGTGTCGACACCTGGCGCAAGTGGAACAGTGGCTGGGTCGGCTGGGGCACGATCTCTGCCGTTGGTTCGCTCGTGGTCCCGCGCGCGCCCGGCTTCGTCATCCAGCACAGTCTCTTCGCCGACCAGAGCGGTACCGGCGGCGACGTCCGTGCTGCGGACATCGGTCGCTGCTGACTCGCGGAATTGGCGACGACTCACCCTGTAGGAGCGCCCAGCGGCAGCACGGCTTGGACCCGTCCTCCGGAGTCGGCGGGCCCATAGGTCAACGTTCCTCCGAGCTCGGCTGCGCGCTCGCGCATGGACGCCAGGCCGACGCCGGGAGTCCAGTCCGGTCCGGACGCGCCGCCGCCGCTCATCCTCGACCGCGATCGTGAGCCCTGCCGGCAGCGAGATCGAGACAGACCCTCGCAGTCGGGCTGCGTGGTGTGCCGGCAGATGTTGGCCAGCGCCTCGACCACGATTCGGTACGCGGCGACCTCGACGGCGGCAGGTAGCTGGGGAGCATCGTCGGGGGCGACGACGGAGACGACCAACGGACCGCCGTCACGGGTTTGCAGCCCGGCGGCCTGCTGGCGCAGCGCGGGCACCAGTCCGATCTCGTCGAGAGCAGGCGGCCGCATCGCGTAGACCAGTCGGCGAATGTCCTCGATGGCCGTGACCGTTTCGGCCCGCAGCGTCCGCAGCAGCTCATCGGCACCAGCTGGGTCGCTGCGGATCAGGTTGCGTGCCGCGTCGGACGTGAAGGCGATGCCCGAGAGTCGCGGGCCGAGGCCGTCATGCAGGTCGCGTCGCAAGCGGCGGCGCTCCTCCTCGATGGCGGTGATCGTCTGGCCGCGCGACTCCAGCAGGTCGGCGGCGAGAGTACGGGCGCGCAGCGTCTGCGCGAGCAGTGGGACGGTCAGGCGGAGGACGTGCTCGTCGTCGCTCGAGAAGGTGAGGTCTCCCGGTCGGAGTCCGACGACCAGCTCGCCTGACGAGCCGTCGAGCACGAAGGTGCGCGTGTGGGTGGTGGCGGTCCCGGACGCGACCTCTTCCGCGCCGTCGACCCGGAGCGCGGCGTACGGCAGGACCAGCGCCTCACGGATCGCCCGAAGCGCCAGCAGCGGGTCGTCACCGATCCGGCCGGCGACCTCGCTGGCCGCTCCGAGCGGGTCGGGTCGGGATCCGAAGAGGATCTCGTCGATGACACCGCGCAGCATGACCTGCAGAGGCTGGAAGGTCATCGCCACCAGGGCACCGACAAGGCCCAACGCCCCGACCTTCAGCGGTCGGTCCGCCACAACCTCCAGGAAAGAGGCCAACGTGACGAACAGAGCCAGGTAGGCGACCACTGCGACCGTGAGCACGACTACGCGAACGACCAGGCCGCGCACGTCGACGATCTCCGGCAGCGCGACTCCGACGTACAGCGCAGGCCCGACCAGGGCGAACAGGGCGAGCGAGAACGCCGAGGCGACGGATGCCTCGGACGCGAAGCTCACCAACCCGGTGACGAGCGACGACGCCCCGACCACCAGCGCCATCCACATCAGAGCTCGTCGTTCCTGGTCGGCGCTGCGTTCGAGCCGCCACCAGGTGTGGGCGAAGAGCGCGACGCCGATCGTCAGACCGAGCGCACCGCCGACGGCTTCGTTCGTCCATTGAAGCGTGCCGAGGACCCCGCAGCCCACGATCGTCGCCAGAGCCACGAAGTCGACCGGATGCTGCCAGCGGAGCACCGGGTACGCCGTGACCGTCAGGGGCAGGAGCAGTCCGCCGCCGGCGACGAGGGCGAACCAGGCGGGCTCGGGGTGACCGGTCCCGCCGAGCACCGCACCGGCCATCCCGGCGACGCCGGCCAGCGACAGCAGTACGCCGGCAGTCCGGGCGCGTCGTACGACGAGCAGCGCGACGCCGCTGACGACGTACGACAGGCCGACGAGCGCGAGGACGATGAGGATCGGGTTTGCGATGGCGGTCGTCACCGGCCGCTCCCGAGGCCACCCTCGCGGGCGCGGACGATCGCGGCCGCCCGATCGGCCACCTCGAGCTTGGCGAAGATGCTGGTGAGATTGTTGCTGACGGTCTTCGGGGAGAGGAACAGCTGCTCCGCGATCACCGACGTACGCCGTGCCGTCCGCCAGCAGGGCGAGGATCTCCCGCTCCCGCGGGGTGAGCTGCGGAAATGGTTCCGCCGCCGGCGTGACGGGTGGAGCGGCGAAGAAGTCGAGCACGCGGGAGGCTATGCCGGGGCCGAAGATGGCCTGACCGGCAACGACCGCGCGGATGGCACCCACGATCGCGTCCTGTTCCGCTCCCTTGAGCAGATAGCCCCGGGCGCCGGCCTGCATCGCGGTGAAGACGGTCGCGTCGTCGTCGAACATCGTGAGGACCAGCACGGCCGTCTCCGGGACGCTGGCCCGGATCCGGCGGGTCGCCTCGATCCCGTCGACGCCGGGCATCCGGACGTCCATGAGGACCACATCGGGACGCAGCAGCTGGACCTCGCGGATCGCGGCCTCGCCGTCGGTGGCTTCGCCCACCACCTCGAACCCGTCGATCGTCGTCAGCAGCGCGCGCAGCCCCCCACGCACCACCGGATGGTCGTCGGCGATCACCAGGCGAACGGTCATGTCTTCATGATGGGGCTGAACCGGCGCGGGCTGACCCGGGAAGTTTGTCCCGGGTCGTCGGGACCACTCAGGAAGCGAAGAGGGAGAATCCCTCCTGTGGCGGGAATCGGGCCCGGCCCAGTCTGGAGGCGTCCAGACCGAACTACCAGAGGAATCACCATGAACCACACGTCCGCCCGTCAGAAGATCGGGTTGCTGCTCGCCGGCCTCCTGAGCCTCTTCGCCGTTCCGAGCGTCCTCACCCCCACGCCCGACGGTGAGGTCGGCCCGCCCTTCGGGATCCTGATTCTCGGGACCGTGCTCGGTGTCGTCGGCCTGATTGCGGTCGTCGCCGCGTGGCGCGGCAACAGGCCCGCCCTCCGGGTGGCCGCCGGCGCCGTCATCCTCAACATGCTGACGTCACTGCCTGCCTTCTTCGTCGACGTCCCGGCCTGGTTGAAGCTGCTCGTCGCCGTCTCGGTCCTGATCAGCATCACCTCGGTGGTGCTGATGTTCTCACCCGCTCGCCGGCCCGTGCCGGTCCTGGACTGAGGGGGCTGGGCATGATCGCCGTCATCACCGTCCTGCTCGCCCTGCCGCTCGGCTTCTTCGTGAAGTCCCGGCTCGCCGCCAACACGATCTACGCCGTCGCGTATCTGTGGGCCTTCACGTTCCAGACGCTCTACCTGTTGCTCGACTCCCTGGGCAGCGGCAAGAACCCCGCCTTCACGACTGACGAGTTCCCGCTGGCCTACGGCGGGGTCGCCCTGGGGATCCTCGGTGTCGGGTTCGGCATCGTGGCACTCGGTCAGTGGGCCGGCGCCCGGCGACGGGCGAAGCGGATGGTCCTCGCGACGGCCTAGTGGACACGGGGCCGCTCAACGGGGTGGCCGTCCGCCCAGTCTCCTGGTCACGCCGACAGCACTCTGCAGCACCGATTCGACGATGCCGGCGACGTCCGTGTTCGACAACGGGTCGCCGGCATACGTCACGGTGATGCCGGCCAAGGGCCGGACCGACGTTGGATTCCCCACAAACGTCCTTTCAGTTGGGCACGTCGAAGACGCTGCGGGCAGGACGGCTAGGGTGAGCGCCCTGGCGCCCGCGGCTTCACATCAGGTGGGAAGGACCTCGGGATCCTCGAGACCGCATGCAGCCACGAGAGAGAGTCCGGGATCGTTCCGTGGTGTTCAAGATGAGCGTCCGCCCGGCACCGCACGCGGTGCCGCGCTCGGCGCTGGCCACGTTCGAGATCCTGACGGCGGCGACCGTCGCCCACACGTGGGCTGGCGGCGCACTGCCCTCGATCCCGTGGCTTCTTGGTGTCACGGGCATGGTCTTTGCGGCCAGCCTCGTCGTCATTCGTGACCTGGCCCCGCTGCGTTGGATGCTTCCGGGACTCGTCGCAGCTCAGCTCCTGCTCCATGGTCTCCTCGCCGTGATGGCGCCACCGGCGGGTCACGGCCACGCCCACGGCTACGAGACACAGAGTGCGCTTCACCATCCGTCCTGGCAGATGCTTGCCGCCCACGTGGCGACCGGGGCGATCACCGCCCTGGTGTGGCACCTGCGCCGCCGGGCGCTCGTGGCGATCAACAGTCTGGCCACTGCTCCGCGGCGCGCTGCCCTTCCGGCGCCTGGGCTTCCAGCCGCTCGGCACCCTGTGGGTGCAAGGCCGTCATGAATGGCTCGTCGGAGCCCCTCGGCGTGGCCCACCCTCGAGGCTTCGCTGCGCCTGAGCATCGGGACACGGCTGGTGTCCTCGGGCGTGGCCGACGCATGCCCGAGTTCATCCAGAAGCGAAAGAGAACCCAGGAATATGAACGCTCGACGTACTGCTGCGCGCTTGCTCGCCGCTCCGGCTGCCGCCGGGGTCGCGTTGCTCGCCATCGCTGGCCCGGCCAGCGCGCACGCGACCATCACTCCAACCACCACCGCGGCCGGCGCCTACACCGTGCTTACGGTCGGCATCGGCCACGGTTGCGACGGCTCCGCCACCACGAAGGTGGCCATCCAGGTCAGCGAGGACATCCTCTCCGTCACCCCCACACGCAACCCGTTGTGGAACGTGACCGAGCGTCAGGAGAAACTGGCCGAGCCGGTCACCGACGCGCACGGCAACGAGGTCACGGAGCGGGACGCCGTGGTGATCTACACCGCCAGGCAGCCGCTCCCCGATGGCATCCGCGACTCCTTCGAGCTGTCGCTGCAGCTGCCCGAGGAGGAAGGCAAGACGCTGGCGTTCCCGGTTGTTCAGAGTTGCGTGAAGGGCGAGATCCCATGGACTGAGGTGGCCGCGGAAGGTCAGGACCCGGAGGAGCTGGAGTTCCCAGCGCCCACCGTCACCATCACCGCAGCCGAGGAAGGCAGCGGTCACGGCGACGACGCTGCCGTGACGGAGTCCTCGGACGACGACAGCGCCACCTCGGCGGTGTCCGAGGACGAGGGCGGCAACACCCTCGGTGCTGTCGGCCTCGGCGCTGGTGTCCTCGGTCTGCTCGCAGGTGGCACCGCGCTGCTTCGGGTCCGCCGCCGCGGCTGACGTTGTGACCGACAAGCAGCAGCGGCCGTCGTGGTGGCCGGCCTTTCGGCTCGTCACCGCGGCGGCCGCCTGCCTGTTCGCCGTCCTCGCCCCCGCGGCGCCAGCCGCGGCCCACACCGCCCTGGTCAGCACCGACCCCGTCGACGGGTCGGTGCTCGCCGAGTCACCGGGCCGGGCAACCCTCACCTTCAACGAGTCCGTCTCGCTCCCGCCCAGCGGGGTGCAGGTCTTCGACGCCGACGGCGACTCGGTCGAATCGTCGGCATCGTCCCGCGACAAGGTGGTCACGGTCGAGGTGCCCGACCACCTGTCCGACGGCACGTACGTCGTCGTTTGGCGGGTCATCTCGGCCGACGGTCACCCGGTGGCCGGCTCGCTCACCTTCTCGGTGGGCAAGCCCAGCACCCGCGTGGTGTCCCCGGAACCGCCCGAACCGGCAGGACGATCGGTCACCACGACGCTCTCCACCGCCCACGCAATGACCTACATCGGACTCCTGCTCGCCGTCGGACTCGCCATGTTCACGGTCCTTCTGCTCTCCGCGCAGACCCGAGCCGACCGGCCCCGCAAGCGGATCCGCACCCTCACCACCCTGTCCGCGGTGGTGAGCGTCGTTGCCGCAACCGCGGCGCTGCCACTGACCGTCATCGACCAGCAGGCCCTCGGCCTCGCCGACCTGGTCTCGCTCCCGGCATGGACGGGCACCCCGGCCACTGCCCTCACCGCTCTCGGTCTCCTGGCCGCCGGGCTCGCACTCGTCAGGGCCGCGCTGGGCGAGCGGCTCACCCTGTTCCAGCAGCGTGCGGCGCTAGTGCTCGGAACGTGCCTGGCGGTGGTTTCTCCGGCACTCACCGGCCACTCACGTTCCTTCTCACCCCAGGCTCCGGTGATCGCGCTCGACGTCCTGCACGTGCTGGCCGGCAGCGTCTGGCTCGGCGGCCTCGTCGGCCTCGCCATCACCCTGCCGGCGATCTCCGGACGAGGAACCCAAGCAGCCCAGACACTCTCTCGGTTCTCGGCCCTCGCCGCGGGTGTGCTGGCTGTGCTCGTCGCCACCGGCGGACTGGTCGCCTGGCGCTTCGTCGCTTCCTGGGAGAACCTGTTCGGCACCCGCTACGGGTGGCTGCTGCTTGCCAAGATCGCCCTGGTTGCCGTGGCCGCAGCCATCGCTGCCTGGAACCGGTACGTGCTGCTACCGCGCACCCGACCAGACGGCGGCTATCAGGAGCGCCGCGCTGCCGCGGCGCAACTGGGGCGGGTCATTGCCGTCGAGGCCGGCGTGATCGTGGTGGTGGTCGCACTCACCGGGTTCCTGGTGAACCAGTCTCCTCGAGCCGAAGCACTCGTGAGCTCCGAGGCTCACGCCAGCGTGCAAACGACACGGCTCGACGACGTCGAGGTGCTCGCCACGATGACTCCCGGGCAGGTCGGACAGAACACCCTCCTCGTCCAGATCCAGGACCTGACTGGGGAACCTGTGGAGACCACCAGCCTTCCTGTGATCAGTCTTCGCGCCGACGAGCTGGACCTGGGACAGATCAAGGCGACGACCGTCGCGGCCGGCACCCTCCGGGCGGATGTTGTGCTCCCGGCCGCAGGTGCCTGGCGGCTCCAGGTCAGCCTCCGGCTCAGCGAGTTCGAGAACCCCGTCGCCGTCGTCACGTTCAACGTGAGGGACTAGGTCCGCTCAACGGGGTGGCCGTCCGCCCAGTCTCCGGGTCACGCCGACAGCACTCTGCAGCACCGATTCGACGATGCCGCCGACGTCCGTGTTCGACAGCGGGTCCCGGGCATACGTCACCGCGATGCCGGCGACCGGATGCCCGTTGTGGTCGAGTACGGCGGCCGCGACGCTGGCGAACCCGGGCGTCACCTCGCCGTCCTCGATCGCGTAGCCGCGCTGCCGCGTCTCCGACAGCAGAGTCCGCAGCGTGCTCAGCGACGTCGGCCCTCTGCCGTGCCGGTCCACGAAGGAGGTCCGGTCGGGATACAGCGCGCGGACCTGGTTGGCCGGCAGCGCGGCGAGGATCGCCCGCCCGCTTGCGGTCAGGTGCGCGGGCAGTCGGACCCCGACATCGGTCACCAGCGGCGGGCGACCTGGCGCCCGCTCCTCCACCACGTACAGCACGTCACGGCCGTGCAGCACGGCCAGATGCGCGCTCTGCCCGGTGCGGTCCGCGAGCTCCGCGAGGCGGCGCCGGGCGATCCGCTGCAGAGGCTCCTGCCGGGAGAACCCGCTGCCAACCTCGAAGGCCGCGACCCCGAGCCCGTAGCGGCGCTCGTCCGCCAGATGCACCACGAAGCCCTCGGCGATCATCGCGTTGAGCAGGTGGTACGCCGTGCTCCGCGGCAGGTCGACTGCACGCATGATCCGGTCGAGCGGGACCGGGTCGGGCTGGCTGGCCAGGAACCTGAGCACGCGCAAGGCGCGCGACGCTGCTGGGACCTGGCTCATCGGGGCATCGTTTCAGATCGTTCCCGACCCGGGTCCGGCGTGCCCATTGATCCCGCCCGGACCGGGACTGCGGCCCCATGTAATCAGCCGTCCCAGCTGCGCATCGTCGAATCCCCGACGAAGCGAGGTGGGTTCGTTGAACGTGGTGGCCTTGACGATGGTGCCGATTCTCCTGCTGGCCGCGTGCGGGGGACCGGGCGCCGAGCCGCAGAGCAGGCCGACCGCGCCGCGGGTCACGACCTCCCCGCCCGTGCCTGCGAAGGTTCCTGTCGAACCGGAGCCCGAGCCGGGATCGGACAAGTGGCGGTTGGCCAAGCCGGCAGCGGCAGGACAGATCGAGGGATATGCGACACGCATCAGCGCAACTCCCGGCACCAAGGTTGGTCTCAAGGTCTCCACCGGGGCTCGATCGTTCCGTGTGCAGGCGTGGCGCATGGGCGCATACGACGAGGGGACCGGTCTGCTCGTGTGGAGGTCTCGTCGGCTTCCCGGAGGGCGCCAGCCGGATGCCACGTTCGCGCCGTACGACACAAGGACGATCGTTGCGCGATGGCGTCGCAACGTCACAGTCGACACGACCGGCTGGCGCCCAGGGTTCTACCTGTTCAAGCTGAGAGCCCGTTCGGGCTGGCAGGTGCACGTGCCCTACGTCGTCTCCTCGCCGTCGGCAGCCGGGACACTCGCCATGGTCGCCCCGTTCACGACGTACCAGGCCTACAACCAGTGGGGTGGATACAGCCTGTACCACGGCCCCGACGGCGACCGGCGCAGCTGGGCCGTCAGCTTCGACCGCCCCTGGTGGGGCGTGGGAGGTGTCAACGACTTCCGCAAGTCCGCCGTGCCGGCTGTGGTCCGCGCGGAGAAGCTCGGTGTGCCCCTGTCGTACTTCGCCAACCTGGACCTGGACGCACGCCCCGACGCGCTCGAGGGCGCTCGCGGCTACCTGTCCCTGGGCCACGACGAGTACTGGACCCCAGCGATGCGCAAGCGAGTCGCGGCGGCCCGGGACGCCGGGACGAACCTTGCCTTCCTGGGTGCCAACACCATGTACTGGCGGATCCGGCTGGAGGGACGCCTGATGGTCGGCTACCGGGACAACGCCTACCTCGACCCTCTGAGCGACGAGCGCCCCCGGCACGCGACGGCCCGTTTCCGCGACCAGCCCGCTGCGGATCCGGAGAACGACCTGATCGGGATGCTCTACGAGTGCTACCCGGTCGACACCGACTACCGAGTGGTGTCGCCGAAGTGGTGGGGGTTCCGGGGCACCGGCGTGAAGTACGGCGACGCGATCGCCGACCTGGTTGGGCCCGAGTCCGACCGCGTCTACCCCGACTCGGCGACTCCGCGACCTCTGCAGATCCTCAGCCACTCGACGTTCAGCTGCCGAGGCATTACGACGTCGACCCAGTCGGTCTACTACACGACGCCCGAGGGGGCGGCCGTCTTCTCAGCCGGCACACTGAGGTGGGTGTGCGCCCTGGTCGACGAGTGCGATCGGCCGCTGGGGCGCAGGACCAGCCGCTTCGTCAGGGTCGTCACATCGAACCTGCTGCGGGCGTTCGCCCGCGGCCCGGCGGGGCGCGGAGGCCCGCGCAGGACAACGTCGACGACTTTGACCTACCCCGGGTCAACGGCGTCCTCGCGAGTTGACCAGCCGGCGGAAGCTGCGCATCCGTCATCATGAGTGCCATGGCCCATCGCAGCGACCAGCACCGGCCCGGCGTCCTGTTGCGCTGCCTGCTGGGAGGGACGCTCGTCGCCGCGATGGCGGGCGCCTGCACGGACGGTCAGCCAGAGGACACCGAGCCCAACCCGCAACCGGTCGCTCTCGAGGTCGAGATCGTTTCCGGGGCCGACGAGCTCGACGAGACCGAAAGAACGGAGGTCGAGACGGGCATCGGTGACGTGCTGTCGACGTACATCGTCCTGGGGTTCCTGGGCGACTACCCGCGCGACGACTTCGTCCGCGCGTTCGACTCGTTCACCAGCGGGGCGGCGCGGGAGGCGGCGCAGGACATCGACCTGCTCACCGGCGCCCGGTTCTCCGACGCCACAGAGGTCGGTGCCACGAAGCTGAACGCGCGCATCTCCTGCCTGGTCGCCGGCCAGGGCGTGGTGGGTGCCACCGCCAACGTGTCGTTCGCGTTCGAGGCCACCGGCAAGGACGACCAGCCGCGGCCGTTCGGCCTCGAGGGCAGGCTCATGCTCGTCCGCCAGGGCGGGAACTGGGTCGTCTTCGGCTACGACGTGACGCCGCACGACGGGGCCCTACCGTGAGGGCGCGACGAGCGGCACTCGCAGTGCTGCTGTCCATCGCGGCGTTGGGCATGCCGGACGCGATGGCGCAGCACGCAGCCTTCAGCCTGATCGGCCTGGAGCATGCCAAAGCGGTGGACTTCGAGTCCGGCGTGGTCTGGGTGGTAGCCGTCGGCTCCGATGCCCGCCCCGGCCAGGACGTGCTCAGCGGAAACGCCGACGCAATCCAACTGATCGGAATCGACTTCGAGACCGGCGCGGCGACCGCGATCGGCATCCCCCGCGACTCGTGGCTCGAGATCCCGGGCCATGGCCTCGACCGGATCAATGCAACGCTGCCCGACGGCGGACCGGAACTGGTCGCCGACACCGTCGCCGAGTTGGTTGGCATCCAGCCCGACTATGTCCTGACTGCCGGGCTGGACGGCTTCGCGGCCATGGTCGACCTGATCGGGGGCGTGTCGGTGCACTCTCCCCGCGCGTTCGAGGACCCCAAGTACCCGATCACGGTCACGCAGGGGCGGAACGACTTCGACGGGCAGGACGCAGCCAGCTTCGCTCGGGCTCGGCACGTGCTTCGCGCGAAGACTCGACCGGTCGGCCAACCACCAGGCGCTGCTCAAGGGCATTCTGCTGCGGCTCCAGTCGCAGGAGGATGACGTCGGGTTCATGGAGCGCGGCGCGCTGAAAGCGCTGGCCGAACTGGACACCGACCTGTCGCCGACCGACCTCTATCGATTCGCCCAGGCGGTCACCCAGGTCAAGCTTCGCTGGGTCACCACGTGCGTCCTTGACGGCACGCCTGGGACACAGTTCGGAGCCAGTGTCGTGTACGTCGACTCCCGGCAGGCCAAACTGCTCGGCAACGACGCGAAGGAGGACGCCCACCTCGACGGTGGTTGTCGCTGAGCCCGGCTAACCCAGTCCCGCCTCGCGGGCCATGACGATCGCCTGCGCCCGGTGGGCAACCTGCAGCTTGGTGAAGATGTTGCTGGCATGGTTGCGCACGGTCTTGATGGAGATTCCCATCTGTCGAGCGATTTCGATGTTCTCGTGGCCTTCGGCAATGCGGGAGAGGATGTCCCGCTCGCGTTCGGTGAGCTGCGGAAAGAGTCTTGCCGTCGACTGCCGGGTTGGGACGCCCCTGAAGTAGGACATCACCCGCTCTGCTATACCGGGACCAAGATGACCTCGCCCGCACCCACGGCCTCGATGGAACGTACAATCTCCGCCCGCCGGGCGCCCTTGAGCAGATAGCCCCTGGCCCCAGCCCGGACAGCCGCGAACACCGAGTCGTCGTCCTCCATCATCGTCAGGACAAGCACCCCGATGTGCGGCGAGGACCCGACGATCCGTTCGGTGGCCTCGATGCCGTTGAGCCGTGGCATCTGCAGGTCCATCAGCACGATGTCGGGCTGCAGGGTCAACGCGGCACTCACCGCGTCGACGCCGTTCGTCGCGGTTCCGACCACCTCGCTGGTGGTGGACGCGGCCAGTAGGGCCCTCAGGCCGGTCCGGAACTCCTCGTGGTCGTCGACCACGAGGATGCGCAGCCTGTCCATGGTCTACCTCCGGCTTTCGTCGATCGGTACGAGCGGTAGCCGCACCAGGACCCGAGTGCCGTGGCCCGCGGCCGAAGTCAACTCGAAGGTGCCGCCGGCTCCTCTGCGCGTTCCCGCATGGAGCCGATGCCTACACCCAGACGGTTTGCGGCGGGTAGGCCGGCGCCCGCGTCGGCACCTCGATGTCGAGTGCGTCCGGACTCCGTCGGGAGCTCGACCTCGCAGTTGGGTGCCTTGCTGTGTCGGACGCGTTGTTCACCGCCTCGATCACGATGCGGTACGCCGCCACCTCGACGGCGGCAGGCAGGGGCTCGATGTCGTCGGAACCCCGGATCGTCCACACCATCGTGTCGTCTGCTGCGCGGGCGGCGAGATTGTGCTCCTCGGCGCGCTGCTTCAGCGCCGAGACGAGGCCGAACTGGTCGAGAGCCGGCGGTCGCAGCCCGTCGACCAGCCGCCGGATCTCGCCTATGTCCGATCGGGTCTGCTCGGTCAGCTGGCCGACGAGCTGAGCCGCACCACGCGGGTCCTCGTCGATGAGGTCGTGGGCCACCTCGAGCTTCATCACCATGGTGGCCAAGGAGGGCCCCAACCCGTCGTGAAGGTCACGGCGTACTCGGCGGCGCTCCTCTTCACGCGCCGCGATCAGCTGTTCTCGAGAGCGTTGCAGCTGACGGTTGATTGCCACGGCCTGGACGAGCGCGCCGACCTGGCTGCCGACGTCCTCGAGCAGGCGACGGTCGCGGGGTCCGAAGGGCTGGCGATCGGTTCCACTTCTGCTGGAGCTGCCCACGGTCACTCCGGCCACCTGAAGCTCCACGGACGTCGGCTCCCCGCGCGCCTCCCCGATGGAGGCTGAGACCGGGTCATCCGGGGAGTGCCCGTGAATCTCGACGGAGGCGTAAGACAGGCGCAGGCTGCGGCCCAGCACTGACAGCATCTCGGCAAGCGCGTCGTCGGGAGTCGTCCTGGGCTCCACTGCCGCAACTGAGAGACGACTCGATAGGGGAACTCGCGGTCGCCGTACACCACCCCGCTGACGAATCTGCGCAGCCCGAAGGCAAGAGGAAGCAG
>CAVRBN010000067.1:0-110106 GCA_963719255.1 uncultured Actinomycetota bacterium | reverse complement strand
GCTATGCGTGGGTCTGGCTGGATCGCCTGCCCTGATCACTCGCGCAGGTTTGTGTCACAGTATGACTTAACACATAGTGAGTTTATATGTATCATAGGGCCATGGCTCAGCACCGGAAGCTGCCATGACCCCGGTCATGTTCGTTCACGTGGTCATGCCTGGGCTCGCCCTCGTCGCCGCTGTGGTCTTGGTCCTGATGTCATATTCATCGTCGTCTCGGGTCAAGCGTCGAGAACAATTCTCCAAGCACCTGCTGTGTGAGCTGGACGCGACCTACGCTGCTCAGTTCGACCGGCGATCCGACCAGGAGCTTCGTGTCAACGCTGCGACAGTCATCGTGACGGGCGCGTTGGTGGCAGCAATCCCCGAAAGTGTCCTGAGGGACCCGGGAGCGTCATTCATCGCTCTCTGGCTGCCCGTCATCGTGTGCTCGGCGGTGGCGTCGGCATGGTTGGCCCTGTCAGCGGCGGCTAGTTTCGACGCGATCCAAGCCCCTGTCTCCGTGGCACGTTCCAGAGCGGTGACCCTGGCCGACTTCATTCCACCCCGACAACGGCTGGTCAACTGGACTTCGGCCGCACTGGCCTTGCTGCTCGCGCTGGGGGCCCTCGCCGTCGATCGGCTCGGCTCACCGCTCGACCCGCCACGCACAGGCTTCGTGGTTACTGCCTGCGGGGTCTCGATCGGCATTGTGATCTTCTCCGAGGTCGTGAGCAGCCGCCTCAGTGGCCTTCCCGAGCCGGCAGTGAGCGCCGCGCATCTGTACGCGCAGGACGCCTTCCGGTCCTCCCGGCTTGAGAACGTATTCATGCTCAACCTGATGACCACGCAGATGTTGTGGTGCGGATCCTCTTGGGCCGTGCTGGCTCTGTCGGACGAAAAAGTGTCGAACCCGTGGATTGACTGGATCGTGCCCTTCGGTCTGATGGGCGTTGGCCTGGCGTTGGTCATCCTCCATGGACCTCGCTGGGATCGGTCCCGCTCGCCCTGGTTCCGCCACCGGCTCTGGCCGACGCTCGAGCCAGACCAGATTCTCCAGCCTGGTGACGAGTTGCCAGAGCGGCCCAGGGCACACGCATGATGATCCGCGTAGACCCGAGTCTCCCGGACCCGCCGTACGAGCAGATCCGCTCGCAGCTTGCCGCCCAGGTCGACGACGGCGAGCTCCAGCCGGGTGACCGGTTGCCGACGGTACGCCGACTGGCCGCAGACCTGGGCGTCGCCGCCAACACTGTCGCGCGGGCCTACCGCGAGCTCGAGCAGCGAGGCGTCATCGAGACCCGGGGGAGGGGCGGCACCTTCGTGACCGGCAACGAGACCGAGCGGGTCGCCAAGGAGGCGGCCGCGGCGTACGTCGACCGGGTGCGCGCCCTCGGTCTCAGCGCCCACGATGCGCTCGCCTTGGTGCAGCGACAGGTGGGCAAGGTAGTCCAAACGTAGGGCCAGACCCCAGTGTGCTGGGCAAAGCCACCGGGGAGCTGGCTTTCGACGTAGCGTGGAGCGCAGTGATGGTGACTCGCGAGCCCCGCAGGCACGTCGGCGCCCCAATCGTCAAGAGGCCATGGTGGGCGCGCGCGCATATCCAGAGCCCGGCGACACGTTCGGCCGTTACCGGATCGTTCGCGAGCTCGGCCGCGGCGGCTATGGGTCCGTCCTGGAAGCCAGGCAGCTCGACCTGGACCGCCCCGTTGCGCTGAAGGTCCTCTCCCCGGTCCTCGCCGATGAGCCGCAGTTCCGGGACCGTTTCGCCCGGGAAGCGGCCATGCTGGCGCATCTGGACTCGCCCCATGTGATCCAGGTCTACGAACACGGTGAGCAGGACGGGCACCTGTTCATTGCGACTCAGCTGGTCCATGGCGGCGATCTCAAGCAGCTCCTGCGGGACACCAACGGGGTGTCTCCGGCAACGGCTCTCGATCTGGCCGCTCAAGTGGCGTCTGGCCTGGCGGACGCCCACGACGCCGGGCTGATCCATCGAGACATCAAGCCCAGCAACATCCTCGTGCGCCGGTACGGCGACGGCTGGTTCGCGTACCTCTGCGACTTCGGGATCGCCCGGGCGACCGATTCGGACTACACCCGGACGGGCGGCGTGATCGGATCTCTCGGCTACATGGCGCCGGAGCGACACCAAGGCGCCGACGCGACGATCGCGACGGACGTGTACTCGCTCGGGATGCTTGCTCTGGACACTGCTGACCGGGGTGGGGCCATTCGGCGGCACCAGCGATGTGCAGGTCGCGCTGAACCACATTCAGCAGCCGGTCCCACGAGCTGCCCGGGAACGACGCGGGGTCGCGGGCGATCAACGAGATCCTCCAACGCTGCCTCGCCAAGGCGCCAGGCCAGCGATTCGCATCGGCACGTGAGCTGCGAACCGCTCTCCTCCTGGCGGCCTCCATGATGGGCCAAGAACCCCTGGTCGACGCGACCACGAGGCCGGGAGGGTCGTCCCCCGAGTCCGACGAGCTGCCAACGGTCCGGCCGCCCAGCCAGCAAGCGTCGCGGCAGACGGCCAGACAGACAAGCAGACAGACAACCGGGATCCTGCCCGCGACGACGTCACGGCAGGACCGCGCTGGTCTCGGTCGCGGTTGTGGTGTTCGTTGCAGCCGCAGCCGCCGTCGCCTACGGTCAGACGCAGGGGCGCGACAATCTGCATCCGCAAGCAGACAAGTCGTCAGTGCCAATCCGACCTGTCACGTCGGGCCCCATCACCAGCGAAGCGCAGGCATCAGCGAGCGAGAGTCCCCCGGTCACCTCGGCCAGCACCAGTTCGCCGGCCACCTCGGCGAGCAGAAGTCCTCGGGTCACCTCGTCGAGCATCAGTCCTCCGGTCACCTCGACGAGCCCACCGACCCCGGTGCTCGTGCGTTGCTGGGACGGCACGCAGGCAACCGCCCGCTCGGCCTGCCCCGTGCCGGTCGGAAGGGACGGCATGCGCACGGTCTTTCCTTCATTGGACGAATCCTGCGAACCGGCGCCCCTCATCAAGCCTGGCAAGGCAGAGGCGTTCGAGTGCCTGCACAGCGGTTACCTGATCAGATACACGCGGTGGCATGTCGGTTCGGAGCGGATTGCCTACTACGACGCAGCGAACCCCGGCGCGGTGCGTTCGAGGTGGCTCCTGGGAGGCGTCCCCGGCGGACTCCAGTGGATCTCCTACGACGAGGCGCCGAGGGAGATTCGTCGGTGGCAGTGGTCCGCCACCTACTTTTCCGGCCATCCGTTCTCGGTCAGTGTCGAAGCAACGTCTCCGGGTGGGCGGACCGAAGGGATCAGCCGAGTCGAGGCACGGTTGCCCGATCTCATCGGACTGCCCTGAGCTGTGCGCGGCGGACTCAGCCCCCGTCAGGCCCGTCGAGGCTCGACCCCGGCGTCCGGGGGATAACCTGACCCCATGACCTCCGCTACA
The DNA here is from genome assembly GCA_963719255.1 of uncultured Actinomycetota bacterium. Classification (GTDB taxonomy): domain Bacteria; phylum Actinomycetota; class Actinomycetes; order Propionibacteriales; family Nocardioidaceae; genus Nocardioides. The sequence goes on along the minus strand of CAVRBN010000067.1, from coordinate 106,691 downwards.
CCAGCCGCACCATTCGGACGCATGTTGACCGCGATGGCAACGGCGTTCAAGGACGACGGCTCGGTCGACCTCGACGGCACGGCCAGGATCGCCGCGCACCTGGTCGAGCACGGGCACGACGGGGTCGTGGTCTCCGGCACCACGGGCGAGTCGCCGACCACGAGCGTCGCCGAGGACGGCCAGATCCTGGCCGCGGTCAAGGACGCCGTCGGCGACCGAGCCAAGGTCATCGCGGGCGTCGGCACGAACGCCACCGCCCATTCGGTCGAGCTCGCCCGTCAGGCCGAGAAGATCGGCGCCGACGGGCTGCTCCTGGTGACGCCCTACTACAGCAAGCCCGGCCAGGCCGGCGTACTCCACCACTTCCGGCAGGTCGTCGAGGCCAGCAACGTCCCCGTGATGCTGTACGACGTGCCGGGCCGCACGGCCATGGCGATCGCGCTCGAGACCTACGCCCGGGCGATCGAGTGGGACGGCATGGTCGCGGTCAAGGACGCGGTCGGCGACTATGCGCGCGGCGTGAAGATCATGCAGCTGGGCTATGCGCTGTACTCAGGCGACGACGTCTCCACGCTCGGCTGGCTGGCTCACGGCGCAAGCGGGGTCGTCTCCGTCGTGGGTCACGTCGCCGGCGACGAGATCGCGGGCATGATCGACTCGTTCCTGGCCGGCGACCACACCGGAGCGCTCGCGACCTACACTCGTCTGCTCCCCGCCTGTCGACGCCGTGATGGGCGTCCCGAACTACGGTGCAACCACCGCCAAGGCCGCCCTGCAACTGGTCGGCGTGCTCGACAACCGCAACGTCCGCTCGCCGCTCGTCCCGCTTGACGACGACGAGGTGGCGGCCCTGCGGAGCGGCCTCCAAGCCTCCGGACTGATCCGATAGGAAACCATGAGTCACCCGCACCCTGAACTCTCCCTGCCCGGCGCCCTGTCGAAGGGAGGTTTGCGGATCACCCCGCTTGGGGGTCTCGGCGAGGTCGGCCGCAACATGACCGTCTTCGAGTACGACGGGCGACTCCTGATCGTCGACTGTGGCGTGCTGTTCCCGGAGGACCACCACCCGGGCGTCGACCTGATCCTGCCCGACTTCGACCCGATCCGGGACCGGCTCGACAAGGTCGAGGCGTTGGTGCTGACCCACGGCCACGAGGACCACATCGGCGCCACGCCGTACCTCCTGCGCGAGCGCGGTGACATCCCGCTGGTCGGTTCGGGGCTGACCCTTGCCCTGCTCGGCGCAAAGCTCCGTGAACACCGGCTCAGGGAGACCGTGCACCACGTCGTCAAGGAGGGCGACCGGCTGAGCTTCGGGCCGTTCGACCTCGAGTTCGTGGCGGTCAACCACTCCATCCCCGACGCGCTGGCTGTCGCGATCCGGACCGGTGCCGGAATGGTCCTGCACACGGGCGACTTCAAGATGGACCAGCTGCCCCTCGACGGCCGGATCACCGACCTGCGTGCCTTCGCGCGGCTCGGCGAGGAGGGCGTGGACCTGTTCATGACCGACTCGACCAACGCCGAGGTGCCGGGCTTCACCACGGCCGAGAAGAACATCGGGCCGGTGCTCGACGGCGTCTTCCACCAGAGCAAGCAGCGGATCATCGTGGCCTGCTTCGCCTCCCACATTCACCGCGTGCAGCAGATCCTCGATGCGGCCGCCAACCACGGCCGCAAGTGCGCGTACGTCGGTCGCTCGATGGTGCGCAACATGGCCGTGGCGCGCGACCTCGGCTATCTCAGGATCCCGCCGGGCGTGCTCGTCGACGCCAAGGAGCTGGCCAACCTGGCCCCGGAACGACAGGTGCTCATCTCCACGGGGTCGCAGGGCGAGCCGCTGTCGGCGCTGAGCCGGATCGCCCAGCGCAACCACAACTTCGTGCACATCGAGGAGGGCGACACGGTCATCCTCGCCAGCTCGCTGATCCCCGGCAACGAGAACGCCGTCTATCGGGTCATCAACGGCCTTGCCCGCTGGGGAGCGAACGTCGTACACAAGGGCAACGCCCTGGTGCACGTCAGCGGCCACGCGAGCGCCGGAGAGCTGCTCTACTGCTACAACATCGTCAAGCCTCGCAACGTGTTGCCGATCCACGGCGAGATCCGGCACATGCGCGCCAACGCCGACCTGGCCAAGGCGACCGGCGTGCCGGCCGAGCGGGTCGTCGTCGCCGAGGACGGCGTCGTCGTGGACCTGGTCGGGGGCCTCGCGACCATCGTCGGCAAGGTCGACTGCGGCTACGTGTTCGTCGACGGGTCGTCGGTCGGCGACATCACCGAGTCCGACCTCAAGGACCGCCGGATCCTGGGCGAGGAAGGTTTCATCTCCGTGATCGTGGTCATGGACTCGGTGACCGGCAAGGTGTCGGGAGGCCCGGAGATCCACGCCCGAGGCTTCGCCGAGGACGATGCGGCGTTCGACGCGATCAAGCAGCCGATCATCGACGCCCTCGACCGTGCGGTCGCCGAGGGTGTGGACGACTCCTACCAGCTGCAGCAGACGATCCGGCGGGTGATCGGCCGCTGGGTCAGCAACACCCACCGGCGCCGCCCGATGATCATCCCGGTGGTCATCGAAGCCTGAATCTGAGGTCCAACCCGCCTCTTCTAGGGTGCGCTTCCCGATGCGGTCGCGCGTCTCTGCTTCCTAGCGTCGTTGGCGCCCACAACTCGTGGGCACGGACGAGCATCAGGAGGAGGAGATTTCGATGCACGGACCGAGAATCATCACCACCACCTTTGCGTTGGCCGCAGCCTTCGTGCTGGTCGGGTCCGCGAGCGGAAACGCTCTGCCGGATCCGGCTGGAGTAGCCGCGGTCACGTGCAACTTCAAGCAGGCGACCATCGTCGGCACCAACGGCGCCGACAACATCGTCGGAACCGCCGGCGACGACGTGATCGCTTCCCTCGGCGGCAACGACCTCGTACGCGGCCAGGGCGGCAACGACACGATCTGCCTCGGCACCGGCCGAGACATCGTGAAGGGCGGCGCCGGCGACGACACGTTCGCGTCGGAGCCCACGACCGATGGCAGCGACAACTTCGTCGGGGACTCCGGCCTGGACCGGGTCAGCTACTTCACCCGCACGGTCGCGGTCGACGTGAGCATCGACACCGATGCGGACGACGGGCAGGCCGGTGAGCGCGACAAGGTGCAGCAGTCCGTGGAAGCCGTCACCGGCAGCCAGGCCGGCGACAGGTTGATCGGCAGCGACTTCGACAACGTCCTCGACGGCGGGAACGGTCCCGACGACCTCCGCGGGAGTGTCGGCGACGACACGCTGCGGGGCGGTTCGGGCAACGACCAGTTGATCGGGAATGCCGGCGACGACTTCATGTTCGGGAACCAGGACGACGACACCGCGCTGGCGGCCTGCTGCGCCGACGGGGCTGACTTCTTCGAGGGCAGCACCGGCGTCGACACTGCGTCGTACATCGGCCGCGGGACCGCGGTCACGGTGTCCATCGACAACATCGCCAACGACGGCTCCCCAGGAGAGGGCGACGACATCCGGCTCGACGTCGAGAACGTGCAGGGCGGCAGCGGCAACGACACCCTGCGGGCGAACCAGTTCCAGTCCGGGCCCAACCGGCTGTCGGGCAACGCCGGGAGCGACAGCATCAGCGTGACCGACGCGCCGGTCCTGGCGGGCGACATCGCGGACGGGGGTTCGTCGAACGACCTCTGCTTCACGGACGCCGACGACACCCGGATCAGCTGCGAGTTCTGAGGACTCCAGCGTCCGTGAGCAACGCCCCCGCCGGATGACCCGGCGGGGGTCTCGTCGTCCGGTCCAGGGGTAAGCGAGCGACACGCTTCTGTGGTCCCTGTGACTGGTGTGACTGTGGCTTAGGTTGATCACCATGGCGACCCGTACGTCTTCCCCGCCGGGGTCGCGGAGTTCGAGCACGTCCCGAGGCGGCTCTTCCAAGAGCCGTTCGCGGGGTGGGTCGAGCACCCGATCTCGGAGTACCGGAAGCAAGAAGAAGCGCAAGACCGCCCGCTCCTCGAGCCGGCGGCCGGCTCCGCGCGCCGTCCGCTCCGGTCCGGGTCCCGATTTCGCGCATCTTCGCCCGGCTTGGTCGCGGGCTCCGCGCGGTCTGGCTCGCGATCGCCCACGTCCTCGGAAGTGCGGCCCGCGGCATCGGCCGTTCGGCCCGCAGCATCGAACCCGAGCACCGTCGGGACGGGTTCGGGCTGTTGATGGTCGGTGCTGCGGTCGTCGCGGCTGCGGCGGTCTGGTGGGGGCTGCCCGGCGACGTCATGGAGTTCACGCGCACGGTCCTTGCCGGGACGGTCGGCAAGGTCGGGTGGTTCGTCCCGGTCCTGCTGGTGTACGTGGGCTGGCGCAATCATGCGCGACCCCCAGCACAACGGTCCGGTCGGCCGTCAGGCGATCGGCTGGGCCGCCTTCGGCTTCGGCGCCCTCGGGATCGTGCACATCGCCAACGGCAGCCCGGCGCCCGTGCGCGGCGACGCCTCCGATCTGCAGGACGCCGGTGGCGCGATCGGCTACGTGGTGTCGAGCCTGCTGCTCGACCTGCTGCGGACGGCGTACGTCGTGGTGCCGCTGCTGACGCTGTTGGCGTTCTTCGGGATCCTGATCATCACCGCGACGCCGGTCTACCTGATCCCGACCCGGCTCCGCGAGACCCGCGCCAAGCTGATGGGCATCAAGCAGGGCGACACCGAGGACGGTGAGCTGCCCACCCAGCCGGTGCGTGCGCGCGGCCGTCGGGGTGCGCTGGACGACACGATCGACCCGGCGACCGGCTTCCCGCCGTACGACACCCCGGTCCTCGAGGACCGCGAGGTCGAACAGGCGCCGGAAGGGTGGTCTCGACAAGCTCGACCACCGAGAGTCGCTCGACCACCGAGCGTCGAGACGGCCGGCGCCCCCGCAGCGACCGAGGACTCGGAGAACGCGGGCCTGGAACCGCCGCCGCACGCTCCCTTGCCGCAGCGGGTCGAGCAGCTGACGCTGTCGGGCGACATCGCCTACATGCTCCCCGGCAACGAGGTGCTCAAGCCGGGCTCGGTGCACAAGGCCAGGTCCAAGGCGAGCGACGAGGTCGTCGGGCGGCTCACCCAGGTGCTCGACGAGTTCGGCATCGACGCCCAGGTGACCGGCTACATGCGCGGGCCGACGGTGACGCGCTACGAGGTCGAGCTCGGCCCGGCGATCAAGGTCGAGAAGGTCACCGCGCTGTCGCGGAACATCGCGTACGCCGTGGCGTCGGCCGACGTCCGCATCCTCAGCCCGATCCCCGGCAAGTCCGCGATCGGGATCGAGATCCCCAACGTGGACAAGGAGATCGTCTCCCTCGGCGACGTGCTCCGCTCAGCCGCCGCGCGCAACGACCACCATCCGATGGTGTGTGGCCTCGGCAAGGACGTCGAGGGCGGCTTCGTCGTCGCGAACCTCGCGAAGATGCCGCACCTGCTGGTGGCCGGCGCCACCGGATCCGGCAAGTCGTCGTTCATCAACTCGATGATCACCTCGATCCTGATGCGCTCGACGCCGGACGACGTGCGGATGATCATGATCGACCCCAAGCGGGTCGAGCTGAATGCCTACGAGGGCATCCCGCACCTCATCACGCCGATCATCACCAGTCCCAAGAAGGCCGCCGAGGCGCTGGCCTGGGTCGTGCGCGAGATGGACCTTCGGTACGACGACCTCGCCAACTTCGGGTTCCGGCACGTCGACGACTTCAACAAGGGCGTGCGCGTCCGGCAAGCTGCAGGTCCCCGCGGGCAGCGAGCGAGTGCTTGCGCCGTACCCCTATCTGCTGGTGGTCGTCGACGAGCTCGCGGACCTGATGATGATCGCGCCGCGCGACGTGGAGGACGCGGTCGTCCGCATCACCCAGCTCGCCCGGGCCGCCGGCATCCACCTGGTCCTCGCGACCCAGCGGCCGTCGGTCGACGTCGTCACCGGGCTGATCAAGGCCAATGTGCCGTCGCGGCTGGCCTTCTCCACCTCGAGCCTCGCCGACAGCCGGGTCATCCTCGACCAGCCGGGAGCGGAGAAGCTGGTCGGACAGGGCGACGGGCTGTTCCTGCCGATGGGCGCGAGCAAGCCCGTGCGCGTCCAGGGCTCGTGGGTCACCGAGGTCGAGATCGCCCAGGTGGTCAAGCACTGCAAGACCCAGCTCCAACCGACCTACCGTGACGACGTCACCGCGCCGCAGGCATCGAAGCGCGAGCTTGACGACGACATCGGCGACGACATGGACCTGGTCATCCAGGCCGTCGAGCTGGTCGTGTCGACCCAGTTCGGCTCGACCTCGATGCTGCAGCGCAAGCTGCGGGTCGGCTTCGCCAAGGCCGGCCGTCTGATGGACATTCTCGAGAGCCGCGGCGTTGTCGGGCCAAGTGAGGGCTCGAAGGCACGCGACGTACTGGTCAAACCCGACGAGATCGACGCAGTCATCGCCACGTTGCAGGGGGAGCAGTGAACACAGCCGAAGCCACATTCGACAACCCGGACCACGAAACCGACGAGCCGTACCTCGACCCGGGTGAGCGGTTGTCGGTGGCACCCGACGCCGTCGAGGTACGGCGCACTGCCGGCCTCGCCGCTCTGGTCGGAGCCGCCGCGTCCGCCGTGGCCATCGCCTATCTGAGCAGAGCCGTCCAGACCGCCGCAGTGCTCGACTGGGCACTGTTCGCGGTGATGGGCGGGTTCGCGGTGACTCTACCTGCGCGCGTTCGTCGACGCCCGCACCCCGCTGTTGGTCGCCGACGGCCAGGGCGTCCGGATCCGCCTCGGCCGCACCTGGCGGGGACTTCCGTGGGGTGCCCTGAGCGAGGTGGCCAATCTGCCCCGCCGCGGCCTGCTGCGCGACGGGCGGCTGACGCTGGTTCCGCGCAACCCGGACCGGCTGTTCGCCGAACTCGACGCAAGCGGTCGTCGGCAGGTTGCCGTCAACCGCAAGCTGTACGGCGCCCCGCTCGCGGTCCCCCTGGGTCTGAGCACGCGCGTCACCGGGGCCGACGGCGACCTGACCACCGCCCTGCGCACGCTCGCCGGCGATCGCGCCGTCGTGGTCGAGGTGAGCAGAGCCGCATCGGTCGAGACCGAAGAGCCCGACGAGTCCGATAGCGAGCAGTCGAGACCGACCCGATCGACCCGGCTCCCGAGGCTTTCGAGCCGGACGAGGGTCGTGCCGAGTCCGTCGAGCCTGTCCAGCCTGTCGAGCCGGAGGACGAGCCCGTCGACGTCTGACGGAGACCGACCAGCCCCGTGCCCGCCGTACCCTCCTGGACCCGAGGCCCGCCCTCGCGGCCCGGATCAGCTCGGTGGCGTCGCGTCTGGGGCGTTCTGGCTCCACCGACGACGACCTGGACGACCTGGACCGACCGGACGACCTGGACGACGACGACCTGGACGCGGTCGAGGAAACCGAGCCGGGCGACGTCGAACTCACGCAGCCGCTGGTGGCCAGCGCCACCCCCCACGCGCTGCGCGATGCCCCACGCCGGTCAGCGCACCGAGGTCACCCGAGACGTCGTGGGCGGCGCCGATACGGAGTCGGCCGAGGGCCGGGAGCTACGCCGTGCCGGCAGCGTGAACCTGGTCGAGGACACCATGGCCTGGGGCGACCGAGTGCGTCCGATCGCCAGGGCCGGCGACGCCGTCGAGCCCTTGGTCATCGACGACTACGGTGTCGAGCCTGCGGAGGACCCGGTCGTCGGACCCGAGCTCTGCGCCGCGCGGACCCGACTCGGGCTGACCGTCGACCAGCTCGCCGAGCGCACGCGGATCCGGCCGCACGTCATCGAGTCGATCGAGGCCGACGACTTCGCGCCCTGTGGTGGCGACTTCTATGCGCGCGGCCACCTGCGGACGCTGGCCCGGGTGCTCGGTGTCGACGGGGCGCCGCTGCTGGCGACGTACGACGAGAGGTACGCCGACGCACCGATCAACCCACGACGGGTGTTCGAGGCCGAGCTCGCCACCGGCATCAACGGCTCCATCCGCTCCACCGGGGGCGGCACCAACTGGTCGTTGCTGATCGGCGTCGTGATGGCGCTGATCCTGGCCTGGTCGCTGGCCAGACTGGTCATGGACGACCCGACCGAGCTTCAGCGGCAGCCGTTGCCGCTCAACGGCTCGCCCGTGGACACCCACCAGCCTGCGAACGTGATCGCGGAGCCGGTGGCGGTGAAGCTGTCCGCAGTCAAGGCGGACGTGCAGGTCGTGGTCCGGGACGGCAACGGCGAGATCGTCTTCTCCGGCGACCTGCCGCTGGGACAGACGAAGCGGCTCGAGGTGCAGCCGCCGGTCAAGATCAAGACCTCCGACGGCGGCGCAATGGAAGCGAAGGTCGCCGGTGAGGACCAGGGCACGTTGGGCGCGCTGGGCGTGCCGGCGCGAGCCACCTTCTCCGGGGAATAGCAAGGCATGTCCGCCGACGTCGACACGCGTTTCGCCTATCGCAACCTGGGCCTCGCGTGGCTGATGGCGGTGTTGGTCGTCCCTCTGGTGCTGGCCGCTGCCCTGGCCGTCGTCCGCGGCGACAAGATCGAGGACAACCTTCGGGACCGGTCCATGGCTGCCCTGAGCTCGGCTGGACTGTTCGCTGCGGGGGTGGACTTCGACGGTCGTGACGCGACTCTCAGCACCCCCACGGACTCGGCCCTCACGCCGGCAGCACTCGACAGGGCCAGGGACGTCGTCGCGGACGTCGACGGCGTGCGCGCTGCCGACCTCGACCAGCGGCTCGGGGACTGGGAACGGCATGGGCTGGCTGATCGGACAGCTCTGGCTGCTGCTGCTCCTCTCGTTCCTGGGCGGCTCGGTCCTGACCTGGCTGGTTGCCCGGTTCATGCTCCCGAACGAGGACGTTCTCGAGGCCGACACCGGTGTCGTCTCGGAGGGACTGCTCTGATGGGCTGGCTGCTTGGCCAGACCTGGCCCTGGATGCTGCTGACCGCGCTCCTCGGCGTGGTGATCACGATCCTGCTGACGATCCGCAAGCTCGAGATCGTCACGGTCCGTGAGCGCACGGCAACTCCGGCTCCCGAACCTGGTCCACCGGCCAGCGAGGCGCCCGCGGTCGAGCCGCCGGAGGCCAGCCTGAGGCCGAGCCTGAGGTCGAGCTTGAGCGTCGAGCCGGAGTTGCGCCGGAGGCCGAGCCCGAAACCGAACCTGCGCCGGTAGGACCCGACGACTCGGCGGCCACGTTCGCCGGGGTCTACGCCGGGTCGGCCGCGCCCACCGACGACGGGTCGGCCCCGCCGGGCTACGACATCAAGGGCCACGACCGCACCGGGCTCTACCACACCACCGAGTCGCCCTACTACGGCCGGATCAGGGCCGAGGTGTGGTTCGACAACGAGGACAGCGCCCGGGCCGCGGGATTCACCCGTTGGGACCAGCGGCGCTCCGATGACGTCGAAGCGCCGACGGCCGAGCGACCGCCCGAGCCGGAACGCGGAGGCCGAGCCGGAGCCGGTCACCGCGAGGAGCCGTACGCGAATGGATCAGCGGCCCCGAGTCCGCGGCCCCGCTCGAGGATGGCACCGCTCCGGAGGGGTTCCGGATCAAGGGCAACGCCGACACGATGTTGTTCCACACGGAGGAGTCGCCCTACTACGGCCGCACCAGGGCCGAGGTCTGGTTCAGCTCCGAGGAGGCCGCCCGGGCCGCGGGGTTCGTCCGTTGGGACGAGGACTGAGGAGCCCTCAGCTGACCCTCGTTGGCCAGGCCCGGTAGCGCCGCTCGGGGCGCCCGGCGCCGCCGTACTTCAGACGCACCGTGGCGCGACCCTGCGCCACGAAGTGCTCGAGATAGCGGCGGGCACTGACTCGGGACAGGCCGACCTGCTCCCCGCACTCGGCAGCAGACACCTCGCCGCCGGCGAGAACCGCGAGGACGGCGTCTGCCGTCGGCGCGCTCAGTCCCTTGGGCAGCACCTCCTCACGCGTCCCCACAACCGGCGCGAAGACCGTGTCGATGTCGCCCTGAGCGGCGTCGCCGGACCCCGCGAGCGCGTCGTGGGCCTGCCGGAAGGCCTGCAACCGGCTGCGGAGGTCGTCGTACTCGAAGGGCTTCACGAGATAGTGCGCCGCCCCGCCCGCCGATGCCGCACGGACCGTGTCGGCCTCGCGCGCGGCGGTCACCATCACCACGCCCACCTGGTTGCCCGCGGCCCGCAGGCGACGGAGGACCTCGATGCCACTGAGGTCGGGGAGGTGCACGTCGAGCAGGACGAGGTCAGGCGCCAGACGTTCGATCTCGGACAGGGCGGTCGCCCCGGTGGCAGCGGTGCCGACCACCCGGAAGCCCGGCGTGCGGTCGACGAACTTGGTGTGGATCGAGGCGACCATGAAGTCGTCATCGACGACCAGCACGGTCAGGTCGGGATCGGCAGTCATTGTCGGCCTCGCGGGTTCGGGAGTCGTGCGGTGAACACGGCGCCGCCCTCGTTGTGGACGGACACCGACCCCTCGCGACGCTCGCAGACCAGCTGCACCAGCGCCAGTCCGACACCCCGACCGACGGCGTCGCTCGGCTTGGTCGACCAGCCGCGACGGAAGATCTCTCCGGCCTGCTGCTCGGGTACGCCGCTGCCCGTGTCGGCCACCCGCACCAGCACCGTCCCGTCGTCCTCGGTCCGGAGGTGGACGTCGACCCGGGTTCCGCCAGCGGCGGCCGTGGCGTCGACCGCGTTGTCGACGAGGTTGCCGAGCACGGTCCCGACGTCGGTCGAGAGCTCCGGGTCGAGACGGGGGAGCAGGGCGTCGTCGGAAAGGGCGATGTCGATCGCGCGCTCTGCGGCGAGGCTGGTCTTCGCGATCAGCAGCGCGGCCACCGCCGGGTCGTCGAGGCGCGCGGTGACGAAGTCGCTGATCTCGGCACGCCGCCGGGTGAGCGTCCCGATGACCCGCGACACCTCGGCGTACTCCTCGAGCTGGACCAGCCCCGAGATCGTGTGCAGCTGGTTGCTGAACTCATGGGTCTGCGCACGCAGGGTCTCGGTCACGCTCTCGCGGGCGCTCAGCTCGCTCTCCATCGCGAGCAGCTCGGTGCGGTCGCGCAGGGTCGTCACGGTGCCGACCTGGCGCCCGTCGTACAGCACCCGGTTGCGGTTGAGGACGACGACCCGTCCGGCCACGACCATCACCGCGTCGTGGACGTCGGAGTCGCCCATCAAGTGCGTCCCGCACGCTCGGTGCCAGGTCGAGATCCGCGAGCCGGCGACCCAGGCTGCCGTCGGGCAGCCCGAGCAGGTCTCGGGCGCTGTCGCTGAGCACGGTCACGGTGCCGTCCCCGCCGACCGCGACCACCCCCTCACGGATCGAGTGCAGCAGCGCCTCGCGCTGGTCGGCGAGCGCACTGATCTCGGCGGGCTCCAGGCCGCGGGTACGGCGCTTGATCAGCCGCGCGAGCAGCCAGGAACCCGCGATGCCCAGGCCAAGTCCGAACGCGACGAACGCGGCGAAGTCCGGAAGGGTCTGGAGGAACCGTTCCCGCAGGGACGGGTAGGTCTCGGTCACCATCACGATCCCCACCTGCCTGGCTTCCTTCTGTCCCGCCGGGCCCGACCAGCCTGATCACGGGGACCTGGGCGGCGATGGAGCGATGCTCGCGCTCGGTCACGTCTCCGGTCCACCCCCGCCCTTCCTGCACATCGCTGGAGCTGAGGTCGATCCGGTCTCCGACCGCCTGGCCCTCAGGCCCGGCGACGATGGTCCCGTCGAGCTCGGCGAGGTAGACGGCGCTGGCACCGGCGCCGATCCGCTCTCCCTCGATGTAGAGCCCGAGCGAACGTGGCGGGTCGGGAGCATCGATCGTCCGCTGGACGAAGGGGGTGTTGGCGATGTGCTCCGCCGCTGCCCGGAGTCGGGACCCTCGGGAGTCACGGAAGTCGGCGTCGCTCTGCCGGACCGAGACCACGCTCGTGACGACGAGCACCAGCAGCAGCACGATCAGCTGCAGCGCCAGGAACTGGCCGGCAAGGCTGGTCGGCCAGGGGATGCGCGCGCGTGACCGCAATGTCCACAACCTCCTTTGGTTCCCCAATAGTGACTGACACCACAGGACTCCGCGAGGATCGATCCGTAGCATCCCCGAGCGGCCCAGGAGGCTCCCCGTGAGGCAACACCCATGAGACGACAACTGGCGGCGGCCGTGGCCGCACTCGATCGCCGTTCTTCCCGTCACCGCCTGCGGCGTCACCCGCGGCGACGAGTCGAAGGATCTGGCGATGATGATCCCGAACAGTCCCGGCGGCGGCTACGACCAGACCGGCCGGGCAGCGGTCGCGGTGATGGAGGAGGACGACGTCACCGGCGGCTCCTTCGAGGTCAGCAACCAGATCGGCGCGGGCGGCTCCGTGGCGTTTGCCCGCCTGATGGGCGAGGAGGGCAACGAGAGACTGATGATGACGGTCGGGCTCGGTGTCGTCGGCGCGCTCTACTCGTTCGCCGTGGACCACAAGGTGCAGGACGCCACGCCCGCTGGCCCAGCTGATCGAGGACCAGGAGGGCGTGCTGGTTCCCGCCGACTCGCCGTACAAGACCATCGACGACTTCGTCAGCGCGTGGAAGGCCGACCCCGGTTCGATCGCCGTCGGCGGCGGCTCTTCTCCGGGCGGGCCCGACCATCTCTTCCCGATGCAGCTGGCGAACGCGGTCGGGATCGACCCCAAGGAGGTCCGCTACGTCACCTACGACGGCGGCGGCCCGCTGACCAGTGCCCTGCTCGGCCACAAGATCAAGGTTGGGTTCTCCGGACTGGGCGAGTTCGAGGGCCAGATCGCGGCGGGTGAGCTGCGGGCACTCGCGGTGTCCGGCGAGGAACGTCTGACCGGCGAGTCGGTCAAGGAGGTGCCGACCCTCACCGAGTCGGACATCGACCTCGTGTTCACCAACTGGCGCGGCATTCTCGCGCCGCCCGGCATCTCCGAGGAGCGGCGCGAGGAGCTGATCGGCTACCTCGAGGAGATGCACGGCACCGCGGAGTGGCAGCAGGCGCTCGAGGACAACGGCTGGATCGACGCCTTCAAGACAGGCGACGAGTTCACGACGTTCCTGGAGCAGGAGGACGCACGGGTCGCAACGACCCTCGAGGATCTAGGACTTGAGATATGAGCACGATCGATCACGACAAGACGACGGGCGCAGCGCCCACGAAGCGCGACACCGGGCAGTTCGCACTGGCCGCACTGCTGGTGGTGATCGGCGCCTACACCGTGTACGACGCCACCACTCTGCGGGTCGGGTTCGCCGACCCGGTGGGTCCGCGGGCGTTCCCTTACGTCATCGGCTCGGTGCTGATCGTGCTGGGCGTCCTGCTGGCCGTCGCCGCCTACCGCGGTGACCAGCCCGAGAGCGAGGGCGGCGAGGACGTCGACCTGACCCTGGCGCCCGACTGGCCGACGGTGCTGAAGCTGCTCGGCGTCCTGGTGTTCACGATCGCCACGGTCAACTTCCTCGGCTGGGCCATCAGCGGTGCCGTCCTGTTCGCGGGCAGCGCCTGGGCACTGGGCAGCAAGACGCTGGTGCGCGACATCCTCATCGGCATCGTCCTCGGGGTCGCCAGCTTCTACGCCTTCTACAGCGGGCTCGGCATCGCGCTGAGCCCCGGCATCCTCGACGGGATCCTGTGATGGACAGCCTCGACCTGCTGTGGGGCGGCCTGGAGGCCGCGTTCACCCTTGAGAACCTCATGTGGGCCGCCATCGGCGTGCTCCTCGGCACCTTCGTCGGAGTCCTCCCCGGCATCGGCCCGGCGATGGCGGTCGCGCTGCTGCTGCCGGTGACCTACGGTCTCGACGCGACCCAGGCCTTCATCATGTTCGCCGGCATCTACTACGGCGGGATGTACGGCGGGTCGACGACGTCGATCCTGCTGAACACACCCGGTGAGTCCGCGTCGGTGATGACGGCGATCGAGGGCAACAAGATGGCCAAACGCGGGCGAGCGGCGCAGGCACTCGCAACCGCCGCGATCGGGTCGTTCATCGCCGGCACCATCGGCACGATGCTGGTCGTGTTCTTCGCCCCGGCGCTGGCCGACATCGCCGTCGAGATCGGCGCGCCGTCGTACCTCGCGATCATGCTGATGGCGATTGTCCTGGTGACCAGCGTGCTCGGTTCGTCGCGGCTGCGGGGGTTCATCGCGCTGTTCGTCGGCCTGACGATCGGTCTGGTCGGACTCGACCTGAACACCGGTCAGGCGCGTCTCACGTTCGGCCGGCCGGAGCTCAGCATCCCCCTCGACATCGTGGTGATCGCGGTGGGGGTGTTCGCTCTCGGCGAGGCGCTGTGGGTGGCCGCTCACCTGCGCCGCAAACCGCTGGAGATCATCCCGGTCGGTCGCCCGTTCATGGGGCGCGAGGACTGGGCCCGCTCGTGGAAGCCGTGGCTGCGCGGAACCGCGCTGGGGTTCCCGTTCGGGGCAGTGCCGGCGGGTGGTGCGGAGACACCGACCTTCCTGTCGTACATCCTCGAGCGCAGGCTCGCCAAGGACGGTCATGAGTTCGGCAAGGGCGCCATCGAGGGCGTCGCCGGCCCCGAGGCAGCCAACAACGCCTCGGCCGCAGGCACCTTCGTCCCGCTGCTCGCGCTCGGCCTGCCGGTCACCGCGACCGCCACGATCATGCTGGCCGCCCTGCAGGGCTACGGCATCCAGCCCGGCCCGCAGCTGATGGACGAGCAGCCGGATCTCGTCTGGACGCTGCTCGCGAGCCTGCTGATCGGCAACACCCTGCTGCTGGTGCTCAACCTGCCGCTGGCGCCGATGTGGGCAAAGCTGCTGCGACTGCCGCGCCCCTACCTGTACGCCGGGATCCTGTTCTTCGCCTCGCTGGGTGCCTACGCCGCCAACCTGACGGGCGTTCGACCTGTTCCTGCTGCTGGTTTTCGGCCTGCTCGGATTCACCATGCGCCGGTTCGCGTTGCCGGTGCTGCCGCTGATCCTCGGGGTGATCCTCGGGCCGCTGATGGAGACCAAGTTCCGCGAGGCGCTGTCGATCTCGGACGGCGATCGTGAGCGGGCTGTTCAACGAGCCGCTGGCGGTCATTGTGTACGTCCTGATCGTCCTGCTCGTGGTCGTGCCGATCGTCCTCAACGCCGTCCGCAAGCCACCAGCAGTCACCCCCGCCGAGCTCGAGAAAGAGAGTGCCGAGTCATGAGCAAGATCGTGGTGGGCTACACGCCCGACAAGTACGGACGGGCGGCCCTCGAGTACGCAGTGGCCGAGTCGGAGCTGCGCGGACTCGGCGTACTCGTGGTCAACGGCACCAAGGGCGACGCGCTCGTCGACGACCGTTACGCCGCCGAGAGCCGAGATCGAGAAGGTGGCAAACGATCTCCGGACCCTGGGCGTCGACTTCGAGGTGCGGCAGTTCATGGGCGCGGACATCTCCGACCGGGTGGTGGAGCTGGCCGACGAGGTCGATGCCGCCCTCATCGTGATCGGGATCCGCCGCCGCAGCCCGGTGGGGAAGCTGGTCATGGGCAGCGTCGCCCAGCGGATCCTGATGGACTCCCACTGCCCGGTGCTGGCGGTCAAGCCGGTTCCGGACTGAGGTCCCCGAGCCCCGGAGCAGGCGCGGTTGCCGTGTCGCCACGACATCGGCAGCTCCGGGGCTTAGGCCGTGACGCCCCGCAGGCGGCATACTCGGGGGCGACCATGACTACTGACACGACTCGCACCGGTGACCGCCAGCTCTCCGTCGCGATGGTGACCCTCGGCTGCGCCCGCAACGAGGTCGACTCCGAAGAGCTCGCGGGTCGGCTCGAGGCCGGCGGCTTCCGCCTGGTCGGCGACGCGGAGGATGCCGACACCGTCGTGGTCAACACGTGTGGCTTCGTGGAGGCCGCGAAGAAGGACTCGGTCGACACCCTCCTCCAGGCGGCCGACCTCAAGCAGACCGGCCGCACCCAAGCCGTCGTGGCCGTGGGCTGCCTCGCCGAGCGCTACGGCAAGGACCTGGCGGAGTCGCTGCCGGAGGCCGATGCCGTGCTCGGCTTCGACGACTACCCCGACATCGCCGACCGGCTCCGCTCGATCGTCGCGGGGGAGACCCACCACCCGCACACTCCGCAGGACCGGCGCCGGCTGCTGTCGATCTCGCCGGTGGACCGGGACGCCTCCGGACTGTCGGTCCCCGGACACGCGCAGCTCGACCGACGAGCTCGGCGCCGGCGCTCCGGCCACCGGCCCGCGCACCGTACGCCGCCGGCTCGACGGCGGCCCGATGGCGCCGCTCAAGCTCGCCAGCGGCTGCGACCGCCGCTGCTCGTTCTGTGCCATCCCCAGCTTCCGCGGCAGCTTCGTGTCGCGCCGGCCGAGCGACGTGATCCAGGAAGGGCGGTGGCTCGCCGAGCAGGGCGTGAAGGAGCTGTTCCTCGTCAGCGAGAACTCCACCTCCTACGGCAAGGACCTCGGCGACCTGCGCCTGCTCGAGACCCTGCTGCCCGAGCTCGCGGCCGTTGACGGCATCGAGCGCATCCGGGTGTCCTACCTCCAGCCGGCCGAGACCAGGCCCGGGCTGATCGAGGCCATCGCCGGCACCCCGGGCGTGGCGCCCTACTTCGACCTGTCCTTCCAGCACGCCAGCGCGACCGTGCTCCGCCGGATGCGCCGGTTCGGCGACTCCGAGAGCTTCCTCGACCTGCTCGACCGGATCCGGAAGCTCGCCCCCGAGGCAGGAGTCCGGTCCAACGTGATCGTCGGCTTCCCCGGCGAGACCGCCGACGACCTGGCGACCCTGTGCGACTTCCTCGAAGCCGCCCGCCTCGACGTGACCGGTGTGTTCGGCTACTCCGACGAGGACGGCACCGAGGCGGCGTCGTACGACGGGAAGCTGGACGCCGACGAGATCGCCGAACGGGTCGAGCAGGTGACCGCGATGGTCGAGGAGCTCAACTCCCAGCGCGCCGAGGAACGCATCGGCGAGACTGTCCATGTGTTGGTGGAGTCGATGGGCGAGGACGGGATCGAGGGGCGCGCCGCGCACCAGGGCCCCGAGGTGGACGGCACCACCACGATCACCGGGCCGATCATCGACCTGGCCGACGTACGCGTCGGGGACCTCGTCACCGCGACCGTGACCGGCACCGACGGAGTTGACCTGATCGCGGACGGTGGCGCCATGACCGATGCCGCCCCGAAGGTCAACAACTTCAACGTTCCCAACGTCCTGACCACCGTGCGGATCGTGCTCGTGCCGTTCTTCGGCTGGGCGCTGTTGCACGACGGCGGCGACTCGATCGGGTGGCGCTGCGCGGCGTTCGTGATCTTCGTCGTGGCCATGATCACCGACAAGATCGACGGCGACTACGCACGCAAGTACAACCTGGTGACCAACTTCGGGAAGATCGCCGACCCGATCGCCGACAAGGCCGTCACCGGCATGGCGTTCGTCGGGCTCGCCATCGTCGGCGACATCTGGTGGTGGGTCACGATCCTGGTGCTGCTGCGCGAGTGGAGCGTCACGCTGCTGCGCCTCTCGGTCCTCAAGCACGTCGTGATCGCGGCGGCCCAGAGCGGCAAGATCAAGACGGTCTTCCAGGTGGTTGCGCTGGCGGGCTTGGCGCTGCCCCTTCCCCACGGCGACGAAGCCCACGACGGCGCGTTCGACCGGTTCGGACTGCTCGGTGAACTGGTCTTCTACGCGTCCGAGGTCATGCTGGCCGCCGCGGTCGCCATGACCCTGTGGTCCGGCTACGAGTTCTTCCGCAGCGTGTGGCGACAACGGAAAATCGTCACAAATTCTTGACCTTCGCGTCGTCAACCATTTACCCGTTCCGACGGCATTTTTCGCGCAGATCGGGTTAGTGTGACGCGTTGCCGCCATCCTTGTGGTCGCGGTCACATCCTTGGGCAGCACCCCTGACCCCACTTCGCGAGGGCCGGCTCCGCCGTTCCCCTTGCGACCCATCCGAGACCCCGGAGTCATACATGCATGTTTCGCGCAAGCGCGCGGTGGCGGGGCTATCCCTCGCCGTTGCGGCAACGGGCTTCCTGGCCCAGCTGCCTGCGTCGGCCAACCCCGCCGGCACAGGTCTGGTCATCAGTGAGGTGTACGGCGCCGGCGGCAACGCTGGCGCCAGCTACAACGCTGACTACGTCGAGCTCTACAACCCGACGAACGGCGCCATCAGCCTGAGCGGCCTTTCGCTGCAGTACCGCAGCGCCGGCGGCGGCGCGGGCGGCAACTTCGCGCCTCTCCGGCGCCGTGGCAGCCAACTCGCACTTCCTGTCCAGGCCTCCGCGACCGGAGCCGTGGGCGCCGCGCTGCCGACTCCGGACGCAACCGGCAGCTCCCGCGATCAACATGTCGGGCACCGCCGGGCAGGTCCTGCTCGTCAACGGCACCGCAGCGTTCGTCGGCACGCGGCAACGTCGCCGGCAACGTGGGCCTCGTCGACATGGTCGGCTACGGCACCACGGCGACCACGTTCGAGACGTCGCCGACCGGCGCCGCGGCAAACAACGGCTCGTCCTTCCAGCGGTCCGCAGCGGGCGCGGACACGGACGTCAACACCGCCGACTTCAGCTCGGTCGCCACGAACCCGGAGAACGGCGGCGGCGTCACCCCACCTCCGGACGAGTTCACCGGCACGATCGCCGAGATCCAGGGCACCGGCGCCACGTCCCCGCACGTGGATGACATCGCCACCACGCGCGGCGTCGTGACCGCCGCCTACCCGACCGGCGGCCTCAACGGCTTCTACATCCAGACCGAGGGCACCGGCGGCGCGACCGACGACACGCCCGGCGCCTCGGATGCCATCTTCGTGTTCGGATCGGCCGCCACCGCGACCGTCGCCATCGGCGACTTCGTCGAGGTCGTGGGTCCGGTCAGCGAGTTCGCCGGCACCACGGAGATCACCCGGCCGCAGCTGCGGACGTCACTCAGCTGGCGGACCCGCACGACCCGGTGACCCCGCAAGCCACGCTTCCCGGCAGTGACTGCGTCCTGGGCTCGTGCCCGACCGCGGCCGAGCTCACCACTGCGCGTGAGGCGCACGAGGGGGAGGCCTTTGCCCCCACCGCGCAGTACATCGCCCAGAACGCGTTCAGCCTCACCAACGGCGCGAACGGGTTCATGGAGATCGGCCTGGCCGCCTCCGACAAACCGCTGGTCTCCCCGACCGAGATCGAGGACGCCCAGACCGGCGACGTCGCCGACGTGACGGCGTACAACAACGCCCACGCGATCGCTCTCGACGACGGCTCCTCCTTCAACTACACCGTGGGCGCGAAGGACACCCCGATGCCCTGGATCACCGCGGACCACGCGGTGCGGGTGGGCGCGGCGGCCGACTTCACCGGCTCGGTGGTCCTGGAGTTCCGCAACAACGCCTGGAAGCTCCAGCCCCAGGCTCAGGTCACCGACCTCGGGACCGACACGATCACCTTCGCGCAGACCCGGACGGCGACCCCGGAGGACGTCGGTGGTGACCTCAAGCTCGGCACCTTCAACGTCCTGAACTACTTCAACACCACCGGGCAGGACTACAACGCGACCCACCCGGGCGCCTGCACGTTCTTCAACGACCGCGCCGGCAACCCGATCACGGTCAACAGCTGCAACCCGACCGGCCCCCGGGGCGCCGCGCGCACCGAGGACTTCGAGCGCCAGCAGGGCAAGATCGTCACCGCGATCAACGCCATGGACGTCGACATCGTGTCCCTGGAGGAGATCGAGAACTCGATCGCGCTCGGCGAGGCCGACCGCGACGACGCGGTCTCCGCGCTCGTGGCCGCACTCAACGCCGACGCGGGCAGCACCCGCTGGGCGTTCGCGCCCTCACCGGCGGTCCTGCCCGACCTTGCGGAGCAGGACGTCATCCGCACGGCGTTCATCTACAACCCCGCGACCGTCGATCTGGTCGGCCCCTCCAAGGTGCTCGTCGGCAGCGCGGCCTTCGCCAACGCCCGCGAGCCGCTGGCTCAGGCGTTCGTGGCCGAGGGCGGCCAGGATGCCGACGCGTTCGGCGTCATCGTCAACCACTTCAAGTCGAAGGGGTCCGGCGTCGACGACGGCACCGGTCAGGGCAACGCGAACCCCGACCGGATCGCCCAGGCCAACGCGTTGGTGGACTTCGCCGACGCGTTCAAGACCGAGCGAAGCATCACCAAGATCTTCCTGACCGGTGACTTCAACGCCTACTCCGAGGAAGACCCGGTGCAGGTGCTGGAGGCTGCCGGGCTACACCAACCTGGAGTCCGACCAGGCCGGTGAGGAGAGCTACAGCTTCAGCGGCCTCTCCGGTTCGCTCGACCACGTGTTCGCCAACGAGGCTGCGTTGCCGGACGTCGAGGGCGTCGACATCTGGGACATCAACTGCGAGCGAGTCGATCGCCTACCAGTACGGCCGCTTCAACTACAACGCCACGCAGTTCTTCGACCAGACGAACCCCTTCGGTGCCTCGGACCACAACCCCGAGCTCGTCGGGATCAACGTCGCCGACACCCCGCCATCCGACGTCACGTTGAACCTGCTGGGAGTCAACGACTTCCACGGCCGGATCAACGCCAACACGGTGAAGTGGGCCGGCACCGTCGAGCAGCTTCGTGCCGCAGGCGGTGAGGGGAACACGCTGATGATCGGCGCCGGCGACCTGATCGGTGCGTCGGAGTTCGCGTCGGCGATCGCCGACGACCAGCCCACGATCGACATGTTCAACGCCCTCGACCTCGACGCGTCGGCGGTGGGCAACCACGAGTTCGACAAGGGCTGGGCCGACCTGCGCGACCGGGTGATCGGCGCCCCCGGCGCCGAGAACGCCGAGTGGGACTACCTCGGCGCCAACGTCTACGCAGACGGCACCGAGGACCCGGTCCTGCCGGAGTACGGCACGTACGAGAAGGACGGCCTGACCATCGGCGTGATCGGTGTGGTCACCGAGGAGACCAGCACCCTGGTCAGCCCCGGCGGCATCACCGAGATCGACTTCGGCAACCCGACCGACGCGGTCAACCGGGTCGCCGGCGAGCTGAGCGACGGCGACCCGGCGAACGGCGAGGCCGACGTCATCATCGCGAGCTACCACTCGGGAGCGCAGCTGGGCGTCGGTTCGACGTTCGAGCAGGAGGTGGCCAAGGGCGGCGAGTTCGCCGAGATGGTCAACCTCGACCCGGCGGTGGACGTGATCTTCAACGGCCACACCCACCAGACCTACGCGTGGGACGCGCCGATCCCGGGTCAGCCCGGCAAGACTCGGCCGATCATCCAGACCGGTGAGTACGGCGCGAACGTGGGCCAGGTCCAGCTGACGGTCGACGGCACCACCGGCGACGTCGTCTCCTACACGAGCAGAACGTGCCGCGACGACGCGTCTCGGACGCCAGCCTGGTCGCCCATTCCCGCGGGTCGCCAACGTCAAGACGATCGTCGACGCGGCGCTTGCGCACGCGGCCGAGGTCGGCAACCAGCCGGTCGGCACCATCACGAGTGACGTCACCCGCGCCCTCAGCGGTGGCTCGTACGTCGATGGCAAGTACACCGGCGGCACGGTCGAGGACCGTGGCTCGGAGTCCGCCCTCGGCGACCTGGTGGCCAACGCGCTTCGCGACGGCCTGCCTGCGGAGAACGGGCCGGTCGACCTGGGGATCGTCAACCCGGGCGGCCTCCGGGCGGACCTCAAGTACGCCGGCGACACGACGTCCAACCCGTCGAACACCGACGGTGTGGTCACCTACGCCGAGGCCAACGGCGTACTCCCGTTCGTCAACAACATCTGGACGATCGACCTGACCGGTGCCCAGCTCAAGACGGTTCTCGAGCAGCAGTGGCAGACGAATCCAGGTGGCCCGCCGCCGGCCCGTCCGTTCCTGGCTCTGGGTCTCTCGGACAACGTCCGGGTCACGCAGGACGCCAGCAAGCCGGAGGGTTCGCGGATCACCTCGGTGGTCGTCGACGGCGAGAACCTCGACCCGACGAGGACCTACCGGGTGTCGACGTTCTCCTTCCTCGGCACCGGAGGCGACAACTTCCGGGCGTTCACCCAGGGCACCCACGCCGACACCGGTCTGGTGGACCGCGACCTGTGGATCGGGTATCTCCAGGACCACGCGGGCCTCTCGCCCGACTTCGCCCGCCAGCAGGTGGCCGAGAGTGGTCTGCCGACCGATGTCACGGCGGGTGAGAACGTGTCGTTCACGCTCTCGAAGCTGAACCTCACGTCGTTGGGCGCCCCGGAGAACACCTCGGTGGCCGTCTACCTCCGCAAGGCCAACGAGTCGCGCAAGATCGGCGACTTCCCGGTCACCAACGGCACAGCGAGCGTCGCCTTCACGGCCCCGGCCAACCTGGTCGGTCGCTTCACCGTGGCGGCGATCGCCGAGCCGAGCGTGACGCAGGTGGGCCTCCCGCTGACGTCTTCTGCCACCAGCGTGACGGCGACGGCCGACCCGATGGTCTACGGCTCCGACGGTGCCGTGCGACGTGACGGTCACGTCGAGCGTGCCGTCGGCCGGCGGTGTCGAGGTTCTCGACGGCGACACCGTCGTGGGCACCGGCACGATCTCGGGCGGGACGGGCACGGTGGCCATCCCGGGCACCGCCCTGGCTCCCGGCAGCCACACGCTGACCGTCAACTACCTCGGCGACGCGCAGAACAACCCGTCCAGCACCACCGTGCGAGTCACCGTCGCCAAGGCGACGTCGACGGTGGCGGCGACCGTGTCGCCGGCGCAGATCGCGGTCAAGGGTGGCACCGCGACGGTGCACGTCACGGTGTCCGCCAACGGCGTCACGCCGACGGGGGTCGTCGGACTGTTCATCGGTGGCTCCCTGGTCGGTGGGGCGGATCTGACGAACGGAGCGGCAGACCTCACCGTCGGGCCGTACCCGACCCTCGGGCAGAAGGCCTTCCAGGTCCGCTACCTCGGCGACGACTTCGTCCGCACCAGTCTGGTGGACAAGACGGTCGAGGTCGTCAAGGCAACGCCGACGATGACCGTGACCACGTCGCCGAACGTGATCCGGGTCAAGAAGACCAAGCCGGTCGTGACCGTGCGGCTGGCCGCGGCCGGCTTCAGCCCGGTGACGGGCTCCGTCAGGGTCGTCGTGGGTGGCGACACCTACAACAAGACGCTGTCGGACGGAACGGCGGTGTTCACGCTGCAGGCCTTCAAGACGCGTGGGTACGAAGCAGATCCAGGTGACCTACCTCGGCACCGCGCTGACCAACCAGGTCAGCAGGACGATCACCGTCAACGTGGTCCGCTAGCACCGCACGCCGAGTCGGCGCTTAGGGAGCGCCAGCCCTTAGAGCGCCGACTCGGCATTCACGGCCCGTCGGACTCGGCCAGCACGAACGCCGCCTGGACCAGGGCGAGATGGCTGAACGCCTGAGGGAAGTTGCCCACCATCCGGCCGTTCGCCGCGTCGTACTCCTCCGAGAGCAGCCCGACGTCGTTGCAGAGACCGACCAATTGGTCGAAAAGGGCGTGCGCGTCGTCGCGACGGCCTGCGGCGGCGTACGCCGACACCAGCCAGAACGAGCAGGCAAGGAACGGGTGCTCGTCGCCCGGCAGGCCGTCCACCCCGGAGGCGGTGCGGTAGCGCAGGAGCAGCCCGTCGCGCATCAGGTCCCGCTCGACTGCCTCGATCGTGCCGAGCATGCGCGGGTCGTCGCCCTCGACGAAGCCGATGAGCGGAAGGACCAGCAGCGAGGCGTCGACCTCGTTGGTGTCGTAGTGCTGGGTGAAGGTGTTGGCGTCGGCGTTGAAGCCACGGGTCAGCACCTCCTCGCGGACGGTGTCGCGGATCTCCCGCCAGCGGTCCACGGGACCCTCGAGCCCGTGCTGTTCGACGGCCGTCACCGCCCTGTCGAACGCCGCCCACACCATTGCCCGGGAGTGGGTGAAGTGCCGCTGCGGCCCGCGGATCTCCCAGAGCCCGTTGTCGGGCTCCTGCCAGTTCTTTGCCAGGTTGTCGACCAGGGCTCGCTGCATGGCCCACGCCTGGTCGTCTGCCTCCAGTCCGGCCGTCCGCGCCTTCTCCAGCGCGATCATCACCTCGCCGAGGACGTCTCGCTGGCGCTGCTCGACGGCGGCGTTGCCGACCCGGACGGGTCGCGAGCCGGCATAGCCGGGCAGGTGGTCCAGGGTGCGCTCGGGGAGGTTGCGGCCGCCATCGACGGTGTACATGATCTGCAGGTCCTCGGGATCGCCCGCGACCGCGCGGAGCAGCCAGTTGCGCCACAGCCGCGCCTCGTCGGTGTAGCCGGCGTCGACCAACGACCCGAGGGTGAGCGCGGCGTCGCGCAGCCAGCAGAAGCGGTAGTCCCAGTTGCGCTCGCCGCCGAAGTCCTCGGGAAGCGAGGTCGTCGGCGCGGCGACGATCCCGCCGGTCTCCCCGTGGGTGAGCAGCCGCAAGGTGAGCAGCGAGCGTCGTACGGCCGCGGCATGCGGTACGTCGACCCGGCACCGCGACGCCCACTCCTCGTCCTCCCTGATCGTGGCCGCGATGGGAGGCGCGAAGTCCATCCAGTCAGGGAGGTCGAGATGGGACGGCACCCAGGTGGTCGAGAAGGTGAGCGAGTCGCCGGCGTCGACCTCGAAGTCGTCCACGTGGCGGTTGTCGACCGCGACCGGGAGGCGGGGTCCACGCAGCATCAGCTTGTCGGGTCCGGCGACCGCGGTGATGACCTCTTCGCCCCCGATGACGCGGCGCTGCACCCACGGCTTGATCTCGCCGTAGTCCAGCCGCACGACCCATTCGTGCTGCATCCGCACCGTGCCGCTGACGCCGGTGAGGACGCGGACCAGGTCGGCGCGGTCGTCGGCGGTGGGCATCAGGTCGAGGAGGGTGACGACCCCGGTGTCGGTCGTGAACGTCGTCTCGAGCGCGGCAGACTCTCCGACGTACCTCCTGGTGACCTCGTAGTCGCCATGGGGGCACAGCTGCCAGTGGCCGTGGTCGGCGGTGCCGAGGATCGCGGCGAAGCAGGCGGGGGAGTCGAAGCGCGGCAGACACAGCCAGTCGACCGAGCCGTTCTTGCCGACGAGCGCGGCGGTGTGGCGGTCGCCGAGCAGGGCGTAGTCCTCGATGGGCAGCGACTGATGCGGCGTCGTCCATGTCTGGAACGTACAACCGCGCCCTACGATCGTCTGCATGTCTTCGCCGGTCGACGCAGCCAGCGTCCAGGCGCTGTTGCTGGGCGGCGGCGCCACGGTCGCGACGGCGGAGTCCTTGACCGGGGGGCTGCTCGGCGGTCGGTTCACGTCGGTGCCGGGGTCGTCCGAGGTCTATCTGGGCGGTGTCGTGACCTACTCGACCGACCTCAAGGTGTCCCTGCTGGGCGTCCCGATCGACGTTGTCGACGGGCCGGGGGTGGTGTCCGCGGAGTGCGCCGAGGCGATGGCATCCGGCGCCCGGCGGCTGACCGGGTCGACGTACGCCCTGAGTACGACGGGCGTGGCCGGCCCGGACTCGCAGGAGGGCAAGCCGGCCGGCACCGTGTACGTCGGGCTGGCCGGGCCGGACGGGGTCCGGAGTGTCGCGCTCCACCTGGCCGGGAGTCGGGAGACGATCCGGGAGCAGACCGTCGCGGCTGCGCTGTCCGCCCTGAGCGAACAGTTGTCCACTGATCGGGGCAACTGTGGTGGGGAAGAAACCCCGCTCGGGTAGCGTTGGGCACACGACAAGGAAAGGACCGCGCTCATGGTGCTGTTTCGTCGCCTCCTCGGCGAGGTGCTCCGCGGCGAGCGGATGCAGCGTGGCATGACCCTGCGCGAGGTCTCCGCCGAGGCGCGGGTGAGCCTGGGCTACATCTCCGAGATCGAGCGTGGACAGAAGGAAGCCTCCTCCGAGCTCCTCGCCTCCCTGTGCTCAGCCCTCGACGTCCCGCTGTCCGACGTACTCCGTGACGTCAGCGACGCGGTCGCAGTCGAAGAAGCCGCCCTCGTCATCGAAGCCACCCCCATCAAGGTCGGCACCCGCTCCCGCTCCCGGGATGTTGTGGCCTCCGCCGCGTAGCGAAGCCCGTCCACGCACGCGTAACCGAAGGCAAGATTCGACATGCCATTCCACCCGCAGATCCGTCTTGTCGCAGCAACCGTGCCGTTGCTGAACGCGCTGAACGACGACCGCTCCCTGTTCAGCGAGTTGATCGGCTCGCCCGTCCCGAACGGTTGGCCCGAGTTCCCTGAGGCCATCGGCTTCACCTTGGAGCATCTGCAGAGTGCGTCTGAGGCTGACCGTTCGTGGTCGATGCAGTTCTTCGTCGACCACGCGAACGGGCAAGCTTGTCGGCTCTGGTGGCTTCGCTGCTCCGCCGCTGGGGCGGACTGTTGAGATCGGCTACGAAGTCGCTCCGGAGTTCCGTGGTCACGGGTTCGGTAGCTGCCGCTGCTCGGGCGCTGGTCGAACGTGCTGTCGCCAGCGGCGAGGTGGACCACCGTCATCGCGCACACCCTGCCCGGCCCCAATCCGTCCACGGGTGTACTCGTGTCGCTGGACTTCGAGCACGTCGAGGATCAGGAGGACCCTGAAGTCGGCGTCGTCTGGGAGTGGCGATTGGACGGCCACGTGTGCCTTAGCTCGAGTCCGGCACGCATCCAGTGCGATCCTGGATGCGACCTAAGCACTCCTCGAACCCGGTGAGACCTATTCGGGGGGTCACCGCGTCTTTATGGTGAAGGCAGCCGCGACGGCGAGGGGGAAGTAGCGTGCGACGATCGGAACGGCTGGACGCGGAGTTCACCGAGTTCGTGGCCGCGCGGTCGACCCATCTCTATCGGAGTGCCTACCTCCTCACTACGTCGCCTGCGGCGGCCGAGGACCTGGTCCAGACCACCCTGACCAAGACGTACGTCGCCTGGGGGCGGGTGCGGTCCGCCGACGACCCGGTCGCCTACGCGCACGGCGTGCTGATCAATGCGTTCCTCTCCGAGCGACGCCGGCGCAGCAGCACCGAGCTGCCCGTGGCCGAGCCCGCGCTCGTCCAGCCGCGCACCGGGGAGCGGGCAGCACCAGGCGGACGGGAACACGACCGAACGGCTGGCACTGATGGCCGCCCTGCAGCGGCTCGCGCCCGTCGACCGCGCGGTCGTGGTACTCCGCTACTGGCAGGACCACAGCGTCGTCGACACCGCGCGGCTGCTCGACCTCTCCGAGGCTGCGGTGAAGAACCGCAGCCTGCGTGCCCTGCGAACGCTTCGTGAGCAGCTCGCCGAACCACCGGATCCGGTCTCCGTGGTTTCGACTACCCCGACCATCCCCACCGTCTCGATCACCACCAGGAGGAACCCGTGAACACCGAACTCGACGACAGCACCCGGGTGCGCGCGACGATGGAGCGCGCGTTGCGCGACCTTGCGCCACCGGCCGGCATTGGCCCCGACGCGATCGCCGCCGGGCGGCGGATCCGGGTCCGCCGCCGCGTCGGCCTCGCCGCGTCGAGCTTCGCGATGGTGGCAGCCCTCGTCGCCGTTTCGGTCCCACTGCTCGGGGGCGACAGCGACACCGCGACCGAACCGACCGACCGGACCGACACCGGCGAGATCGCCACCAGTCCCAGCACGCCGACGCCGCCCCCCGGCCCGTCCGCGGTCGACCCCAACAATCCGTGGCCGGACCTCGAGTACACCGAGGGCTGGTGGGACATGCCACTCGACCAGATGCTCGCCGCGCTCGAGCAGCGACTCCCGGCCGGCGTCCGGATCGTCGATGCCAACGCGGACGCAGGCGCCGGCGACACCAGTGACCTGGACGTGATCCTCGAAGGCCCCACCGGCACCGGCCGGTTCGGGCTGATGCTGCGGCCGAAGCAACTGCCCGAGGACCAGCTGCCGGACCCGGTGACCTCCACCGACGCGCACGGCAAGGTGCATGACGCACGTCCTGATGCAACTAGATCCATAGGCACGGAACGTCGGTTGCCGGGACACCTACCTGGCCTGCGAGCTCATCCGGGACGAGACCGGACACAAGATCGGTGACGTCAGCACCGAGACGGACGGCGGCACGACCTACCACAACGCCGACCTGCTGGGTCCCGATGGCGGCGCGATCAACCTCTACGTCGCCGACTCAAACGGGGACAAGCCAGGCCACGAGGGCACGACCGCCGAGGCGCCGCCCCTCACCTTCGAGCAGGTACGCGCCCTGATCCAGGACCCCATCTGGACCAGCTACCAGCCCTGATCCTCACCCGTCACGGCGCCGGTCCCCGGTCGATGGACACGAATCGAACGGACCACAAATAGACCGTCCGGGCCACCTCTACGGCGGCCGCGTAGGGATTCCGTGCTACGCCACAGATGCCGTTCGACCGTTACCAAGAATTGACCCCAGTGAGGCAACCCAATCCGCGCCTGGAGCGTCATAGTGGGCATAGCAATCGTGAGCCGTTCGGCTCGGTTGAGGGTGTGGGGGTGCTCGTCAATGCGCGCAACTGTAATCGTGTCCTGCTCGATCCTGATGTTGCTGGCCATCGCGGTGATCGGCACGCGGCTCCTGTTCGGGGCCCCGATGCCCGGCTGATCAGGCCGGCTGGCAGCTCGGGCACCAGTAGATCGCCCGATCGCGCTCGTCCTGGCCGACCAGCACGGTCGTCTCGCAGCGGCGGCACTGCCGTTGGCGGTAGACCCAGGACCGGTGCCCGGGGCGCAGATCGCCAGTGGTCGTCTGTTCGGCGCGTTCCTTGTTGGCCTCGAGCATGACCTTGGCCCGGCGAACCATCCGCGCCAGGTCGGGCACGGTGTTCACGGGCATGGACGGGTGTACGCCGGCGAGGAAGCACAGCTCGTTGCGATAGATGTTGCCGATTCCCGCGAGGTTGCGCTGGTCGAGCAACGCCTCGCCGATCGGACGGTCCGGTTGGGCGGCCACCCGGCGTACGGCCTCGACCTCGTCCCAGTCGGCACCCAGCAGATCGGGTCCGAGATGCCCGACGGCCTGGTCCTCGTCCACCCGGGCGATCAGCTCGACCACCCCGAGGGTGAAGCCGACGCAGACCCGGTCGGCAGTCGACAACACGACCCTGGCCTCGTTTGTGGGACGTCGCCACCGCTGGCCCGGCGTGTAGATGTGCCACGACCCCTCCATCTTCAGGTGGGTGTGGAGACTCAACATCTGGGGGCCGTTGTCGATCCGGGTGAGCAGGTGCTTCCCACGGGAGATGGTCTGCCGCAGCCTCATCCCGGCGAGGTCGACGGTGGCGAGAGCCGGCACCCGGAAGCTGGTGCCCGTCAGCACGTGACCGGCCAGCGCCCGGTCGAGTGACCGCGCCGCCCGCCATACGGTGTCGCCCTCAGGCACGTAGTCCCTCTCTGATGCGCAGTCCTCGCGGCGTCGCGATGAAGCCGGCGTCCTCGAGGGCGCTGCGCAACGGCGTCGCCGAGTCACCGCGGCCGAGCAGGGCAGACCCGTCGGCCTTCTCGACCGTGAGCCGGCCCAGGGCACCACGGCGTACGGCGTCGGCGAGGCCCTGGCACGCGGGACCCAATCGGTCGGGAGCCTCGGTGAAGGTGAGCAGCGTCCGGCCGCCGCGTTCGACGTAGAGGCTGATCCCGCCGTCCACGAGCACCACCATGGCCCCCGCCTTGCGGCCCGGGCGGTGCCCGGTCTCACCGTCGACGCGTTCGGGCCACGGCAGCGCGGCGCCGTAGGGGTTGGCCGGATCCGTCGCCGCCAGCGCCACCGCAACCGGCTTGGCGTCGGTGGGCGGGTCGGCGTACGTGCGAAGGCGGTCGATGGCGCCGACGGTACCGAACTGGGCAGCCCCCAGACCGCCGACGAAGTAGCCGCGGCGGCAGCGCCCCGACTCCTCGAAGGCACTCAGGACGCGGTAGACGGCCGCGAAGCCACCGGCAACCCGCTCGCTGACGACCGCGCCCCGGGTCACCACGCCGTGCCGGTCGAGCAACCCCTCGGCGACGGCGTGTGCCCGACGGGTCGGGTCGGTGTCGATGGCCGGGAGCAGCGACCAGCGTCCGGGGGTCTCGGGCGGTCCGGATCGCGTGGGCATCCCGGGCCGGGATCGGGCGCCGCGCGCTCTCGGAGGGGTACGGCGGCTGCGGTGCATGGTGCTCCCGGACCGGGCCAGCGCCCGCAAGGGTGCGAGCGTGTCGTTGGTGACCAGCCCGGCCCACACCAGATCCCAGAGGACACCGGACAGCGCCGCATCGGACGAGCCGCCGACGGTGTCGGACAGCTGCCGGAAGAACCACGCTCCGCCCGGGGCCAGGGCGTCGAGAACCGCCTCGTGCAGCTCGGTTCGCTCGGGTATCCGGTCGGCGCGGGCAGCGTGAGCGCGGCCTGGTCGGCGAGGTGGACCGAGACCCAGCCGTCGTTGCCCGGCAGCGGCGAGTGGCCGGCCCAGATGACCTCGCCGGTGGCGCTGAGCTCGTCGAGCATCGCGGGTTCGTAGTCGCTGACCCGGGCCGCCAGGACCAGGGGTTCGAGGGCGGAGGCCGGAACCGGGCAGCCCGCCAGCTGCTCGACCGCGCTGACGACGCCGTCGAGGCCGCGCAGCCCCCCGCGTCGCCGTCCACCGCTCGCGACCAGATGCTGCCACGCGGGGAGGAAGCGCCCCAGGACCTCCGGCTCGACGGGCTCGACCTCCTGGCGAAGCCGCGCGAGCGAGCGCCTGCGCAGCTTGCGCAGGACCTCGGCGTCACACCACTCGCTGCCCGAGCCGGACGGCCGGAACTCACCTTCGAGCAGCCGCCCCGCTGCCGCGAGACGCTGCAGTGTCTGCCGCGCGACCGCCGCGCCGAGGCCGAGTCGGTCGGCCACGTCTGCGGTGGTGAACGGACCGTGCGTGCGCGCAAAGCGCGAGACCAGGTCGACGAGCGGATCGTCGACCGGTTCGGTGAAGACGTCGGGGGTGCCGGGCGGGACGGGTACCCCGAGGCCGTCGCGAAGGCGGGCGACGTCTTCGATGGCTGCCCAGCGCGCGGCGCCGGCAACCCGCACCTCGACCACCCGACGGGAGTCGCTCAGCGAAGCCAGCCAACCCCGGGCATCGGCACCGTTGACGCTGCGTTCGGCGACCTCGTCACTGGAGAGCGGCCCCAGCAGCCGCAGCAGGTCGGCAACCCCCTCGGCGCCGCGAGCGAATCGGTCGGGCACCAGTCTCTGGAGCTCGGCCTCCACCTCGGCGAGCACCTCGGGGTCGAGCAGCTCACGCAGCTCGGCCCGGCCGAGCAGCTCGGCCAGCAGTCCCTGGTCGAGGCTCAGCGCAGCCGCGCGACGTTCGGCGATCGGGGAGTCGCCCTCGTAGACGAACTGGGCGACGTAGCCGAACAGCAGGCTCCGGGCGTACGGCGACGGCTGGTGGGTCGCCACGTCGACCACCTGGACCTCGCGCCGGTCGACGCGCTTCATCAAGGTGACCAGGGCTGGAAGGTCGTAGACGTCCTGCAGGACCTCACGCACGGCCTCGAGCACGATCGGGAACGACGGGTACTTGGCGGCGACCTCGAGCAGCTGTGCGCTTCGCTGGCGCTGTTGCCACAGCGGCGACCGCCGGCCCGGGTCGCGTCGCGGAAGGAGCAGGGCGCGGGCAGCGCACTCGCGGAAGCGGGACGCGAACAGGGCCGACCCGCCCACCTCGCTGGTCACGATCTGCTCGATCTCGTCGGCCTCGAAGACCACGACCTCACCGCCGGGAGGCTCGATGTCGGTGTCGGGGATCCGGAGCACGATGCCGTCGTCGGACGCGACCGCCGAGGCCTCCACGCCGTACCGCTCCCGCAGGCGGGTGTTGATCGCCAGCGCCCACGGGGCGTGGACGGGCGTGCCGTAGGGGGAGTGCACGACCAGCTGCCAGTCGCCCAGCTCATCCCGGAACCGCTCCACCACCAGGGTCTGGTCGCTGGGCAGCACATTGGTCGCCTCGCGCTGCTCGGCGAGGTAGCCGACCAGGTTGTCCGCCGCCCACTGGTCGAGCCCGGCGGCGACCGCGGTGGCGACGGCGGCCTTCGGTTTCATCGCGGCCAGCTCCCGGGTGTAGGCACCCACCGCCTGGCCGAGCTCGGCGGGCCGGCCAAGGGTGTCGCCCTTCCAGAACGGCAGCCGGCCGGGTACGCCGGGCGCGGGAGTCACCAGCACCCGATCGTGGGTGATGTCCTCGATCCGCCAACTGGTCGCGCCGAGCGCGAAGATGTCGCCGACCCGGGACTCGTAGACCATCTCCTCGTCGAGCTCGCCGACGCGCCGGCCGGGTCCGCTCTGCTCCTTGGAGCTGCTGCCGACGAGGAAGACTCCGAACAGACCCCGGTCGGGGATCGTGCCGCCGCTGGTGACCGCCAGGCGTTGCGCGCCGGGACGGCCCGTGAGCTCGCCGCTGATCCGGTCCCACACGATGCGTGGCCGGAGCTCGGCGAACTCGTCGGACGGGTAGCGGCCGGCAAGCAGGTCGAGGGTCGCGTCGTAGGCGCTGCGCGGGAGCGTGGCGAAGCTGGCGGTGCGCCTGACCAGCGCATAGAACTCGTCGACGTCCCACGCTTCGAGGGCCACCGCGGCGACGACCTGCTGGGCGAGGACGTCGAGCGGGTTGGTCGGCACCCTGAGTGACTCGATGGCTCCGCTGCGCATCCGTTCCACGGCGACCGCGGTCTGCGCCAGGTCGCCCCGGTGCTTCGGGAACAGCACCCCTCGAGACACCTCGCCGACCTGGTGGCCCGCACGACCGACCCGTTGCAGCGCGCTCGCCACCGACGGCGGTGACTCGACCTGGATGACCAGGTCGACCGCGCCCATGTCGATGCCGAGCTCGAGACTGCTGGTGGCGACCACGCAGGGGAGCCGGCCCCGCTTCAGGTCGTCCTCGATCAGGGCACGTTGCTCCTTGCTGACCGAGCCGTGGTGGGCGCGCGCGATGATCGCCGCCGCGCCCGACGAGGCTCCCGACTGAGCCATGATCTGGGCGGGCTGTCCACCCGGTGGTCTGAGGAGGTTGCGAAGCAACCGTCTCGAAACCCTCGGCTGCGATCTCGTTGAGCCGGGCGGTCAGCCGTTCGGCGAGACGCCTGGAGTTGGCGAACACGATCGTGGATCGATGCTGGCCGATGAGCTCGGCAATCCGTTCCTCGACGTAGGGCCACAGCGACGTACGCCGGACGCCGCCCGCGGCCGAGCCCCCGACCTCGTCCTCGATCGGCTGGCCGAGCTCGGTCATGTCCTCGACGGGGACGACGACCTTGAGGTCCCACTCCTTGACCGAAGGGGGTGCCACGATCTCGACCGGGGCCGGTCCGCCGAGGAAGCGGGCGACCTCCTCGAGTGGTCGCACCGTGGCCGACAGGCCGATCCGCTGGGCGGGCCGGGCCAGCAGCGCGTCGAGGCGTTCGAGCGACAGGGCGAGGTGGGCGCCCCGCTTGGTGCCCGCGACCGCGTGCACCTCGTCGACGATGACGGTCTCCACACTGCGGAGCACCTCGCGCGCCTGCGAGGTGAGCATGAGGAACAGCGACTCCGGCGTGGTGATCATGATGTCGGGCGGCGACGTGGTCAGCCGTCGACGGTCGGCGGGCGACGTGTCACCCGAGCGCAGGCCGACCCGGATCTCGGGCACCGCGACGCCAAGCCGGTCGGCGGTGTGCCGGATGCCGGCGAGCGGGGCGCGCAGGTTGCGCTCCACATCGACCGCGAGCGCCTTCAGCGGCGAGATGTAGAGGACCCGGCAGCGCTGCTTCTTTGCAGGAACCGCTGCAGTCGCCAGCCGGTCGAGCGACCACAGGAACGCCGACAAGGTCTTGCCCGAACCCGTCGGCGCGACGACGAGCGCGTGCTGTCCACGGCCGATCGCGTCCCACGCGCCGACCTGGGCGGTAGTCGGCTCGGCGAACGCCGCCTGGAACCACGCGCGCGTCGGTTCGCTGAACGCAGTGAGGGCATCGAGCGGGGTCACCGGCACATCCTCCCGCACATCACCGACAATCCGCTTCGAGAGTGATGGCGAAGATCATTCGGGTTCCTGTGACCGACTCGGGTGGCGTAGTTTGGCGCGGGTGCGCATGATCCGGGACGGCGCCAAGGCGCCATTGCTGTTCGTACTTCTGGCAGGCCTGCTGGGCGGGACCTTCGGTGTGGTCGCAACTCAGGCCGCGGGCCCACCCGTCCCCATCGAGGTCGGGAGCCGTCGACACCGGGCCACCGCAGGTGACCTCCGAGGCCGACGACTGGTACCGCCGGGACCTGAAGATCACCACCAGAGTCGACTCCGACGGCGACGGTCGGCGCGACCGGGTGCACGCGACGTTGGTCCGGCCGACCGAGAGCGATCGCGACGGGGTGAAGCTGGCCACGGTCGTGTGGGCCAGCCCCTACTTCGCCTGCTGCGGCGAGGCGCCCAACCACGACGTGGACGTGCCGCTCTACGTGCCGAAGGACCCCAGGCCCGCCGACGACGACCCGGTGCGCCAGTTCGCTCGCCGATGGGTGCCTCACGGCTATGCGGTCCTGGTGGTGGAGTCACTCGGGAGCGGAGACTCCACGGGATGTCCCACGATCGGCGACGCCAAGGAGACCGCCGGCCCGAAGGCGGCCATCGACTGGCTGAACGGTCGGGCGCGAGCCAGGGATCTGAGACCGGCCACGTGGTCTCGCCGTACTGGGCGAGCGGCCGCGCCGGCATGGCCGGGATCTCGTACGACGGGACGCTCGCCAACATGGTTGCCGCGACCGGCGTCGAGGGCCTGGACGCCATCATCCCGGAGTCCGCGATCTCCAACTGGTACTCCTACTACCGCGACGACGGACTCATCGTCGCGCCCGGCGGCTACCAGGGCGAGGACACCGACGTGCTCGCGAAGTTCGACTACACCCGGAAGAACCAGCGGATCTGCGATCGGGTGATCGCCAGGCTCGCCAGGCGACAGGACCGGCTCACGGGTGACTACAGCAACTTCTGGGCCGCCCGGAACCTGCTCCGCAGCGTCGACCGGGTGCACGCCGCGGTCCTGGTCAGCCACGGCCTGGCCGACTTCAACGTGAAGACGTCGCAGGCCGCCGACTGGTACACCGCGCTCAAGCGGTCCGGCGTCGAGCACATGATCTTCTGGAGCCCGGGCGAGCACGGCGTCGAGCCGCCCATGGCGCTCCAGCGCCGCTGGTTCGCGCACTACCTGTACGACGTCGACAACGGCGTCGAGACCGGCCCGCGCGCCTGGATCGAGGGGCGCGGACGGCCGGATCCGCAAATACGCCGAGTGGCCGGACCCGGGCGCCCAGCGGACGACGTTCGCCCTGCGGCCACGCGGCAAGGGAACAACCGGCTGGCTGTCGAGGACGGCTGGGCCGGCACGCACGACCGAACGCTTCCGAGACGTGCCGGACAACACTCCCCACGACCTCGCGACACATCCCGACCCGCGTCACGGCCTGGTCTACGTGACCCCGCCGTTGCGGAAGCCGACGCGTCTCAGCGGTACACCGGTCGCCCACCTGGCCCTCTCGTTCAGCCAGCCCGCCGGCAACGTCACCGCTGCCCTGCTCGTCGTCAAGCCGTCGGGCCGGACCACACTGGTGACGGAGGGCTGGACCGACCCGCAGAACCGGTCCTCGATCTGGCGTACCGACCCGGTCCGCCCCGGCAAGACCTACGACCTGACAGTGCGGCTGCAGGCCAACGACCGGAGATTCGCAGCCGGCGACCGGATCGCCCTGGTCGTGATGTCCACCGACCACGACTTCACGATCCGGCCGCCGGCCGGCAACCGGCTGGCCCTCGATCTGTTCCGCAGTGACCTGGTGCTGCCGCTGGTCGCGCCGACATCCTGACGCCGGTCAGCCGAGGACGGCGTCGAGCTCCACCTCGACCAGCCAGCGCGGGTCAAGCAGGCCGGCGACGACGACCATCGTGCTGGCCGGGCGGATCAGCCCGAACACCTCACCGTGCACCGATCCGACCGCGTCCGCATCGTCTGCGCTCACGACGTACATCCGGGTGCGGATCACCTCGTCCAGCCGTCCGCCGAGCTCGGCCAGAGCCGTCAGCGCGATCTCCCAGCACCGTCGCGCCTGCGCGGCCGGGTCGGCGTCGACGTGGCCGTCGGGCCACACCGGCGCCGTCCCGCTGATCGCCACGACGCTTCCGGCTCGCGCGCCACGACTGAACCCGACGTGGGTCTCGTATGGCGATCCCGAATGGGCCCGGCTGCGCTCCAGTCGTCCAGTCATCCGCCCATCCTGCCGTCCCCCGGCGGCAGGACGGAAGGATCGGGTTCAGCAACCCCAACCCTGGCGGTATCCCTCGTAGTGGCGGTCGCCGGCGAGCAGCTCCACGTCTTCTGCGACGACCGTCGGGTAATCGCCGTCGCTCGCCAACGCCTGCATGACCGGCCAGGACGCGCTGCCTCGGAGCGCGGTGAGTGCGGCGTCGTTGCCGGCGGCGTACTGCTCGGCCCAACCACAGAGCACCGGCACCACGAAGGCCACGCGAGCCTGGTACGCGTCCTGCGGGAGCCAGAGGTCGCCGACGGTGACGCTGACGCCCTCGGGCATCGGGACGTCCTGGCCGGCTTCCTGGAGGAACGCCTCGCCCTCGGCGGGTACGACGACGTCGTCCGTATCGACCCCGGCCAGCCAGGCGCCACGCTCGACGCGGGTCAGGGACGCCATCACGTCCGCGTACTCGTCCTCGCTGCCGACGAACGCGTCGAACTCGAGGAACCAGTCGCCTACGGGTGGCAGGATCGTCATCACCCTGATGGTGCCGTCGGGATGCGGCGCTGCGCCCCCGCGGTACGTCATAGGTCATGGTGACGACCTCGGCGGCCCCGGTCGGAGCCCCGGTCGGTCCGGCGTATCCCGGACCCTGGCTGACGGGACCCATGTCGAAGGCGCGTCCGTCCTGACCCAGGACCCTGGCGCTCGACTCCGTCCCGTCTCCGCCCGGCGGTCGGCCAGGTAGGTGTCGTAGTCCTCGGCCTCGTACCAGGTCATCTGGAGCGTGTCCCCGCCCTTCTCCCACTGATCGATCCGCCCCAGGCGGAGGCTGTCCATGTACTTGACCGACCAGCCGTCCCGCACAAGCAGGACCTGGAGCAGGTTTCCGGCGGTCGGCGGGAGGCCCGGATCGACTGCCGGCGCCGAGTTCCCGCTCGCGATCGGTGGTGGCACCGGTTCGGACGGGCTTGGCTGCTGGCCTTGCAGGGCGACGCCGGTCGCGACGAGGGCGGCGACCGCCGCTGCTGCGGCGACGGGTGCAAGCCAGTGGCGGCGCCGGCCCAGACGGGTCGGACGAGGTGTACGGGTAGTGGTGGCGGTCGGCGTCGACATGATCTCCTCCAGGAGGACATGGTCCGCAGCCTCGAGAGGGAGGCCGTCGACTGTCCGGCGGGGATACGGGTTCGTGGCCGCTACGGCGTCGTCGGTGTTCATCGGCCCTCCTTCGGGGCTGGTTCCGGGTGGAGCAGCGATGTTGTTGACTCGGCCGCTCCCTGGTCATGAAGTACATGTCCGGGTGGCGGGGGCGCGTCTCCGCCGAGTTCGGCGCGGAGCCGGGCACGCGCACGAGAGAGACGGGTCCGGGCTGTCCGGGCCGGAACTCCCAGGACGACCGCGAGCTCCTGGGGCTCCAGACCCTCCCAGGCCGAGAGCTGCAGTAGTTCCCTGTCGGTCGGCCGGAGTCGCTCCATCGCTGCCTCCACGCTCACCCGGTACGCGACGTCTCCAGCGGGGTCGGGCACGGCGTGCCTGGCCAGAGTCGCCCGGAGCCGCGCCCCGAGCCGGTCGCGTCGTACGTCGCCCCGGGCGTGGTTGGCCAGCACGCGTCGGCACACGCCGTACAACCAGAGCCGGGCCTCGTCGCCCGGGGGCACCCGGTCGAGGCGCCGCCACGCGACGAGGAACGTGTCCGCCACGACGTCGGCGGCATCCTCGGGACGGGCGGTGCGCCGCAGAGCGAAGCCGAGCAGGTCGCGAAGGTGGGCGGCGTACAGCGTGCGGAAACGCGCGTCGGACGATTCGCTCATGCTTCCCCATGTCCGGACCCGGGTAGGTCGTTACCGACGATAACCCGGTGAGCTCTGTCGGCGTCGACGGTTAGAGTCGAGCGCTGTGACCGAACCCGAGCCGATGATCCGCGCCAGCGGGCTGCGCAAGTCGTTCGGCGACCTCGAGGCCGTCCGCGGGATCGACTTCGAGGTACGGCGCGGCGAGGCGTTCGGCTTCCTCGGGCCCAACGGTGCGGGCAAGTCGTCGACGATGCGGATGATCGCCGCGGTGTCGCCGTCGAGCGGCGGGCACGCTGCGGATCCTCGGGCTCGACCCCGCCACCCACGGACCGACGGTCCGGTCCCGGATCGGGGTCTGCCCGCAGGAGAACACGCTCGACAACGAGCTCAACGTGCGCGACAACCTCTACATCTACGGGCGCTACTTCGGCATCCACAAGGACGTCGTCAACGAGCGCGTCGACGAGTTGCTCGAGTTCGTGCAGCTGACCGAGAAGGCCAAGAGCAAGGTCGACGACCTCTCCGGCGGCATGAAGCGCCGCCTCACGATCGCGCGGTCGCTGATCAACAAGCCCGACCTGCTGCTGCTCGACGAGCCGACCACCGGCCTGGACCCGCAGGCCCGCCACGTGCTGTGGGACCGGCTGTTCCGGCTCAAGCAGGCCGGCGTGACGCTCGTGGTCACGACCCACTACATGGACGAGGCCGAGCAGCTGTGCGACCGGCTCGTCGTCATGGACAAGGGCGAGATCGTCGCCGAGGGCTCGCCGCTCGACCTGATCCGCACCCACTCGACCCGTGAGGTGGCCGAGCTGAGGTTCGGGGTCGCCCCCGAAGGGCAGACCCACCAGGCCCTGGCCGAGAAGGTCGCGGACCTCGGCGACCGGGTCGAGGTTCTCCCCGACCGTCTTCTGGTCTACACCGCCGACGGCGAGGAGACGATCGCCAAGGTCCACGAGCGCGGCCTCGAACCGGTCGCCGTCCTCGTCCGGCGGTCGAGCCTCGAGGACGTCTTCCTCCGCCTGACCGGCCGGACGCTGGTCGACTGATGAGCCGGATCGACGAACCCGACCTCGACCGGCTCGACCGGCCGGACGGACTGAGCCTCGCCGAGGGGGTGCGCCGCCAGTTCGACTACTGGTTCACGGCCTACAAGCGCACCTGGCGGGGCACGCTGATCACCTCCTTCGTGTCGCCGTTCTTCTACGTGATCGCGATGGGGGTGCTCCTCGGCGGTTTCGTCAAGGCCGATCCCGCCGAGCTGGAAGGGGCCACGTCCTACCTCGCGTTCGTGGTGCCCGGGCTGGTCGCGGCGCACGCCATGCAGACCGCAGTGGGGGAGACGACGTACCCCGTGATGGCGCTGATCAAGTGGCAGCGGATCTACGACTCGATGCTCGCGACCCCGCTCCAGGTCCGGCATCTCGTCACGGCCAACCTGATGTTCGTCGGCTTCCGGCTGGCGACCACGTGTGCGGTGTTCATGCTGGTGCTGGCGCCGTTCGGCGTGTTCGAGAGCTGGTGGGGGCCGATCCTCGCCTACCTCGCCCAGATCCTGGTCGGCATGGCGTTCGCCTCTCTGGTCTACGCCATCACGGCGGGGATGAAGTCCGAGGAGGGCTTCGGGGTGATCTACCGCCTCGGAGTCTTTCCGCTGTTCCTCTTCTCGGGGGCGTTCTTCCCGATCTCCAACCTCGGCGAGGCGGGCGCCTGGGCGGCCCGGCTGACGCCGTTGTGGCACGGCGTGAACCTGTCCCGGATGTTCTCGCTCGACCAGGTCGACTGGTCGCTGGCCGCGGTCAACGTGCTGGTTCTGGTCGCCCTGACCTTCTTCGGCTGGCGGTGGTCGGTCGCGAGGCTGACCAAGAGGCTGGTGAGCTGACGTGGCCTTCCTTCCGAGCATCACCGTCCCAGACCCGCTCAACCCGGTGCAGGCGACCCGGCTGCTGGTGCTGCGCAACTTCATCGTCTACCGGTCGGCCTGGAAGCTGTTCATCACCGGGTTCCTGGAGCCCGTGTTCTACCTGTTCTCGATCGGCATCGGCGTCGGTCAGCTGGTCACCGCGTTCACGTTCAACGGGCACGAGATCCCCTACGCCGAGTTCGTCGCCCCGGGCATGCTGGCCGCCTCCGCGATGAACGGCGCGCTGATCGACAGCACCTACAACGTGTTCTTCAAGCTCAAGTACGACAAGCTCTACGACCAGATGCTGGCCACGCCGCTCAGCACCAGTGACATCGCCAGGGGCGAGGTCACCTGGAGCCAGCTTCGGGGAGGCACCTACTCGGCGGCGTTCCTGGTGGTGATGGCCGCCATGGGACTGGTGCACTCGTGGTGGGCGCTGCTCGCGCTCCCGGCCGCGCTGCTGATCGGGTTCGCGTTCGCGTCGGTGTGCATGGCGCTGACGACGTACATGAAGAGCTGGCAGGACTTCGACAAGATCACCCTCGTCCAGCTGCCGCTGTTCCTGTTCTCCGCGACGTTCTTCCCGGTCACCGCCTTCGACGGCTGGCTGCGCTGGGTCGTCGAGGTCACGCCGCTCTACCGCGGCGTCGTGCTGTGCCGCGAGCTCACCACCGGCGCGGTCACGGAGGCGTCGCTGGTCTCGGTCGTCTACCTGGCGCTGATGGGCCTGCTCGGGCTGCTGGTCGTGCGCAAACGGCTCGACGTCCTGCTGCTCACCTGACTGCGATCAGCCGTCGCGGGACGTGGGGCATAGTGGGTCCGCGAGTCTCCGAGAAGCAAGGAAGTCAGTTGGCACAGCCACGACCGGGTGAGGTGTTCAGCCACTACCGCATCGACGCGCCCGTGGGGGCAGGCGGAATGGGTCACGTGTTCCTGGCCACCGATCTCAACCTCAGCCGCCAGGTCGCCCTCAAGGTGGTGTCCGACAGCTTGGTGTCCGCAGCCGACCCGCAGTCGGCCGCGGACTTCCGCCGCCGTTTCCATCACGAGGCCGAAGCCCTCGCCCAGCTCGACTGCGACCACGTCATCCGGATCTACGAGCACGGCGAGTTCGAGGGCACGCCCTTCATCGCCACCCAGTACGTCGCCGGAGGCGAACTCGGGACCTTGCTGCGCCAGCGTGGATCCATGCCGTCGGACCGCGCCGCACTGGTGTGCGCGCAGATCGCGGAGGCCCTGGCCGAGGCGCACGACGTCGGCATCGTGCACCGCGATGTGAAGACCAGCAACGTGCTGATCCGCAATCCCGACGCCGCACGGCTGCACGCGGTGCTGTGCGACTTCGGCATCGCCCACAGGGTGACAGTGGCTTCACGGCCACCGGCGCGGTGGCCGGCACCTGGGCCTATCTCGCTCCCGAGCGCGCCAAGGGCTCCGCCGCGACACCCGCCAGCGACCTCTACTCGCTGGGCTGTCTCTTCTGGGCCTGCCTCACCGGCAGCGCGCCGTACACCGGATCCGACGTGGAAGTCGCGATCGCTCACGTGAGCGCGGCGGTTCCCCAACTGGCAGGCGAGGATGCCGCCACCGGGCGGGTCAACCAGGTGCTCGCCCGGCTGCTCGCCAAGGAGCCCGCCGACCGGTACCCGAACGCCCGCGCCGCACAGGCCGCACTCCTCGAACTCGCGCAGGTCGCTCCCCTGGCCGGTCAACCCATGCGACCCAAGAGCGAGTGCGGAGGCCGGCCGACGGCCTCGGGTGAACCGGTTCGTGCTCGCGGGCACCGCCGCGGTCCTCGTGGCCGCCCTGGGAGCCGGCGCCCTCGTCTGGCAGGACAAGGACAAGGACAAGAACAGCGGCCAAGGCACCGCGACGACACCCGAGCGCCGAGCGACACCAGCCCGGGCGACGTACCCGCCCCCGAGCAGCGCCACGTCCGCTCTGACTTCGATGGCGATGGCAAGAGCGACCTCGGCATCAACGTGGCGACAGACTCCGCCCCAGTCGCTCTTCCTCCCCTCGAGCGGCACCGCTTTCGGCAGCAGCCAGCCGTTGTCCAGCGTCGGCCTGTTCCCTTGTACGGCGACTTCGACGCCGACGGCCGCGCCGATCTGGCCGGTTCAACATCGACGACGTCAGCCTCACGGTGGACGTCACGACGGCGAGCGGGACGGTCCAGCACGCCTTCCCGCCCATCGCCGGCCACACGCGTGATCCCCGGGCCGACCGGTGACTTCAACGGCGACGGCCGGCCGACCTCAGCATCGAGCAGACAGACCTCAGTTCGCCAGGCGAGCCGGCCTGAAGCCGCCTCGTACACCTTCTGGGTGGCGCTGTCGACGGGCACCGGCTTCGAAGACCCACAGCAGTGGATGCAGGACCGCAGCCAACCCGTCAAGGTCGTCGCCGATCTCGACGGCGACGGTGACGACGACGCCGTCACCGGGATAACGATCTTCTCGGGTAAGCAGGTCATCCA
Source organism: uncultured Actinomycetota bacterium (assembly GCA_963719255.1). Lineage (GTDB taxonomy): Bacteria > Actinomycetota > Actinomycetes > Propionibacteriales > Nocardioidaceae > Nocardioides. The sequence goes on along the minus strand of CAVRBN010000067.1, from coordinate 64,412 downwards.
TCTGTCCGACGGGACGTCGTTCGGCAAGGGCAAGCCATTCCGCAGAGTTTGCCGGTTGCGAGATGCTGCCAGGAGACTTCGACGGGGACGGCACCGACGAACTCGTGCGTGCCTCGACGGACCATCGCAACTGCTGGTCTACAAGTACGAGGACGGGAATCTCGTCAAAAGCACGTGGAGCTATTCGTACGGCCGCAAGCGCAACCACACCATCGTTGTTGGTGACTTCGACGGCGACGGACTCGACGACGTCGCGTCGTACGTCGGGAAGAGGGACACCGTGCGATTCGGGGTCTCGATCTCCACCGGCGACATGTTCGACGACCCGGTCCCAGTGGGGCACCTGGACCTGCGGGTGCCGGGCCAAGTTCAGCCCATTGGCCGCGATGTTCTCGACTGAGACGCCGCACACTGGTGCCCTCCAGGACGACCGCCACGGAACGGGCGCAAGAATGGCGACGTGGCCATCGAACCCGACACCAAAGACTGGACCTGGGTGATCCGACAGCGGTGCCCCGAGTGTGGCTTCGACGCCGCAGCGGTGGCTCCGGAGGACTTCCCCGCCCTCGTCCGGGAGAACGCCGACGACTGGGTCCGCAGCCTCGCCGCAGGACGACGTCGGCACCCGCCCGACCGACGACGTCTGGTCGCCGCTGGAGTATGCCTGTCACGTGCGCGACGTGCACCGGATCTTCGGTGGGCGGGTCCGGCAGATGCTCGATGAGGACGATCCGCTCTTTGCCAACTGGGACCAGGACGTCGCCGCCGTCGAGGGCAGGTACGACGACGCAGTCACCCGAGGTCGTGGCCGTCGAGCTGCCCGCGGCTGCCGAAGCGGTGGCCAGCACCTACGCCTCCGTGAGTGGAGACCAGTGGGCCCGGCCGGGCCGGCGCAGCAACGGTTCCGTCTTCACGGTCGCATCGATCGGGCGCTACCACCTCCATGACGTCGTGCACCACGTGCACGACATCCGGTAGTCCACGCGAGCTGATCACGGTCGTTCTCAGCCGAGCCGGAGCTGCCACCACGCGGTGTCGATCCAGCGGCCGAACTTCCGGCCGACCTCGCGCATGACGCCGACCTCTTCGAAGCCGAGGGCCTGATGCAGGGCGATGCTGGCCGGGTTGGGTAGCGCGATCAAGGCCACGACGACGTGGACCTCGTCCGCGCGCAACCGGGCCAGGAGGTCGTCGTACAGCGCCCTGCCCAAGCCCCGGCCCCGGGCTCCGTCGGCCAGATAGACCGAGGTCTCGCGGGTGTGCCGGTAGGCCGGCCGGGTGCGGTACGACGAGGAGTAGGCGTAGCCCAGGATGCCGTCATCCTCGGCCACCAGCAGGTGGTCACCGGGCTCCCGGCTGTCCAGCTTCGCCCGCCAGTAGTCCTCTCCTGGTGGCTCCAGGTCGAAGGTCGACACAGCGGTGCGGACCTCGTGCGCGTAGATGTCTGCGATCGCGGACAGGTCCTGCTTGGTGGCCTCGCGGACGTGCATGCACCGAGTTTGCCAGCAGGCTTGGCGCGGGCTGACAGGATGTGCGCCGTGAGGTACACCGAGTTCTGGGCGCGGATGGACGCGGCGCTGGGGTCGAACGTGGCGCGGTTCTGGGCCGATCAGCAGGTGCTCAGCGAACTCGGCGGGAAGACCGTGGTCGAGGCCCTGGACGCGGGAACGCCGCCGAAGGCGGTGTGGGCCGCTGTCTGGAGAGCCCTCGAGCTGTCACCCACCGACCGCTGAGCCGGCGCGTCCTACGGATCCGGTCGGATGGTCAATCGAGCCGTCACCCTGAACGACTTCATCAGGGTCGCGGCCGAGGAGTCACCGGCGTACAGCTCGATGACGCCCGGCTCGACGACGAACTTCCCGCGGTTGTCGTAGAAGCCGTAGTCGCTCCTGTCGATCGTGAACCTGAGATGGGCCGACGCCCCTGGTGCCAGGGTCACCCGCTGGAACCCACGCAGTCGCCGCACCGGCTGGGAGATGCTGGCCACCGGGTCGCGGAGATAGAGCTGCACGACCTCGTCGCCCTTCACGTCGCCGGTGTTGGTCACCTTCAACGTGGCCGTGAGCGTTCCCGACGGGCCGATCCTGGCTCTGCTCAGCGCGAGGTCCGAGACCGAGAACGTCGTGTAGCTCAGTCCGAACCCGAACGGGTAGAGCGGATCGCAGGAGCGCAGGTCGCGGTAGCGCGACACATACTTCTGGGTCACGTCGCACGGCCTGCCGGTCGGCTCGTGGTTGTAGTAGATCGGCACCTGGCCCAGCACCTGCGGGAAGGACACCGGCAGCTTGCCGCCGGGGTTGACCCCGCCGAAGAGCACGTCGGCCACGGCATTCCCGGCTTCGACCCCGGGGAACCAGGCCTCGAGGATTGCCGGTGAGGAGGCCGCGACGTTGCCGAGGGTCAGCGGGCGGCCGTTGAACAGCACGACCACGAAGGGCTTGCCGGTGGCCTTGATCGCGTCGATGAGCTGCTGTTGCTTGCCGGGCAGGTCGATGTTCTTGCGGGCAGCGGCCTCTCCGCTCATCCCGCGGGACTCACCGAGTGCCAGCACGACCTGGTCGGCGGCCTCCGCGGCAGCGACCGCCTCCGCGAAGCCGGCGTCCGAGCCGCACTCGTCGGCCGGGGTGTTGTTCGGAGGGTCCACGTCGTTGATGGTGCAGCCCTGGGTGAACGTCGCGTCCTCGCTCTGGGCTGCGATGCCGTCGAACACGGACACCACGTCCTCGTCACGACCCTGACCCCACCAGGGGCCGAGCATGTCGTGCTGGTTGTCGCCGAGCGGACCGATCACGGCCGTCGTCAGGGACGGGTCCAGCGGCAGCGTCTGGTCGTCGTTCTTCAACAGCACCATCGACTTCCCTGCGGCCTTGCGGGCGGCTGCCCGGTCCGCAGGCGTGAGGAAGCTTGCCGGGTCCACGGCCTTGGCCTGGTTGACGTACGGGTGCTCGAACAGGCCGGCCCGGAACTTGATCCGCAGGATGCGGCGTACGGCGTCGTCGAGCCGGGCCATGCTGATCCGGCCATCCGCGAGCAGCTGCTCACCGTAGTCGCGGATGTTCGTGCTGACCATCTCCGAGTCGGTGCCCGCCATCAGCGCCTTCGCGCCGGCATCGGGACCGTCGACGGCGGTCCCGTGCCCGCAGGAACCTTCGTCGGGCTTCTTCGGCGGGCAGACGCGGGTCTCCGCGACGGCGGTGTAGTCGCTCTCGATGAAGCCGTCGAAGCCCCATTCCTTCTTGAGGATGTCGGTCTCCGTGTAGGGGTTCGCACACCCGGGCACACCGTTGATCGCGTTGAACGAGCACATCACGGTGTCCGCGCCGGCGTCGATCGCGGCCTTGAAGGGCGGCAGGAAGAGGTTGCGCAGGCGCTGCTCGGACAGGTCGGTGGTGTTGTAGTCCCGGCCGCCCTCCGGCGCGCCGTACGCGACGAAGTGCTTCACGCTGGCGACCACCTTGTTGCGTGCCGAGTAGTCGATGCCCTGGGCGCCCTTGACCCGAGCCGCGGCGAACACCGACCCCAGGTACGGGTCCTCGCCGGCGGCCTCGACGATCCGGCCCCACCGTGGCTCGTGGGAGACGTCGACCATGGGGCTGTAGACCTGCTTGATGCCGACGGTCGCGGACTCGCGTGCTCCGATCCTGGCGTCGGTCATGGCGACGCTCGGGTCGAAGGAGCTGGCGGCACCGAGCGGGACCGGGAAGATCGTCCGGTAGCCGTGGATGGTGTCGTAGGCGAACAGGATCGGGATGTGCAGGCGCGACTGGTTCACGGCCAGGCGCTGGAAGCGGTTGATCTTCACCGGATCGGTCAGGCTGAAGACACCGCCGACCCCCGCCCTCGCGTCCGCGTCGGTGATCTGGCCGTCGGACAACAGCTGCACCTGTTGCAGCTTCTCTTGCGTCGTCATCCGGGACACCAGGTCGCTGACCTTGGCCTCGATGGTGGCGCTGGGCGCCTGCCGAATGGGCGCCAATGCCCTCTCGTCACTGGACAGGGTCGTGCCCGGCACACTGCCGGCCACCGCCGTTGCCGCCAGGGCTGTCGCTGCCAGTGCGGCCACACTCGCGAATCGCTTCATTGGGGCTACCTCCACGGAGCCTGTCGTCAGCGGTGCCCGACGCACCGCCGGTCCGGCGCCCACCGCGGTCGAGACTCAGCCCGCGTCCCCGCGGGCAGATTCGATCCTCGTCCAGAGAGCGAGCGGAGGGCAAGCAACGTCCGGAGTCAGGCGGAATCAGTGAGCGCTTCGCCGATTCCGCGGCGTGCCGTCGCCACCATCGCCGGGTTGGAGTGCAGGTAGTAGGGGAGGGCCTCGACTGCGTAGCACACGACGAGACCGCGGGCCCGGCGCCAGGTTCCGTCGTCCGGCCCGATGACCTCCCGAAACACCTGTCGACTCTCCTGGTCCAGCAGGTGCCACGCGGGGGTGATGTCGTAGGCCGGATCACCCGTCGTCAGACAGCCGAAGTCGAGGACCCCGACCAGCTGACCGTCGCGCACCAGGAGGTTCCCGGGGATCAGGTCGGCGTGCAGCCAGGTTGGCGCCCCGTCCCACACCGGAGCCGCGAGTGCGTCGTCCCAGACCTCCCGAACCCGGTCGACGTCGAGCAGCCCCTCGCACTGCGCGAGTGCAGCTCGGAAGGCCTCGTCGTGCCCTGCCAGGGGCGCACCCCGGTGAGGCCCTGTCGTCCTGGGCGGCGGGGAGTTGGTGATGTCGAGATCTTGCAGTTCACCAACGAATCGGCCCAGCGTCCGGGCGGTGTCGGGCATCGAGTCGATGCGGCCGGTCAAGGCGTCCTCGCCCGGCAGCCACCGCACCACCGCCCAGGGGAACGGGAAGAGCTCACCGGGCTCGCCCACAGCACACCACCTCCGGGACCTCCAGCGAGACCTGGCGAGCGACGGTGGACAGCCAGCGCACCTCCTTGAGCAGCCCCCCGACCGCTTCCGCGTGAAGAGGCATCCGGACCGCGAGCTCGTTTCCCAACCGGAACACCACGTTCTCGGTGCCGCCCGTGGCCACTCGCCGCAGCGGCAGCTCGGCGTACGCCGGCAGCTGCTCGGCCAGCAGCGCCTGGACGAGCGACGCGTCGATGTCGAATTCGTCCTCGTGCAGGCGCGTCGGCGGCATCCGATCATCGTCGATCGAAGCCGGACGCGACACAAACGGATTTCGGGCCGGGCGGGGAACAGTTCGGCGACAAAGATCGGGATTGAACCGACAAATCGCCCAAGGCGCGTAAGGTCAATGAGTGACCCACAGCGACGTCGAACCCGTGAACAGCCCCGAAGAGGCGTCGCGCCCCAGTCCCGGAAGGAACGTCGGGCAGCGAAGGCGGAAGGCAAGAAGGGCCTTCCCCTGTGGCAGGAGTCGATCCTGCTCGTGGGTGTCGCAGTGGCGCTGGCGATCATCATCAAGGCGTTCGTGCTCCAGGCGTTCTACATCCCCTCGGGATCCATGGAGCCCGGCCTGGTCCAGAACGACCGGATCCTGGTCCAGAAGTGGTCCTACTGGGGGTCGAAGGAACCGCGAGCGCGGCGACGTCGTCGTGTTCAAGGATCCAGGAGACTGGCTCGGCCCGGAGGGCGCAGTCGGCGGCCCGTCCGGCAACGTCCAGAAGCTGCTGGAGAAGGTCGGCCTCTACCCCTCGGGTGGCCACCTCGTGAAGCGCGTCATCGGTGTCGAAGGCGACACCATCAAGTGCTGCGACTCCAACGGCCTGATCAGCGTCAACGGGACACCTCTCGACGAGCCGTACCTCGAGTAACGCGGGGGAGTGCAACGGGCCGATGATCCCCAGCTGTCGCTGGACTGCCGGGCCGATTCCGGAGGACAACCTCTTCGTGATGGGCGACCACCGCGACATGTCCGGCGACTCGTCTGCCCACCTGTGCCTCCCCAAGGAGACCGACTGCGTCCCAGGCGACGAGTACGTCGCGACCGACCTCGTGGTCGGCAAGGCGTTCGTGCTCATCTATCCGCGTGACCACTTCGACTGGATCAAACGTCCCGCCACGTTCGAGGACGTGGCAAGCGCGCCGTGACCGTGCGACTTCCTACTGGAGTCCAAGGCCTCGATGACCGAGCCCATGACCGCGCGCCAGTGTTCGCGCTGCTGACTTCGCTCGTCAGCACTGGCCAACCGTTCCTGGTGGAACCGGAGGATGGTCTTGCCCGCGCTGCTGGGTGACACGGTCACCTGCACGACGCTGTCGTGGTCCCAGGCCTCCGGCCGCCACGTCAGCCGGATGCGCTCCTGGGGATGGAAGCTTCGGGTCTCTCCGACCGTCCCGTCGGCGGACTCGTAGGGTCCGCCCTTCTTGTGGAGCAGCTCCGATCCCTGGCCCAGCCACAGCGCGGTCCCCTCCGGCGAGGTGATGAAGTCCCACACCTGCTCGATCGGGTGATCGAGGGTCTTGGAGACGCCTATCTCCCAGCCGGCGTCCTTGGTCAGGCCGACCTCGGCGTCGCCAGCGCTCACCGCAGCACCGCCGCGGTCGCCGACAGCTCGAGCAGCGCGCCGGGAACGGCGAGCGCGGGCACCAACGCGGCCGTCACGAGCGGCGGGTCGCCGGCAGATCCGAGCGACTCCGCAGCCACCGCGTACGCCGCGCTCAGGTCGATGCCGTCAACGATCAGGAGCGACATGCTGACGAGGTCCGCGATGGTGGCGCCGGCAGCGGCGAGCGCGGTCTCGAGGTTGGCCATCACCTGTCTGGTCTGCGCGGCGGCGTCGTCACCGCCGACCAAGGCGCCGGTGGCGTCGACCGCGTTCTGGCCGCCGACGTAGATGGTCGTCGCGCCGGGAGGAACCACCGCGACGTGGCTGAAGGCTGGGCTGTTGACCAGCCCTTCGGGGCGAAGCAACGTGATCTCGTCCATACCGGTCAGCCTAGGTTCTCAACCTGTCAGTTCTCGTCCGGATAACGGGACTTTCCCGACCACGAATCGCCCTACACGCGGCCCTATGCAATCGGTCCAGGCAACCTGAGAGGGGACGGCAATGGCGAGGCCTCAGACGTTCGCGGAAACGGGATCACCGGCGGTCACCGTCCCAGCCGGGCGTCAGCTGCTTGTCGAGACCTTGAGCCTTCAGGTGAACGTGTCGCCCTCGGGGAGCAAGCTCGAGGCCTTCGTGAAGTACACGTGTGAGGGCAAGAGCATCACCCTTTTCGTCCCCGTGACGTATGCCTACACCGACCCCGGCACAGGTTTCGACTTCTATGTCGCGCTCCAGGACGTTCGCTTCTTCGCCGACGCGGGCACGTCCATCGGCGTCAGCGTGCACACTCCCAACGCTTCCGGCGGCACGCTGTTCATCACCGTCTCGGGTCGCCTGATCTGACGACCTGGCTCACTCAGGTGCCGCTTCCTGGTGCACCTGCCTGCCTGACCGCGACACGCCGTACGACGTCGGCCGCTCGAACACCTGTTCGGGCTAGGATCTGTGCACAGGGTGGCCGGAGGGACCGGTTTTCCACAGGCAGGGCGGCGCGTCGCAGACTGTCGGCGGACCCCTCTAAGGTCGGCGGCGATGAAGAAGACACGGAAGAACCTCACGGACGGGCGGACGACAAACATGGCTGGTGGAAACCGCGAGAAGGCCCTCGACGCCGCGCTCGCCAACATCGAGCGACAGTTCGGCAAGGGCGCGGTGATGCGCCTCGGAGACGACACCCGCGCACCGCTCGAGGTGATTCCCACGGGCTCCATCGCCCTCGACGTCGCGCTCGGGCTCGGTGGTCTTCCGCGCGGTCGCGTGGTGGAGATCTACGGACCGGAGTCCTCCGGAAAGACGACGGTGGCGCTGCACGCGGTGGCCAACGCCCAGAGTGCCGGCGGCATCGTGGCGTTCATCGACGCCGAGCACGCCCTCGACCCCGACTACGCGAAGAACCTCGGCGTCGACACCGACGCCCTGCTGGTCTCCCAGCCCGACTCCGGCGAGCAGGCGCTGGAGATCGCCGACATGCTGGTCCGGTCCGGTGCCCTCGACCTGATCGTCATCGACTCCGTGGCCGCCCTGGTGCCCCGCGCCGAGATCGAGGGCGAGATGGGCGACAGCCACGTCGGCCTGCAGGCCCGCCTGATGAGCCAGGCGCTGCGCAAGATGACCGGTGCGCTCAGCAACTCCAACACGACGATGATCTTCATCAACCAGCTGCGCGAAAAAATCGGAGTGATGTTCGGTAGTCCCGAAACGACCTCCGGCGGCAAGGCGCTGAAGTTCTACGCCTCGATCAGGCTCGACGTGCGCCGCATCGAGACCCTCAAGGACGGCAACGACAGCGTCGGCAACCGGACCAAGATCAAGGTCGTGAAGAACAAGGTCGCCCCGCCGTTCAAGCAGGCGGAGTTCGACATCATGTACGGCAAGGGCATCAGCCGCGAGGGCGGCCTGATCGACGTCGGTGTCGAGGCAGGCCTCGTCCGCAAGGCCGGCGCCTGGTACACCTACGAGGGCGACCAGCTGGGCCAGGGCAAGGAGAACGCCCGCAGCTTCCTCAAGGACAACCCCGACCTGGCCAACGAGCTGGAGAAGAAGATCCTCGAGAAGCTCGGCGTCGGACCGCAGGTCGACGCCGAGGCCGAACCCGTCGTCGAGCCCACCGGAGTCGACACCTTCTGATGACCGATTCGCTCCCCGACGGCCTGCCCGATGACCCGCAGGCGTCGGGGCCGGATGCCGACCCGGAGTCGGTGGCGCGCAAGATCCTGCTCGACCAGCTGACCGGCCGGGCCCGAAGTCGCAAGGAGCTGGCCGACAAGCTGGCGGGCAAGCTGGTGCCCGACGAGATCGCCACCCGCCTGCTCGACCGCTTCGAGGAGGTCGGCCTGATCGACGACGAGCGCGTTTGCCCGCGCCTGGATCTCCTCGCGCCAGTCGGCCGACGGTGGGGGCAAGGGTCTGGCCACGCGTGCCCTTGCCGACGAGCTGCGTCGCAAGGGCATCGACGACGACATCGCCCGCGAGGTGCTGGCCGAGATCGATCCCGACGACGAGGCGGCGGCTGCTCGCAGCTTGGTGCGCAAGAAGCTGCGTTCGATGCGGGCACTCGACGACACCGTCCGCACCCGGCGGCTGGTGGGGATGCTGGCCCGCAAGGGCTACCCGCCCGGCATGGCGTTCGCGGTGGTGCGCGAGGAGCTGCGGGAGCCCAGCGACCCGGCCTGCTGAACGGTTCCGGGCCGCGATCCCGGGGGGTGCCCAGGGCCCCGTCGATGCGACAGGATGACCGGGTGAGCGACGCGCACGAGGTCCTGAGCTGGGAGAGCTTCGGCACGGCAGTCCGCGACATCGCCCAAGCGGTCGTCGACGACGGCTACGACCCCGACCTGATCCTGTCCATCGCCCGCGGCGGTCTCGGCCTGGGCATGGGGCTCGGTTATGCGCTGTCGGTGAAGAACCTTTCCGTGGTCAACGTCGAGTTCTACACCGGGATCGACCAGCGCCTGGAGATGCCGATGATGCTCCCGCCCACGCCGACCGCGATCGACCTGTCCGGGATGAAGGTCCTGATCGCCGACGACGTCGCCGACACCGGCCGGACGCTGGAACTCGTCCACGAGTTCTGCGCCGACCACGTGGCCGAGTCTCGTACGGCGGTGATCTACGACAAGCCGCAGTCGGTGATCAAGCCCGACTACGTGTGGCGGCACACCCGGGCCTGGATCGACTTTCCCTGGTCGTCGCTGCCGCCGGTCAGGCCGCGCGAGGGCGGACTGAGCCACTGATGGGCGAGGCCGCGAGCACGCACGTCGTCGTACACCATGGGGGGCGGGAGCTCTCCGGCGTCGCCCATGCCAAGGAGGGTTGGGCCGCAGCCGCGCACCGGATCGCCGCCACCGTCCCCGGGGAGCCGGTGGCCCGCGACCTGTCGGGCGACGTCAAGGAGTTCGTGGTCGATCCCGACCTGCACGTGACCCTGCGCGCGATGACCTACGGGGACCTGCCCGATGTCGCGAGGTGGCGACAGAGCGAACACGTCCAGCGCTGGTGGGTCTCCGACGGCGAGCCGACGCTCGAGGCGGTGACGGAGAAGTACAGCCCGCGGATCGACGGGCGGACGCCGACGCGGATGTGGGTGGCCGAGGTGAACGGGCGGTCGGTGGGGTTCGTTCAGGACTACCGCATCGCCGACTACCCCGACTACGCCATCGTGGCCCCGCACCCAGATGCGATCGGCGTCGACTACCTGATCGGCGACCCGCACTGGATCGGGCGGGGGATCGGGACCCGGATGCTCTGGGCCTGGCTGGTCCGGATGCACCGGAGATTTCCCGACGCGGTGACCTGCTTCGCTGCGCCGGACCACCGCAACGAGCCGTCGTTGCGGGTGCTGGACAAGGTCGGCTTCACCCGCGGTGTGTGGTTCGACGAAACCCAGGTGGACGGTTCGGTGGACACCGTGGTCGGCTGCAGCCTCGATGTTGCGCGGGTCCTGGGCTGACAGCTGACGGCTGACAGGGCTGACATAGTTGGCGCATGATGGCTGACATCGATGCGGTTGCCGGCGGGACCGGTCGACCTGACCACGATCGCCACCGATGCGACCTTGGGGTTCGAGGGCAAGAAGGCTGACGGGGAGAAGGCGCTGCTCGAGCTCGGGCCCGAGCTGTCGGAGTTGCAGGAGCGGCTGTTCGCCGAGCACACGAAGGACTCGAAGCGTCGTCTTCTGCTGGTCCTCCAGGGCATGGACACCTCCGGCAAGGGAGGCACGCTCCGGCACACCGTCGGGCTGATGGACCCGCAGGGCGTCAAGATCACCAGCTTCAAGGCCCCCACCCCGGAGGAGCGGGCCCACGACTTCCTGTGGCGGATCGAGAAGGCGGCGCCCGCGCCCGGCTACGTCGGGGTCTTCGACCGGTCCCACTACGAGGACGTGCTGATCGCCCGGGTGCGGGAGCTGGCTCCGGCCGCCGAGATCGAGCGACGGTACGGCGCCATCAACGACTTCGAGCAGCGGCTCGTCGACGAGGGCACCACGATCGTGAAGTGCATGCTCCACATCTCGCCAGACGTGCAGAAGGAGCGGCTCCTCGCCCGGCTCGACGACGAGACCAAGCACTACAAGTACAACCCGGGCGACGTGGACGAGCGCGCGCTCTGGCCGGCGTACCGCACGGCGTACGAGATCGCGCTGGAGCGGACCAACACCGATGCGGCTCCGTGGCACGTGGTTCCGAGCGATCGGAAGTGGTTCCGCAACCTGGCCATCGGGTCGCTCCTGCTCGACGCCCTGAAGGAGCTGGACCCGCAGTGGCCGCCCGCGGACTTCGATGTCGAGGCCGAGCGGAAGCGACTGACCGACGAAGCGCCGATCGAGTGATCCCGACTGTCGCGGTGACCCGCTATGTCACGCCACTACGCGAGGGTGGCAGCCTTCCCGGGATCGTCGAGGCCGACGATCTCGGCACCTATGTGTGCAAGTTCCGGGGTGCGGGCCAGGGCCTTCGGGTCCTGGTCGCCGAGGTCATCGTCGCTGAGCTGGCCCAGCGGATCGAGCTGCGCACCCCTCGGCAGGTGGCGCTGGGGCTCGACGCGGCGATCGCCCGCTACGAGGCCGACCAGGAGGTCCAGGACCTGCTCAACGCCAGTCTCGGGCTCAACCTCGGCATCGACTTCCTGCCCGGCGCGTTCGGGTACGACGGAGACGTCGACACCCACGCCCACGAGGCCGCGAAGGTGCTCTGGCTCGATGCCTTCTGCGCCAACGTCGACCGCACGTGGCGCAACCCCAACCTGCTGCTCTGGCACCAGGACCTGTGGGTCATCGACCACGGTGCCTCGCTCTACTTCCACCACGGCTGGACCAGGGGAGTGACCTCGGCCGGGAAGTTCGCGGCGCAGCCGTGGGACGTCTCCGACCACGTTCTCGGCGCGTATGCCGGCGGGCTGGCGACCGCCGACGCCGAGATCTCCGGCCTGCTGGACGAGTCGGTGTTCCGCGACGTACTCGAACGGGTGCCGGACGAGTGGCTCGAACCTGTCCCGGGAGCAGAGACGCCGGCGCAGCTGCGCACGGCGTACGTCGCCTTCCTGGTCGAACGGCTCGGCACCCGCCAATGGCTGCCCGGGAGCGCGTGATGGGTCCGCAACCGCTTGCCTACCAGTACGTCGTCCTGCGCTGCGTGCCCCGGCCCGACCGCGAGGAGTTCGTCAACGTCGGGGTCGTCCTCTTCTGCGAGGGGGCCGACTACCTCGACGTCTCCTGGAACGTCGACCGGGACCGGCTGCTGGCCGTCGACCCGCGGATCGACGTCGAGCAGGTGTGTGCGGCCCTGGAGTTCGTCGACGGTGTCTGCGCCGGCGACGCTCGCGGTGGCGCGGCAGGCAACAAGCCGATCGGCACCCGCTTCGGCTTCGTCAAGGCCCCCAAGAGCACGGTGCTCCAGCCCGGACCCGTCCACGGCGGCGTCACCCACGACCCACCCCGCGAACTCGAACGACTCGTCAACCGCCTCGTCGGCTGATCAACTGCTGTCCTACCTCGGCAGTGAGTTAGACGGGGACCAGTTCGACGGCACCCACGGCGTAGCGAGCGAGGATGGTGCGGGCGAGTTCGGGGTGGGCGCCAAGGGGCTGGGACACGGCGACGGCACCGGCCTCGAGGGCGAGTTCGGCGGCCCGGTCCGGCAGGAACCCGGGCGCGAGGAACAGGGACGCCACCGCGACATGCCGCTTGCCCTGGCCCCGGAACGCCCGGACGGCCTCGCCCGTGGCGGGCGGAGTGCTGGACGCGAACGCGGCGGTCACCGGAAGCTTGTGGTGCGCGGCCCAGACCCGGGCCAGCCTGGCCACGGACTGGTTCGCCAGCGGGTCCGACGAACCCGCGGCGGCCAGCACCAGCGCGTCGAGTTCCCGCACCCGGGCCGTCTTGAGGGCCTCCCGCATCCGCAGGTCGAGCACCTCGAGGAACGACCTCTCGAGCCCGAGGACCTTCGTGGCGCGGATCTGCAGCCCCGCGTGGCGCGCCTGCGCCTGCGCCACCGCGGTCGGTACGTCGACCTTCGCGTGGAACGCCTCGGTGAGCAGCAACGGCACGACCACGATCTCGTCGTGGCCGGCCTTGACGAGCCGGTCGACGACGGTGGTGAACGACGGCTTCGAAAGCTCGAGGAATGCCGGTGCGATCTTGAGGTCGGGTCGCATGGACCGGACCTCGTTCACGAGGGCGTTGATCGTCTCGGCGGACCGCGGGTCACGACTTCCGTGAGCCAGGGCAACCAGGGCAGGGGCAGCCATCAGAGCGGCCTCCTTTCGGTGCGGCGGTGCGAGGGTGGGGCGGTCGACACCGTTGTCGATGGAGAGCTCGATCATGAGTGGATCCCGCACTCGGTCTTGCCGGTGCCGGCCCAGCGGCCGCTGCGGGCGTCCTCACCGGGCGCGACCCGGCGGGTGCAGGGCCAGCAGCCGATCGACGGGTAGCCGTCGTAGACCAGCGGGTTGACCAGGATGCCGTTGTCGTTGATGTAGGCCTCGACCTGCTCGTCGGACCAGCGGGCCAGCGGCGAGACCTTGACCTTGCCCTTCTTGGCGTCCCAGCCCACCACCGGGGCGATGATCCGGTTGTGGGTCTCGGCGCGGCGCAGTCCGGTCGCCCAGGCGTCGTACTGCTCCAGCGAGTCGGCCAGCGGCTGTACCTTGCGGAGCTTGCAGCACAGGTCGGGGTCGCGGGCGAACAGGTCCTTGCCGTACTCGGCGTCCTGTTCGGCGACGGTCTGCTTGGGCGTGATCGTGAGCAGGTTGACCGGAAGGGTGGCCTCGACGGCGTCGCGGGTGCCGATGGTCTCGGCGAAGTGGTAGCCGGTGTCGAGGAACACCACGTCGATGCCCGGAGCGACCTTGGACGCCAGGTGCGAGAGGACCGCGTCGCCCATCGACGAGGTGACGCAGAAGCGCTCACCGAACGTCGCGACCGCCCACTCGATGATGTGCTCGGCGGGGGCCAGCTCGAGCTCGGCGCCCACGTGGGACACGAGCTCGCGCAGCTCCTCGGGTGTGCGGCCGGCGGTGTGGGTGCCGCGGAACTTGCGGGCCGCGGCGGTGGAGGCGGTGGTCATGAGCCGACCTCCTGTCCGGACTGTCCGGAGCCGGCCGGTCGGATCTGGCCGTGCATCTTGACCGTGAACGCACGCAGGCACGAGCGGCACTCCCAGGCGCCGCGGGCAGACTCGTCGTCGGACTCGTGCGGCCACAGGTTCTCGTCGCCGCAGTAGGGGCAGTGGAAGGGAACGGCACGTTCGCTCATGTCAGACCGCCTCCAATGTCTTCAGGTGGTCGAGCTGTCGACCTTGTCGAGACCCTCGCCGCGCAGGAGCACCTCGTCGGCCCGGGCCACCCAGGTGGCGAAGGACTCGCCGAGCTCGCGGTCGGCGAGGTACGCCGTCACGACGTTGGTGATGTAGTCGTCGAGGCCCGCGCTGGTCACCTTGTGTGCCCGCAGCTTGCGCCCGAAGTTGGACTGCAGGCCGGTCGCGCCGCCGAGGTGGACCTGGAAGCCCTCGACCTGCTCTCCGTCGTGCATCACCAGCTGGCCCTTGAGCCCGATGTCGGCGACCTGGGTCCGCGCGCAGGCGTTCGGGCAGCCGTTGACGTTGACGGTGATGGGCGTGTCGAGGTCGGGGAATCGCCGTTCGAGCTCGGCAACGAGGTCGCGGGCCCGGTCCTTGGTGTCGACGATGGCCAGCTTGCAGAACTCGATGCCGGTGCAGGCCATCGTGTTCTGCCGCCAATTGGACGGACGCGCGGAGAGGCCGATCTCGTCGAGCCGCTGGACCAGGCCCTCGACCCGGTCAGCCTCGACGCCGACCAGCACGATCTTCTGGTACGGCGTGAGCCGCGCGCCGGCGACGCCGTACTCCTCGATCAGGTCCGCGAGCTGGACCAGGAGCGTGCCGGAGACCCGACCGGCGGTCGGGGCGATCCCGACGTAGAACTTGCCGTCCTTCTGCTCGTGCACGCCGATGTGGTCGCGGTGGCCGACCGGCGACTCCGGGGAGGGGCAGTCGACGAGCGCCCGGTGGAGGTACTCGGTCTCGAGGATCTCGCGGAACTTCTCCACGCCCCAGTCGGCGACCAGGAACTTCAGCCGGGCCCGCGAGCGCAGCCGGCGGTAGCCGTAGTCGCGGAAGATCGAGGTCACGCCCTCCCACGCGTCGGCCACCTCCTCGAGCGGGATCCAGACGCCGAGCTTCTGGGCCAGCATCGGGTTGGTGGACAGGCCGCCGCCGACCCACAGGTCGAAGCCCGGGCCGTGGACGGGGTGGACCGTGCCGACGAACGAGACGTCGTTGGTCTCGGGCGAGACGTCGTGGCTGGGGTGGCCGGTCAGCGCGGTCTTGAACTTGCGGGGCAGGTTCGAGAAGTCCTTGTTGCCGATGAAGCGACGCTTGATCTCCTCCAGCGCTGGGGTGCCGTCGATGATCTCGTCCTTGGCGACGCCGGCGACGGGGGAGCCCAGGAAGGGCCGCGGTGAGTCACCGCACGCCTCGACGCTGTTCAGCCCGGCCGTCTCGAGCCGCTCCCAGATCGTCGGGCACGTCCTCGATGCGGATCCAGTGGTACTGGATGTTCTCGCGATCGGTGACGTCGGCGGTGTTGCGGGCGAAGTCCTGGCTGATGGTGCCCAGCGCACGGACGGTCGCTGCCGGGAGCAGCGCACCGTCGGAGCGGACCCGCAGCATGAAGAACTTGTCGTCCAGTTCCTCTTCCTCGAGCATCGCGGTCTTGCCGCCGTCGAAGCCCGGGGCGCGCTGGGTGTAGAGGCCCATCCAGCGGAACCTGCCGCGCAGGTCGGCCGGGTCGATCGAGGCGAAGCCGCGCTTGGAGTAGATGTTGAGGATGCGGTCCCGGACGTTGAGCGGGTTGTCATCCTTCTTGGTCTGCTCGTTCTTGTTCAACGGCTCCATGTAGCCGAGCGCCCACTGGCCTTCGCCGCGCTTCGGGCGCGGGCGCCTGGAAGGCCGCGCGGTGCGAACTGCGGGGGCCTGCTCGTTCATGCTCATCCTTCGTGGAGGAGACGCTCGATCCGCTGGTCCCGACGGTCCGCATCATTGGGGTACGTCGGCTGGCCTGCGACCGGCGCCCGTATCAGTGGAGATCTGGATTCGGGCGGCCGCGCCGTGCTCGCTCTCAGGAGCTTCGGTGCGACTGGTCAGCTGGGCCAACACATCATGCTGCCGCGTGCGCCCGAGGTCCACGTGGCGGCGAACCACGAGGTGAGCGGACGTTGCAGCACTGATCATGGACCCGAGTCTCAAGGGTCGGACGCGGTTCCCACAAGTCGAAATCTCATGTGGTGAGACTCGACTCCACGATGTGAGACGCCTGCACTGCGTTCATGCCTTAAGGAGTGACCCACGTCACGTTTCGGACATCCGGGACAGGAATCCTCCCTGCAGCGCGATCCGCCCGCTTCTCACTAGTGTGTCCCCATGACTGAATCCCTGTCGCAGCTGGCCAGCAGCGCCTACAGCCAAGCCCTCGAGGTGATCGCCTCCGTCGAGCCGCGGATCGCGGACGCGACCCGCAAGGAGCTCGCCGACCAGCGGGCCTCCCTCAAGCTGATCGCCAGCGAGAACTATGCGTCGCCGGCCGTGCTGCTGACCATGGGGACGTGGCTCAGCGACAAGTACGCCGAGGGCACGATCGGGCACCGCTTCTACGCCGGATGCCAGAACGTCGACACGGTCGAGGCGCTCGCGGCCGAGCACGCGCGCGAGCTGTTCGGGGCGCCGTACGCCTATGCGCAGCCGCACTCGGGGATCGACGCCAACCTCGTCGCCTTCTGGTCGATCCTCGCGCACCGGGTCGAGACGCCCTGGCTGGAGAAGTTCGGCGCGAAGAACGTCAACGAGCTCAGCGAGGCCGACTGGGAGTCGCTGCGCGCGGAGTTCGGCAACCAGCGCCTGCTCGGCATGTCGCTGGACGCCGGCGGTCACCTCACGCACGGCTTCCGGCCCAACATCAGCGGCAAGATGTTCCACCAGCAGCAGTACGGCACCGACCCGGAGACCGGGCTGCTCGACTACGACAAGGTGGCCGCCAAGGCACGCGAGTTCCAGCCGCTGGTCCTGGTCGCGGGCTACTCGGCCTACCCGCGCCGGGTGAACTTCGCCAAGATGCGCGAGATCGCCGACGAGGTCGGGGCGACGCTGATGGTCGACATGGCGCACTTCGCCGGCCTGGTCGCCGGCAAGGTGTTCACCGGTGACGAGGACCCGGTGCCGTTCGCGCACATCACCACGACGACCACGCACAAGTCGCTGCGCGGCCCGCGCGGTGGCCTGGTGCTGGCTCAGGAGGAGTACGCGCCCTCGGTCGACCGTGGCTGTCCGATGGTCCTGGGCGGTCCGCTGTCGCACGTCATGGCCGCCAAGGCCGTCGCCCTGGCCGAGGCGCGCCAGCCCTCGTTCCAGACCTACGCGCAGAACATCGCCGACAACGCGAAGTCCCTGGCAGAGGGCTTCATGTCGCGCGGCGCGAAGCTCGTCACCGACGGCACCGACAACCACATCGTGCTTCTCGACGTGTCGGCCTTCGGCCTCACCGGCCGCCAGGCCGAGACGGCGCTGCTCGACTCGGGCGTGGTCACCAACCGCAACTCGATTCCCAACGACCCCAACGGCGCGTGGTACACCTCCGGCATCCGCTTCGGTACGCCGGCGCTGACCACCCGCGGCTTCGGGCACGACGAGTTCGACACGGTTGCAGCCCTGGTCGTCGACGTACTCAAGAACACCCAGCCGGGCAGCACCAAGGCCGGCACGCCGTCCAAGGCGACGTACCAGCTTGCCGACGGAGTCGCCGACAAGACCAAGGCCGCATCGGCCGAGATGCTCGACAAGTACCCGCTCTACCCCGGACTCGAGCTCACCTGAGTCACGACGGCGGGCCGAGCTCGTAGACGGTGTTTCCGTCGCGGTCGCTGACCACCCAGCGGAGCTCCGCACCACTCGCACGGAGGTCCGCGGACCGGCGCTCCTGCTCGATGCCCCCGCGCACCGGGGGAAGCTCCTCGCGAATGGAGCGCGCGAAGCCGCGCTCCATGAACAGGAGAAACAGCTCGTCGTCCTTGCGCGGCCCGAGCACTTCGTCCAGCCGCATCTGCCAGTCGTCGTGGCGCACCACGAAGTCGGCCCACTGCTCGGGTGTCACCAGGACGGTGATCCGGTCCGGCGTCCCGCTCTCCTCGTCCTCGATGCTCACCTCCAGGCGCCCGTCTGCGACCTGTCGGGCCGAGCCAAGTCCGCCCAGGTAGGCCACCAGCTGGTCCCAGAGCTCGTCCTGCGCGGGCAGGCGCGCGCGGACCGCCTCGAGGTCGATCGGTTCCGGCCGCGGCAGCCTGTTCCGCTCGACCAGCCGGCCGACCTCCGGGCCGAGGCTGGCCGCAATGCGGGGGGCGTACGCCGCGGGCTCGGCGTACCGGCTGAGCTCACGCCACTCGCGGTCCGAACGGGACCCGCATCGTGCCCCCGGTCGGGCACCTCACGGCAGGCAGGATCGTCCGGGACAGCGAGCCCGAAGGTCACCTCGAGCTCTGCCCAGGGCCCGTCGTCGACCGGACGCAGATCCTCCACCCAGTAGTCGCGTCCGAACCCGCCGTACCGGTCGATCCCGTCGTCGGCCTGACCGTAGGGGTCGTCGGGTGAGATGCCGGTCGGGTGCGGGTTGGTGAGGATCGCCAGCAGCTCCCGCACGTATGCCTCGTCGTCGATCACCGGACCATTGTCGCGTTCGGGGCGCACGCGCCGCGTCACTGCCACCGGTACTCGACCTCGGGGCGACCGCTGCCGCCGTAGCGCGGCTGCCGGGCCACCTGACCGAGGTCGGCAAGATGCTCGAGGTAGCGGCGCGCCGTGACCCGCGACGTGCCGACCTCCGTGGCCACCTGGCTGGCTGACAGGGCAGCGGAGGAGTCGCGCAGCACCCTGCTCACCTGGTTGAACGTCTCGGGGCTCATGCCCTTGGGCAGCGGGCGCCGGCGCCGCCTGGGCGCGCAGGGAGCCGAGCATCTGGTCGACCTCGTCCTGCAGCACCTCGCCCGGCGCGTCGGCGAGCTGCTCGCGGTAGACGGCGTACTGCTCGAGCTTCGCGCGGAAGGTGGCGAAGGTGAACGGCTTCAGCAGGTAGAGCACGACGCCCTGGGCAACGGCGTGGCGGACGACGTCGACGTCGCGCGCGGACGTCACGGCGATCACGTCGCACAGGTGACCGGCTGCCCGCAGCCGTTGCAGCAACCCGAGGCCGTGACCGTCGGGCAGGTGCATGTCGAGCAGGATCAGGTCGACGTGCGGGTCCTCGTTGAGGTGGCGTACGGCGTCCCCGGCGGAGCGGGCGACCCCGACGACCTCGAAACCGGCGACTCGTCGGGTGTACGCGGCGTGCGCCTCGGCAGCCAGCTCCTCGTCCTCGACGACGAGCACCCGCACGGTCACGGGTCGTCCTCACTTGTCCTCCTCAGGGTGACGACCAGCTCGGCGCCGCCGAGTGGCGATGAACCGATGGTGACGGTCCCGCCGTGGCGACGCGCGACCTGCGCCACGAGCGCGAGGCCGACCCCGCGCCCGCCCGGACCGGCGCTCGTGGCCTTGGTCGTCCAGCCGCGCTCGAGAACATGCTGGGCGTCCTCAGCGCTGAGTCCGGGGCCGCTGTCGCCCACGCTGATGCGCAAGTCGGTGTCGGTGCCGTCGAGGTGGACCGCGATCCGGCGCTCGGGCTGCCCGGACACGGCGTCGAGCGCGTTGTCCACGAGGTTGCCGATGACGGTGACCAGGTCCCGGGGCGGCACGGCCGACTCGGCGGGCAGCTCACCGGTGAGCGCCAGCTCGACGCCCCGCTCGGCCGCTTCCGAGGTCTTGCCGAGCAGCAGCGCGGCCACGACGGGCTCGTCCACGGCGCCGACCACCCGATCGGTGAGCGCCTGAGCCAGGTGCAGCTCCTCGGTCGCGAACGTGACGGCTTCGTCCGGCCGGCCCATCTCGATCAGGGACACCACCGTGTGCAGCCGGTTGGAGGCCTCGTGGGTCTGTGACCGCAGCGACTCGGTGAGGCCGCGGACCAGGTCGAGCTCACCGGTCACGGCCTGGAGGTCGGTGTGGTCGCGCAGGGTCACGACCGCTCCCACCTCGCGACCCTCCCAGGAAGCCGGCGACGAGCTGACGACGAGGACGTGCTCTCCGGCCACGTAGACGTCATCGGACTCGGCGGTCTCTCCGACGGCGGCATCGACGAGCCCCGGTGGGAGCCCGAGCTCGTGCACCGAGCGGCCGATCACGTCGTCGGGCAGGTCGAGCAGTCGACGTGCCTCGTCGTTGACGAGCTGGACGCGGTCCTCGTCGTCGAGCAGGACCAGTCCCTCGCGGACCGCATGGAGGACGGCGCTGTAGTACTCGTACATGCGAGTGATCTCGCGTTCGCCCATGCCGTGGGTCTGCCGACGCAGGCGTCTGCTGACCAGCCAGGCACCGGTCGAGCCCGACCGCCAGCACGACCAGCGCCGCCAGCAGGATCAGGACCAGGTCGTCGCGCAGCTGCTTGTCGATCTGCGCGATGGTGATGCCGACCGACACCAGGGCCACCACCGTGTCACCGTCCATCACCGGGACGACGCAACGCATCGACGGGCCCAGCGAGCCCTCGTACTCCTGCGTGAACACTCCTCCCTCCGGCGCGTCGCCGAGGTCGCCGACGAAGGGTTTGCCGATGTTCGCGGGGTTGGGGTGCGTGAACCGGGTCCGGTCCAGGTCCATCACGACGACGAAGTCGACCGAGGTGTCCAGCCGTACGCTGCTCGGCGTACGGCTGAAGCACGGAACTGACGGGCTCGTCGGGGCCCTTGAGGGCGGTCACGACAGCGGGGGAGTCGGCCACCGTCTCGGCCACGGCGACGGCCCGTTCGGTCGCCGTTGTCCGCGCGTCCTGCCGGGCGTCGTACGCCGCCAGCGCGAGCGCCGCGACGACGAGGGTCACGACCACCAGGACCTGCAGGACCAGGATCTGGCGTGCCACCGAGCCCTCCCGGCGGCCGCCCTTGGTGCCCATGGAGCGCATTGTGCCGCACGACCGGGTTGTGGTCGGGGTCACGAACTCAACGAACAGAACGGTGACGGGTGTCACAGACCACCCA
The DNA here is from genome assembly GCA_963719255.1 of uncultured Actinomycetota bacterium. GTDB lineage: Bacteria > Actinomycetota > Actinomycetes > Propionibacteriales > Nocardioidaceae > Nocardioides. The sequence goes on along the minus strand of CAVRBN010000067.1, from coordinate 43,277 downwards.
GGATGAGGAGACGACCGAGGCGCCTGCCGCGGTCGAGTCTGGAGGAGAACGATGACCGCCACCACCCCGAGCGCCCCTCCGGCGCCACCGAAGAACCGCACTCACTATCTGTACGTCGCCGTGATCGTCGCCGTTGGCCTCGGCATCGCGGTCGGCATCCTGAAGCCCGACCTCGGCGTCGAGCTCAAGCCGCTGGGCACCGGCTTCGTCAACCTGATCAAGATGATGATCCAGCCGGTCATCTTCTGCACGATCGTGCTCGGCGTGGGATCGGTGCGCAGCGCCGCAAGCGTCGGCAAGGTCGGCGGGCTTGCGATGCTCTACTTCACCACGATGTCGACCGCGGCGCTGGGCATCGGGCTGGTCGTCGGCAACATCATCCATCCCGGCAGCGGACTCGAGCTGACCGAGGCGGTCGCAGCGGCCGGAGCCGCAGCAGGCCGCGGAAGCACACGGGTCGACGACTGACTTCCTGCTGGGCATCATCCCCGACTCGATGCTCTCCGCCCTCACCTCCGGCGAGGTGCTCCAGACCTTGTTCGTTGCCCTGCTCGTGGGGTTCGCACTGCAGGCCATGGGCGGCGCCGGCAAGCCGGTGCTCCGGGGTGTGGAGCACATCCAGAGGCTGGTCTTCCGGGTCCTGGCCATGATCATGTGGGCAGCACCGGTTGGTGCCTTCGGCGCCATGGCGGCCGTCGTCGGTGAGACCGGTGTCGACGCGCTGAAGAGCCTCGCAGTGCTGATGATCGCGTTCTACATCACCTGTTTCCTGTTCGTGTTCGTCCTCCTCGGGACGATCCTCAAGATGGTCACCGGGGTGAACATCCTCTCGCTGTTCAAGTACCTGGCGCGTGAGTTCCTGCTGATCCTGTCCACGTCGTCCTCGGAGTCGGCGCTGCCGCGCCTGATCGCGAAGATGGAGCACGCCGGCGTGGACAAGACGACCGTCGGAGTCGTCGTACCGACCGGCTACTCGTTCAACCTGGACGGCACCGCGATCTACCTGACCATGGCGTCGCTGTTCATCGCAGAGGCGCTGGGTGACCCGCTGAGCATCGGTGAGCAGATCTCGCTGCTGGTCTTCATGATCATCGCGTCCAAGGGCGCAGCGGGCGTCACCGGAGCCGGCATGGCCACCCTGGCGGGCGGCCTGAGCTCGCACCGGCCGGAGCTGCTCGACGGCGTCGGCCTGATCGTCGGCATCGACCGGTTCATGTCGGAGGCTCGGGCGCTGACCAACTTCTCCGGGAACGCGATCGCCACCGTGCTGGTCGGCTCGTGGACCGGCGGGCTCGACCGGGCCCGCTTCGACCGGGTGCTTTCCGGCGACGACCCGTTCGACGAGACCACCATGCTCGACGACGAGGATGACCTCGCGGCCGACGAGCCGGCCGACGAGTCGGTGGGGTTGACGAAGAAGCAGCTGGTGTAGCTCAGGAGGTTCATCACGGTATGCAGGTCAGCCTGCGGTTCCCATGGCATGCACGCCGTGGGAACCGCAGGCTCGTCTGCATACCGTGATGAACCTGTCGCACCGCCAGCTCACACGACCGGCGTGGTGCGCTCCACGATCGCGCCGAGGTCGGCGCTCTGGAGGGTGCCGAAGGTGCCGTTGTACGCCGACCCCAGCCGGCTGGCGCAGAAGGCGTCGGCGATCTCGGGGGGAGCGAAGCGCACCAGCAGTGACCCCTGGAGACAGGCAGCCATCTGACCGGCCAGCCGGCGGGCGGCGACCTCCAGGGTGGCGGTCTCACCGAGCAGCGCCAGAGTGTCGTCGACCGCGCGGTCGAGCCTGGCGTCCCCGCCGCGGGCCCTGCCGACCTCGGTGATCCAGGCCTGCAGCGCCTCGGGCTCGCGGGACAGCGCGCGCAGCACGTCGAGGGCGTTGACGTTGCCCGAGCCCTCCCAGATCGAGTTCAGCGGGGACTCCCGGAACAGCAGGGGCATTCCCGAGTCCTCGACGTACCCGTTGCCGCCCAGGCACTCGAGGGCCTCGGCCACCATGAACGGGGTCCGCTTGCAGACCCAGAACTTGGCCAGCGGCAGCGCGATCCGCCGCAGCGCCGCCTCGTGTGGATCCGCCGGCTCGTCGACGGCCGCGGCCAGGCGCAGGGCGAGCGCCGTGGCCGCCTCGGACTCGACCGCGAGATCGGCGATCACGTTCTGCATCAGCGGCTTCTCGGAGAGCAGCGAACCGAAGGCCGACCGGTGCGCCACGTGCCACGACGCCTCCGCCAGCGACCGGCGCATCAACGACGGCCGAGCCCAGGACGCAGTCGAGCCGGGTCGCCGCCACCATCTCGATGATCGTGCGGACGCCGCGGCCCTCGTCGCCCAGCCGCTGCGCCCACGTGCCGTTGAACTCCAGCTCGGAGGACGCGTTGGAGCGGTTGCCCAGCTTGTCCTTGAGGCGTACGACGTCGATCCGGTTGCGCTCGCCCGACGGCAACATCCGCGGAACCACGAAACAGGTCAGGCCTTCGGGAGCCTGGGCCAGCACCAGGAACATGTCGTTCATCGGCGCCGAGGTGAACCACTTGTGGCCGTGCAGCGTGTACTCGCCGTGCACCGACGTCGGCCGCGCCTCGGTCTGGTTGGACCGGACGTCGGAGCCGCCCTGCTTCTCGGTCATCCCCATGCCGGCAAGGGCGCCCGCCTTCTCGGTCGATCGGCCGGAGGCTCGGATCGTAGGTGGTCGAGGCCAGCCGCGGCGTCCACTGCTTCGCGATCGCGTCGTCGACCCGCAGCGCCGGGACCGCCGCGTACGTCATCGAGATCGGGACAGCCGTGTCCGGGCTCGGTCTGCGACCAGGCGAAGAATCCGGCGGCCCGTCGTACGTGTGCGTGCGCCGACCCGGACTCCCAGGGCGCCGCCTGGAGGCCGTGACCGACCGCGCGTTCCATCAGCCAGTGCCACGAGGGGTGGAACTCGACCTCGTCGATGCGGTTGCCATAGCGGTCGTACGGCGTGAGCTCCGGGTGGTGCCGGTTGGCGAGCATGCCGTGTTCGCGGGCCTCGCCGGTGCCGGCCTCGGCGCCGAGCGCGCTCAGCTCCTCGACGACCTCGGGGGAGGAGTGGCGTACGACGGCCTCGGTCAACGCCAGATCGGAGGTCACCACGTTGTGGCCGATCAGTGGCGGAGCCTGGTTGGTGGCTACCCGGATCTGGAAGTCCATGTCGATACCGTAGGCCGCATGTCCCCCACGGCGAACCGGTCCCTGTGGGACCGGTGTCCGTGGCAAGCTCTGGGAGCTCCTCGTGGCCACCGTGGGCTCGTGCATCCGCTACCGGGTCACCGGGCTGGCGGCCGAGGCCGCGTTCTTCGCGGTGCTCTCGATCCCGCCGCTGATCTTCGCGTTGTCCGGTGCGGTCGGCTACGTTTCCGAGCGGCTCACCGACGCCCAGATCGAGGACGTCACCAGCGCGATCATCGACTTCGCCTCCCGGGTGCTCACCGACAGCGCCGTCAACCGGGTCATCCGCCCGACCCTGAACGACGTCCTCGAGGGCGGCCGCTTCGATGTGATCTCCGTGGGGTTCGTGCTCGCCCTCTGGTCGGGATCGCGTGCCCTCAACGTCTTCGTGGACACGATCACGGTCATGCACGGGCTGGGCGGCCACCGCGGGATCGTCAAGACCCGGGCGCTGTCCTTCGTGCTCTACCTGCTCGGCCTGGTCACCGGCGGGATCACCCTCCCGCTCGTCATCGCAGGTCCGGCCCTGGTGGACAAGGCGCTGCCCCAACGGCTGGACTTCCTCAACAACCTCTACTGGCCGACCGTGATCGTGCTCTGCATCTGCTTCCTCGCCACGCTCTACCACGTCTCCGTCCCGGTGCGGACCAACTGGAGCTTCAACCTCCCGGGCGCGATCTTCTCGCTGGTCGCGTGGATCGTCGGGTCCTACCTGTTGCGCTGGGTCCTCACCGTGACGGCGGCCGACTCGCGGTCCATCTACGGGCCGCTCGCCGCGCCGATCGCCGTACTCCTGTGGCTGTACCTGGTCGCCATCGCCGTGCTGATCGGTGCGGCCGTCAACGCGGCGTTCGACACCGTGTTCCCGCAGATGTCGACGACCAACGCGCGCAAGGAGCTGGTCGCGCGGCTCCGCAGCCGGATCGGCACGGTCGGACCCGGATCCAGTGGCCGACGTGAAGACCTGGAAGACGTGGAAGACTGAAACCGTGGCAAACGTGAACCTGCCGACGCCGGTCGTGATCGCCGGTGGCGCGCTGTGCCTGCTCGGCGGATACCTGATCGGCGTCGTGGCCGGCCCCGACGCCCCGGACCGGACGACGGGCGAGGTCGAGTCCTACGACTCCAGGACCCGTGAGCTGTGCCTGACCGGAAGCGCCGTGTCGGAGCAGGAGGGCGCCGACGACGAAGGACTGCTGTGCGGAGCCTGGCAACGCTCGCCCGGGTCGGCGACTCCGCGTCCAGGGGACAGCTTCCTGTTCGTGACGAAGCGAACTGCGCAGGACCCGTCGAGTGATCGACGGCGCCGATGTCCTCATCTACGGCGACGTGGTCGACTAGATTCACCACGTGCCCGATGAGTCCCCCGAGCTGTCGATCGGCCGCCTCGAGTTGCCGGTGCAGGTGCGCTCGCCCTGGTGGGAGCTCGCCCGCCGACTTCTCGCCGCGATCGCGATCCTGGTCGGGCACGGTCCTGCTGGTCTACTTCGACCGCGACGGCTACCGCGACGGCAACGACCCGGCACGAGCTACGCGGTCGGGTCTGATCGACTCGATCTACTACACGACCGTCACGCTGAGCACGACCGGCTACGGCGACATCGCGCCCGTCGACGACGCATGCCCGGCTGATCAACGCGTTCGTCGTCACCCCGCTCCGCATCGCCTTCCTGGTGCTGCTGATCGGCACCACGCTCGAGGTGCTCGCCTCGCAGGGTCGCGAAATGTTCCGGGTCGCCCGGTGGAGGAAGCACATGGATGAGCACGTCGTCGTCGTCGGCTACGGCACCAAGGGACGCAGCGCGGTCGAGACCCTGGTCAACAACGGCAGGGCCCGCGAGGGCGTCGATCATCGTCGACCCGTCGCCAGCGGCGGCCGCCGACGCGTCGACGGACGGGATCGCCATCGTCACCGGCGACGCCACCCGTCGCGAGGTGCTCCGCCGGGCCGGGGTCGAGCGGGCCAGCCAGGTCATCGTCACCACCGACCGGGACGCGACCAACGTGCTGGCCACCCTGACGGTGCGCCAGCTCAACCCCGACGCGTGGATCGTCGCCGCCGTCCGCGAGGAGGAGAACGTCCCGCTGATGAAGCAGAGCGGCGCCGACTCGGTGATCACCTCCGCCGACGCCGTCGGCCGCCTGCTCGGTCTCTCGACGCTGTCGCCGACGCTGGGTTCGGTGATGGAGGACCTGCTGACGTACGGCGAGGGCCTCGAGGTCGCCGAGCGCGACCTGCTGGTCACCGAGGTCGGCAAGCAGCCTCAGCAGCTGCCGGACCAGGTGATCGCGGTGGTCCGCGACGAGAAGGTCTACCGCTACTTCGACCCCGTCGTGACCCAGCTGGCGCGCGGTGACCGGCTGGTCGTCGTACGCGCGGCGAAGGAGCTGCCCTGGGCTCCGCGGCCCGGCACCCACCATGAGCAGACGTCGACCGAAGAGGACGTCTGAGCGACCTCCGAGGTCGCTCAGCCTTCGATGCCGGTACTGCCATGGGGCTGGCCCACAGGTTTGCTCTCGGGTGAACCGCGCTGGCGCAGATAGATCGCGAACACGGCCATGGAGCCGACGGCCAGGAACTCGGACTGCCAGTTCTGTAGTGTGCGCGACCAGAAATCCGCGTTGACGAGGTAGGCACCCCAGCTGATCGGGTCCTGCAGTCGTTGGAGGCGAGTCTCGTTGAAGCTGGCCCAGCCGCCGATGGACTGGCCCAGCCAGGACAGGAGGAAGACGCTCGCCATCACGATCGCGAGCGACCACGAGTAGATCGCCGTCCTGATCCCGCCCACCTTGGCCCACTTGGGCGAGTCCGCGACCGCGTGCTGGCCGATCTTCTGATCCGCCTCGGACTCCTGTCCCGCCTTGCCAAGCTCCTTGGACTCCGGAGATCCCCGTTGCACGAGCCAGACGGTGGCGGTCACGTAGAGCAGGAACTGGAGGTACTCGCTCTGCCAGTTCTCGGTGACATCACCGGCGAAGTTCGACGACGTCAGGTATTCCGACAGGCTGAGTCGTCCCAGTCCCTCCGCGACCTGTTCGGCGTTGAGCTGTTTCCAGCCGGCGAAGGCCTGACCCACCAGCGAGGCCAGAAAGATGACGCCGAAGAACAGGCTGAGTGAGCACTCACGCACGAACTTGCGCATCCACACCCCTCACGCGTGCCGGAGGCCGAGGATCAGGAAGTAGGCCAGGCCGATGCACACGACCAGCAGGTAGGCCAGGAACATGACGCGCATCAGCCCTTGACCTCGCACTCGTAGCGCGACGATGGCGTTTTCGAGCACGCCGCGGCCATCACCTTCCAGCCACTCGGGAAGCGCGCCAGAAACACGGTGTCCTTGTCATATCGGACCTGCGCCATGGTTCCGTAGACGCTCGTTGCTCGGATCTCTCCCGCCTCCGGAACGTGCTGCTCGAGCACGGCAGCGCTGCAGGCCTTCCCTTCGGACTGCTCGAGCTCGGACCTGGTCTCGGGAGCCAGCAGGCCACAGGCGCCCGCTCCGTCCCGCTCTTCGACCGCGGCATAGAAGGAACGGGCGACGTCGTCGACCGGCGCCTGCTTCGACCCGCCGCAGCCCGTGAGGGAAAGGGCGACCCCAGCGACCACGAATGCCGCCCTGAACCGCGGGTGCATGCTTCGATTCGTATCTCATGGATCCGCACACCCGCGGTAGGCGCGCCATCCTTCCGGCCAGCGATCCCGGTCAGGACGTCCGCTCGATCAACCGGACCGCGTCATGTGGCGCGAACCCCTTCATGTCGTTGTCGAAGTAGGCGAACACGTCGAGTCCGTCCGACTCCCAGCGCCGGCACCGGGCAGCCCAGTCGTCGAGCGCGTCATCGGAGTAGCCGCTGGCGTAGAGCTCCTTGTCGCCGTGCAGCCGGACGTACATGAAGTCCGACGTGACCTGCTCGACCTTCGGCCATCGTCCGGCCGTGTCCGCGAGGACGCACGCCACCCGGTGCCGCCGCATGATCGTGTACGCCGCCTCGGCCGCGAACGTGCCGCTACGGAACTCCAGGGCATGCCGCAGCGGGCGCTCGGTGTCGGTCGTCGTGAGTGACTGCCCTGACTTCACCTTGTCGTCGTGTCGTTCCGCCAGGCTGGCCGCCTCCACGGTCGTCTGCGGCAACAGCGCGAAGAAGGCGTCGAGCACGTCAGGGTCGAACGGCAGGTTCTCGGGCAGCTGCCAGAGGATCGGACCGAGCTTCGGTCCCAGGGCGAGCACGCCGGAGGCGAAGAAGTTCGCGAGTGCGGTCTCGACGTCGACCAGCCGCTTGAAGTGCGTGACAAAGCGGCCACCCTTCACCGAGAACACGAAGTCGTCGGGGGTCTCGTCACGCCAGGACTGGTAGGAGCTGGGCCGTTGCAGGGAGTAGAACGACCCGTTCAGCTCGATCGAGGTGAGCCGCCTCGATGCGTATTCCAGCTCGCGTCGCTGGGCCAGGCCGTCCGGGTAGAAGTCGCCACGCCAGCCGGGGTAACGCCACCCCGAGATCCCGATCCGGATCGTCATGGCGCTATCTTCCCTTTCGCACGTCACCGTTTGTCCCCGGATCCTCCGGGTACCCGGACTCACGATTCCAAGGCAGCCCGACAACGACGCATTGGGAGAGCTGTGCATGACCTCGCTGTGGCTTGACCGGGAGCTGTCCGTCGCGAACGATCCGTTCCCCGACGACGACACCTTCGAGGATCTCGTGGTGGGAGGTGGGCTCACCGGTCTGACCACGGCTCTGCTGCTCGCTCGCGCCGGGAGGCGGGTGGGACTGGTCGAGGCCCGGCACGTGGGGGCGGTCACCACCGGCCGGACTACCGGCAAGGTGTCCCTGCTCCAGGGAACCAAGCTCAGCCGGATGCTGGGCTACCAGTCGCACCACGTCGCCAGCGCCTACGTGGAGGCGAACCGAGAAGGCCAAGCGTGGCTGCTGCAGTTCTGCGCCGATCACGACGTACCGGCGCAAGTTCGCGACGCCGTGACCTATGCGGCCACCGACCGTGACGTGCGCGCCGCCCGCGAGGAGCACGAGGCCGCGCTCTCCTTGGGGCTTCCGGTCCGCTGGGTCGAATCGCTCGACGTGCCGTTTCCGAACGCCGGGGCGACCGTGCTGGCCGACCAGGCGCAGATCGACCCCATGGACGTGTTGGACGCGCTCGCGGCACAGCTTCGGTCGGATGGCGGCACCCTCCACGAAGGCAGCCGGGTCGTGGAGGTCTCGCGCCTCGGCCACCCACGCGCCACCCTCGAAGACGGACGCGTCCTCCACGCGGACAACATCATCCTGGCCACCGGCGTACCCGTGCTGGACCGCGGGCTCTACTTCGCCAAGGTCGAGCCGAAGCGCTCCTACGTGGTCGTGTTCGACGGGGTCGCGCCGCCACCGGGGATGTACCTGTCGGTCGGCTCGTCGACCCGCTCCGTCCGTGAGGTTCCCCGAGATGGACGGTCGTTGCTCATGGTGGGAGGCAGCGGACACACCGTGGGGCGAAGCGCATCGGAACGTGAGCACGTCGACGAACTGCGGCGCTGGACCACCGAGCACTTCCCCGCTGCGAACGAGACCCACAGCTGGTCCGCCCAGGACTACTCGGCTCCCGACGGGATCCCGTACGTCGGCAAGCTGCCGCGTGGGGGTGGGCACGTGTACCTCGCCACCGGCTACGACAAGTGGGGCCTGACCAACGCCGTCGCGGCCGCCCGCAACATCTCGGCGGACATCCTGGGGGAGCAGCCAGGCATGGGCACGCGTGCTCGGCCACCGGATCACCCGGCCCAAGGGTGCCGCGGGCCTTGCCCTGCTCAACGCCGGCGTCGCCGTGGCAGGAGCCCGGTCGCTCGTCGGCGCGATGACGCGCGGAGTGCCATCAAGGCCACCCGAGGGCGAGGGTGTCGTGGGCCGGTCGGGCGCGCTCCCGGTCGGCACGTCGACGGTTGACGGAGAGACCTGCCGCCTGCTCGCGGTCTGCACGCACCTGGGCGGAACCGTGCAGTGGAACGACGCCGAGAAGACCTGGGACTGCCCTCTGCACGGCTCCCGGTTCGCGTCCGACGGGTCGGTCCTCGAGGGGCCGGCCACCAAGCCACTCGCCCGACGAGACGACGTTTGATCCTCCAACCACTCGGGTACCGCCCAGCCACCGCGACCAGAGGAGAGCGCCATGGGCGAAGACGTCATCGACGTGATCATGCAGGACCACCGCGAGGTGGAGCGCCTGTTCGAGGAGCTGCGCACCAGCCCGGCCAAGCGACCCGGTCTCGTCCCTGTGCTCACCACCCTGCTCACGGCGCACAGCCGGGCCGAGGAGGCGGAGGTCTACCCGGTCGCGCGCGACGAGGCCGGTGAGACCGACGAGGTGGAGCACAGCCAGGAGGAGCACCTGCTCGCAGACAAGCTGCTCGCGAAACTGGCAGACACCGACCCGTCGTCGCCGGACTTCGAGAGTGCCCTGACCGAGCTGGTCGAAGCCGTCACTCACCATGTCGAGGAGGAGGAATCCAAGGTCCTGCCTGGCATGAGACGGTTGAGCGCGGACCGACGATCCGAACTGGCCGAGGCGTTCCTTGCGAGCCGAGCCGAGCATCTGGGCGACCAGCCCGGAGACATCCGCAAGTCGGAGCTCGACCAGCAGGCAGCCAACCTCGGCCTCGACGGAGCGTCGGCCAAGAGCAAGGACGAACTGGCTCAGGAACTGAGCAGCCACGCGGAGGAGTGAGTCGAGAAAGGATCCTGATGGCCTCGACTCCGGACACAGTCGAAGAGATCGCATCCTTGGCGAAGAAGCACAGTCTGGACGTGGCAGCTGCCGAGTCCCTGACGAGTGGCTCCATCGCCACCAGGCTGGGTGCCGGGACCGACGCCTCGGTTTGGTTTCGCGGCGCGATCGTGGCGTACGCCGAAGACGCCAAGTTCAGTCTCCTCGGCGTCGACCCCGGGCCCGTGGTCACCGCGAGCTGCGCAACCCAGATGGCCCAGGGAGTGAGTCGCCTGTTCGAGAGCCAGGTCGCCGTCGCTGTCACCGGCGTCGGTGGTCCAGAGCCGGTCGAGGGACGCCCGCCGGGGACGGTCTTCGTGGCGGTGTCAGTCCGCGACCAGGTCACGTGCCGCGAACTGCACCTCGTCGGTGGTCCCGAGGAAGTCCTCGAATCCTCGACCAGCTCGGCCCTGGCTCTGCTGCTGGAGAAAATGAGGGAGATCTAGGGCGATACTGGGCCTGAACCAAGGAGCCCGCATGCGACTGACCCGGCGGCGGCTGCAGCCGGCTGCCGCTTGAGCTCCCGCGACTGGATGGGACGACCTGGCCGGACCGCCGCGTGGTGGGGCGGACCTCGTTTGCGGCGCGCGCGCTGTATCAGATGGGATACCGGGAGGCGTTCGCGCCGGAGTCGCACGACATCACCGACCTGCTCCTCGCCCACGTGCTGCCGCTGCTGCCGACAGCTGCGGCTCCAGAAGATGAGCCATACCTGCGTCGCGTCTTCTCGTCCGCCGCGCAGATCGGCGCCGGTATCGGAATCGTCGAGCGACGGTCCGTGCAGCCCGAGGAGCTCTGCACGGACCTACAGATCGCTGGCGCGCTCTGGGTTGCTGCGGACGACCTTCCCTCCATGCCCGCGCACCAGCAGGACGTCGCCCGCTTCCTGTTGCACTGCGGCTACTACCTCGCGCGGACCGACCCCGCACAGACCCGGCTGCTGGTCGAGGCTCTCGAGGACGATCCGGGCGTCGAACCAGATCCCTGAGGTCCCGGTTGCGCGTCGGTGTCGACGCACTAGGCTCGGTCCACCGACGATCGGGGCGTGCAAGCGCCAGAGCGAGGGTGATGCGATGGAGTCTCCGCAGCACGGCCCCGCTCCTGTCCGGGTCATCGACGAGCTCGAGCGCATCGACAGACTGGGACCGCTTGATGCCTACCAAGGACAGGTGTTGGAGCTCATTCGGTCAGGCCTCGCCGACGGGGTCGACGCGGTGGACATCAGCGGTGCCGTCGCCGACGCGAACGACGCCCTCACCCGCCGGCTGCTCGATCTCGCGGAGGCCCACCTCGGCCCGCCCCGCTGTCGATACCAGTGGCTCGCCCTGGGCTCGCACGGACGCCGCGAACAGGTGCTGTCCAGCGACCAGGACCACGCCATCGCCTACGAGCCGCCAGCGCCCGGCGAGGAGGACACAGCCCGCGACTACCTCACCGCGTTGGCCGGGCTCGCGGTGCCCGGGTTGGCTCGGGCAGGGATTCCGCTGTGCGCCGGCGGTTACATGGCCACGAACTGGTGCCGCCCGCTCGGCGAGTTCGAGCGGCTCTTTCGCAGCTGGGTCGAGGAGCCGCGACCCCAGGCACTGCTCCAGGCCGAGGTCTTCCTCGACGTTCGCGGCTGTCACGGCGATCTGCCGACCCAGTGCTGGACCGCATCCTCCTGGCCGGCGGATCGCGAGGCCCGTTCCGCGTGCAGATGGCTCGGGCAGCGGTGACGTTCCGTCCCCCGTCCGGCTGGTTCAGCCGGGTGCGGTCCTCAGGCTCCACCATGGACGTCAAGCTGGGCGGGACAGCGGCGATCGTGCTCCTGGCCCGGCTCTACGCGCTGACTGCAGGCTCGACCGAGCACAGCACCGTGCCGCGACTGAGAGCCGCGGCAGCCGGCGGCACGCTCAGCCCCGCAAGCGCCGACAGCCTCATTGACGCCTACCGCTTCCTCACCGAGCTGCGGCTGCGCCACCAGGTGGAGCAGATCGGCCAAGGCCTGCCCGCGGACAACAGGATCTCCCTCGACCGCCTGACGATCGAAAGCAGACAACGCCTGCGCACCACGCTGAGGCTCGTGCGTGACCTGCAGGACGTCACCGCCATGCGCTTCTCCACGAGCTCGGTGACATGAGGACGGCCCCGAGATGAGTGACCGGTTGAAGAGCGCGCGACTGACGGCGGCTGCGGTGCTTGCCCTGCTGCTGTTCAACTATCCCTTCCTGGCCGTGTTCGACCTGGACACTGCCGTGTTGGGTGTCCCGGTGTTGTGGGCCTATCTGTTGGTCGTGTGGGCAGGCGTCATCGCGCTCGCGGCGTGGATTTCGAGGTCCTGATGCTCGACACCTGGGTGATCGTCGGTGCATCCGTTGCCTACCTCGGACTGCTCTTCGCCATTGCCTACTACGGCGACCGCAGAGCCGACCGTCGCCGCAGCATCATCAGCAACGGCTACATCTATGCCCTGTCCCTCTGCGTCTACGCGACGTCCTGGACCTACTACGGCAGTGTCGGCCGGGCTGCGACCACCGGTATCGGGTTCCTTCCGATCTACCTCGGTCCGACGATCATGGCCGTCGTCTGGTGGCTGGTGCTTCGGAAGATCATCAGGATCTGCAAGCGCTACCGCATCACCTCGCTCGCGGACTTCGTCTCTTCCCGCTACGGCAAGAGCAGAGCGCTCGGCGAGCTGGTGACCGTGATCGCCGTGGTCGGCATCGTCCCCTACATCGCCCTGCAGCTCAAGGCGATCTCGAACACCTTCACGATCCTTCGCGGCCAGCCCGACCTCGCCACAGGGGTCGCCACGAACCCGCCCGTCCTGGCCGACACGGCGCTGTATGTTGCGCTCCTGCTCGCCGCCTTCACGATCGTCTTCGGCACCCGACATCTCGACGCCACCGAACGACACGAGGGCATGGTCGCTGCCATCGCGTTCGAGTCGCTGGTCAAGCTGGTCGCGTTCCTCGCCGTCGGCGCCTACGTCACCTTCGGACTCTTCGGCGGGTTCGGCGACCTGTTCGGCCGTGCCCAGGACCGCCCTGAGCTGGCCCGGTTGTTGAGCTTCGGAGCAGACCCAGAGCTACGCGTCCTGGCTGTGGCTGATCGTGCTGTCGATGTTCGCCATCCTGCTGCTCCCGAGGCAGTGGCAGGTCGCGGTCGTCGAGAACGTCGACGAGCGACACATCAAGACCGCGAGCTGGCTGTTCCCGCTCTACCTGCTGCTCATCAACATCTTCGTGATGCCCATTGCCATCGCCGGCCTGCTCACGTTCGGCGACGGCGGTGCCGGCGGAGATGCCTACGTCCTGGCCCTGCCGATGGCCGACCAGCAGGCTGCACTCGCCCTCCTCGTGTTCATCGGTGGGCTGTCCGCGGCGACCGGGATGGTCATCGTGGAGACCATCGCGCTCTCCACCATGGTGTCCAACTCGCTCGTGCTGCCGACGCTGCTGCGGTACGGCGGTGGACTGGTCGAGCGGCGCGACCTCGGGCCGCTGATCCTCGGCATCCGCAGAGCGACGATCGTGGTGATCCTGCTGCTGGGCTTCGCCTACTTCCGCCTGGCCGGAGAGTCCCTCGCGCTGGTGTCCATCGGTCTCATCTCCTTCGCGGCGGTCGCACAGTTCGCACCGGCCATCTTCGGGGGCCTGTACTGGCGGGGCGCGACAGGGGTGGGCGCGATCTGGGGACTCGCGGCCGGCTTCGCGGTGTGGGCCTACACGCTGCCGTTGCCGTCCCTCGTCGGGACCGGCTTCGTCCCCGCCTCCTTCGTCGAGGACGGACCGTTCGGCTTCGGCGTCCTGGCACCCCAGGCGTTGTTCGGGCTGGACGGGCTGGACCCCGTCAGCCACTCCATGCTGTGGAGCATGCTGGTCAACGTCGGCCTGTTCGTCGGCCTCTCGCTGACCGGCCGTCGCAAGTCCGCGGAACACGTCCAGGCCTCGACGTTCGTGGACGTCTTCACCCCCCTCGGGCGCGAAGCGGACCCGCGCCTGTGGCGCGGAACGGTGTCCGTCGACGAGCTCCGAGGGCTGCTGGGCCGGTTCCTCGGCCCAGAAGGGGCGCGGGCCGCGTTCGCGTCGTACGCCGACCGCACCGGGACCGACGTCTCGCCCGATGCCGGAGCGGATGCCGACCTCGTCCACCATGTCGAGACCCTGCTCGCCGGCGCAGTCGGATCGGCGTCCGCGCGATTCATGGTGGCGTCGGTCGTGGACGAGGAGCCGCTGGCGGTCAGCGAGGTGGTGCAGATCCTCGACGAGACGTCCCAGGTGCTGGCCTACAGTCGCGCCCTCGAGCGCAAGTCTGAACAGCTCGAGCTGGCGACCTCCGAGCTTCGGGAGGCCAACTCCCGCCTCCAGGAGCTCGACCGGCTCAAGGACGACTTCGTCTCCACGATCAGTCACGAGCTGCGAACTCCGCTGACGTCCATCCGGGCGTTCTCCGAGATTCTGCTGGACAACCCCGACCTGGCTGCCGACGAGCGTGAGGGCTATCTGCGAATCGTCGTCGACGAGACCGAGCGACTGACCCGCTTGATCAACCAGGTGCTCGATCTGTCCAAGCTCGAGTCGGGCAATGCCGAGTGGCAGATCGCGCCCGTCGACCTGGGTCAGGTGCTCACGACGTCCATGCAGGCCACTGCGCAGATCTTCAGCGAACGCGGGGTTGTCCTCGAGATGGAGGTACCCGAGCCTGCACCGGTCGTTCGGGCCGACGCGGACCGGCTCGTCCAGGTGATGCTCAACCTGCTCTCGAACGCCGTGAAGTTCTGCCCGCCGGGGTCGGGCCGGGTGCAGATCGTCGTCGAGCCCGGCGAGGACCTCGTCCGCGTTGACGTCTCCGACAACGGACCGGGCGTGGCCGACGAGGACCACGACGCCATCTTCGAGAAGTTCCGTCAGGGCGGCGACACCCGGACCAACCGCCCGTCGGGCACGGGTCTGGGGCTGCCGATCAGCCGGCAGATCGTGGATCACCTCGGCGGCCGGCTCTGGGTGGAGAGCACCCCCGGGCAGGGCGCTACGTTTTCCTTCGAACTTCCGGTCGCGGCCGTGGACAGCTCCCCGGTCCCTTCAGAGAGGGACAGTTGATGACAGCCAAGGTGCTCATCGTCGATGACGAGCCGAACATCGTGGTCTCCCTTCAGTTCCTGATGAAGAAGGCCGGCTTCGAGACCAGCGTCGCCAGGGACGGTGACGAGGCGCTCCTCGAGGTCGAGACGGTTCCGCCCCGATCTGGTGCTCCTCGACGTGATGATGCCCCGCCGCGACGGCTACGAGGTCTGCCAGCAGCTGCGCAGCTCGGGCTGGACCGACCTGAAGATCGTCATGCTCACGGCCAAGGGACGGCAGACGGAGATCACCAAGGGCCTGGCCTTCGGTGCGGACGCCTACGTGACCAAGCCCTTCTCGACCTCCGACCTCGTCGACACGGTCACCCGGCTACTCGGCGGGGGCGGCTAGGTGGGCTGGTTCCGAACGGGTGGTCGTTGGGTGCCGGCGGCCGTGGTCGCGGCGTACGTCGTCCTCGCGGCCGTTGCTCTGTCGCTACTGCTGTGGAGCGACCTCGCCGCCAACGAGCAGGACGCGCTCGGTGATGCCCTGGCCGGTGCGGCTCCTGCTCTCGTCGTGGGTGGCGCGCTGGTGCTCGCCGGTCTCGTCGCGCTGGTCGCCCGCCTCGTCGGCCGCTACACCACCACGACGCAGACGCCTCTCCGCCGAGACCAGGCTGCTGCTCGACGCGAACCCGGACCACCTGGTGGACCGGTCGGGGCCTCCCGAGTTCGAGGAGCTGGCCACCGCGGTGGAGGCCCTGGCCGAGCGGCGTCGCGTGGCCGAACGCGAGGTCGCCACCCAGATCGCCACGGCACAGGTGGGTCTCGAGCAGGAGCGAAATCGACTGGCCACGTTGATGGCCGAGCTCGCTGTCGCGGTCCTGGTCTGCAACGTGGACGGACGGATTCTTCTCTACAACTCCGCCGCGCGATCGGTTCTGGACGACGACACGGCCGTCGGACTCGGCCGGTCGATCTTCGACATCGTCGACCGGGACCTGCTCGAGCACGCGGTGGCCCGCATCCGCGCCGCGTCCGCGGCCTCGCACGTGGCCACCACCTTGTACGGCGGGCGGCTGCTCCAGGTCCAGGTGGCAACCGTGGACGGGCCGGAGGGCGAGCATCACCGGGTTCGTGCTGCTGCTCGAAGACCTGACCGAGCGGATGAGAGCCAGCAGCCGACGCGATGACCTGCTGCGGGAGTTCACCGAGGCGACCCGCGCATCGCTCGGGCAGCATCCAGGCCGCGATCGAGTCCGTCACGGCCTATCCCGACATGGAGGCCGAGAATCGCCAGCAGTTCATCGGCATCGTGCGGGAGGAGTCCCAGCGGCTGGGCCGACAGTTCGAGGTGTGGGCTGCGGAGTCGGCCACCTATCTCGCAGCGGACTGGTTGTTGAGCGAGATGAGCGGCAACGACCTGTTGTCGGTGGTCGCCGGGGCGATCGAACGCGAGGGCGCAGTGACCGTCGTCCGTCCGACCCGCAACCGACGCGCTCTGGGTCAAGGCAGACAGCCATGCACTTGCGCGCACCGCGGTGCATCTCGTCGGACGGCTGCGCGAGCAGGTTGGCGTCGAGGCGATGACGCTGGCGATCACCCGAGCCGGCGGCCACGCGCAGATCGAGGCGGCGTGGACAGGGCAGGCACCCGAACCGGAGGACTTCCAGGCCTGGCTGGACGAACCGCTCACTGGTGGCGCCGCACCGAATGCGCGCGAGGTCATCGCGCGCCATGGCGGGGAGGTGTGGACCGGCGGGACATCCGGTGCCGCCCAGGACCTGGTCCTGCTCCTTCCGCTGACGGAGGCCGTGACGACACCAGGTGTCCGCCCCCAGATGGACGTCGCCAGCCGGCCGGAGTTCTACGACTTCGACCTCTTCGACCGGCAGGAGGAGTCCTTGGCCTGGCACGACCGCAGGCTGGACGAGCTCGTCTACACCGTCTTCGACACCGAGACCACCGGCATGCAACCGAGCCACGGCGACGAGATCATCTCCGTGGGCGCGGTCCGCGTGGTGAACGGACGTCTGCTGCGGCAGGAGTCCTTCGAGCGGCTCGTGGATCCGCAGCGCTCGGTGCCGGCCTCCTCGACTGCCATCCACGGTCTCACCCGGGAGATGCTCAAGGGTCACCCGACGCTCGCCACGGTGCTGCCCGAGTTCGCTCGCTATGCAGCGGACACCGTGCTCGTGGGCCACAACGTCGGCTTCGACATGCAGTTCCTCAGACTCCAGGAGGAGCGAACCGGCGTCCGGTTCACCCAACCGGTCCTGGACACGCTGCTGCTCGACGCTGCGATCCACCCCGACCACGACGAGCACTCGCTCGAGGCCATCGCTGGTCGGCTGGGCATCGAGGTGGTGGACCGGCACACCGCGCTGGGCGACGCGCTGGTCACCGGAGAGGTGTTCCTACGCCTGATCACGCTGTTCCAGCACGGCGGGGCGCAGACCCTCGGAGAGGTCGTGGAGGCTTCTCGCGCCACGTTGCAGGCCCGCCTCGACCGCTCGTTCTACAACGGTTGAGCATCGGGACGAATCTGGCTCCGCGCCGATCCGTGCACTTCGACTCACAGGGGCGTATGTTGCATGATGAGTCGGTAGTGGTTGATGTTTCAAGCCGGCCTGCGACCAGCACCTGGAGGAACCGTGGCCAGTGCAGACGATCGAGGGGTTCCGCCCCCCACCGCATCCGAGGCGCGCTACATCGCCGTACAGAAGTCGCCGGAGTTCCAGGATCTGCGCCGCCGCTACCGGCGCTGGGTCATCCCGGTCACCGTGGTCTCGCTCGGCTGGTACTTCCTCTACGTCGCCCTCGCGGCCTACGCCACCGACTTCATGGGCAACAAGCTCTTCGGCAACATCAACGTGGGACTGGTGATGGGGTTGCTTCAGTTCGTCTCGACGTTCGGCGTCACGTCGGCGTACGTGCGGTACGCCGACCGGGTGCTCGACCCGCGCTCCGCCCGCATCCGTGAAGAGATGGAAGCGGAGGGCCTGCTGTGATCACGCTCGCTGCCGAGGTCGAGGAGAGTCGGCAACCCCGCGCTCAACATCGCCATCTTCGCGGCGTTCGTCGCGGTCACTCTGGTCTTCGTGATCCGCGCCAGCAGGACCAACAAGAGCGCCGCGGACATGTACACCGCCGGGGCCGCGTTCACCGGCCGCCAGAACGGGGTCGCCATCTCGGGCGACTACCTGTCCGCCGCCTCCTTCCTGGGCATCGCCGGAGCGATCGCGTTGACCGGCTACGACGGTTTCCTCTACAGCATCGGCTTCCTCGTCGCCTGGCTGGTCGCGCTGCTCCTCGTCGCCGAGCTGCTGCGCAACACCGGTCGCTACACGATGGCCGACGTGCTGGCGTTCCGGATGCGGGAAGGCCCGGTGCGCACTGCCGCGGCCACGTCGACGCTGGCCGTGTCGTTCTTCTACCTGCTGGCGCAGATGGCCGGCGCCGGTGGGCTGGTGGCGCTGCTGCTGAACATCAACAACCGCGCCGGCCAGAGCCTCGTGATCGCCGCTGTCGGCGCACTCATGATCACCTACGTGCTGATCGGCGGCATGAAGGGCACCACCTACGTGCAGATCATCAAGGCGGTGCTGCTCATTGCCGGCGCAGCGTTGATGACGGTCTGGGTGCTCGCGAAGTACAACATGAACTTCTCCGACCTGCTCGGCGAGGGCGCCGCGGCCGGGGCGCTCCTGGAGCCGGGTGCGAAGTACGGCCTGACGGGCACGACGAAGCTGGACTTCATCTCGCTCGCCCTTGCCCTTGTCCTGGGCACGGCCGGGCTGCCGCACATCCTGATGCGCTTCTACACGGTGCCGACGGCGAAGGAGGCGCGCAAGTCGGTCGTCTGGGCGATCTGGCTGATCGGCCTGTTCTACCTGTTCACCCTGACCCTCGGGTACGGCGCCGCCGCGCTGGTCGGCCCGGACAAGATCGCCGCCGCCCCGGGTGCCGCCAACTCGGCTGCCCCGCTGCTTGCCTATGAGCTCGGCGGCACGGTGTTGCTCGGCGTCATCTCGGCGGTCGCCTTTGCCACGATCCTCGCGGTGGTCGCCGGCCTCGACCATCACCGCGTCGGCGTCCTTCGCGCACGACATCTATGCCAGCGTGATCCACAAGGGCAACGCGCCGCCCGGCGCGGAGGTCAGGGTCGCCCGGATCGCTGCCGTCGTCGTCGGCGTGGTCGCCATCCTCGGTGGGATCGCGGCCAACGGGCAGAACATCGCCTTCCTGGTGGCCCTGGCGTTCGCGGTCGCGGCCTCGGCGAACCTTCCGACGATCCTCTACTCGCTGTTCTGGAAGCGGTTCAACACCCGCGGCTGCCTCTGGAGCATCTACGGCGGACTCATCATCACGATCACGCTCATTGCGTTCTCGCCGGCGGTCTCCGGCAACGAGACCGCGATGTTCACGGACGCGGACTGGTCCTGGTTCCCGTTGTCCAACCCGGGGATCATCTCCATCCCCGCCTCGTTCCTGCTCGGCTTCCTCGGCACGATCACGAGCAAGGAGCACCTGGAGAACAAGGCGTCCGAGATGGAGGTTCGCTCGCTCACCGGGGCCGGCGCCGAAGGCAAGGCACTCGACCACTGAGGGCGAACGAACTCCGCGTCACCTCCGGACGGAGACGATGATGTCCTTGCGCCCGAAGCCCGACCCTGTGGACTCACGGCCTGACCAGCCGCCGTATCGGACCGGGTCGACGATGTCCATGCCGGCCTCGTCGTACGCCCGCCGCAGGTAGGCCTCGTCGAGCGCGATCATCGCCTCCGGCCGATCGAGCTGCTTGACCCGAGTCAGGCCACCGTCCGTCTCGTGCGGCAGGATGTCGACCTTTCGCTGGGCCAATGCCCGCCGCGACTCGTCGTTGAGCAGGAACATGGTGTTGAGGGCCCGGCTGCCCGGCTTGAGGACCCGGCCGATCTCGTGCAGGTAGTGCTCCGCGTCGTGGAGGGCCAGGTGCGTGAAGAGGGAATTGGAGAACACGAAGTCGAACGTCCGGTCGTCGAACGGGAACCTGTAGTCGGTCGCCGGCCGCTCGGCGTCTCTCCGGTAGTGGGAGTTGTGCACGTCGGCGACGTGGAAGGCGAAGCCCTCGCGGTGCGGCTCGGATGTAACGTCGGCAGGTCTTGATCGACTCCCGGTGAGACGTCCAGGCCGTCGTACCGGCCCTCGGGGCCAGCGAACGACGCGAACGCCGCCGCGAACCTGCCCACCCCGCAGCCGAGGTCGAGCACCCGGTGCGCGCGGCTGAGACCCCACTCGACGGCGGTGTCGACGAAACCCTTGCCGACCTCTGCGAAGTCGGACCGCTGCGCGTAGAGCGGGGAGCTCCTCCATCGAGGGAATCATGCGGGCGTCAACCTCGAAGGTGCCTGATTGAGCCATGCGGGAAGGGTAACGCGTCGTGATCATGAGGGGCCTGAGGCCGCGGGTAGTCACCACCGCGTTCGCGAATAGTTCGGTTAGGTGGTTGCCGCGCGTTCCGTTGTGCCTATAGAACGGTGGGTGCAAGTGGACGCACCTTTGCGGCGCGTCCATCGTTTTTACTCCGTGGCTGGCTGCCGTGCGCGCCGGCCGGGGGATATGGGAGTGGAAACAATGAAGAAGTCTTTGCGGTTGCTGGTTGCTGTGGGCGCCTCGTCGGTGGTCATCAGCGCGCTGGCGTCGGCGCCCGTCGTCGCTGGTGAAAGCGCCAGTGCAGAAAGGCGCCCGCCACGCAAATCGGGCGTGTCTCGCGCGGCGAAGCTGGTCCCACTGCTCGCCGGTCGCGCCAACGGCGCACCGAGCTATGTCGGGCCCGCTCGGACCGGCACCATCGGTGCCCAAGAAGTCGGGCAAGAGGGCGGCCACGTTCACGGTCACCTACCACGGCTTCACCCCGGCCGCCCGTACGGCGTTCCAGTCAGCGGTGAACGTCTGGAAGACCAGGGTGACCTCGACCGTTCCGATCACTGTTGACGCGACCTTCCAGCCGCTCGGGACCGGCGTTCTCGGCTCGGCCGGCCCCAGCTTCGTGCGGCGCAACTTCGCGGGTGCGCCGCTGGCCAACACCTGGTACGTCGACGCCATCGCGAACAAGCGACACGGGAGCCAGCTGAACCCGGCGCCGGACATCGTCGCGAACTTCAACAGCAATTTCCCGAACTGGTTCTTCGGCACCGGTGGGGCCACACCGGCGGGCAAGTACGACTTCAAGACCGTGGTCCTCCACGAGCTCGGCCACGGCCTGGGATTCCTGGGAGCTCGGCCGGGTCAGTGGCGGGCTGGGGACGGTTCGGCTCGGCTCACCGGCTAGCCCGACCGCCTACGACCGCTTCACCGAGAACGCTTGCAGGCACGAAGCTGCTCACGCTTCGCCAACCCGTCCGCTGCGCTGGGCAACAGCTCCAGAGCAACAACGTGTACTTCGACAGCGCCCAGGTGCGCAACGCCAATGGCGGCAATCGGGCCAGGCTGTACGCGCCCAACCCGTTCCAGGGTGGCAGCAGCTACTCGCACCTGAACGAGGCCACCTACCCCGCGGGCAACCCGCACTCGCTGATGACGCCGCAGTTGGCGACGGCTGAGGCGATC
The DNA here is from genome assembly GCA_963719255.1 of uncultured Actinomycetota bacterium. GTDB lineage: Bacteria > Actinomycetota > Actinomycetes > Propionibacteriales > Nocardioidaceae > Nocardioides. The sequence goes on along the minus strand of CAVRBN010000067.1, from coordinate 21,696 downwards.
CACGCTCCCCGGAGCGAATCACCCTGGCCCTGTTCAAGAGCATCGGCTGGTAGCGGAGCTGCTGATTCGGTGGTCGAGCTTGCTGATTCGGTGGTCGAGCTTGTCGAGACCACTCGCTTGACAGCAAACGAACCGCCCACGGCCACCAGGCCGTGGGCGGTTCCTTGTTGCCGAACCGCACCGTCGCTCGAATGGCAAGAATGTCCGGTTCGCTAGTCATTGTCCGGACCGGCACTTATCCTCAAGGTCAGTCCATTGGCCTTTGGGGGAGAGTCATGTTCACACCACGGTTGCTTCGGCGTGCCTGCGCGATCACGGTCTGCAGTTTGATCGCCGTCACCACCGCCTCGAGCGTGGCGACCACGGCTTCGTCCGCAGTGATGAACTCGTCCGTCGACTCGATGCGGGCACCGACGAAGCTGCACCGCCCCGACGCGACGTACACCCCGGCGGATCGCCGCCGGGCGATGGCCGAGGCGCAGCCAGGAGCGGGGTGCCGCCGCGGTGTGGTTGCGTCTCGGCAGCAAGGAGACGCTGGTCGTCAAGGACGTCCTACGCGACAGCGACGGCGACGCAGCACGTTCGCTACAACCGCCTGTACGCCGGGCTGCCGGTCATCGGCGGTGACCTCATCGTCACCCAGACGCCACAGGGCGAGCCGCAGACAGTCATCTACGCCAGCCCTGACGAGATCGTCGTCCCTTCGATCGACGCTTCAGTCTCGGCCTCGACGGCAAGGTCTGCTGCCGCCAGGCGCAGCGGCCTGAAGGCCGAAGCAGGTTCTTCGGTCAAGGTCGTCTACGCCGCCGGGCACCGGCCCGTCCTCGCTTGGCAGACCACCGTCACCGGCGCTCAGACAGACGGTACGCCGATCCGGGACCTCGTCTACGCCGACGCGAGAACCGGCAGGCAGCTCGCCCGTCTGCCGCAGGTCATGGATGCCAGTGGCATCGGCCGCTCGCTCTACAGCGGGAGGGTGCGAATCCAGACCGTGCGTGGGCCCTCGAAGTTCCGGCTGACCGACCCAGTCCGCGGCAGGCACAAGACCTACGACGCAAACAACTCGACAAGACCACGCAGGTTCACCCTGTTCACCGACAAGGACAACGTCTGGGGAGACGGCACCAGTTCGAATCGCAAGACCGCAGGGGTCGACGCGGCGTACGGCGCGGCCAAGACGTGGGACATGTACAAGTTCCGATTCGGACGCACCGGGATCCGCAACGACGGTGTCGGGGCATCCTCCCGCGTGCACTTCGGCCACCACTACGAAAATGCCTTCTGGGACGACTCGTGCTTCTGCATGACCTACGGCGACGGCGGCAACATCTTCCGCCCGCTGACCTCGCTCGACGTGGCCGGCCACGAAATGTCGCACGGGCTCACCTCCGCCACTGCGGGACTGAACTACTGGGACGACGCCGGCGGCCTCAACGAGGCCACCTCCGACGTGATGGGGTCGATGGTCGAGTTCTCCACGGCCAACCCCAACGACCCAGGTGACTACTACATCGGCGAAAAGATCATCAGGGGAGGCGGCTATCTACGTCGCATGGACAATCCGTCGCTGGACGGCAGCTCCAGGAACTGCTGGACGCCAGAGGTCGGCGACCTCGATCCGCACTACTCGTCCGGAGTCGGCAACCACCTGTTCTACCTGCTCGGCGAAGGCACGGGCCCGAAGACGATTGGCGGCCGCCGGCACAACTCGACCACCTGCAACGGCACCGACCTGGTCGGCATCGGCCGCAGTGCTGCGGTCGCGATCTGGTACCGCGCCCTGACCACCTACTGGACGTCGACTACCACCTACCCGCAGGCCGCGAACGGCATGGTGCGGGCCGCAAAGGACCTGTACGGCGCGGGCTCGAGTCAGTGCATCGCGACTCGGAACGCGTGGAAAGGCGTGGACGTCACCCCGACGCAGACGTGCGGCTAGCACCTCACTCCGCTGACCGGGGTGCCCCGAAGTGTCCATAGCCAAAGCGGACCGGACGGCATAGCGTTCGGCCAGGGCGCCCAGGGCGCAGGGCGCCGGGGGGCCGTCGAGATGTTACCCATTTCCGCTGCCCGTGGATCGGTGCCACGGCCTTCCACTTAGGCGAGCCGTCTGCGCGAAGAGATCACCCCGTCTGCAACACGTGGCGCAGGTCCGGCGTCGCTACCGAGTCGTCTGGTCCCCTGAAGTTCTGGCCGCCACCAGCGACCCGATCGAACAGCGAGCGCAGGCGCAGCCCCTCGAGGGCGACCTGGAAGTGCTTGACAGCGGCGTCCTTGTCTTCCAAACCGATGGCGTGGTCGTGTCGGTCGTCAGCCCGACGGCGTACAGCCGGGTCTTCCTGGATGAAGCAACGGGCGCCCCTCCCCTACCCCTCGATTCCCCGCCCTCGCGCGCCGGGCTTCGGAGCATCGTGGGGGTTTGTGCCCCCGGAGATTGAAAGCACAGAGCCGCCCATCGGGACCCAAGTCCATGGGCGGCGGTCCTGGTGCTGCGACGTCCGGCGCAGCTTAGAGCGGCGCGTCGCAGGGGTACCTGTGTCAGGTTCTTGTTGACCTGGAAGGTGCGGGTGCCCTTGCTGTCGGTGACTGTGGCCTGGACCGGGCTGTCTGCGTTGGTCCAGAGCCAGGCGGTTGCGGTCCTGTCTCGCTTGCCGGTGACGGCGGATTGGACGTCTCCGACGATCTGGAGCTGGATCGGCGCGGGGGTGTAGGCGGGGCCGGGGTCGAGGAGGGTGCTGAGCAGGTTCCCGACGGAGGCGACTTCTGGTTTCGCCCGCCACAGGGAGGTGTCGGTGTGGGAGGTGCAGGACCACAGGCCGAATCCGTCTCTTCCTCCCATGGGGGAGTCGTCGAGGGTTTCGTACCGCATGGTGGGGATTTTCAGGCCGCCCATGATGAGCACGGCCTGGGCGGCGTAGGTGGCGGCGGCGGCTTCGGTGTTCTGGGGCTGTCCGGTGGTGCCGCCGGTGGTCCATCCGGTTTCGGTGAGCTGGACGGGGTAGTTCTCGCCGAAGGCGGCGTAGACGAACTCGAGTCGGGTGAACAGCTTGGTGGTGATGTCGGCGGCGGCGGCGTAGCTGTGCACGGCCTGGGCGTCCTGGTAGGGCATGATCCCGGCGTTGACGAGGTCGACGTAGTCGCGGCCGTTGCGGTTGTCCAGGACGATTGCGTGGGCGGCGGGGCCGAGGACCACGACGTGGTTCAGGCGGGGGTCGGCACGGACGGTCTGGTAGATGGTCTTCTGCACGGCGACGGCTTCGGCGGCGGTCATGGACGCACCGGGGCCGGAGCGGGAGTTGTTCCACTCGTTGGGTCCCTCGATCGCCTTGCAGACATCGGCGGCGTGGTCGCCGATGTAGCGGATCTTGGCGACCAGGGCGGCGGTGGTCATGCCGTGCTCGGTCGGAAAGACGGTCATCACCCAACCCATCTCGTTGGCTCGCAACTGTGCGATCGTTGCGTCGCCATCGCTGTCGGAGGTGAACATCCCGCGGATGTAGCTGATCCGCATGCCGGCGATTCGGCCGATGACTGCGGGGCGGTTCGTGTAGCCGCCGGAGAAGTTCGGGTGGTCGCAGATGCCCCAGTTCTGTTGCACGCGTTGGGACGACATCGGCCGGACGAGCGGCAGGGCCATGGCCTTGGCCTGGCTGCCGCCGGCGACGACTGCGAAGGCGGGGCTGGCGAACAGGGCGGTTCCGGCGGTGCCGGCGATGGCGGCGCCGGCGGTGAGCGCGGACCTGCGGGTGTACCTGATCGGATCGCCCGCGGTAGCAGGGCTGGCTGTGTTGGGAGTCTTGGCGGTGGTGGGCACGGGGTCAGCCTCATTGGGTGAGCGTGGTGGAGCGCGGGATTGCCGGCCGATCGGGCGGCAAGGGCGAGCTGGCCCACCGAACGGTGGGCAGCGGGGACGCCAAGAGAGGGCTACTTGCCGGGGGGAGGCCCGGCAAATGCGGAGGGCTCTTATAGCGCATCGCACACGCAGGGTCTAGACGTGTTGACCCTAGGTTGACCCCAGTGTTTGGTTAAACAAAAGGTCTAAAGGCCCTAGACCGGGCGGTATCGGGACATTTCCCGCCTGAAAGGGACTCGTGATGGTGGGCTAGCCCTGGGCACCGCCAGCAGGCGGTTTCGTGCCATCCAGTCCCACCGGTCCCACCGGTCACACTACGGCGACCATGGGCCGGGTCAACGTTGGCAGTCGACTGCGACTTCGAGGGCCCGGCAGATTTCGTGCATGCGCGAGTCTGCCAATCGACCGAGTCGCGTGACGAGCACGGAGACCGAGACGCTTTCGACGGAATCCAGGTTCACGGCTGAGCGGCGAGGAACCGGGTCCTCTTCCGGCTCGAGGACGACTTCGCTGGGAAGCCCTCTGATCGTGGTTGTGCAGGGAGCGACGAGTGCTCGCCCCAGCCGGGGGATCGCCGCGTCACGCGACAGGACGACAACAGGGCGCCGGCCGATCTCGGCGATCTCGCACCACCAGAGCTCGCCCCGCGCCGGTAGTGCTCTCACGAGGCCGAGGCTGCTTGCCGGAACGACGCCAGGTCGCCCCACTCATCGGGCTCGTCGAGCGGGTGGTCGTCGTAGGCGGCGTAGCTAGCGTCCACTTCTGCGGCACGGTGGCGAGCAAGGAGTGCTTCGAGGGCCGCGTCGATGAGCGCCGCATCGGTGCCGCCGGCACGCATCCGCCGGGCGTGCTGCAGGAGATCTGCGTCCACGGTCGTGCTCAAACGTGTGCGAGCCATGCCACAATCATGCCACACCGAGGACAGGCATCGCCGCGTCGTGGGGCTAATGCAGCTCCTCGATGAGTTAATCTTATTGATCTAGAGTTAACTCTAGAGCGGGAGGAGGTAACCATGGCTCACTGGGAACGGGTACAGGTCCCGCCCGACTTCGCCGGGCTCACACGTGCCGATCGACAGGGCGGCAGCTACCTTCGGTATCACCCAGACATGCTCGCCTCAGTATCCAACACTTTGGATGGCGAGGTGCTGGAGTATGCCGCCGACGTGTCCACTGCCCTGGGTCGCCTCGGGGAGCGACTCCGGTCCAACCCACTTCCGATCTTGTACTCCGCGATGATCCGCTCGGAATCCATCTCCTCCTCATGGATCGAGGGCATCCGGGAGGACGCTCGGGCCATCGCCATCGCGCAGATCGGTGACAAGGCGGCATCCCACAACGCCTCCTCAGTCATCCGCAACGTGGATGCGATGAAGGAAGCAATCGAGCTCCTCGGCGTTGGGGCCTGGACCCACGAGAATGTGCTGGACATCCACCACGACCTCCTCCCCTGGCATCGGCTTGGTTATCGAACCGAGCAGGTGTGGATCGGCGGTAGCAACAGGTTCAACGCCGACTACGCGGGGCCCCCGCACGAGTTGGTGCGCCCCTACATGGATGATCTGCTCAACTACGCCAACACCTCGGGTGACCTACCGGTGGTGCAGGCCGCGATCATCCACGCGCAGTTTGAAACCATCCACCCATTCGAGGATGGCAACGGTCGCGTGGGAAGGGCTCTGTTCCACGGCATCCTGAAGCGCGCCGGCCTGGTGGACGGTGGTGTGATCCCTCTGTCCACCGTGCTCCGCAATGATGTGAATGGGTACGTCAAGGCGCTGACCAGCTACCGCTACGACGGCGATGACCGAGGTCGCGCGTTGCACGTCTATGTGGCGCAGTTCCTCGACTACGTGGGTGCTGCGGTGTCAGCAGCGGAGCGGTTCCGGCTGGCTGCCATCGACATCCACCAGCGCTGGAAGCAGTCGGTATCGCGGTTCCGGTCGGACTCATCCATCCACCGCGCAATTGATCTGGTGGTCGAGTACCCCGTCATCTCGGCACGGTTCCTCGCGGACAACCTCGGTGTGTCCACCGTCTCGGCGCAGAAGCTGGTCAAGCAGCTGGACTCCGTCGGGATTGTCCGAGCCGCCACCGGCAAGTATCGGAAGTCCGCGCTGTACCAGGCCGATGACATCCTCGAACTCCTAGAGCACGGCGCCGAGGTCACCCGGTCATAACAGGGACATTTGTCTGGGTGTCCCGCATGGAACGACCATCCTGCTGCCCCTGCCCGCCCATCGGTCGTTCCAGGCCGCATCAGCTGACAACTCATTTCCTCGATGAGCACATCGCCAATTCCATCCGCCGAGACGTTCTGGATCGTGTCGGGCAGTGACGCTCCACCTCGACTTGGACACTGCACTCCACGTTGCAGCGCGGGCGATCGGGGCCATACCCACGAACTGAGCAGGCGAGGAGTCTGCATTTGCTGGCCCACGTCAACCAATCCCTTCGCGACGTAGGGCTACCGGAACTCAGCACCCGTGGTTACCACCGTGCGGCGATCTGAGCAGTCACGTTCGCGGCGTCCAACTCGCTGCAAGGCATGGAAGTTCGCGCGGGCGCTGAGGCCGGGGCGCGGCGCAACGGGTGGACCGCGCTATTCCGGGCGTTGCGTACGCCGAGGGCGCCAGGGCTTGTGGGTCTCAAGGCCGCAGGATCCGGGTCCTGTTCAGGTGCTGAGTTTGACCAGTTCGGCCAGTGCGTCGTTGAGATGGCAGATCAGGTTCCATACGTCGGGGACCATCTCTCGGCAGGCGATCAGACCGAAGTCGAGCGAGCCGTTGTAGGAGAACAGGGTGATGTTGAGTGCCCCGGTCATGGTGGTGACGGCCGAGACGGGGTAGACGCCCTCGACTTTGGCGCCGGCAAGGTAGAGCGGAACCTGCGGGCCGGGCACGTTGCTGATGAAGAGGTTGAACGGTGGGCCCGGGACGGTGGCCAGTTTGAACAGTGCCCGGGCGGCCAGGCCGGACCCGGCTGTCGGGACCAGGATCGCCAGGTCGCGGAGCAGGGTGGCGGGCACGGCGCCGAACCGGGCTTTTGCCTGGTCCATCGCGGCCCGCATCGCGACCAGACGCTCCTCGGGGTCGGGCAGGTGGGTGGGCAGTTCGGCGAGCATCACCGAGATCTGGTTGCCGCCGGCACCTTTCTGGTCGCGGCTCTGGCTCTGGTCGGCGCCGTACCGAGACCGGCACTGCCGCGACCAGGGGGCCGTCGGGGAGCGAGTCGTGGTCGAGGAGCCAGCGGCGCAACGCCGAGGTGCACAGCACCATCACGATGTCGTTGACGGTGCCGCCGAACCGCTTGCGCACGGTCTTGATGTCGCTCAGGGGTACGGAGCCGAACGAGAACCTGCGGTGTGCGGTGATGGTTCCGTTCATCGGCGTGCGGGGCGTCTTGAGGGTCCGGGCGGTCGCGCTGGCTGCGGGGCGTTTCCCGGCACCGACGAGCCGGCCCAGGGTCGAGGCGGTGTCGGTAATGCCGCGGGCCAGAGTGGAGCTGCCCGCGCCGGGGAGCTGGTCGAGGTAGCGCAGCGCTGACGGTACGGTCCGGGCGACCTCGGCCGGGTTGGCGGCCATCGCGGCCAGCCCTCGCCCGACCAGGTTGAGGCTCGAGGGGACCGCTCGCGGCACGAACGGCTGCGCCTCGGGCTCGACCTGGCGCGGCTCCGGGCCGAGGTCAAGGACGGTGGCGAGGATCTCGGCGCCCGACACTCCGTCGATGGCCGCGTGGTGCACCTTGGAGTACACCGCGGCCCGCCCGTCGGCCAGGCCACTGATCACGTAGATCTCCCACAGCGGGCGCAGCCGGTCCAGGGGCCTGGCGTGGATTCGTGCGACCTGCTCGCCGAGCTGCTGGTCGGACCCGGGCGCGGGGATCGCGAGCTCGCGGAGATGGAACTCGATGTCGAAGTGCGGGTCGTCGACCCAGTAGGGCCGGGTGAGCCCCAGCGGCACCTGGACCAAACGCTGACGGAAGATCGGTGACAGGTGCAGCCTGGCCTCGATCACCTCGCGCACGGTGTCCAGATCCCACACCCCACCAGGGGTGGTGGACGGGTCGAGCACGATCAGGCTGCCCACATGCCCGACCGTCGTCGGTGACTCGATCATCAGGAACTGGGCATCCAACGGCGACAGCTGGCGCATGCCCGACACTAACCCGCGGCCCAGAACGGCCACGTGGTCGCCCAGACTCTCCACGCGGAGGGCTGCACCCGTCCGACGCAACACATCGTGGTGCCCTCCCGCGAGAGCAGGTGACGCTCCGCGCGAACGTGCACTTCGCGAGCCGTACGCCACTCCGGCCCGCTGTCCGGATCCGAAACGGTCCTGGCTGCCGGCGGCGGGGGCGCCTCGCTATCGAAGCTTCGCCCACCACCCGGCGGCCGTCCCTCCATGACGAGGCAGGCGGGTAGGGCAATTGCGGACCCAGTCCCCCTCGATGGCTGACGGTCGCGATCATGCCGACGCGGGTGGCACACGACGACGGCCCGCACGGGGAGTGGCATCAACATCGGCTCGATCTCGCTGCATCCCGGTAGGCATGCACGGGCCGCGAACCTCGGCCATCGAGGCATCCCTCGGGTGGAGCACTTCGATGAGCCCGCGGTCATGGTCGACACGTTCGCCGGCTCGATCTCCGTGAAGCGGGACTCGCCGCCGAGGACCCGGCGTACGCCTGGACCGGGGCCGACCGTGAGGGGCAGACGACGACGGCGCCCCAGCAGTCTTCTCCAACAGCTGAGCGCGGGTCCGCTGTCGGCGACACAGCGTCGCGATGACCTCGGGCTATTCGAAAGACGCGGGCGTCGATTGCCATTGTGTCTGCCCGTCCACGGGGGTTCAATGAAGGTGCGAGGCGACGAGAACCCTCATTGGAAGAGGACCAAAGTGCCGGGAGACCGGCCACGGCCAACCCCTAGCCGTGTTCACGGCTGTCGGTTCTCGCCGTCTCCCCGTCTTGCCCTGGCGGATGCCAGGGCAACGACGAGTCCCTCAGGACGGCAGCTGAGCGCTCCGTGTCGTCGGACCTGGGTGCACGAAGACACCGGATGCCCCGTGACAGGCCAGACCCCGCCAACACCACAGGGGGCGTGACGGGGCCGGTAGTCGAGGTTTTGCGAGGCCTCGGGATGGCCGCCGAGAAGGCTGACCTCCGAATCCGAGCATATGGGCACCCCGGGACCGTCGATAGGGTCATACGTCCCTTTTAGGCTGATCTGGCCAATTCTGCGCGCTTGGGTTCTTTCCGAGGTTTGCGCGCGTACTTTCAAGTGGTGGCCTTCTCATGTCAGGCGAAAGCGAAGTCGGCGCGTCGATCAGCGCACTCGCCGAACGGGGTTACGAGGGCACTCAGGTGACGTTCAATGAGGACAGCCCCTGGCTATCGCTGATCTGGTTGAGGGTCGTGGAGGACGTCCCCGAGTCCGTCGGTGCCATCGCCCAGACCGTGCGCAGCGTCGACCCCCGGGCCGTGAGGATCTGAGGCAGAACCGCCCACGGGTGGGATTCCGTGGGCGGTTCTGCCGTCCATTTTCCGGCCAGTTGGGCGCCGTCTCACCTTCCTCGACGACGCTCGCGAGGATCCGCGCGGCAGCCTCCGCCTGCTCGTCGGTGATCGGCGGCTGAGGGGACGCGACATAGCGGCCGTACTCCGATGCGGCGCTCCTGACGTGGACTCCCTGTCTGACGGGACCGTCGCGTTCGCCAGAGACTTTCCACGCTCGGTCGAGCCGTGCTTGTCGCAGCGAGGAAGGAGCGCGCCAGCTTCCACACGCCACCGTGGGCATGTCGTTGTTGGCTCGTACCATCGACCAGTGGATCGAGACCTGATCGCAGGAACCTGACACGCACCGGAGAGAGCTCCCTCGCGGTTCCGGTGACGGAGATCTTCGCGGCACCTGACCACCCTGGGTTACCCTGCTCGCATGTCCAACCCGCCGACCGGCTGGTACCCGGACCCGAGAACGCCCGTAACCCTATTTTTCTGCGATGACACCGTGTGGTCCCAGACCGCCGCAGAACCCATGCATCCAGCCCTCCACATCGAGGGCGATGACGGCTGACTCGTCACGTTCCGCATCACCGCCGCGATCCTTCCCCGAAACTTGGTCCGGTTTCACCCCATAGGGGCGTATTGGCTGAATACTCCCGTCCACACTGTGTTGACCGAGGCCGCTGAGCACGCACATGGTTGAGATGCCGGTCCTTGGCCGGGAGCACGTACAAGGGCCGACAAATCGGCGCCACTGCTGGGGCCCCAGATACCCCTCCCAGAGCGTCGACAAGCAGGACCCGTCCGCGCGACCGTCCCCCGTGCCGCGCGGGCGGCCTTCCCAGGTGCGAGGACGTGACCGTTTGCGTGGCATCGGACAACTGCACCTGGGTACAACCGGCCCGGCGGATTACTTGGATGTGACAGTCCGTCTTCGGTCTCACTGCCGGCGAAGCTGCCGAGGCCGAACGGAACCGTCCACGGACCCGAAATCATGGACGGTTCCTTTCGTTGGAGCGCCGACGAAGGCCGCTCCAACCCCGGCTGCCCGGGACGCAGGCGTCTCGGGGACGGTCGGTGCGGCCGCCTCTTGTGGGCGGAGTGACCCGCCCTTGCGAACGGCGGAGCCGTTGTCGCTGACCTGAGCGTCGATCGCACGAGTCACGCACATCGAACGGTCGCTCGAGTTCCACACGTGTGCCACAAGCGAACCTCAACCGATGACGCACCGACGACGCACCCGGCCTACGAGCGATCGCCGGATGGGGATCCGCTCCCGGTGATCGGGGTCGGCGGCGGCCGCGATGTCGTGGGGCGCCGCACGAGGTTCCCTGACCGGAACTGCTGACCGGCGATGCGCCCATTCCGCGCAGATAGACGCCGCGGGGCACGACGCACTATTCGTCGCACGGCAGGACAGTCCGACTCCGGGATCGCCCGAGGCCCGCGATCGGGGCGGAGGCGTTGGCGGCATTCGCCACTGTGGACCCAGTGTCGGCGGACATCATCCAATGGCTGCGCCGACCTGGCGCGCCACCCGGTGTCCTGTCTCATAGGCGCCGTGCACGGTGGAGCTGTAGTCGGGCTCGGTCGCCTCCCCGGCGAAGAAAATTCGCCCGGCGATTGGTTCGGCGAGGGCGACTCGGTCGGCTCGCGTCGAGCCGAAAGCGTTCGAGGAGTAGGAACCGTGCGCGAACCGGTTGCGTGACCAGGCCGGTCGATGCGATGTCCAGCGGTGCTGGGATGTCGTGGCCGAACATGGATCGCAGTGCCCGCATTGCGTCACTGCGCACGTCACCGGGGTGTGCACGCTCGATCTCGCGTGCTCGGTCTCCTCCATGGAAGGCCACGAGGACAGGTAGGCACTGACGTGGCCGTGGATCGGTGCGGTGGCGAGGATGACCGAAGCCATGCGTACCCCTGGTGTGTGCAGGGCTAGAATTCACTACTGCGTGACAGCATCCACTACGGTGACACAGGAGTCAATAACGAATGCCAGAGTCCTCGACCCGTGCGTACCGGTCCGAGTTGCGCGCCCGCCAGGCCGGCGAAACCAGGCGACGCATCGTCCTGGCCGCAGCCGAGCTCTTCGCCGAACTCGGCTACGCCCGCACCACGCTCAAGAAGATCGCCGAGCGCGCCGATGTCTCCCCCGAGACGGTCCAGGCGCACGGTCCGAAAGCCGCGTTGATGCGGGCCGCGACCGAACTGCTCGGGCTGGGCACCGAAGGCATCGACGACGCGACCAAACTGCCCGAGGTCGCAGCGCTGCTCGCCCTCCCGCCCCGCGAGTTCGCCGAGGCGATCGGTCCCTGGCTCCTGTCGCTCCACCGGCCGCTCGCTGGCCTCATGGACGCCGTCCTCGGCGGAGCCGCAAACGATCCGGAGCTCGCGACGTACTACCGGGAGATCCTCGAGTCCATCCGCGCGAACTGGGGTATCGCCTACGACCAGGACCTGGACAAGGGCTGGGTCCGCACCGACCGGCCGCGCCAGGCAGTCGTCGACGTCTGGTGCATGGCGGCGAGCCCCGAGACGTACCTCCGGTTCACGCGCACATACGGCTGGACCGACGAGCAGTACTCCTCGTGGCTGGCCACCGCCTACCGCGACATCTGGCTCGGTCCCATCGCCGCCACCTGACGATACGCAAACGACGGCGTCGTCGATAGCAGACGCGACTAGGAAGCCCGCAAACGCGGTGACCCCGTTGAAGGAACGGTGTACGGCGACGAGGTATCCGACGTCCCGCGCTACCGAGCCGATCACCGCAAGCGGATCGGCGTACGGAACAACGCTCACCGGACCCTCGACGGCTGCGGGTCGTCACCCGAGCCGTCTCCCTACGGTGGGGCGTAGCGCAGACCTAAGCCCGGGTTGGTTGGTTGATGTGGACGAGGCGAGACTCGACGAGCTCGTCATGGCGACCGAACGTGGCCCTGCTTCGCCCAGCGCCGGCGCGACGGTGAAACCCGTCAGAAACCTAGTGGGCCTACCGTGTTGGGATGCGCCGCACCGAGGGAGCCTCCTTCATCGACAACATCGGACAAGCGGAGTTCTGGAACGAGAGGGTTGCACCCGCATTGCATAGCGTGTGGCAGGCGGGCTACTACGCCGCGGTCGCGGACGCGGCCAACGGGACCACGACCCCGCACCCTTCCACGGTGTCCTGGCAGTGGCCTGCGCACGGACGGGACCTGCCAGCGGTGCGGGCAGCCAACGGTGAGCGTCTTCCAGCATGCGACCCACGCCGGGAAGCGTGGTGTTGGTTAGGCAAAGGGGTGTTACGCCGCGTCCTTTGACCCGGAGACGGGCCAACGGGACGACAGCCTCCCGTAGGCGTGGACTGTCATGGTTCCCGACTTGGGCTCATAGGCGTACGGAAAACCGGCCGCGCGGGGAACGAGCATCGGCCGCGCGGGCGGTTCTTCCCAGAGGTCCAGAGCGTGTCTGGCCCCGACCCGAGGCGAACCCCCGAAGGGACATACCTCCCGTCGCCTCGTGGCGCCCGTACCCTACGTTTCGCCGGTCCATCCGGGCGGACAACGGTCCATGTGGCGGACACAGTGACTGCCCGCGCGCGGACGGGGGAGGGTGTCTGCGGCGCTGGCGGTCCTGCCTGATGGTGTCCCGGGTTGTGCGCCCAGCCGGGCCAAGGCGGACACTGAGGCGTCGGTTCGCGTTTCCGGCACTAGCCGAGGCTCGCCGGTCGATGCCGGCGGGCATCGGGGGCTTCTTGACTCGGCCAACCGGCCGGAGTCAGGCTGCTCAGGACGCTGTCGCGGCAGGCAGTCGTGACCGTTATCTGAGGGAGAACGACCATGTCCATAGAAGAAACCGAAGGCACGATCAGGAAGTACTTGGACGCCTTGTTCAACGGAGGCGACTTCGCCTCGCTCTTCGCCGACGAAGTCGTGTGGACCACTATGGAGACTGGCGATGAGATCCACGGCCGTGAGGCGGTCAGGGACTTCATCATTGCCCTCCACAGCCAACTGTTCGACGCGTCGCCCGAGCTTGGAAATGTTGCCTTCGCCGACGGTGTCGCTGCTCTTGAAGCGGTATTCGTCGGCACGCACACCGCCGACTTCGCCGGCGTCCGGGCGACCGGTGCCGCCGTCCGGCTGCCTTACTCAGTGTTCTATGACGTCTCCGGCGGAAAGATCGACGCACTCCGCGCGTACTTCCCGATCACCGCACTGGTCCAACAACTCAGGGACGCCGCAGCCGCGCACGCGTCGCAATGACAGGGCAGAGCCGCCACGACCTAACAGAGCCTCACCAGGCGACTGCCAACGGCCTCACGTCGTCGGCCTCGAAGGTGTCGAAATGAAGCTCTCACCGGTCGTGCGGGTCCAAGACACCTGAGCCGACCATCGGCCGTCGCGCTCGTGGGTCCACATGCGCAGCTCGCCCTAAAACAAGGCGCCGTCGAACAGAACCTCGACCTCCGGGTGCGCGAGGCTGGTAAACGATATGCTTCATGCCCGATGGTCTCAGCCTTCGACAACGTCGTCAGGCCGCAGGTTCTCTACGGGGACCGCTTTTTCGGTCACCACGACCGTCAGGCTGATCGCCCTACCAGTCATGCTCATCGGTATCGCTGTGGTCGGGGAGTCACTGCCTCGATCGCGGCGTGGCTGATCGCGAGTGTTAGTCCGATCGCATCAACAAGGCTGACCCGCGCTCCGCGGTGGTCCTGCCGCTTCCCGGCTTACAGCGCAACGCAAGAGAACCGCCCACGGTGCGGGGCCGTGGGCGGTTCTGTCTTGCCTGAAGGCTTCTCCGAGAAAGTGGGTGCCCGAGAAGACCTCCTCGCGGAGGGTACGCGCCCGGCGCGGAGGGCGACAAGACCATCCTGGATGCGGAAGGAACCGCCCACGGTCTCGGGTCCGTGGACGGCCCCGTTCGGCCTCCCGCGTGCAGAACCGCCAAGAGACCGAAGCACGTCCGCCGTTGAGGTCGGTACCCGCGCTCTGCCCTCCCATGCCCACAGCACGGTAAACCTTCAGCCCGGCTTGGCAAATGGTCACCGCTCCCGCGTGGCGCGGGCATGGGGGGATGCCCGCAACATCCAGCGTGGGAGCGGCAACGTCCCGCAGGCCCGCGTATGTCCACGTCGAGGTCGGCGGTAAGAAGATTCTCTCTCGCTGGCACAAATAGCGGAACCGCCCGCGTCGGAGGGGAAACCACCACGCGCTGTGGGGGATCGACATCGTCTGCGGGATCGAGCGGTCGTCAGGTGGAAAAGCCTAGAGTCAGCCAGGTGTCAACCCATTGATATCTGCATCGATCAAGCCTCCTGACTCGGCCACGGTCGGCTGCATTCTCGGAGGTGGCAGGGGCTGGGTCGGCGGCGGCGCGGCGGGTGTAGATATTCCTGGAGAGGACCCCACCGCTGGTGTGCCCCAACTGCCAGTCGCTGGTCCGCGTCTAGACCAGGCGTCCCCAAAAGGGGCCAGCAATAGTCCGATCGGGCGGGCGCCCGTGCTTGTCACGCCTACTGTGCGATGGACTGACAAAGGGAGTGGGCCATGAACGTACGTCGCCACGGTTGGCACGGGGCGCGCGTGCACCGTCGTTGCGGTGCTGGGGCTGCTGGCGTTTCCCAGAATGGCGCCGGCGGCGGCGGAGCCGGTCACCACGTTGCTGTCGAGGAACGCTGTGGGCGAGACGGCCAATACGAGCAGCTACCTGTGGGGCCAGCGACGACGGGTCGGTGGTGACGTTCTCCAGCGGCGCTACCAACCTGGTGCCCAACCCGAATGCGGTGTTCGAGGCGTTCTTCGTCGACGGGGAGGGGGCCCTGCAACCGGTCGCCACAGCAATCGCACCTCAATGATGTCTACGCATGAATATCCCACCTCCCGCACGCTGCTCTACGGGGCCTGACACATTGACCGCAGTAATGACGGGCATAGAGAGAAAAAGAGGAAATGGAATGCAGAAACGAACCACGTCTGTGCGCAGACACAGCAAGACGATCTTGGTGGCCGTGGGCATCTCGGCCATGATGGTCGTCGCGGCCGGTGGGGGCGCTGTCGCGGCCAACACCATCCGATCGATCGACATCGTGGACGGACAAGTCCGTTCCGCCGACATTCGCAACAACGACGTGCAACTGGCCGACCTGGCCCCGGTCGTTCGAAACGAACTGGACGCAGCAGATGGGGCGACTGGGCCGCCGGGCCCGGCGGGTCCGGCAGGCGCGAGGGGCCCGGCGGGCACTAACGGACTACCTGGCACCGACGGCCAGGACGGCGTCAACGGCCTGGACGGCAAGGACGGACTGTCGGCCTACGACCTGGCCGTGGTTGCCGGGTTCGACGGCAACATCAACGCCTGGCTGGACTCGCTGGCTGGTGAGGACGGGCAGGACGGACAAGACGGACAAGACGGCCAGGATGGCGCTGACGGCAGCAACGGGCTCGACGGCCTCTCCGCCTACAAGATCGCCGTTGACGCTGGATTCAACGGCAGCGTCGAGGAGTGGGTGGCCTCCCTGGTCGGCGCACGCGGACCGGCGGGCCCGCAGGGCGACACAGGTGCGCAGGGTCCGGCAGGGCTACAGGGTCTGAAGGGCGACACGGGCGCGCAGGGTCCGATCGGTCTGGCCGGTGCCACCGGCCCAGTCGGTCCAGCTGGTCAGAAGGGTGACACTGGCGCACAGGGTCCGGCAGGTCCGGCAGGCATTCCTGGCCTGGTGATCCGGCGGCGATCCATGGGGAACATCCCGCCACTCGCCTCCGTCTCCTCGTACGTACAGTGCAATGCTGGTGAGGTCGCGATCGCTGCTGGCTGGGAGGGCATCCTCACCAAGGACGTGCACCTACAGCACTTCGCTCCGTCAAGCATTCCTCAGAACTGGAACTTCGTCATCATGAACGGCCTGAACACCACGCTCACGCCGACGATCGCTATCACCTGCGTCACGGCACCCGCACCCTGAGTGTCCGCACACTGTGCAGCAGCCCTCGACCTTCGGGTCGAGGGCTGCTGTGCGTCGGGCCGCGAAGTGGCTCGCGCCCAGGTCACGACGAGGATCACCGAAACGGGATCCGCTTACGGCGATGCTGCGTCGTTCACTCGAACATGGCCGTTGAGGATTCCTCGCGCCGCAAGCCGTTCGGCTTGTGCGACGGGGCTTAGGCGTCTGCGCCGGCCTCTGAGGCTCGCTCCCTCGCATTTCCTCGTTGGCACCGCCGCTTGCTCGAGTTATCCGTGCGGCGGAGATGAACAGCGTCGAGTCGGGGTACTACGCGTGCTGGCTCACCAGGGCATTGGCCTTCTTGTAGCGGGGCTGACCAGCAGCGTCGGTGCCCTGAGAGGCGCGCCGAGGTGGACATGTGGGAGTCTGCGGTCGTGGATCTGCCTCACCCTGACATCGACCCGGGTGGCCTTCTCGAGTACTCGGTCGTCTTCACCGACCGATCGCTGAACCACATGTCGAAACGCTTCGTCGCGGTGATGCAGGACATTGTCGACGTGCTTTGCACGACGTACCGGGCCGAGACCGTCGCAGTCGTCCCAGGTGGCGGCACCTACGCCATGGAAGCGGTAGCCCGGCAGCTGGCGACGGGACGGCGATGCCTCGTTGTCCGCAACGGCCTGTTCTCCTACCGCTGGTCGCAGATCTTCGACGCCGGATCGATTCCCTCGCAGACCACGCTCTGCTGCGCCAGGCCGGTGTCCGATCAGCGGCACGCGCCCTGGGTCCGCCGCCGCTCGAGGAGGTGGTCGAAACCATCGAGCGAACCCGTCCTGAGGTCGTCTTCGCGGCACACGTCGAGACGGCGGCGGGGATTCTGCTACCGGACGGCTACGTCCGCGCCGTCGCCGGGGCAACCCATGACATCGGTGGGCTCTTCGTTCTGGACTGCATCGCGTCGGGGGCGATCTGGGTGGACATGACCGACCTCGGGGTTGATGTCCTCCTCAGCGCACCGCAGAAGGGCTGGAGCGGCTCGCCGTGCGCGGGCTATGTGATGCTCGGCGAGGCCGGCAGCGCCGCGGTCCGGTCGACCACGTCGACCAGCTTCGCCGCCGACCTCGGGAAGTGGCTGACGATCACCGAGGCCTACACCGAGGGACAGACGCCCTACCACGTGACCATGCCGACCGACACGCTCGCGCACAACGCCGCACTCCTGCTCCAGACCCGCGAAGCCGGGCTCACCGAGCTGCGCCGGGCCCAGACCGCCCTTGGCGCGCACGTTCGCGCCTCGCTGGCCGAGCGCGGGTTCCCGTCCGTCGCGGCGGAGCGTTTCGCGGCACCCAGCGTCGTGGTTGCCTACACCGACGACCCCCAGATTCGCAGCGGCGCAAAGTTCAAGCAGGTAGGTATTCAGGCAGCCGCCGGGGTGCCGCTCATGTGCGGTGAAGGCGACGACTTCTCCTCCTTCCGGATCGGACTCTTCGGCCTTGACAAGCTCGCCGACGTTGACGGCACCGTGAGACGCCTCGAAGCACGCCTCGACCAGCTCGGCCGCTGACCTCGACCCGGCGACACTCGCTTCGCCTTGCCACCAAGTGGGCCACTCCTGTGCTCCCAAGCCCACACTTTTCCGCGCTGCCCCAAGATGCCCGGATCGAGCAGCTCCGGCATCCAGACTTCCAGGTGCACCTGGGCAGACAGCAGCGAGGCATCGTGCGCTTGGCGGCACAGTCATTCCGCCGAGAAGGACGCGGGTCGCGAAGCGTCTGCCGTCCGCGCACCGTCCCGCTCGGCGAACCGCGTGCGGCGACGTCGGGCGCGGCCGCCGAGTACTCGGATCGATCACCGGAAGGGGATCCTCTTGCGGCGATCGACGGCTCGACGTCGGTGGGCGTGCGCGACGACCATTCGGCGTCGAACTGTTCGGGATTATCCGGCTGGCCGTTCGCCACAGGGCGGCCGCAGACGCTGCGCGACCTCCCGGAGATGGAGCCGCCCGCCGCGGTGGAGGTCCGCGACGGGCAGCTCTATCACTTGGCCCGCTAGCCTCCCGGCTGAAGCGTCCCGTTGACCTGCAGCGTGTACGGCGCATACTGCTGGACCAGCTCGGTCGAGTCGTCCGTGGCGACGATGGCGACCACCGTGTCGAAGAGCTTGGCCACGCGCAGCGCGCGCCGGTCGAGGCTGACATGCTGGCGGCCGTCGAACTCGACCTGGAGCGCCACGGGCACTCGCCCGGGACGGAGGCCGACGAGCTTCAGGTTCCAGTTCTCCACCTGGACCGGCTGGATCTGCGTCGGCGAGCGGAACGGCGCGAGGCTCGAGCCGTCGCTCACCAGTGTGCCGCCGACCGTCACGTCATCGACCAGCAGCCCACCCTCGTTGACCCCGCCGTCGCTGACGTAGCGGAAGCTGACGAGCACGGTCTGCCCGGCGTACGCGGACAGGTCGTAGGAGTGCGGCTCGAACCCATCGGTGGTGCCGTTGAGCGCCGGGCCGAGCGGTCCGTCGATGGTCCGGTCACCCGGGATCGATGTGTAGGTCTTGCCGCCGTCCGTCGACACCTGCACGTAGGCGTAGTCGAAGCCAAACTCCGCGCCGTACTTGGCGAGGAAGCGCAGCGTCGGGTCGCCGGTCGGGACCGCGACCTCGGCGACCGCCGCCGAATCCAGGTTGTTGGCGTTGCCGGACCACAGCACCGGGTTGGTCCCACGGTCCGGGTCGTTGGGCACGACGGTCCACGTCAACGGCAACGCGGGCAGGGTCGAGGCGCCGTCGAACCGGAGCGAGCGCAGGGCCTTGCCGGGGAGCACCCGCCCGTCCGGCCCACGCAGAGCCACGTAGTCGGCGCCGTTGGGTGCGGCACCGGGGGTGATGTAGGACGACGGGTTGGCGAGGTTGGCCGTCGAGCGCAAGCTCGGGGTGGTCACCAGGCTCTTGCTGGTGCCGAGCACCAGGGACCGGCGCGAGTCGCCGACCAGCTTGTCGAGCAGGACCATCGACTGGAACTGGTGAATGACCTGGTACGGGTCCGAGATGCCCTCCCCGGCCAGCTGTGTCGCAAGGCTGTCGATGCCCTGGTGCTCGCCGTCTCGGTGCAGCGCGGACATGAAGTCCGTCCCGAACCGGTCGAAGAGGTAGAGCATCATCGAGTACGCGTTGCCGTAGTCGGCCAGGACGGCGTTCGGGTTGGGATCCTCGCCCCAGAGGGTCAGCGAGTTCTGGGGACCGCCGCAGTCGCGCGGGTTCGTGTTGAACGGCGTCTGCACGATGCCGAAGCCCTGGAAGCAGTAGAGGTGGCTGTCCGCCCCGCGGTCGAAGACGGTCGCGGTCGAGTCGACGTACCCGGTCAGCGTCTGCGCGAAGTCGGAAAGACCCTCGTTGACCCACGACGTCTCGAACGGGTCCGTGTAGTAGTGCAGCAGGTGCTGCCACTCGTGGGCGAAGGTGCTCTCGTAGAGGTTCGGCCGCGCCGGACGGCTGGTGCACAGGTCCGCGGTCGGCTCGTCCGGCGGGTTGTCCGTCGTCCGGTGCACCCAGTCGAAGGCGTCGACGGTCATCACGTTGCGGTCGAGCAACTCGTTGAACTGGGAGGAGAAGAATCCTCCGATGTACGTCGGTGCGGCCGGGAAGTCGTAGAAGTTGTCGTCGCGGACGTTGTCGACCAGGGCGACCGTCTTCTCGCCGCCGCCGGTGTAGACGCCGCCGTTGCCGTTGGCGTCGGGACCGAGGATCGCGTTGGTACCGTCGCGGTCCGGCGGCGTGCTGAAGGTGGCCGTCTCCTTCGGGTACATGTTGCCGTCGAACTCGCTGACCAGGCGGGCAACCTGGGCGTCGGTGATGTCCGTCGACCCGGGGACCTGGAGCCGGCAATCGCCGGCGGGGAAGGCCCGGTCGTTGGCCACCCACACCTCGATGTGGTTCCCGACGCCGCGCAGCGTGTAGTCCTTGCGGTAGAGCCTGCCTTGGGAGTCGTCGAGGCCCAGCCACTGACGCACGGTCCCGACCGGCGGGGTCGGCTCCGCGGCGAGGCCCTCCGGGCCGATACCGCGCTGCTGCGCAGGGGAGAGGCCGAGCCGTTTCGTCGAGAACCTCGCGTCGGGAGACACTTCCCGAACGTCGCTGGACGTCGGCTTGGCTGATGGCCTCGCCGGGGGCGCCGCAGCAGACACTGCTCCGACGGGGATGAGGAAGCCGGCCACGCACACGGTGAGTGCGACCCCGGCTGAGAGAAGCGCTTTCTTCATGGGTTCTCCAACGGTGCGGCGCTTGCCGAATGCGAGTCCGCGGCAGCGGACGAACGGCGCCATGGTGCGGTCCTACTCGACCCCTCGCGGCGGTGGCATGTCAAGGACCAGTAGGAATTGCCCAGGGGGTCATGAGACCTGCCCGGTGACGGTTACCTGAACTCCCGGTGACGGCCATGGGATCTGCGCAGTGCTGGCCGCCACCGGCCCGGATTTGTGGGCGTGGCGCAGGAGCCGCTCGACGGTCGCGGTGGCCGGTTCTCCCCCGCGGGTGGCGTCGCGGACTGCAGGCCGCCATCGCGACCGGCGTCGCGGTCTACCGAGCGGGCCGCCACGCGGCAATGCCGACGCTCGGAGGTGTGTTCAGCGGAGCTCTTCGACCAATCCGATGATGATGCCCTCGGGGCCGCGGATGTAGCAGTATCAGTGGATGCCTCGTACTGCGCCACGTCGACCACGAGTTCGACGCCAGGGCGTGGGAACGTCGAGCAGCCCGACCCGACTGTGGCCGTCCGGGGGCCGCATCATGGCGATGTCCGCTCGGACGCCGTCCAGCCCGACGAGCTGGTCCACCCAATCACCCTCGACTGCCGCCTCGACCTCCAGTCCAAGGCCCAGTTCGACGAAGAACGCGGCAGCAGCAGCGAGATCTTCGACCACAACGCCGGCGTGATGATTCATCCGGTAGATCCTCTAACCAGGTCAGCGCCGCAAGCCCATCCCTCGGCGGGATGCGCACGCTTCGCCGGGGCACGAGAGTGCGGTCTGACCCAGCCGACGCCCCGCCCCTGCGCTCGCTTTGCGCTCGGGCTCACGCCTCCGCGGCTTCACGAAGCCGGGCCGCCAGGGAGGAAAGGAGCGCATCGACTGCCGAGTCACCAAGTGTCGCGTCCTCGCCGCGCCGAAGCGCCATTGCCGCATCGATCAAGCTGGGGTCAGGCCAGCGGGCACGAGTCCCAGCCGCACCCTCCAGTTTCGACCCGAGCACGTCCACAGCAGCGAACCTCCAAACCGTGCCCTGCGCGTCGGCAGCAGGCTTCACCACATCGAGTTGCTGACGGAGACGGCCTGGATGTGGGCCGACTGGGCTGGGAAGGAGATCACCAGCGACGACGTGTCCGCCGATGCCTGCGCGGCGTGGGGACGTTTGGCTGTCGATTC